>NZ_CP007029.1:1822191-2467037 GCF_000227685.2 Thioalkalivibrio paradoxus ARh 1 | reverse complement strand
GGATGCGCACAGTACCGCGGCGATCCGCTTCGATGCCGACGAACTCGGCGTGCCCGCGCTCGGGTGGACGGTGGAACTGCTGGCGCTGGAAACGAGCCTCTGGGAGGCGCTGGAGGCCAACGGGGCCGATCTGCGTGCCGAGACGCGTTGGCGGGCGATCGATTGGCGCCCGGACCGGGTCGACCTGCACCTGCAGGGGGGCGGCGTGCTCAGAACGCGCCTGCTGGTGGCCGCCGACGGTGGCGAGTCGCCGTTGCGGACCCGCGCCGGGATCGCGGTGCGCCGCACGCCCTACCACGCGAGCGGTGTGGTCGCGACGGTGGGTACCCGGTTCGCGCACGAAGACACCGCGTGGCAGCGCTTTGATCACGACGCGATCGTCGCGTTCCTGCCATTGGCCGATGGCCGCTGCTCGATCGTCTGGTCCCAGCCCGACTACGCGGCGGAGGCGGTGATGGCGCTCGACGACGACGCCTTCGCCCGGGCGCTGGAAGACGCGTTCGGCGGGCGGCTCGGGACGATCGAGTCGGTGTCGCCACGCCACCTGTTCCCGCTGGTGGGCCGGCAGGCGCAGGACTACGCACGCGGGCGACTGGTGCTGGTCGGCGACGCAGCCCATACCATCCACCCGCTGGCCGGGCAGGGGCTGAACCTGGGGTTCGCCGACGTACAGGCGCTGCTCGAGGCCCTGCCCGACGAAGCCGGTGGCGATCCTGCCGGCACTGCTGGCCTGCGCGAATATACCCGCAGCCGGCGTCTCGAGAACGAGACGATGCTGCGGGCGATGGAAGGCCTGCGCTGGTTGTTCGGGTCGCGCCAGCCGCTCGTTGCGGCACTGAGGGCCGCCGGCGTGCGGCAGACCGACCGCAGAGACCTGCTGAAGCGTTTCTTCGCGCTGCGCGCACTCGGGCTTTGAGCGGTGGGGCAGCCCCGAATCGCGGGGCCGCGTAATCGGCACCTATCGGCTGTTCTTCGTTCGGAAAAATGCCGGTTTCCGGGGCTTGCAATTCCTGTTTATGCACATCCTCGGAGCCTCTTGTGGATCTGCAGTAAGGGCCGTCGTCGGTTTTCGCAGAGCAGCATTAGAGGCCTTTGAATTAACGAAAAAACAGTCACTTGCGTATTTTGGTCAAGATTTGGCCAGTTTGATTCCAGGCGAGCAGCCATAGGGGCTGCAGGGGATTGGCGACAACTCTTCCACAGAGTTATCCACAGGTACTGTGGAAAAGTGACAGATGTGTTAATGCCTCAGGGACTTAAGCGGCAATCCTGCGAATGCCTGCGATGAATGCCGGGCAAGTGGATGCCCATGGCGATCGGGCAGGCTTTCGCGATGGCGCCGTATTGGTCTAGACTTTGCTGCAACTGCCGGCTGCGGGTGCGCCCCGCTGCCGCACCTCCTTGGAAGAGAGTCATCCGTATCGTGGATGACCGCCGAAGGCGCAACGTCCGCCCGGAATCGCTCAGGCTGTAGGACCGGGGAGGTGTACTCAGGCAGACTCTGGAGAGCGGCCGCATGCGGCCCACCGAAGGGGGCGTTGCCTGCAACGCAAACTCTCAGGTTTCAGGACAGAGGGGCGGCTGATGGCGAATGCTGTCGGCCGCCCTTTTCGTTGTGATCGATGCCATGCTGCAAGGAGTCCGGATGACCCTGAAAACCACCGCCCTGCATTCCGCCCACCAGCGCGCCGGTGCGCGCCTGGTCGATTTTGCCGGCTGGGAGATGCCGCTGCACTACGGTTCCCAGCTCGAGGAACACCGCGCCGTGCGGGAATCCGCCGGGGTGTTCGACGTCTCGCACATGCGGGTCGTCGACATCCAGGGGGTCGGGGCCAAAGACTTCCTGCGGCGGCTGCTTGCGAACGACGTCGCGAAGCTCAAGTCCGAGGGGCGTGCGCTGTACAGCTGCATGCTGAACGAGCAGGGCGGGATCCTGGATGACCTGATCGTGTATTTGCGGGGCGATGAGGGCTATCGGGCGGTGGTGAATGCCGCGACCGCAGAGGGCGATATCGCGCACATGCGGGCGCTTGCGGACCCTGCGACGGTTCGCGTCGAGGTCCGTGCGGAACTCGCGCTGCTGGCGGTTCAGGGGCCCGATGCGGTCTCCCGGATGCTGGCGCTGTTGCCCGACGACCTGCGCGTGGCGGGAGAGCTGCGGCCGTTCAGTGCAGTCTGGAACGACGACTGGATGGTGGCCCGGACCGGCTACACCGGAGAGGACGGCTTCGAGATCATGCTGCCGGCCGCGACGGCCGAGTCCCTGTGGGAGGCGCTGCTCGCCGCGGGTGTGCGCCCGGTCGGTCTCGGGGCCCGCGATACCCTGCGCCTGGAGGCCGGCATGAATCTCTACGGCACCGACATGGACACCACGACCACGCCGCTGGTATCGAATCTGGGCTGGACGGTCGCCTGGGAGCCCGAGGACCGCGCGTTCATCGGGCGCGAGGCACTCGAACGCCAGCGGGCCGAGGGTGTGCCGGAGAAGCTGGTCGGCCTGGTGCTCGAGGGCCGCGGCGTGTTGCGCGGCGGCACGCGTATCGAAACCGAGGCCGGGGATGGCGTGGTGACCTCCGGCAGCTTTTCGCCCACACTCGGCGTGTCCATCGCGCTGGCCCGGATTCCGGCGGCTTCCGCGAATGCGACGTTGACCGCCGATCTGCGCGGCAAGCCGCTTCCGGTTCGGGTGGTGAAGCCGGTATTCGTACGCCACGGCAAGTCGCAGATCGGCTGAGAGCGACTCCCGTTCCGCGCCCCGGCGGACGGCACCCGGCCGGGACCGCAACTGTTCAAGCTACCCGAGGAATTCGAGATGACCGAAACCAGAACGAATCTGAAATACAGCAAGAGCCACGAGTGGGTGCGCCAGGAGGAGGACGGTTCGCTGACCGTCGGGATCACCGATCACGCGCAAACGCTGCTGGGCGACCTGGTGTTCGTGGAAGCGCCGGAACCGGGCTCGCAGGTGCAGGCCGGCGAACCCTGCGCGACCGTCGAGTCGGTGAAGGCCGCATCCGATGTCTACGCACCGGTGTCCGGCGAGGTGGTGGCAGTCAACGAGGAACTGGCCGACAGCCCGGAACGGGTCAACGAATCGCCGTTCGAAGAGGGCTGGCTGTTTCGGGTCCAGCCCACCGATGCTGCCGGCCTCGATGCACTGCTGGACGCCGACGCCTATGCCGAACTGGTAGCCAGCGAGGAATGAACCTGCCGTCCCGCGGTCCGGCCCCGGATCCCCAGCGCTGCGGCCCGACGCGCGCCCGGGCGCCGGGTGCTGCATCCGCGGGCTGCCCCGGGCGTGTCTGAACCGACCCCCGAATCTGCCCGAGAAATTGCCCATGCCTTTCATCCCGCACACCGAAGACGATACCCGCCAGATGCTGGAACAGATCGGCGTGACGTCGATCGACAGCCTGTTCGACGAGATCCCCGCGGAATTGCGGACCCCGCCGTTGTCCGGAATTCCCGAGGGCCTGACGGAAATGGAGATCGCGCGACTGATGCGGGATCGGGCCGGGCGCGACGGCATGCCGCTGAGCTTCATCGGCGCCGGCGCCTACGAGCACCATATCCCGGCAGCCGTCTGGCAGATCGCGACGCGCGGGGAGTTCTACAGCGCCTATACCCCGTACCAGGCGGAGGCCTCGCAGGGCACGCTGCAGCTGATCTACGAGTACCAGACGATGGTCAGCCGGCTGACCGGCATGGAAGTGTCGAATGCGTCGCTGTACGACGGGGCGTCGGCGCTGGCCGAAGCCGTGCTGATGGCGGTGCGCATCAACCGGCGGTCGAAGAGCAACCGGGTGCTGGTGCCGGGTGCGCTGCATCCGGCCTACCGCGCGGTCGTGCGCGCGATCGTCGGGAACCAGGGCATCGAACTCACCGAACTGCCCTGGGACGAGCGCCACGGTGGCATCGATCCCGAGCGGTTGGCGGGGTTCGAGCAGGACGACATCACCGCGCTGGTGATCGCGCAGCCCAATTTCTTCGGCGTGCTCGAGGACGCCGACGCGCTGACCCGCTGGGCCGAGGCCCGCGCCGTGCCGGTGATCGCGGTGGTCAATCCGGTCGCGCTGGCACTGGTCAAGCCGCCCGGCGAATGGGGTGACCGCGGCGCCGACATCGTGGTCGGCGAGGGTCAGCCGCTCGGAGCGCCGCTGTCCAGCGGCGGCCCGTACTTCGGCTTCATGACCACACGCCGCGAACACATCCGCCAGATGCCGGGGCGCATCGTGGGGCGCACCGAGGATGCCGACGGCCGCCCCGGCTTCGTGCTGACGTTGCAGGCGCGGGAGCAGCACATCCGCCGTTCGAAGGCCACCTCGAACATCTGCACCAACCAGGGTCTGGTGGTTACCGCGGCAACGATCCACATGGCCCTGCTGGGTGACGCGGGGCTGACACGGGTCGCCGAGGCCTGCTGGGCGAACACCCGGGCGCTGACCGATCGCCTTGCGGAATACGGGATCCGGCCCCGGTTCGAGGGGCACCACTTCCACGAACGGGTGTTCGATTTCGGCCCGGATGCCACCGGCATTCTGGCGCGGATGGCCGGCGAGGGCGTGCTTGGCGGGTATGCGCTGGAACAGGACTATCCCGACTTGCGCGGCGGTGTGCTGGCCTGTGCGACCGAAACCAAGACCGACGCCGACCTGGACCGTCTGGCAGCGGCGCTGGCCCGTGCGACCGCGGCGTGACGACGCGGCCACCGGCCGCCGGCGCAGCGAGTGCCCGAGGGGACGAGGGCCCAGCGCACGCCGGCCCGTCATTTCGATTCACGGCTTCCCGCGACTGCCGGGAACCCTTACACCGGAACCTGTCGCATGACTCAGCATGACTCCAGCCTGATTTTCGATCGCGCGCGCGCGGGGCGGGCCGCCACGGCCCAGGCACCGCGCAGCACCGGGGTGGACGCTGGCATCCCGGATACGCTGCGCCGGCGCTCGCCGCTCGGACTTCCAGCCGTGTCCGAGATGGATGTCGTTCGCCACTACACGCGGCTGTCGCAGAAGAACTTCTCGATCGACACCCAGTTCTACCCGCTGGGTTCGTGCACGATGAAATACAACCCGCGTGCCTGCAACAGCCTCGCGATGCTGCCCGAGTTGCTGCACCGGCACCCGCTGGCGCCGCCGGAGCACAGCCAGGGCTTTCTGCAGACGATGTTCGAGCTGCAGGAGATGCTGCGCGAGGTGACCGGCATGAGCGGGGTGTCGCTGACGCCGATGGCCGGTGCGCAGGGCGAATTCGCCGGCGTGGCGATGATTCGGGCCTACCATCGCGCGCGTGGCGACGACGCCCGCAGCGAGATCATCGTGCCCGACGCCGCCCACGGCACCAACCCGGCGACCGCGATCATGTGCGGCTATCGGGTGCGGGAGATCCCGACCGGTGCCAGCGGCGACGTCGATCTCGACGCATTGCGTGCGGCGGTCGGGCCGCAGACCGCGGGGATCATGCTGACCAACCCGTCGACGCTCGGCGTGTTCGAGCGGCATATCCGCGAGATCGCGGCAATCGTGCACGACGCCGGAGGACTGCTGTACTACGACGGCGCCAACCTGAACGCGATACTGGGCAAGGTGCGTCCCGGTGACATGGGGTTCGACGTGATCCACATGAACCTGCACAAGACCTTCTCGACGCCGCACGGCGGGGGTGGGCCGGGTGCCGGTGCGGTGGGTGTGAGCACCCGGCTGCTGCCGTTTTTGCCGGTGCCGGTGGTGGTTCGCGACGACGCGGGTGTCTATCGGCAGGGTCAGGAAGACGCATTTCCGCAGAGCATCGGGCGGCTGTCGGCATTCGCCGGGAACGCGGGGGTGCTGCTCAGGGCGTATGTGTACATGCGCATGCTCGGTCGCGAAGGCATGATCCGCGTCGCGGAGTACTCGACGCTGAACGCGAACTACCTGATGGCACAACTGCAGCGCGCGGGATTCGACCTCGCGTTTCCCGAGCGCCGCGCGACCCACGAGTTCATCGTCACGCTGAAGCGGCAGGCGAAGGAGACCGGCCTGACCGCGATGGATGTGGCCAAGCGGCTGCTCGATCACGACTACCACGCGCCGACCACGTACTTCCCGCTGCTGGTCCCCGAGTGCCTGCTGATCGAACCCACCGAGACCGAATCCCGGGAGACGCTGGACGGCTTCGTCGCGGCGATGACCGCGATCCTCGACGAAGCCAAGCGGGATATCGACACCATCAAGGGTGCGCCGCACCGGCTGCCGAACCGGCGTTTCAACGAGGTCGCGGCCGCAAAGCGCCTCGACGTGGTCTATCGCAGCGAGGAAGAGCCGGCCCAGCAGCCCGCCGGCCTGCGTTCGGGTACCCGCGGCTGACGACACGCCGGGACGCTGTCACCGAGCCGTAACCTGGCGGGGTGGCAGGCGCGCTATGCTGCCGGTTTTGACCGCAAAGTCTCTCTACCTCGCGGCGAAGCAGCAGACGGGATCAGGTGCATGGCGTACAGCAATCATCGAGGCTTGGCCCGGATCGTCCGGGCCTTCGGCTACTCCTGGAGCGGTCTTCGCTCGACGTTCCGCCACGAGGAGGCGTTCCGGCAGGAGCTGCTGCTGTGCCTGGTCCTGATCCCGGCGGCTTTTCTGCTGACCGACGTCGGCGTCGAGCGCGCGCTGCTGGTGGGCAGCCTGATGCTGATCCTGATCGTGGAACTGCTGAACTCGGGAATCGAGGCGGCGATCGACCGTTTCGGTGGCGAGCTGCACACGCTTTCGGCCAGGGCCAAGGACATGGGTTCCGCCGCGGTGCTGCTCAGTTTCGTCAACGCCGCGGTGGTCTGGTTGCTGGTGCTGCTGTAACGGCGGCACGGGCCTGTTCTGCCGAGACAGGCCGCGCCGCCGATGGGCTCAGGAGGCAGGCGCCTCGAGGCAGCCGCTCAGGTCGTCCGCGAGTCCGCGCATCAGTTCGAACCAGGCGTCCGGACCCGGCTCGAGTTCGCTCCCCAGCGGATCGAGGTCGCCGAGGCGCGTCGGCCGGCCCTCGACCAGCATCTGCGCCAGCGCCGGGCGGAACTGCGGCTCGGTGAACAGGCAGACGACGTCATCCTCGGCCAGCCGGTTCTGCAGAGACTGGATCCGCCGGGCGCCGGGCGCCTGTGCCGGATCCAGCGTGATCGAGCCGGCGGCATTGAGCCCGTAGTGGTGTTCGAAGTACTGGTAGGCATCGTGAAACACGATGAACGCCCGGTCACGCACGGGTTCCAGTTGCGCGCGCAGGTCGGTATCCAGCGCGTCGATTCGGTCCAGCAGGCGGTCGCGGTTGTCTGCGAAGGCCTGTGCATTGGCCGGATCCCAGCCCGCCAGCACATCGGTCATGCCGATCGCAATCCGTCGCGCATTTTCCGGCGACAGCCAGATATGGGCATCCATTTCCCCGTGGTGATGCCCGTGGTCATTGTGCCCATGGTCGTGATGCCCATGGTCGTGATGCCCATGGTCGTGATGCCCATGGTCGTGATGCTCGTGGTCGTGATGCCCGTGGTCGTGGTGCCCGTGGTCGTGGTGCCCGTGGTCGTGGTGCCCATGGTCGTGAGGCCCATGGTCGTGGTGCCCATGGTCGTGATGCCCATGGTCGTGATGCCCATGGTCGTGATGCCCATGGTCGTGATGCCCGTGGTCGTGATGCCCGTGGTCGTGATGCCCGTGGTCGTGCGAGTGCGCCTCCCAGACCCCGCCTTCGCGGGTGGGCAGCAGCTCGAGATCGAGATCCTCCATCAAGGTGACGACCTTGCGCCCTTCGCGCGATCCAGCGAGCGCGCGTTGGAGGAACGTTTCGAGGTCGGGGCCGACCCAGACCACCATGTCGGCATCCTGCAGCCTCCGTGCCTCGGATGGCCGCATCGCATAGCCGTGCGGCGAGGCGCTGGCGGGCATCAGGACCTCGGTATCGTGCACGCCGTCGACAAGCGCCGCGACGAGGCTGTGCACCGGTAGAATGGATGCGACGACGGTCCGCGTTTCGGCCTGGACCGTCGACGTCCCGAACGCAGTGGCAAACAGGAGCGCTCCGATTGCCGGGAATTTGCCGAATTGCATGCAGTGGGGCCTCCATCGAAGGGGTTGTGGGGATGCGCGCCGACCCGCGACGGCATCTGGAAAACGTTATACTATATCGATATGAGTCAGGCTAGCCAGTACGCGCGGACGCGATCGATTCCCGAGGGCACGGCACTGCTCGAAGGAGTCGGGCTGTGCCTGGAACGTACGGGCCGGTCGATTCTGGAAGACGTCTCGCTGACCGTCCGCAGCGGCGAGGTGGTGGTGGTGATCGGGCCCAACGGCGCGGGCAAGACCAGCCTGCTGCGGGTGCTGCTCGGCCTCTGGCCCGCGAGCGGCGGCCGGGTGGTGCGCCGCCGCGGGATCCGGATCGGCTACATGCCGCAGCGGGTGCAGGTGGATGCGATCCTGCCGCTGTCGGTGCGCCGTTTCCTGACGCTGCGTCATCGCGCGCCGCTGGATCGTCTGCGCGAGGTGCTGCGACAGGTCGGGGTGCAGCCCTTGCTCGACGCACCGGTGCAAACGCTTTCCGGGGGCGAGATGCAGCGCGTGCTGCTGGCCCGGGCGCTCCTCTCGAACCCGGATCTGCTCGTGCTCGACGAGCCGGCGCAGGGGGTGGATGTGGTCGGCCAGGGCGAGGTGTTCGACCTGATCGACCGGCTGCGCAAGGCGACCGGATGCGGCGTGTTGATGGTCTCGCACGAGTTGCACCTGGTGATGGGCGCGGCCGACGTGGTCGTCTGTGTCAATCAGCATGTCTGCTGCACCGGAAGGCCGGAGGAAGTCAGCCGGCATCCCGAGTACCAGCGCCTGTTCCCCGATGCAAGCGTGCGCGGCATTGGTATCTATACCCACCATCACAACCACGTGCACGATCTGGCCGGGGAGGTGCACCCGGTGGGCCGATCCGAAGAGGGGCCCGATCGTGCTCGATGACTTCCTGACCCGGGCGATCCTCGCCGGCGTAATGGTCGCCGTCGTCGCGGGCCCGTTGGGGGCTTTCGTCGTCTGGCGGCGGATGGCGTACTTCGGCGACACCGTCTCGCACTCGGCGCTGCTCGGGGTGGCTCTGGGTTTTCTGCTGGGGCTGAACCTGAATCTGCTGGTGACGCTGGTCTGTGTCGCAGTGGCCGTGCTCCTGGTGATCCTCCAGCGCCGGCAGGAACTCGCGTCGGACACGCTGTTGGGGATCCTCGCCCACAGCGCGCTGTCGCTCGGCCTGGTGGCCATCGCCTTCGTCGAGGGCCTGCGCGTCGACCTGATGGCCTATCTGTTCGGCGACATCCTGGCGGTGAGCCGCGCCGACCTGCTCGCAATCGCGATCGGCGGGCTGCTGGCGCTGCTGCTGCTGTTGCTGCTGTGGCGCCCGCTACTGGCGATCACTGTGCACGAGGAACTCGCGCGGGTGGAGGGCGTGCCGGTGTTGCCGGTGCGGCTCGGCCTGATGCTGCTGATCGCGTTGGTGATCGCCAGCGCGATGCAGGTCGTCGGGGTGTTGCTGATCACGTCGCTGATGATCATTCCCGCAGCGACGGCGCGGCGCTTCGCACGCACTCCCGAGCAGATGGCACTGTTCGCGGCCGGTTTCGGCGTGCTGGCCGTGCTGGCCGGAATCTGGGGTTCGTTCGCGCATGACACGCCCACCGGCCCGAGCATCGTGGTGGCGGCGATGCTGGCGTTCGTGGCGCTGCATTTCCTGCCGAGGGGCATCCGCCGGCGGCGCCCGAAGTCGGGTTAGGCAACAGTACCACGGCGCCCGGCCGGCGGCGTAGGCCGCAGCCTGCGTCGCTGGCAGGCGAGGCGGGTACTCCTGTGGGGAAGGCCGGGCGGGGCAGGCGGTCTCAGCTGTCGCCGACCAGCTGCCGGAACGGGTCGTTGGGCGGAGCCGCGTCGCGGAGCCATTCGCGCACGGTCGGCCCGAAGTCCACGTCATCATGGCGGATATGTTCGACGACCCACGGGCCCAGGGTGTCCACCAGCTCCTCGGCTTCCGCGGGCGACGCGGTCTCGAGGCGGGCGCGATAGTCGTCGAGTTCGGCCAGGATGTTGCGATGGGTCTGGCGATGCTCCTCCAGCCCCGCGAAGTCGATCATCTCCAGCACCCGCTCCTCGAACGCGAAATGCTGGCGCACGCAGTCGGCGAGTGCGGCCATCGCTTCCCGAATCTGCCGCGACGAGCCGGACGATGCCGCCGCCGCCAGCCGGTTCACGTGTTCGATCATCACGCGATGCTGGGCGTCGAGTTCCGGAATATGGGTGTCGAGCTCGTCGGACCAGGCCAGGTAAGGCATCTCCGTCTCCTTGCGGCGAGCCGCGGGGCAGGCTGCCCGTTTCGCCGCATCGGCAGGGTAGAACAACACGCGCCCGAAGGTCACGCAGCCGCCGAGGTTCCGGGCGCACCGCGTCTCCCCGGCTGCGACAGTAATGAGACTCGCCGGTCAGCCCCGGCGTTCCAGTCGCTGGAACGTAAAGCCGCTGGCGTGGCGTTCGTCCGGAGCATGTTCCTCCGCCCAGACCAGCACCCAGTCGTTGCCGAATTCGGGGAAACGGACGTCCCCCGGGTAGCGCTGGTGGACCCGGGTCAGGTGCAGCACCGCCGCACGCGGCAGTGCCGCTTCGAAGAGTTCGGCGCCGCCGATCACGAACACGCGGCCGGAGCCCGCCGCTTGCAGCGCCTCTTCGAAGTCGGCAAAGGCCTCCACCCCCGGCGCGGTCCATCCGGGCTGGCGGGTCAGCACCAGGTTGCGCCGCTCGGGCAGCGGCCGGCCGATCGATTCGTGGGTGCGCCGCCCCATCAGCACCGTGTGCCCGGTGGTCAGGCGCCGGAAGTGACGCAGGTCGTCGGGCAGGTGCCAGGGCAGGGCGTTGTTGCGCCCGATCACCCGGTCCGGGTCCATCGCGACGACGATTTCGACCCTCGGGTCGATCTCCCCGAAGCGCGTCATACCGCGATCGGCGCCCGAATCGGCGGATGGCTCTGGTAGTTCTCCAGGCGGAAGTCCTCGAACCGGAAGGCGAACAGGTCGCGCACCTCGGGGTTCAGGTGCATCGTCGGTGGCGGTAGCGGTTCCCGTTCGAGCAGCTCGTGCACCTGCTCGAAGTGGTTCAGGTACAGATGCGCGTCGCCCAGCGTATGCACGAAATCGCCCGGCGCAAGATCGGTCACCTGCGCCAGCATCAGGGTCAGCAAGGCGTAGGAGGCGATGTTGAACGGAAGGCCCAGGAACACGTCCGCGCTACGCTGGTACAGCTGGCAGGAAAGCCGCCCCTCGGCCACGTAGAACTGGAACAGCGTGTGGCAGGGCGCCAGCGCCATCCGGCCGGCCCGCACGTTCTGCTGTGGCGAGTGGGCCTCATCGGGCAGGTCGGCAATGTTCCAGGCGGATATCAGCAGCCGCCGGGAATGAGGCCGCAGGCGCAGTTGCTCGACCAGTTCCGCAAGCTGGTCGACGACGCCGTCGCGGGTCGGCCAGCGGCGCCACTGGGCCCCGTAGATCGGTCCCAGGCTGCCGTCTTCGGTCGCCCATTCATCCCAGATGTGGACGCCATGCCGGTGCAGATAGTCCAGGCGTGTGTCGCCGCGAACGAACCACAGCAGTTCGTGGATCACCGATCGCAAGTGCGTGCGCTTGGTGGTCACCAGCGGAAATCCTTCGGACAGGTCGAAGCGCAGCTGGTGGCCGAACACCGAGCGGGTGCCGGTGCCGGTGCGGTCGGGGCGATCGACGCCGTGGTCCATGATATGGCGGACCAGATCCAGGTACGGTTTCATGCGGCGGCCTTGCGTCCGGGGGTTCGGCGGGACCAGAAGATCAGCGCCAGCCCGGCCAGGATCAGCGGCGCCGACAACGCCTGTCCCATGGTCAGCCAGCCGAACGCGAGATACCCGATATGGGCGTCCGGCACCCGGACGAATTCGACCAGGAACCGGAAGCTGCCGTAAAGCGCCAGGAACAACCCGGAGATCAGGCCGGTTGGCCGCGGCTTGCGCGACACCAGCCAGAGCACGGTGAACAGGACCAGGCCTTCCAGAAAGGCCTGGTAGAGTTGCGACGGATGCCGTGGCAGGTAGTCCGCCGCGGGGAAGACCATCGCCCAGGGCAGGTCGGTGGGCTTGCCCCAGAGCTCGCCGTTGATCCAGTTGCCGATACGTCCGGCGCCGAGGCCGATCGGAATCAGCGGCGCGACGAAGTCGCCAAGCCGAAGGAACGACACGCCGAGACGGTGGGCATACCACGCGATCGCCAGCAGCACCCCGATCAGGCCGCCGTGAAAGGCCATGCCGCCCTCCCACAGCCGCAACGGCATCAGCGGGTCCTGCAGGAAGCTATCGAAGTTGTAGAGGAACACATGGCCCAGGCGCCCGCCGACGATCACGCCCAACACGCCCCAAAACAGCAGGTCGCCGACCTGGTGGGGCGTCAGCGGTGAATCGGCGCGCCGCGCGCGGCGCGTGCCCAGCCACCAGAAGGCCAGGAAGCCGATCAGATACATCAGCCCATACCAATGAAGCCGGAACGGCCCCAGGGTAATCGCGACCGGATCGATAAATGGGTGAACGGGCATGGGCGCTTGCGCTGGCTGATGCGACACCGCAGTCTAAACCGAACCTGCGCCGAAGGCGAAGGCGCTTCGCGTCCCGAACGATCCGAGGAGTTCGATGAACCGTTTGGCTCGGGCCAGCAGCCCTTATCTGCAGCAGCATGCGGAAAACCCGGTGGACTGGTACCCCTGGGGCGACGAGGCGCTGCATAAGGCGCGCGACGAGCAACGGCCGATCCTGCTCTCGATCGGCTATTCGGCGTGCCACTGGTGCCATGTGATGGCGCACGAATCGTTCGAGAATCCGGGAACCGCGCGGGTGATGAACGCGCGCTACGTGAACATCAAGGTCGACCGCGAGGAGCGACCCGAGCTGGACCGGATCTACCAGCATGCGCACATGCTGTTGACCCGCCGCCCGGGCGGCTGGCCGCTGACGGTGATCCTGACCCCGGACCAGGTACCGTTCTTTGCCGGAACGTATTTCCCCGACCGGGCCCGACACGGGCTCCCTGCGTTCCTGGACGTGCTCGAGCGCGTCGCCGACTTTCTGGACGAGCATCCCGAACAGATCGCCGAGCAGAACGCCGCGTTGCAACAGGCGCTGACGCGCATGTACAACCCCGAGGGCGGCACGATTCCCGACGCCGGCCTGCTGGACCGCGCGCGCGCCGCGCTGAAAAGCGACTTCGACCCGCAGCACGGCGGCTTCGGCGGCGCGCCCAAGTTCCCCCACCCCGCGATGCTGGAATGGCTCTTCTGGCACGCCGAGCGCCACGGCGACGCCGAGGCCGGCGCGATGCTGGAACGGACACTGACCGCAATGGCCCGTGGCGGGTTGTTCGACCAGGTCGGCGGCGGTTTCTGCCGCTATTCGGTCGATGCACAGTGGATGATCCCGCACTTCGAGAAGATGCTCTACGACAACGGGCCGCTCCTCGGGCTCTACGCGGCGGCGCAGGGCGATGCCCGCTCCCGCCGCGTGGCCGACCAGACGGTCGGCTGGCTGCTGCGCGAGATGCACGATTCCTCCGGGGCCTTCCATTCGAGCCTCGACGCCGACTCCGAGGGGGAGGAAGGGCGCTTCTACGTCTGGGAGCGTGAGGAGGTCGAGCGGCTGCTGGAACCCGAGCAGTGGCGCCTGGCCCGCCGCGTCTGGGGCCTCGATCGCCCGCCGAACTTCGAGGGCCGCTGGCACCTGCGCGAGGCCGAGGAACCGGACGCGGCCGCGGCGGCGCTGGATCTGGCACCCGATACCGCGCAGGCGCTGCTGCAGGCGGCTCGGGAGCGGCTGCTCGAGGCGCGCGAACGGCGCGAGCGCCCCCATCGCGACGATAAGATCCTGGGTGCCTGGAACGCGCTGATGATCTCGGGTCTGATCCGTGCCGGGGAGGCGCTGGACGAGCCAGGATGGCTGGACCATGCCGAAACCGCGCTGCAGGCGGTGCGGCGGCTGCTGTGGCGCGACGGCCGGCTGTACGCGAGCTACCGCGAAGGGGCGGACACGCCAATGCCGCGCGCCTGCCTGGACGACCACGCGCTGCTGCTGGCGGCCTGTCTCGACCTGCTGCGCGTGCGCTGGCGTGTCGAATGGCTCGACTGGGCGGTGACGCTGGCCGACGGGCTGCTGCGCGACTTCGCCGATCCCGCGCACGGCGGTTTCTACTACACGGCAGTCGACCACGAGGCGCTGATTCAGCGCCCGAAGGTGTACGCGGACGACGCAATCGCCGCCGGCAACGGCGTTGCCGCGCAGGCCTTGCTGCAGCTCGGATACCTGCTGGTCGAACCGCGTTACCTCGACGCGGTCGAGCGTACGCTCACCAATGCCGGCCCGATGATGGAGGAGTCCCCGCTCGGGCACATGAGCCTCCTGCGGGCACTGGACCTGCATCGCGATCCGCCGCCGCTGGTGATCCTGCGCGGGCCCGAAGCGGCGACCGCCCGCTGGCAACGTGCGATCCGAGAGCGGCTGCCGCCGGCATGGACGTTCGCGCTGCCCACGAACGGGCAGGGCCTGCCGCCGGCGCTGGCGGGGAAGTGCGGCCATCCCACTGCGCCCGATCGGGTGGTCGCCTACCTTTGTCGGGGCACGGCCTGCGCACCGCCGGAGTACGACCTGGAGTCGCTGTTGGCGGCACTGTGACGACCCGCTCCCGACCTTCCAGGCCCGCGAAGGCCCGCAGAACCCTGGCGGACCTGGTTACCGAGGCCCGCGCGCGGATCCGCGAGATGACGCCCGGCGATCTGCACGCAGCCATCGAGGCCGGCGAGCCCTGGCTGGTCGTGGACGTGCGCGAGCCCTACGAGTACCAGCGCCTGCATGTGCCCGGGTCGTTGCTGATCCCCCGGGGGCTGTTGGAGGGGGCGGCCGAACCCGGCAGCCGCCATCGGATCCGGGCGCTGAGCGAGGCACGAAATCGTCCGGTGGCGCTGCTGTGCGCGACCGGAGCCCGGTCGGCACTCGCGGCGGTGGTGCTCGAGGAGATGGGTTTTTCAGACGTGGTGAACGTGGCCGGCGGCATCCGGCTGTGGGATGCCGAAGAGCTGCCCACCGAGACCGGACCGTATACCGGCCCGCTGCCCTGACCGGAGGTCACCCCGGTGCCGGGCCGTGTCCGTCCGGGATCGGACCACCGTGCAAGCGCTGGTGCATCTTTTTGCTGACCAACCGCTGTCAAACCGCCCGTTCAGCGCTACGATCGGCGATACTCGCGCGGATCGTCCGGTCGCGGCCGTCGCCGGGACCGCACAGGCGGGGCATGCTGGCGCGGCCCAATGGGCGCGAACACCGCCAGCGAAGGACGTTGGCAGCCGACCGGCAGATACCAAAGGAAGAAAGAAGATGCGTATGCGGCCTGGCACGGATCCTGGAACCGCGAAGCCTCGGCACAGGAAGTTCTTGGTTGGCCTGCTCGTCCTGGCGTCTCTGCCGGCGGTGGCTGCACTGTGGTTGGAATTCTCCGGCGGATTCTTCGGAACCGGCGGCCCCGGCATTTTCGAAGCCATCGTGGCTGGGGTCGTGGTGATCGGGTTGGCAGCGGGGTTCGTGGGTTGGCGGGCTCGGCAGGCTGCACGCGCTGCGCGCAGCGCCGTGGAACGGCGCTATCCCGGCCAGCCGTGGATGTGGCGCGCGGACTGGGCAAGCAGGCGCATTCGGCACAGCGACAAGAGCGGGCTCGGCCTCTGGGTGGCGGCGCTGATCTGGAACGCGGTCGCGTTTCCGGCTACGTACCTGGTCGTTCGCGAAGCGCTCGAGACCGGCGAGTGGGCAGCACTGTTCATCCTGGTGTTCCCGCTGATCGGGTTGTTTCTGCTGGGCGGTGCAGTCCACGTCACGTTGAGCTACCTGCGCTATGGCGTCTCGACCTTCGAGCTGGGTGCGCCGCCAGGGGGAATCGGCGGCAGCCTGCAGGGGCAGGTGCATACCCGGCTGCAACTGCAGCCCGGTGAACGGGTGACCCTGCGCCTGGTGAACTACCAGCGCACCACCGAGCGCTCGGGCAAAGAGCGCCGAACCCACTACCGGAAGCTGTGGGAGCAGGATCGCGAACTCGGTACCGAGGAACTGTCGCGAGGGCGCGAGGGCGGGGTCGTGATCCCGGTGGAATTTCCGATTCCACACGACGGGCAGCCGACCACGGTCTTCGGAACCGAAGACGGCACCCTCTGGCGCGTCGAGGTCGCTGCGTCAGTGCCTGGTGTCGACTATCGCGCCCACTTCGATGTTCCGGTGTTTGTTACCGAGACGCGACGGGCGTCCGAGTCGCGGCAGGGCGAATCGCGCGAAGTGCGCGAACCCGCCTTCGATCCGGCCGCGGCGCTGGATTTGCGCATCGTGGCCACGGATGCGGGCGGCACCGAATACTACTGGGCCCCCGGCAGGGCCAGACGGGCAGCGATGGTGATGACCGCCGTCACGCTGCTGGTGTTCGCGGGCTACGGGTACAGCCAGGTCCCCGGAAGCGTGATCGCCGCATCCTCGCTGTGGGGATGGCTATTCCCCCTGGTGCTGACGCTGATCACGCTGCAGATGTGGACGGCTTCGACTCGGCTGGTGATCGAGCCGGGACGCGTGCTGGTCCGGAACCGGTTCGCGGGGTTGGGTCGCTGGCGGGAGTACGCCCCCGAAGATATCGCCCGGGTCGAACCCGTGATCGCCCCCTCGCCGGAAACCCCGTATTTCTACCTGCGCCTGTGGCTCGGCGACGGTCGTCGGGTCAAACTCGGGTGGATGAACAGCCCGGCGACCCGCGACGCGCATGCCGAAGCCCAGTGGCTGACCGACGACATCCGCGCCAAGCTGAAGGCCGCGGCACGCTGAGTACCGGCGGGTCCGGCGCTGGGGGTCGATCGGACGCTGGCGGGCGTCGCACGGCATTCGGCAACGCCGCGGGCGAACCCGCAGGCATGCCGGCCGGTCGTCCCGCAGGTGTGCGGGGCGCTGCACAACGGTACCATCGGCACTTGCGGTGCGTGCCGATTCCGGCCGCCACGAGGGGATTCCATGTCGAGCAAGTTGCGGGGCGGTTACAGGCTGCTCAGGATCATTGCGTACCTGTTCTACGGGCTCTGGTTGACCCTGCGCTACGGTTTCGGCCCAGCGGGCGAGACGCGGATGGCCGAGATTCGGCGCCGGTGGTACCGGCGAGCCATGGCACTCGCCGGGGTCGAGATCCGCGTTCACGGACGTGCACCGGACGGTCCGGCGCTGGTGGTGGCCAACCACGTGTCCTGGCTGGATATCCCGGTGCTGGGTGCGGTGCTGGACCTGCGGTTTCTGTCGAAGGCCGAAGTCGCGCGGTGGCCGTTGATCGGCTGGCTGGCCCGGCGCAACGGCACCTTGTTCATCCATCGTGGCGCCCACCGTTCCTCGCAGATCTTGCGCGATATGGCGCAGGCGCTGGCCGCGCGCCAGCGCGTGGTGCTCTTTCCCGAGGCCACCACCACTACCGGTACCGAGGTACGGCACTTTCATCCGCGCCTGTTCGCTGCGGCGGTGGATACCGGTACCCCGGTTCAGCCGGTGGCGATCGAGCACGAACGCGGCCCCGACGGCGGGCCGCCAGTGGCCGCATTCGTGGGTGGCGAATGGTTCATGTTGCACGCATGGCGGATCCTCTGCCAGCCGCGCACGGTGGTTCAGGTTCACCTGTTGCCTCAGTTGCCCGTTACCGAGGCGTCGAGTCGGAGCGAACTGGCGGACACGGCGCGCCAGGCGGTGCGCGCCACGCTCGGGCTGCCGGGCGACGGCCGTAGCGCGATCGCCGGCGACAGGCGCGTGCCGCGGCGCCGGGCATGAGCCTTCCGTGGCTGGCGGGTGCGGTGGGGGCTACCAGTACCGGCCGGCGCTGCCCAGCACGATGGTGACCAGGCCCAGCAGCAGGTTGATTCCGATGAACATCCGGATCTGGCCGAGCCGGCGGCCGGCCTCGGGCCAGTTCTCCGCGTCGATGGCCTGGCGCATGCGCCGGTAGGGTGCGAATACGATGTGCGCGAAGATGGCCATCATGATCAGCCCCAGCAGCAGCATCGAATGCACATGGACGCCCACGTTCCCCATGCCGCCGTAGAGGCCGAAGATCAGCCAGAAGCCGGTGGCCAGCAGCACGATCACGATGCCCCAGACCCAGGGGAAGAACCGAGCGAAGCTCTCGCGCCAGAAGGTCGTCCGCTCGGGGACTTCGAGCACCTTGGCTGCGGCCGGCCGTGCCGCCATGTAGGCGAAGAACATGCCGCCGACCCAGACGGCTGCCGACAGGGCGTGCAGGCCGAACATCACGCTGATCAGTACGTTGGACATCTCGGGGAAACTCCCAGGTTGATTCAGGAAGGCGGTAAGGTACCACCCGCCCCGGGCCTTGGGGTACTGCCCAGACGGCGCCATAGCCAGCCCTGTGGGCGGTCACGGCCGGTCAGCAGGAATTCGAGAGCATGCGGGTCCTGGAGTTCGCGGGCGATGCGGGCCGCCGACTCGCCGCGGCCGCAGAACAGGATTTCATCGTCTTCGCCGAGGGTCTCGCTGTCTTGGGGCGCCAGCAGCGGCTGCCGGTCCGCGCCCCGGCGCAGCATCAGCGCCAGGCAGGGCAGGCGGCGCTCGCGCTGGTGCGGGTGGGACAGCAATTCGCCCAGCGTGACCGGCGCCGTCCGCAGCCGTTCCAGCAGTGCCGGAGCCGTGTCCCGGTCCAGGCGCACCGCCCAGACCGCCGGTACTCTTTCACCGGTGACGGCGCCGATTCGGCTGATCAGTTCGTTCGCCCAGTCGCTGTCCTGATCGCGCGATCGGCGCAGAAACAGCGGCAGCAGCGGCGAGGTCAGGTGCGACAGGATCGCCTCGGCGATGGTCTCGCTGTGCCGCATCACCAGGTCGAGCTCGGCCGCGGCAAACAGCGCCCCGTTGCCGTCGGAATTCTGGCGGCCGACCATGAACAGCTCGGGGCTCAGATCGCGCGCGGTCATCAGGATCGACAGGTTGTTGGTATCGCTGTTGGTGCCGGCAACGATGCCGGCGGCGCTTGCCACTCCGGCCTCACGCAGGGTCTCGGCTTCGGTGCCGCGCCCCTGCACACAGTCCTCGGCGCACCCTGTGCCCTCGGGGTCCGCCTCCACCACGACCACTTCGACCTGCTCCCCGGAGAGTCCCGCGTGCACCGCCTTGCCGAAGCGGCCGAAGCCGCAGAGGATCCAGCGCCCGCGCGGCGGATACAGCGGCATCGGCAGATTGCTGCCCGGTACGCTGCTGAGCCACTGATGCAGCAGGTGATGCGCCGGGGAGTGCAGGGCCAGCGCCAGCCGGTCTCCGAAGGTGTGGAAGGGGTTGATCACCTGGTCGGTGCCGAAGGACTGCATGTTCCGCTCGGTGTCGGCGCTTTCCGCGCGGCAGATCACCGGCAGCATGGGATTCAGCAGCTTTACCGTGATCGCGATCTTCAGGTTCGCCTCATCGCTGTCGGTGAGCGCGACCACGCCCTGGCAGAGTGGATTGGAAAGCCCCGCCGACTGCAGCCGGGCCGACACGCTGGCGTCGGCGATCAGGCCTGGGACGAAGATGTCGGTGTCCGAAAGCGCGAGGTCGTTGAGGCAGTCCGGGTTGCGGTCGATCACCACCACGCGCTTGCGCCGGCGCAGCAGTGCCCGGACCAGCAGCGATCCGGTGTCGCCGTACCCGCAGACGATGAAAAATGGTTCGCGCAGTCGGCGGATGCTGCGGTCGAAGGTCTGCTGCGAGACGGCGAGCTTGAAGGTCGGATCCTGCACCAGGGTCAGGATTTTCCCGATCGCGTACAGCCAGGCGATCACCGAGAGGTAGACGGTGACCGTGGTCCACATCCGCTGCGCTTCGCTGAAGGCATGCGGAATCTCGCCGAAGCCGATGGTGGTGGCCATGTAGCTGACGAAGTAGAACGCATGGAAGAAGTCCATGCGCCAGGGCTCTCCCTGATCGTCGATTCCCGGGATCAGCACCAGTCCCGTGACCGAGATGCTGTAGGCCGCGGTGAGTGCGAGCAGCGGCGCGCGCATCCGCCGCAGGAACAACGACAGCACCTTGTCCATGGCGGGCTCAGCGGCGCAGCACGATGGTGTCTGCGATCAGCAGCACGACCGAGATGACATTCGCGATCATCGCGCCTGCGGCCAGCGAGACGATGCTGGCCATCATCATCGCGTCGAGGCCGGTGGCGCTGATGTTCACCGCGTAGCCCCAAACGACCGCGGCCGCGAAGAGCTGCAGGATCGCCACCAGCGATGTCGCCAGCAGCAGTGCACCGGTCTGCGTGCGGTCGCCGAACTTGAGCAGCGTGGCGACGAGATTGACCACGATCGCGGCAAACAGCTCGTAGACGTTGTGGTGCGCGGGGTTGTCGATCTCGCCCAGCACGAAGCCGAAATTCAGCGTCAGCGCCAGAATGATGAAGAATCCGAAAATCACCTTCTCGAGGTTCATGATGGCTCCCGTTTCAGTCCTGGCGGTCTTTCCCCGACGCGTCGCTCGCTTCCCGCACCTGGGCCGGCGGCAGCAGGAATTCCCGCGGGCGTTCGCGGATGCGACGCGCGTAGGCCTTCAGCACCCGGTCCAGTGCGCCAATGCGGGTGCCGCGGGCCTTCAGCGCGACATACAGCGCGAGCCCGAAGCTGACCCAGAGGTTCACCGCACCGATCAGCAGCACCAGCACCAGATAGAACAGCCATTCGAACACACCCGGCATCTGCACTGCGGTGGCATAGCCCAGGTTCGCCGAGGCGAATGCGACGTGGCGGATGTCCAGAGGCAGGCTGAGCAGGTAGCCGATGTAGCCGGTTACGCCGAGCAGCACCCCGAACAAGAAGTTGCCGAACAGCGCGCCATAGTTGTGCGCCACGAAGTTGGCCAGGCGGTCGCGCTTGCGCTCGGACAGGAGCCGGCGCAGCAGCGGATGGCCGCGCAGTCGATCGGGGAGTTCCAGGTAGGCGCAGCGGTTGTCGAAGAATCCCGAGATCAGGCCGGCGACGAACAGCCATACCCCCGCGATTGCCGCATGGAACAGGGCGAGACCGGCCACGGGACTCAATTGATGGAGCTGGTATTCGACGCCCTGGGGTGTTAGCACGGGCGATCCCAGTGCCAGGGCGTAGAGCCACCCGACCAGAACCGCCACCGGCAATGCGATGCTCACGTTCCCCAGCACCGCGATGAACTGCGAGCGGCCCACCTGGATCAGCAGGTCGGCCAGCTTCGCCGGGCTGGCGGTGCCGCGGTCGCTTTCTTCGATCGCGGCGGCGAGGCGCGCGGCGGTCATCGCCGGCTGCTTGGTGGCGACCGTGAAATGCAGGATGTGAATCAGAACGAATCCCAGGCCGTAGTTCATGCTGACCCAGAAGGTTTGGGCCCCGGCGGCGAGATCGAGCGCCTCGACCTGGATCTTGATCAGCGCCATCAGCGCGATGATCAGGCCCGCGCCTGCGCCCGAACGGAACATCTCCAGGTACTCGGCGCGGTTCTGGGTGATGTAGTGCTCGCCGGTCTCGCTGGCCCGCTGGGTCACGCTGCGCGAGAGCAGACCGATGTTTTCCTGCCACAGGGTGCGCACGCTGTAGCGGCGGGTGTTGGCGGCGACCAGTTCCCGGAACAGGGTCGCCCAGGCGCTGCGGGCAGCCGTCGGGTCGCTCGGGTCGAGCATGTCCAGCAGCCGTTCGATGCGTGCGAGCGTCTGATCCAGCCGCTCGAGCAAGTGAGTCAGCGAGACGCTGCTGCCGCGGGTGACTGCACGGCGGCGCAGGCGGGCGATCTGTTCCCGACACTGGTCGAGCAGCACCCGGGCATGGCGGTCGTCGTGGCGTGCCAGCGAGGGGTCGGTGAGCCAGGCGCGGTACGCCTCGATGAAACGGCCGAGTTCCCGCTGCTGTGCCACGAACGCGGAGTTGCGTTCGGCGATCGACGGATCGAGACGCAGCAGCTCGGGCTCCAGTTCCTCCGCGGCGATCCACATCGAGAGCATCTCGAGGGCGTAGAGGATCTCGTCACGCGCTCGCTGGAGCACGACCGGATGCTCTTCCGCGCCGCAGCCAAGTGCCTCGAACAGCCGCCACCAGGCATCGTCGGGAAGCGCGGACACCCAGTCCGCGTCGCTGGGCTGGTGAAACACATACGCGAGCACGTCCTTCAGGTCGCGGCGCTCCATCGGCCTGGGGTTCACCCGCTCGTACATCCGCTCGACGAGTTCTCGCAGGAAACCGCGACGGGAGAACAGGCCGATGCCCGTGTAGAGGGTCAGGTGCCGGGCTGATTCCAGACCCTGCTCGAGGCGTTCGCGCAGCACTTGGCGCCGTCCGGGATCCGCGCGCAGGGCGACCACGAGCTCCTCGATCCGCGCGATTACCGGGGCTGCGAGGTGGCGCTGGTGCGGCGCAGGGCGCAGCCAGTCCACCAGCAGCCGGAGGGTGTCGGCGAGATCCCTGTCCTCGTCATCGGCGAGCCTGGCCAGCACGGAATCCGCGGTCGTGGTATTCATGATCCTCGTCGTGGTTGCCGAAGCCGGCGATCGGCTGGGCGGGTAGTCTGATTATAGGTGCCGCCGCGCCGGACCAGGATCGGGAATGCGGGGATTCGTTGCGGCGTCGACAGGCTGTACCCACACGCCAGGGAACCGGGGTCCGGTGCAGACCATGTGTCGTGGCATTCGCGGGCCCGTGGCGGGGGACCGAGCAACCCAACACGCAGGAGGACGCTATGTGGCAGGCAACACGCTGGTTTCTGGGAACGATGCTGGTACTGGGGCTGGGGACCCCCTCTCTGCAGGCCGGCGAGGGGCAGGCGCCCTGGGGCCAGGCGAGTGCCGAAGCGATCGAGTACGCACCCCAGAAGGTCGTGTACGACGTGGCCGAGGGTGACCCCGATCGATTCGAGCGGATTCTCGACCGGGTCAGCTTTCTGAACAATGTCTACGAGGCCGATCCGTTCGATGCCTCGATCGTGCTGGTGCTGCACGGCGACGAGATCCGCTTTTTCGGTATCGAGAACTACGGCGAGTACGGGGAGCTGATGCGCCGCGCGCAGAGCCTGACCCAGGCGGGACCGATCGAGTTCCGGATATGCCGCGCAGCGGCGCGCGCGCGAGGCTTCGAGCCGGAGGACATGCACGGCTTCGTGCGCGTGGTGCCGATGGCCGACGCGGAGATCATTCGGCTACAGCAGGAGGAAGGGCATGTGTTCATGCGCTGATCGGGGTCTGCGATCCGACCTGCGCGGGGGCGTTCCGGCTTTAATGACAGCCACGGAAGAACACGGAAACCACGGAAGATGAAACGGATCAAACCCTTTTGGTATCTGTCCGTGCTTTCCGTGGCTCGCCCTTTCATGTTGCAGGGTGGCCGCTGGCCATGACAGTTAGTGGATCCTGAACGATGCGATGCACCAGTTTCAGCTTCTCGATCGCGAGAGGGGCGAGGACGAACGGGTAGGCATCGGCGTGGCCCATGCTTCGATTCAGGTTGTTGAGCGCGAAGGCCAGCGGCAGCCAATGCTCGAGAATCGGCGCGAAGTCGCCCGGCGCGTAGGCGTCGAAAGCCGGCGCTGCCTGCGGTGACCCGGTCTCGTCCAGGCCGGTACCGACGGTCACGCCGGAGTGCCGCGCCGTGTCCAGCGTGTCGACGATATGCAGGTAGTGCGCCCAGGTTTCGGCCCAGTCCTCCCAGGGATGACTGCTGGCATAGGCACTGACATGGCGCTGCTGCCAGTCGGCGACGGGGCCTCGCGTGTGGTGGGTTTCCAAGGCCTGCGCGTAGTCCAGGGTTTCGTCGCCGAACAGCCCCCGCACCTCGTCGAGCCAGCGGGTGTCGCGAACCAGCCGATCCCAGTAATAGTGGCCGGACTCGTGCCGGAAATGTCCGAGGATCGTCCGGTACGGCTCTGCCATGTCGCGCCGCATCCGTTCGCGCATGACCGGATCGGCCTCGGCGACGTTGATGGTGATCAGACCATCGGCATGGCCGGTCATCACCGAGCCGGTCTCGCGAAAGCTGGGTTCGCTGTCGGCAAGAAAATCGAACGCGAGCCCGGCGGGATCCCGGTACTTCGGCCGTACCGGGAGACCGAGCCGGATCAGGCTGTAGACCAGGCGGCGCTTCTGGGATTCCAGTGCCTGCCAGAGGTCCTTGTTGCCGGCGACGCTCAGATTCGGGATGGTGCGGTTGAGGCGGCAGGACGCACAGAGGGCATCGTCGTCTGTCTCGGGCACCATCCAGTTGCAGACCCCGAAGTCGGTGGTGTTCGCGCACAGCCGGTATCGCGTTCCATCCGTCGCCGCAAGCGCGGTGAAGACGTTGCGGCCCACCGGTTCGAGCGCGGAGATCTGAAGGCGGTCCGGCAGAAAGCCCAGACGGTGTCCACAGCGCGTGCAGACCACGTTTTCGAAGTACACGCGGTGCCCGCAGGATTGGCAGCGATAGAGTTGCAAGGCTTCATGCCCTCCGGAAGGTACGCGGACCGCTCGCGATGGCCCGCTGACACAGTAGCACGCCCTCGACGCGGGTCGATGCGCGCGTATTCTGCCGTGCCGCGGGCCAGGCGTGTGCAACGGCGCCGGTGCGGATGCGACAATCGACGGGCACCGGGGTGGTCCGAAGATGCGGAGCGTCGTGATGCGCCGGTATCGGGCGTTGGGGCGCGTATCGGACCAGGGGTGGTCATCAGCGCAGCGGGTGGGCCATGCTGGAATATTTCAAGATCACGGTAGGGGCAATCGGCTGGACGCTCGAGGCTCTCGGTGTTCTGGTGATCGTGATCGGAAGCGTGATCGCGATCGCCCGGTTCGTGCGCCGATGGCGGCTCGATGACGAGGACGGACAGGCGTACCGGGAGTTCCGGGTGCGTTTGGGACGCTCGATCCTGGTCGGACTGGAATTCCTGATCGCCGGAGACATCATCCGCACGGTGGTGGTCGATCAAACCCTCGAGGGGCTGGGCGGGCTCGCGATCATCATTTTCCTGCGGATCCTGCTCAGCTTCTCGCTCTTCCTCGAGATCGAGGGCCGGTGGCCGTGGCAGCCGCCCCCGGACCGCCCCTCCAGCTGAACACCGCCGACGCGTCGTTGCCTGTACCCCGCTGCACCGCTTGATGTCGCGCGTCTTCCTGGAAAGCTTCGTCGACCGCCGGGTGGCTGGACGCTCATAACCCTACTATATTCGAGTGAGTGCGGGATGAAGAGGCCGGGGTGGTCGTTCAGCCGGTATACGCGATCCGCGACGGCTAATTATTGCAGCTACACCCGGTTACGCGGCCTTGCCAGCGGTGGTACGCGCCTGTGGAGCCTCGGGAAGACGCGGGTGGCGCGCCGGGATGGCCGGGACAGCCAGAGGGAATGGGAGAAGGATCATGACTGTTGCAAAAGTAACGGAAATCACGGCGGAATCGACCGAGAGCTTCGAGGATGCGATCCGCCAGGGAGTCCAACGGGCGTCGGAGACGCTGCACGGAATTCGCGGTGCCTGGGTCAAGGAGCAGAAGGTCCGGGTGGAGAACGGCGCGATCACGAGCTACCGGGTCGACCTGAAGGTCACCTTCGTACTCGACTGACGCGCGCAGTCGGCAAGGCCGGGATGGCGTCGCTGGCCTGGCGCCGTTTGGCGGTGCTGATTTTCCATCAGCCGGATCAGCGTGAAAGAACCCGGGGCGTGCCCCGGGCGACCCGTAGGGTGGAAGAGCGCAGCGTCATCCGCCACAGGGCGTTCGCAGTGCCCAGGCCCGCGGCACTCCCCAGTGCCGGCTGGCGGATGACGGCCTTCGGCCTTTTCCGCCCTACGCCTCTTTCATCATCGGGGGTGGCCACACGGGTCATGGCAGTTAGCGCGGCTCGGCGGCGCAGGCCGTTGTTGCGGCCGGCGAGCGTGCCGCCCGATTCTTCCGCAAGTGATCATCGCCGTCGATGGCCGGGTCCATGACAGTCGCCAGCGTGGAACAAGCCGAACGCCGTGATCGGCCATGCGCCGCCTGGGTTCCTCTGCCTGCCGGCGCGCGGAGTGGCGCGTTCCTTGACGCGCCGGCGACGATCGCATTTCCGCGCGTACCAGGAAAGCCACTATTGCCCCCGCCACCGGGTACTTCGAAGGTGTCACGATGAGTGCTCGAACCCTCGGCGAACTGGTGGTTTCCCGCGCGGTGGCCGAGGATCAGGCGGCGGTGATCGCGATGGGCCGAGATTCATTCGGCACGACTTCGCGTGCCGATCTCTTCGAACGCGCGCGCCGCCTGGTCGCCGGGCTGCAGCAGGCCGGCCTGGAACCGGGCGGCCGGGTGGTGATCCTCGCGCCCAATAGCGCCGCCTGGGTGATCTCCGCGCTGGGTGTGATGAACGCGGGTGGTGTGGTGGTGCCGCTGGATACCCAGATGCCCCGCGAGGATCTGGAACACGCGTTTTCCGATTCCGAGCCGCGGTTCGTTTTCACCACCTCGAAGCTCAGGGAGCGTCTGCCCGAGGATTTGAGCGACCGACAGATTTATCTGCTCGATGCCGGCGCGGATGCGGAGGAATCGTGGGAAAAGCTACTCGACCACGAACCGGCATCCGCGGTCGCGAAAGCCGACGATGTGGCCGCCATTTTCTACACTTCCGGTACTACTGGCCCGCCGAAGGGCGTCCCGCTGACGCACCGGAACCTGACCAGCAACGTCGAGGCGTTGTGCGCGCAGGAACTCGCCGATCACCGTGACCGGGTACTAGTTCCGCTGCCATTCCACCACGTCTATCCGTTCACGGTCGGTATCCTGATTCCGCTGACGATCGGAGCACCGATCATCGTGCCGTTCTCGCTGGTGGGCCCCCAGATCGTGCGCGCGCTGCGCGACGGCGAGGCCACGGTGATGCTGGGTGTGCCGCGGCTCTACGAAGCGGTATGGCAGGCCCTGGAGGAACGGGTCGCGGCACGCGGCAGGATCGCGGCAGCCGTGTTCCGCCTGATGCTGGGTATCTCGAAGATCGCGCGCCAACGGCTTGGCCTGCGTGTGGGCCGCAAGCTCTTCAACCGCCTGCATGAGCGCCTGGCCCCCCGCCTGCGCCTGGTGGTCGCCGGTGGTGCCGCGCTCGACCCGGAGCTCGGGCGCAATCTGCAGGCGCTGGGCTGGGAGGTGGCCACAGGCTACGGTCTCAGCGAGACTTCGCCGATTCTCGCCTACAATCCACCGGATCGCCTGAAGCTTGCAGCTGCCGGGCTTCCGCTGCCGGGGGTGGAGCTGGCCATCGATGACTCCGGCTCCTCGGACGGGCGCGGCGAAGTGATGGCCCGAGGTCCGAACGTCTTCGCGGGCTACCTGAACCTGCCCGAGAAGACCGCGGCGGTTCTCGACGACGACGGCTGGTTCCGTACCGGCGACACCGGCGAGATCACTGCCGATGGCTACCTGCATCTGCATGGTCGCGAGTCTTCGATGATCGTGCTCTCGGGTGGCGAGAACGTCGATCCGGAGCGCGTGGAGAAAACCCTTCAGGCCGCCGACGACGTCCGCGAGGTTGGCGTTCTCGCGCACGACGATCGTCTGGCGGCGGTCGTGGTTCCTGAGTCCGGTCTGTTGCGCGAGGTGACCGGCGAGGACCTCGAGAAGCGGGTCAAGGCCGCAGTGAAGGAGGCGGCGAAGGAACTGCCGAGTCATCATCGCCCGGGCGTTCTGCGCATGGTGCTCGACCCCCTGCCGCGCACGCGCCTCGGCAAGTTGCGCCGGCACAAGCTGGACGAGCTGTTCGAGAAACTGGGCCAGCAAGACAGCGTTTCCGAGGCGCGCCCAGAGCCGGTTTCGCCGGAATCGATGGCTCCCGAGGACCAGCAGTTGCTGTCCGACCCGAGTGCAGAGCGCACCTGGAACTATCTGGCCGAGCGCTTTCACGATCTCCGCCTGACTCCGGACAGCAGCCTCGCCGAGGAACTGGGGATTGATTCGCTCAGCTGGGTGGACCTGACGTTGGCGCTGCAGGATCGTGCCAGGATCGACCTCGATGACTCGGCGATCGAACGCGTCGAGACGGTCCGGGATCTTCTGCGGGAGGCGGCCGGGGCTGCCGAGGCCAAGGCGGGTAGGGGCGACCTGAAAAAACAGCTCGAGGATCCGGAGTCGCTCCTCGCAGAGGACCAGAGGGAGGATCTCGCGCCTCTCGGCCCGGTCCGCCGGTCCCTCGCCCGCGCGCTGCTGGGGCCTGCGCGGCTGCTGACGTATCTGCTGATGCGCGTCGAAGTGCAAGGACGTCTGCCCGATGACGGCCCGTATCTGATTGCACCGCGCCACCTGAGCTTCGTGGACCCGCTGGCCTTGCTGCCGGCCCTCGACAGGCAGCAACTCGAATCGTTGTACTGGGCGGGTCTGGAGGCCTACCTGTTCTCCAACCGGGTTTCCCGGGCATTCAGCCGAACGGCGCATGTGTTACCGATCGATCCTGGTGCCGCACCGCGCAGGAGCCTGGCCCTCGCCGCGGCCTGCCTGAAGCGCGGGCACAGCTTGATCTGGTTCCCCGAAGGCCAGCGTTCTGCGGACGGTACACTCCAGACCCTGCGCCCCGGAATCGGACTGGTTCTTGCCGCGCAGCCGGTGCCGGTGGTGCCGGTGTGGATCGACGGCACGCGTGAAGTGATGGCCCCGGGGCAGTATTTCCCGCGCCCTGGAAAAAGGGTACGGGTGATCATCGGGGATCCGGTCTCCCCCGAGACCTACGGCACCGATGAACGGGAAATCGTGCGAAACCTGCAGTCCGCGCTGGAGCGCGTGGGTGAAGCATCGGCGTGAATGCCGTGGCACAAGTCCGGAACCTGGATCATGAACACATCTGCCCGAATCCTGACGCTGAACGGGAAGGGTAGAGGGGCAATCGCTTGTGGTTCGAAGCCAGCGCGGCCTCGGTTGCAATCCCCGCGGGCTTCGCAGCCATCGCCACCGTGGCTGGATGCTGATCGCTGGCGGATGGTGGTCCCCCGTCGCGGACCGGGGCAGCCGCAATGCCTCGGGTTTGCAACCGGCTGGGGCGTCGCGCATGCTGATCCGGAACGGTTGCGGCAACCTTCAGAGACACCGAGGCACATTCCTCATGGAAAACGGAAGTTTCTTCCTGACTCTTCTCGTCTGGATCGCCTTCTTCATCGTCGCCATTCCGCTGGTACGGCGCATCCGCCACCCAGACCAGAGACCGCTGGCCGCCTACCTGATCTTCGTGTCGCTGTTCACGCTGGTCGCCGGAATCCTGTTCGCGCTTCTTTCCTGGCTTGCCGTTTATCTGGGCCTTTCCCAGGCGCTGGAACGCGTGGTGCCCGCGATCGTGTTTCTGCTGCTGGTGTTCGCACCCGCGTACCTCGTGGCCGCCTGGCAGGCGCGCAAGCCGCGGTGGCGCAGACCCCCACCGCCCTGAAACGCGGGGACACACGGCCGGCCCGGCGAAGCCGCGAAATCCGCTGGCCGAGTCGCGACTGAATGGTAGCGCGTCCTGCTATGCTCAATTCGGGGTCATCGTCTGCGGCAGCCGCGATTTCGCATGTTTGGTGAAAGCTTCAGCCTGTTCCGGGTCCTGGGGTTCGAGATTCGAGCCAATGTCTCCTGGCTGTTTCTCGCCCTGCTGATTACCTGGTCGCTCGCCGAGGGCCTGTTCCCCTACGCCTACCCGGAACTGGCGCCGCTCACCTACTGGCTGATGGGCCTGGCGGGCATGCTGGGGCTGTTCTTCTCGCTGCTGTTCCACGAGCTCAGTCATTCCGTGGTCGCGCGCAGTTACGGGCTCCGGGTGCGCGGGATCACGTTGTTCCTGTTCGGCGGCATGGCGGAGATGGTGGGCGAGCCGAAGGAGCCGCGGGTCGAGTTCTGGATGGCGATCGCGGGGCCGATCGCGAGCCTGTTTCTTGCGGTCGCCTTCTACCTGCTCGGCGCCGGGATGCACGCGGCCGGCGTGCCGGAACACCTGGCCGGCGTTGTGTACTACCTGGGGTTCATCAATTTTCTGCTGGCCGTATTCAACATGGTGCCCGGATTTCCGCTGGACGGTGGGCGCGTGCTCCGCGCCGCCCTCTGGCACCTGAAGGGCGACCTGCGCTGGGCGACGCGCTGGGCATCGCGCATGGGTCAGGGGTTCGGGCTGTTGCTGGTTGCACTCGGGGTCGTGAGCTTCGTGGCCGGCAACTTCATCGGCGGCATGTGGTGGTTCCTGATCGGTTTGTTCGTGCACGCGGCCGCCGGTATGGGCTACCGCCAGTTGCTGATGCAGCAGGCGCTGGCCGGGCGCAGCGTGCGCCGTTTCATGACTGCCAATCCGGTTACGGTGCCTGCCGAGACCAGCATCCGTGATTTCGTCGAGGACTATGTCTATCACCATGCCTTCGACCTGTTCCCGGTGGAGCGAGACGGACGGCTCGTGGGGCATGCCGGGCTGCGCGAGGCGAGACAGGTTGCCAGGGGGGACTGGGACCACACGCGCATCGGGGAGGTGTGTCGCGAGGCCGGCGAAGGAGCCACCGTGTCGGCCGATGAGGATGCGAACGAAGCACTCGAACGCATGCAGGGGCAGAGGGCCAGCCGCCTGATCGTGACCGACGGGGATCGGATCGTCGGTATCCTGGCGCTGAAGGATCTTCTGCACTTCCTGCAGGTGCGTTCCGAGCTGGAGAAGGGCTGAACCCAGGCGGCTGATGGCGTTGGATCGATACGCCTTGTGCTACGGGCGTTCGCGGGTGAGCACCGTTTCCACAACGTTGCTTCCGGAGGCGGTGGTCCGGCAGCGGTGGCGGGTGGTGCTGGAGGATGGCGCCCGCGGTGCGATCAGGTGGCGCGGTCATGGCGCAATCCCCCGACGGCGGGAGTCGAAGCTCGGGGCCGGGCGGCCCCGGGTCAGCTCTTGGCCCGGTTCGTTCTCGCCCGGCGCAGGTTGATGCCGGTGGAGATCACCCCCATGTGGCTGAAGGCCTGCGGGAAGTTCCCGAGGAAAGCACCGGTCGAAGGGTCGATCTGCTCCGGCAGCAGGCCCAACGGATTGGCTCGCGCGCACAGCGAATCGTACAGATCGCCCGCTTCGTCGAGACGCCCTTGACCGGCGAGGTTGTCCGCCAGCCAGAAGCTGCACAACAGGAACGCGCCTTCGTGGCCTGGCAGGCCGTCCGGCGACTCTTCCGGGAGATAGCGGTAGAGCAGCCCGTCGCCGGCCCCGAGCCGGCGTATCACCGCCCGGGTGGTGGCCACCATCTTGGGGTGGTCGGTGGGAATCACGCCGCGCAGCGGCAGTGCCAGCAGGCTGGCGTCGATTCCGCCGCCGCCGAGGTGCTCGGTCAGCGACTGCAACCGCGGATCCCAGGCGTGTTCCAGGATGGCGTTGCGGATGCGCGCCGCCTCCTTCTGCCAGCGTTCGGCGTCGCCTTGCGAACCCTTGCCTTGCGCCAACCGTGCGCCACGGTCGAGCGCCACCGCGCACAGTGCCGCGGAGTAGGTGAACGGCCGGCCCGGGGTGCGTACCTCCCAGATCCCGTGGTCGGGCGTTTGCCATTCCGCGGCCGCCGCTTCGACGAGTCGCCGGAGTCGGGCCCAGAGCGCGTCGTCCAGCGTGCCGCCCCAGCGCACCCAGCGGTAGGCGCAATCCAGGATCTCGCCGAACACGTCGTGCTGGCGCTGGTTGGCCGCGGCGTTGCCCCAGCGCACCGGGGCCGACCCGCGATACCCCTCGAGGCCGGTCTCGATGAACTCGGGTGGCGGTGACTGCCCGTCGACGTCGTAGAGCACCCGCGGCCGCCCGGCGCGGTCGACCGCGTCGAGTACCCATCCGAGAAAGCCGGCGGCCTCGTGCCCCATGCCGATGCGGTCCAGGGCGTAGACCGAAAACGCGGCGTCCCGGATCCAGGCGTAGCGGTAGTCCCAGTTGCGCGGGCCGCCGATGGCCTCGGGGAGCGACGAGGTGGGCGCCGCGATCATCGCGCCGGTTGCGGTGTAGTCCATCAATTTCAGCGTGATCGCGGAGCGCCGCACCAGCGCCTCCTGCGGCCCTTCGTAGTGGTAGTGACGCAGCCAGTCGCGCCAGACCGCAGCCGTTGCGGCCAGCGTCTCCCCGGGCGTGTGCGGGTGGAAGCGGTGGGGCCCCGTGCCCCAGGACAGCAGCAGGTGGTGGCGAGCGCCCGCGGCGAGGTCGTACAGGCTCTCGCTACCCTCCAGCGGCAGCGACGATCCGAGATGCAGCTCGAACTCCGGCCGGCGCTCCAGGCCAATGCCGAGCCCGCCCGCGCGCGGGAAACAGCGCAGGCCGCCCCAGGGCTGCACGCGCACGCGCAGTTTCACCCGGCCTTCGAGCACCTCGATCATGCGCAGCAGCTCGCCGCGTCCCGCCGGCGCGTCCTCCGAGAGGTCCGCACCGGCGCGCAGCGTCAGGCAGTCGGTCACCCGCACCCGGCCCTCCGGGCCGGTCATCTCGGTGATCAGAATCGCGGTGTGCGGCTCGTAGTGCTGGCGCGCGCCGGTCAGCGGTTCTGGTGCCACGGTGAAGGCCCCGCCGCGTTCCCGGTCGAGCAGCGCGCAGAACAGCGGCTCGGAGTCGAAGCGGGGCACGCAGAGCCAAGAGATCGCGCCGTCGCGGCCGACCAGCGCGGCCGTGCTGCCATCGCCGATCAGGCCATGGTCCTCGATCGGCAGGTAGCCGTTCTGCCGGCGGGGAAGCTGATCGGCGATCGTCATCGCGCTGTCTCGCTGTTGGTGCAAGGGGCGTTCATCGGGCCAGAATCGCGACCGATTCCGCGGGAAGCGCGATGGCTTCTCCGTCGAGGGCGGCATCCGGCGATGATGCCAGCAGTATCCGGTGCCCCGCGAGCTGCGCGCAATGGAGCCGCCGGTCGCCCCCGGCCAGATTGCAGGCGACGATCACAGCGGGGCGCAGCACGATCAGCCAGCGCTGCTGCTCGTCGAAACATACCCGGATCGTATCCAGGCGGTCATCGGCGAACGCGGGGTGGCTGCGCCGCAACGCGATCAGCTTCCGGTGCCAGGCGAGCAGCGCCGCGTGCTCTGCTCTGTCGAGTTCGGTCCAGTCGAGCCGCGAGCGTTCGAAGGTGGCGCGGTCCTGCGGATCGGGGATGCGTTCGGGGTCCCAGCCGAACGCGGCGAACTCCTCCCGCCGGCCCTTGCGCACCGCTTCGCCGAGGTCGGGGTCGGGGTGGTCGGTGAAGTACAGGAACGGTGTCTTCGCCCCCCATTCCTCGCCCTGGAACAACAGGGGCACGAACGGGGCGGTCAACACCAGTGCCGCGCCGACCTTCAGCAGCCCGGCGGAAAGCAGGTGACTGCTGCGCTCGCCCGCGGCGCGGTTGCCCACCTGATCGTGGTTCTGCAGGCAGCCGACGAAACGCCGTCCCGGAAGGCCGGTCGCCGGGCGTCCGTGCCTGCGCCCGCGGTAGACGGACCGCACGCCGTCGTAGGCATAGCCGCGGGTGAGCACCCGCTCCAGGTGCCCGATGGTGCCGAAGTCGGCGTAGTAGCCGTCGCGCTCCCCGGTCAGCAGCGCGTGCAGCGCGTGGTGGAAATCGTCGTTCCACTGGGCGTCGAGCCCGTAGCCCCCGGCCTCCACCGGGCGGATCAGCCGCGGGTCGTTCAGGTCGCTCTCGGCGATCAGCACCCGGTGACGCCCGGTCTCGGCCTCGAGCCGGCGCACCTCGGCCGCCAGCTCCTCGAGGAAATGGATCGCCGAGGTGTCGACGATGGCGTGCACTGCGTCGATGCGCAGCCCGTCGAAACGGTAGTCGCGCAGCCACATCAGCGCGTTGTCGAGGAAGAAGCGGCGGACCGCGTCGCTGTGGGCCCGGTCGAAGTTCACCGCGTCGCCCCAGGGCGTGCGGTACGCGTCGGTGAAATAGGGGCCGAAGCGGCCAAGGTGATTCCCCTCGGGCCCCAGGTGGTTGTAGACGGCGTCGAGCAGCACCGCGAGCCCGCGCGCGTGGCAGGCGTCGACCAGCCGTTTCAGCCCGTCCGGCCCGCCGTAGGCATGATGCGGGGCGAACAGGTTCACGCCGTCGTAGCCCCAGCCGCGCTCGCCTGGGAACTCCTGCACCGGCATCAACTCGACGTGGGTGATCCCGAGATCGACCAGGTGATCGAGCCGGTCGATCACGCCGTCGAAGCTGCCCTCGTCGGTGAAGGTGCCGACGTGGATCTCGGCGATGACCGCTGCGGCCAGCGGCGGCGGCTGCCAATCGCGATCGTTCCACTCGAACCGGCCGTGATCCACCCAGCGCGACGGCCCGTGCACCCCCTGCGGCTGCCAGCGCGAGCGCGGGTCGGGGAACGGCCCGGCTCCGTCCAGGTGGAACGCGTAGTCCTCCCCGTGCGCGAGCTGTGGCACCTCCAGGCGCCACTCGCCGCCTTCCTGGCGGTGCATCGGGCGCCGGGCGCTACCGTATTCGAGTTCGACCCTCCGGGCGTGCGGAGCCCATACCGTCAGCAGCGTCACCGGGTTTCCTCCATCTGTTCACCTGATTATCACGGATGCTCCGCAATTTGGAACGGACCGTCTTCGAAACCACCGTCATCGCGAGGAGCGACGCCATGAGCCGCGAGCAAAGCGCGGCGGGGCGTGGCGATCCAAACGGCGTAAGCATTCCCGACGCCGGATGGGTTGCCGCGCTGCGCTCGCAACGACGCCCGACGCAGAGCGGTGTCGTGCTCGCCGCAGAGGTTTCGGGACAATTAACGCGAAAAAACCTGACGTTCGCCTCTCGGCGATCTGTAGGGCGGAAGAGCGCAGCGTCATCCGCCGCTCGGCGTTCGCGTTTCCCTGGCGCCTGCGGCAACCCCGGCGCCGGATGGCGGATGACGGCCTTCGGCCTCTTCCGCCCTACCATTCTTTCATGGTCGGGGGTGGCCCTCGCCATGGAAGTTGGCTCCGTTCGAGCAGGGCGACGGGGAACGCCGCGAGCATCTCTTGCAGGCTGCGGTCGCCACCCTCGACGGTTGTGCCGTCGAGGCGGTTCACCCAGGTTCCGGGCGGGACGGGAAGAACGGTATCCTGCCAGTCGCCGTCGAGGCCGAGTACCAGGCGCGGCACGACCACCAGCACATCGCCGCCGCGCAGGAAAGCGACCGCGTGGTCGGCACGCGGCCCCCTTGCGATGATCGGCTCATAGGACCCCTCGGAACCGAACCCCTGCGGCCTGCGCCGGCGCAGCGCCAGGGCCTCCCGAATCACCCACAGCTTCGGCAGTCCCTCGTCGGCGCGGGCGAGCATCTCCGCGGGGTGCAGCGTGTCCAGCGCGTCGAGCAGGGCTGCACGCCGTGCGAAGTCGACCGGCCTCCGGTTGTCCGGGTCGACCAGGCTCAGGTCCCAGAGCTCGGTGCCCTGGTACAGGTCCGGGATGCCGGGCGTGGTGAGCTTCAGCAGCAGCTGCGCCAGCCCGTTGACCCGCCCCGGGAACACCAACGGCTGCACGAAGTCCTCGAGTTCGGTCCGGAACGCCGCGTCGGCGAGCAGCGCCTTCGCGAACGCCTGCAGCGCCTCCTCGAACCCGACGTTCGGTCGCGTCCAGTTCGTGTGCCGTTTCGCCTCGCGCACGGCCTTCTCGAGGTAGGCCTCGATGCGTTCGCTGTCGATTGGCCAGGCGCCGACCAGCGTCTGGTAGAGCAGATACTCGGTGGCGGGGTCGGGCCCGTCGTCGCGCCGGTACCGGGCGTTGCGCCGGAACCAGTCGTTCACCTGCGACGCCCAGCGCCCGGGGATCTCGGAGAGGAGCAGCAGGCGCGCGCGTACGTCCTCGCTGCGCTTGGTGTCGTGGGTCGAGGTCGTGAGCATCGCCTGCGGGTGCCGCTGCAGCGCCTCCCGGCAGGCCTGGTGGAACTCGGCCGGCGCGATGCCGAAGCGGTCGGGATCACCGCCGACCTCGTTCAGCGCGAGCAGGCGCGGGAAGCGGTAGAACGCCGTGTCCTCGACGCCCTTGGCCATCGCGGGCCCGGTCAGTTGCTGGAAGCGGAGCGCCAGCTCGGTCTCGAGCTCGCCTTCGATCTGCACCAGCAGCAGCCGGCGCAGGAACCGCAGCAGCTCCGGGTCCAGTTCGGGCGCGCGCTCCGCCGCCTGCTCAAGGGCCCGGTCGACCTGCGCGGCATCCTCGGACGAGGCTCCGCCGTCGGCGGTCACGTAGCTGCGGTAGACCGGGAAGCAGGCCGCCACCTCGAGCAGCGCCCGGTAGAGCTGGTCGCGGGTGTAGTCGCGGTGGCGCCGGTGCCGCTCGCACACGGCGACGAACAGCGAGGTCAGCCGGTGCAGCTCGCTGCCCAGCAGCTCCCGCAATACCTGCCGCTTGCAGTCGTAGACGAGGTCGGGGAAACCGACCGTCTCCCCGGTCAGCGCGGCGCAGAGCCGGGTCAGCGGTTCCTCGCCGCGCGGGTCGACGAACAGCCCCTGCGCCCGGTTCAGGAAGTCGTACCCGGTCGTGCCCGCGATCGGCCAGTCCTCGGGCAGCGCCTCGCCGGGCTCGAGAATCTTCTCGGCGACGATCCAGACGTCGGGGCAGGCGGCCCGCAGCCTCTGGAAGTACTGCGCGGGATCGCGCAGCCCGTCCGGGTGGTCGATGCGCAGGCCCTGCGCCTCGCCCTGCTGGACCCAGCCGATCGGTAATTCGTGCACCGCCTGGAAGACCTGGTCGTCCTCGACCCGCAGCCCGGCGAGATCGTCGATGTCGAAGAAGCGCCGGTAGCCGAGGTCCTGCCGTGCCGTCTGCCACCAGGCCAGCCGGTAGTTCTGCTGCTCCAGCAGCGCATCGAGCGCGTCGGGATCCGCGTTCAGCCGGTCCACCTCGACCTGGATCGCCGCCAGCGCCTCGGCATCCTTGCGACAGGCCGCTGCCAGCAGCAGGTGGATCACGCGCTGGTCGCGCCGCCGGCGCTCCGCCGGACCGCGCGCGGTGACCTGGGGCCGCGGCAGGCGCGCGCAGGACTCGGCGAGGAACCCCAGCATCTCGATGCCGCTGTGCCCGTAGGCCCGGTAGAGCAGGTCGCGCAGCGACGAGGGATCCAGCGGGAATCGGTGCTCGTGGTAGTGCAGGGTGAACAGGCCGCCGTCATCGCGCAGCTGCAGCTCGCCGGCTTCTAGCACCCTCCCGTAGTGGTCCCCGAGCACCGGCAGCAGGACCTTGTTCGGCCAGCGCTCCTCCGAGGCTTCCCAGTCCACGTCGAAAAAGGTGGCGAAGCGGCTCGAGGGCCCGTTCTCGAGCACGTCCCACCACCAGGGGTTCTGGTCGCCGGCCACCGCCATGTGGTTGGGCACGACGTCCAGCACCTGCCCCATGCCGGCTTCCTGCAGCGCTGCGGTCAGGCGCCGGCGCGCGTCTTCGCCGCCGAGTTCGTCGTTCACCCGGGACGGGTCGACGACGTCGTAGCCGTGCAGGCTGCCGCGCACCGCCTGCAGGAACGGCGACAGGTAGACGTGGCTGACGCCGAGCCGCGCGAGGTAAGGCACGATGCCCGCCGCGTCGTCGAGCGTGAACCCCGGGTGCAGCTGGAGCCGGTAGGTCGCAATCCACTCAGCAGACACAGCGCAGCACCACTGCCGACCGCGCCGCGGCCTGCAGCGTGGCCCCCGCTGGCACGATCTCCTTGGTTTCGGCCCAGCCCGTTTCCGTATCGATCTCCAGGATCCAGGTGTCCGCCCACTTGCGCCCCGGCAGCACGAAATCGAGTGGGTCGTCGTGGGCGTTGAAGATCAGGAAGAAGCGGTCGTCGACGATCCGCTCGCCTTGCGGACCGGGGGCGGTCATCGAACGGCCGTTGATGAACACGCCGAGCGATTTCGCGAAACCCTCGCCCCAGTGTTCCTCCGCCATCTGTTCGCCGTCCGGCTTGAACCAGGCGATGTCCTTCACGTCGTCGCCATGAATCGCGCGCCCCTGGAACCAGCGCCGGCGCCGGAACACCGGGTGGTCCAGCCGCAGCCGGATCAGCCGGCGCGTGAACGCCAGCAGGTCCTCGTCGACCTGCTCCCAGTCGAACCACGAGACCTCGTTGTCCTGGCAGTAGGCGTTGTTGTTGCCCTGCTGGGTACGCCCGATCTCGTCGCCGCCGAGCAGCATGGGTACGCCTTGCGACAGCAGCAGCGTGACCAGGAAGTTGCGCTGCTGCTTGCCGCGCAGGGCGTTGATCTCGGTGTCGTCGGTCGGCCCCTCGGCGCCGCAGTTCCACGAGCGGTTGTAGTCCGCGCCGTCGCGGTTGTCCTCGCCGTTGGCCTCGTTGTGCTTCTCGTTGTAGGACACCAGGTCGCGCAATGTGAAGCCGTCGTGCGCGGTGACGAAGTTGATGCTCGCGTGCGGCCGCCGTGCCGACGATTCGTAGAGGTCCGAGCTGCCGGTCAGGCGGTAGGCGAACTCCCCGAGCGTCCGGTCCTCGCCGCGCCAGAAATCGCGCACCGTGTCGCGGTACTTCCCGTTCCACTCGGACCACAGCGGCGGGAAGTTGCCGACCTGGTAGCCGCCCTCGCCGAGATCCCAGGGCTCGGCGATCAGCTTCACCTGGCTGATCACCGGATCCTGCTGGATGACGTCGAAGAACGCGGAGAGCCGATCCACCTCGTGCAGCTCGCGTGCCAGCGTCGCGGCGAGATCGAAGCGGAAGCCGTCGACGTGCATTTCCAGCACCCAGTAGCGCAGCGAGTCCATGATCAGCTGCAGCACATGCGGGTGGCGCATGTTCAGGCTGTTGCCGGTGCCGGTGTAGTCCAGGTAATGGCGCGGGTTGTCGGCGATGAGGCGGTAGTAGGCCGCGTTGTCGATGCCCTTCAGGCTCAGCATCGGGCCGAGGTGGTTGCCCTCGCTGGTGTGGTTGTACACCACGTCCAGGATCACCTCGAGGCCGGCCCGGTGCAGCGTCTTCACCATGTTCCGGAACTCCTGCACCTGGCCGCCGTCCGCGCCGCTGGCGGCGTACTCGTTGTGCGGCGCGAGATAGGCGATGCTGCTGTAACCCCAGTAATTGCGCAGCCCGCGCTCCTTCAGGAACGCGTAGTGGATGAACTGGTGCACCGGCATCAGCTCGACCGCGGTGATCCCGAGCCGCGTCAGGTACTCGACCGCGGCCGGGTGGGCGAGGCCGGCATAGGTCCCGCGCAGGGCCTCCGGCACCTCCGGGTGACGCGCGGTGAAGCCTTTCACATGCGTCTCGTAGATCACCGTCTCGTGCCAGGGGGTGCGGGGATGGCGGTCGTCCTCCCAGTCGAACGCGGGGTCGATCACGACCGACTTCGGCACGAACGCCGCGCTGTCGTCCTCGTTCAACAATCCTTCGGGATCGTCGAAGCGGTAGGGAAACACCGCTTCGTTCCAGCGCACCTGGCCATCGACCGCCTTGGCGTAGGGATCGAGCAGCAGCTTCGCCGGGTTGCAGCGGTGGCCGCGGTCCGGATCCCAGGGGCCGTATACCCGGTAGCCGTAACGCTGCCCCGGCCCAACCTCCGGCAGGTAGCCATGCCAGCACAGCGCGGTGACCTCGGTCAGATCGTGCGCGGCGGTCTGCCTGCCGTTCGCGTCGAACAGGCAGAGCTCCACGCGCTCCGCGATCTCCGAGTACAGCGAGAAGTTCGTGCCCTTGCCATCGAACGTGGCCCCGAGCGGGTAGGGCTCACCCGGCAACGGCACCGCCACCGGCGGTTTGCTCACACTGGAATCCCGCTTCATCGTGTCCTCGCGATCCGGCCCGGCAACCGGGCGTGACGTCGGACGCACGGAATCGCGGACCAGCAGGCAGCGGTGCACCGCCCACGCGATCCCGGACGCAAACCCAGAGTTCACTCCCGATCAGCATAGGCCGTCGAACGGGGGAATGCGCAATGGAACGCCCGCTCCCACCCGCACGAAAGGGCTCGGGGGGGCGAGGGACACAGGGATGCATGCCCTGCCAGACGGCTCCTGCCACCAACACCGGAATCGCATAGATTGTGCCGACGCAGGAGGCACAACGATTCACGCTGCCAAAGCCCCGGATGCGGGGCAGTACAGGGGAAGGCGATCGTTCGGGATCGTAGGGGGCTTGCGGAAGCGTGAACTATAGGCTGGTCTAAACGCCGAAACGGGCACGTCCCACGGAAGCACCGAATCAGCTAAGCCTGGATCTAAGGGCGCGCGTGTCGTACTTCTCTCCAGACTGGCGCGGGGTGACGCCGGTTGCGAAGCGTACACAGGGGGTGTGCGGGTCGTGTGATAGGTCCTCGAAGAAGCCATTTTGTGGCGCCGACGCCATTGGGAGAGCGGCAGGCAACAGCGCGGGCACGGTAGGGCTTGATGTCCGTGACTCGCCGGGGTCGAAGAGCATGGCACATACACAAGGATCAACCCGGAATCTGGGAGGGCTTTTTCTGAACCTTGCCAGCGAGGCGGTGGGACAGACGCGGTAGAAAAAGTCCGGATGCGCGCGCATTGTGTCGGACGGGCGGGTGGAAGGGTAGACGGTGCCCGTAAACTCCTTCAAATACCCGTCACGGCCGAGTTGAACGACAAGTACGGCGGCCGGTGGGCACGGGCCGGATGCTGGATCCTGCAAGCCCTGCGGAACAGGCCATCCAGGGCTTATGTATATTGCAAGCGAGTGACTCATGTATGCTCACTTGATGTTTGAAAATACACCCTGACACGCCTAGATAATAATATGTAAAAAAGAATAACGAAGCTTGTAAAAATAGCCGCTAGTACATACGCACTTGTATCGTGCAATTCTTCACGAAAAGATTCTATAGAAAAGGGGGCGACACAAGCAATAAAATACGATGCAACGAACAAGAACCGCGAGCTACGCCAGCGTCTGGCAAGAAGTATAGCCGAGACGGAAGCAGGCACCATAAGACCAACAATCACGAATAACTCGAACAGGTTCTTGGCTGCGCCGTACTGCCACGCGGGATCACCACTCGGGGTGATTGATCCCGTTAGAGTTGCGCCGAGAGTTAGCAAAGGAGAAAGCAGGCCTGCGATAAACATCAGTTTTAGAGCAAATGGCATTTCGAGAAATGAGCTAATCATAATAGACATCTGTATTACCACCATCCTATTACATTAATGACGCCCGCTGCTCCTACCGAGAGCCCGAGACCTCTTCTGTGTATCGGGTTCAGGCTTGAGTTAAGCCCTACCTGTCCGCCATAAGAACTTCCAGTGCCATCAAAGTTGTAGCCACCGCCACCTCCATAAGTGAAATTGGAGCCGCCGAACGATCCGCCGATCCCAATGGATCCGCCCGCGCTAAACCCGGTTGAGGGGGGCTTCAAAGTCGAGCATGCCGCACCATATGGCCCATCCGTCCTTGCCCCGCCTGTCGGCCCTTGATCAAATGGATCAAGCGCACCGCCCCCACCAATCCCAACTCCCAGTTGCCCACCGATAAACCATGTACCAGTATCATTGCGACCAAATATGACACCCCCGCCAATGCCCGCAAAAGCATTTAAACTTACTGACCAAAGCCCATGTGGGTCGAGCCAATTTAGAGGATCGTTGAGGACGTAGCCGTAGAGGTTGGGGTCGCCGCCGGCGAAGCGGATGGGGTCCTTGGCGGTCCAGCGGCCCGTGCTGGGGTCGTAGTCCCGGGCTCCGAAGCGGACCAGGTTCGTGTGTTGATCCAGCAGACCACCTGCAAAGCCGAAGGGCTGGAAACCAGGGTTGGTGTCCTGCAGCACATTGCCCCAGGCGTCGTAATCGATCCGCTGGACCACCTCCCCTGTGCCCACGTTCACCACCAGGCGCGGGCTCCCGAGCTGGTCAGAGAGAATCCGGTAGGTCGCGTCATCGCGGATCATAAAGTCAGGCACGTGGGCGTGCTCGGCGTACACGAAACGGCTGACCACCTGTCCCGAGCCATCCAGTTCCGCGATCGGATTCAGCTGGTCACGGTACAGGAAGCCCTGGACGAGAGCGCCGTTCACCCGCTTGCCCACCCGCCGGTTGCGCCCATCGGTCAGGTATTCGATCCGCAGATCCCCGGGCAGGTGTACCTGCTGCAGATTGCCGACTTCGTCGTACACATACCGTGTCTCCACGCCGCCGTCCGTCCTGCTTGCCAATTCGCCGTTCTCCGAGTATTCGAACTGCGCCTGCCCGTAGGCCAGCATACGGTCCTGACCATCGTAGACGGCGGCCTGCAGACCGTTCACGTGCGTGCGGTTGCCGTTCGCATCGTATGTGTACGTCACTGCAGTGCCATCTCGGGAGACCGTCGCAAGCCGCCCCGCGACATCATAAGAATAGGAGGTCCTCGTCAGGCCGCCTTCGATCAGAGCCGTCTCCTCGATCACACGGCCGACGGCGTCGCGGGAATAGCCGAACTCGGCTAACACGCCCGTAGCGCCCGCCGCCCGGATCGAAACGATCTCGCCGAAAGCATTGTAGTCGAGTACCGTGCTCACCAGGCCCAGGCTGCTACCGATGACTCTCCCGTTTCCGGGATCGCGTGCAAGGCTCAGGTCACCCGCCCCGATCAGGAGTCCGTCGCTGTCGTGCTGGTAGGCGATGCCCTGGCCGTTCACCGACCGTTGCGTGACCCAGAAATTGTGATCGTAGGACTGGGATACCGACCCGTTGACCGCCCCGGCCCAGGTCTCACTCAAGGGAAGGAAGCCATCCCAGGAATAGGCAAGGCCGATCCCCGTGGGGGAATCAATGGATGCGAGCTGTCCAGTTTCGGGATGGAATCCGAACCGGTACTCGCCCGTGGAGACCTGGAGGCTGTCCGGGCGCCCGCCGGCATCGTAGAAGAACCGTAGCGCCTGCCCGTCCGGCCGCTCGATCGCGGTCAACTGGCGATCGCGGTTGTATTGGTACCGCGTGATCGTATCCACGCCCGGAAGGGCCGGCGGTAAGTACCGTTGTTCCAGATTCACCTGCGTGTATTCGAACAGGTGCGCCTCACGTCCCGGCGGGACCAGCGCCGCAAGGTTTCCGGCGGGGTCATAGGCGTAACCGATTTCGCGCCCGTCCGGCAACGTCTCACGAACGATACGGCCCGCGGAATCGTATGCGTAGCCTCGGGTCCGTGAAAGCGGGTCCGACACCGTCGCGACCTGGCCCGATTCGTTGTAGCTCAACGCATGGACCCGGTCCCCGGCGGCGCCCTGGATAATGCGGGTCAGTCGCCCCCTGGCATCCCGTTCGTACGCCACAGGCGCCAGCCCGGCAATCGTGTCTCTCTGGATCCGGCTACGCGCATCGAGTTCGATACTGCGCTGCCGCCCCTGCGGGCTCGTGATCAGCCAGGTGCGATCCGCGGCACTGAAACGGGCCTGGGTCATTCGTCCGTTGCTAGTGACAATCTCCACCAGTTCGCTATGGCTCAGCGGGTCGCCCGCCTGTCCCAGCATCGCGGTGCGCTGCGTCGTGGTCTGCTGGACACGTCCGCTCGGCGTGCGAAGCGTCACGCTGGACGGCACCGGACTGCTCATGCCGAAGCGCGGGTCCGGACCCTTCAGGATCTCTGCCAACGTGCCGTCCGCCGCGGTGAAGATGCGCCGCCCACCGGTATTCAGCGCCAGGGTTTCCCGGGTCCCGTCCGGGAGAAGGTTCTCGCGGAATCGGTTGCCAGTCGGGGTCTGTTCCACGCGGTAACGGGTCGCGCGTCCCTCGGCCGAGGTCATTCCGACCTCGTAGCCATTCGCGATGGCCCCACGGGTGATGTTCCAGCCACCGCCGGCCGGGTCTCCGGTGCCCGCGAGCCGCCCGAGCGCATCGTACGTGTAGGCGGACTGGAAGCCTCGCGGATCGGTGAGACCCGTCAGCAGGCCGCCTGCCCCGTAGGCGAAATGGCTCGTCTCTCCCATCGGGTTCGTGACCGAAGCGAGGTACCCGTGCGCCCCCACGGACACCACCGTACGCTGACCATCGGGGCCCACGATGGCGACCACGTCTCCAGTGGCATCCCGTTCGATCCGTGTCCGGTTGCCATCCCCATCCTCGATCTGCACCAGCAGCCCGCGAACGTCGTAGCCGAAGACGTAACGCAGCGCGCCGGTCACATTGTCCACGGTGCGCAGGTGGCGCCCGGAGTGGTCGAAAACATAGTGCTCGCTGCCGTCCCGCGAAGCGACCATACGGGCGCCGCCCACCGTCCCGCCCAGGCTCGATGCGATGCGCCGGACGCGCCGGTTACTGGAGTCGGCCAGGTACAGCGAGCCATCGGGGCCGAAGCTGATTTCGGTGCCCCCGATTGTGGCCCGCTCGGCGAGCCCTCCGTCGCCGGTGAATCCCGACTGTCCGGTTCCGGCCACGGTGCGGATGATGCCATCCGGGGTCACCAACCGGATGCGGCGATTGTCGATGATGTCGGCAATCGCGATCGTACCGTCGGACGCAGCCGTGACGGCGCTCACACGCCCCATGCAGGCCAATGTCGCATCCCCTCCGTCACCGCTGAAGCCGTTGCAGACCCTGCCCGCTGCCCGGTGGATGATGCCATCGGGTCCCACCCGAAACACCGTGTAATTGTGCGAGTCGATGTACAGGTCTCCCTCGGGGCTGACCGCCACGTCATAGATCCGGTCGATGCGTGCCTGCACCGCGGGCCCCCCGATCCCGCCGATGCCAGAGCCGCCGTTGCCAGCGACCGTCCGGATGATCCCGTCGGGCCCGATCCTCCGGACCCGGTGTGTGCGGAAGTCGCCCACGTACAGGCTGCCGTCGGCGCCGACCGCGATGCCGCGCGGGTCGATGAAACTCGCGTTCACGGCGGGCCCGCCATCACCGGCAAAGGTGCTGGACCCGTTTCCGGCCACGTGATGTACGGTGCCGTCCGGATTGGCCCGAAAGATTCGAGGTCCGCCGTTGCGGCGCGTAAAGAACACGGACCCGCCGGCATCCACCGCGACGTTCAAGATGCCGGAGTTGCCGGCGGTCCCGGGAACGGTCGAAATCACCCCTCGCACGTCGACCTTGCGCACCCGATCGCCGGCCGCCAGGAAGATCGAGCCGTCCGGTGCGATCGCGACGTCGTAGGGCCCGTTGATCCCGGCCTCCAGCGCTGGCCCGCCATCGCCGGTATTCGTGCCATTCCCGTTTCCGGCCACAGTGGTGATCAGGGCGCCCACGTCCTTCGCACTGCGCCGCGTCCCATCGCCCTTGTACAGCACCGCGTCGGGTGCACTGTACATATGATGGGCGTTCAGGCTCCAGCCGCCGAGACCAAGGACCCGGGCGTCCACAGCACCGAGCATCGGCCGGGACTCGCGCCAGAGGGTGATCTCATGGCGGCGCCGGTCTCCGGAAAGAATGCCCAGGCCGGTCGCCGCAAAGCTGCGCGAGAAATTCGCGGGAGCGTAATAGACAGCCCGATAGACATACCCGACCCGCACCGTTGCCGTCTGGGCGGACGGCAGTTCCCGGCCAAAGGCATCCTTGCCGTCCCAGACGAACGTGTGGACCTGGTTCGGGTGGCCGGCGAAGCTCTGGTGGAACCGCCGGCCGGCCACCTCGATCTGCAGATCTATCCGCTGCAGGCTCGCGGGCACCTGGCTGCCACTGAGCGGGATGCGGAGGCTGCGCGCCGCCTGCCGCCCCGGAACCCGGTCGCTGCGGTAATTCAGCGAGAACGGTGTACCGGCCACAGGCACCGACTGGCCCAGCACCTGGTTCTGGCATTCGATGATTGAACCACTGCGGCAATCCGGCTCATCCTCCCGCTCGTCGATCTCCGGTTCGGGTACCCGGGGCGGCTCCGCATCCGGAGGCGGGCCATAGGGCCAATTATAGTCCCAGGGGGTGAAGTGCTCGGTCGGCACGCGCCAGAGACTCTGCCCTGGGGCATAGAGATCGGCGAGCGCGCGGCGCTCGTGCGCGTCGATTGCGAGCGCCGCAAGCTCAGACTCGGTGGCGGCGGCACCGGAACCGGTCACGTCCAGCACCGCCGCTCCGCCTTCGACCGAGAGCACCCGAATGATCCGGCCGTTGTCGGATGCGATCCACGCCGCCTTGTCACGGTCGTACCAGCCAGCGGGCACGATCCCGCCCACCGGGAAGTCGAGGAAGTTTTCCACGTACACCGGGACCGGTCGGTCGAAGCGAACCTCAGTGGCTCCCGCCGTCATCGCCTCGTCCACCGAGAGTTCCACGGCATAGGTATAACCCGATGTGGGCGGCAGCTCTCCGGGCATGGCTGCGGCTCCGCTCTCCCCCACCGTGTACTCTGTTGCGCGAACACTCATGCGCGTGATGGGCAGCGAGCTGCCGTCGGCAAACCGCAGCTCCGCTGTGGTCCCCTGCGGAAACAGGATCGTGGCCTGCCGTGTGCCGTCGGTGTCGCTCACCACGCTGCCGCGGGCGGCCTGGACCGGTACATCGGCCGCGAGATCGATGCTGCTGACGGCCGGGTCGAGAGGGATCAGCACCACGTCGGGTGCCCAGACGTAGTCCAGCCAGGGCACCCGGACCTGCCTCTGGACCGGAAGATAGCCCGGCTTGTCATATCGCACCGCGAGATGGCCTCCACCGTTCACGGCCATGTCGAAGCCGCCGTCCAGCCGGCTGAGGGTGTGGCCGAGGTCATCGTGGTCCTTCACCGTGATGCGCACCCCGGCGAGCGGCTGCCCGTCCCGCGCGGTCACTCTGCCGCGCAGCACGGCCGCACGATGCTCGGTGATCGTTCCGGGCACCACTCCGCGCTGAATGGGATTGTCCCCGGTGTAGAGGAAGGCGGTCGCGACCAGCAGCTCCGGAACGCCGCCTTCATCCAAAGGCGGGGCGACCGTGGCCGGATCCGGCGGCAGAGGGCCTTGGTCTATGCCGGTTGCACCGGGTACATCTAGCACGACGGGTGTGCTGCGGTTCCCGGCACGGTCGACCACGACGAGTTCAAGGCTCTCATCCGGTGAGGCGTCAACGATCAGCGCGAAGCTGCCGTCGGCGGCGACTGGACTGCTGGCCACAGCGCCGGTGTGCGTGTTCTGCAGATGAATCCGCGCGTCCGCCTCGGCACTGCCCACGCCGCCGGTCACGGAGACCTGGCCAGCGCTGACATCGCCGACCCGGACCTGATCGGCCTCCACCGGAAGCGGGGGCACCGTATCGAGGACGATCGTGGCCTGCAGTTCGCCGACGTTCCCGGCGCGGTCGACCGCCACGAAGGACAACGTGTTCGGGCCTTCGACCAGCTCCACCGGGTGATCGAAGCGGTGCTCCAGCCCCAGCGCCACGGCCTCGCCTTCGATCGTCAGTTCCACCGGTTCGCTGACCAGCCCATGCAGCCGGGTCTGCACCTGATTGGTGAAGCCACCCGGCTCTGGCGACGTCAGTGTGATCACCGGCGGGATGGTGTCGACCGTGAACCGGCGCTCCGCGAACGCGGAGACGTTTCCGGCACGGTCCGCAACCACCGCCCGCAGCGTCACCTCCCCTTCGTGAACGGTCGACTCAGGGACGCACTCCGCGCCGTCGGCGGCGTGCGCACAGGAGACCGGGAGATTCTTGTGGTCCACCGTAAGCGCAAGCGAGTCCGGGTCGACCCCGGATCCCACGTCGCTGTACCGCAGCACGATCGGCGGTCTCGCGGTGTTCTCGAAGCTGTTTTCTGCAGGCGCGACGATCGCGATTTCGGGAGGGGTCACGTCCGCATAAGCGGACAATGCCCAAACACGGCCCCGAAAGGACGGATGTGTACGCAGATCCAGGCTGACGCCCCAGTCACCATGGGCCGAGATCCGCTGCAGCGTGGAGGCACCCGCGACCCAGGCCGATCCATCCGCCGGATCGACCGCCAGCGCCTGCACCGTTTCCGTACCGTACAGGGGCTGCAGGGCGAAATGCTCGTGGCCCGAGGCATCCAGCAACCACAGCCAGGTACCATCCGTTGCCCAAAGGGCCCCCGCCTGGTCGGCTGTGATAAGCCGGATGTCGCTGCCCTCCTGCGTGAACTGCAACGTGCCGTCGATCGCATAGCGGCGAAGACCCCCTGCGCCGCCCACCCAGACAGCGTCTAGGCTGGCATCGAATGCGATCGTGCGGGCATCGAATCCTTCGCCCAGAAGCATCTCTCCCGCAGGCTCTCCCTGCAGTGTCCAGGCACTGAGCCTGTCGGGGCCTGCGACCCACGCAGTCCTTCGCCCGGAATCCAGCGCCATGGCACGCAGAGGTTGCGCCAGCGGGTGGTGGAGCAACTGGACACCCCGCCAGTCAAAGACCGTCAAGCTGCCGAGACGCGCCAGCCAGATGTCGCCACTGGCCTCGTCGATCGCCAGATCGAGGTGCACTGGGTTGGAATTTCCCCGGCCGCCATGGTCCACGGGGATCGTCATCGAGACCTGCCCGCCGGGATCGAGCGCATACAGGCTGCCGCGGCCATAGGCCCAGGCGGTCCCCCGTCGCAGATCTGCGGCCACGGCATTCAATTCCCCTGTGCCGTAATCCGAGAAGAGGATCGCCCCGTCGACCGCGTCGACGAGCAGGGCGCCGCCCGTGGCTCCCACCCACAAGGACGCGCCGGGCGTGGTGGCGCGATCCTCTTCCTGCACGCCAGCGCCGATGGGATCCGAGTCCTCGTTGCCCTGGGTGCCCACGGTCCACGCGGGGATCAGCAGCAACAGCGCGAGGGCATGGACCGCGGACCGCCATCCGCGCCGCCGCGCGGGACCACGATTACCGTCCGATTGACCCGCCGAGGTTTTTTTCTGCCCGCGCGTACCTGCCCGGTTCGTTCCTTCCATGGAGACGCTACTCCCTTGCCTGATCGTTTCCGGATGCGCAGGGAGGCCGTTGGCGGCTAAACGTGGTGCGATCGAGGGGCGGATACGTCTCCGCCCCAATCGGGCCGGACTAACACGGGTTTCAAGGCCACCGGCGGTGGCACCCGGACATCCAGTCCCTAGCGATGCAGCCGTACGCACACTCCCTGTGCGACTAAAAGCAAAAAGAAGTACCACAGCGCTGCCCGGGGGCACAAGCGCGGCGGCCGGAAGCATTCGGTCCGATGGTCTGAGGAATTGGCGAGGACACGGGATTTATCCGCAGGTCTTCGCCGCGTCAAAACGCGGAGAGCCGGTTCACCTCGTGCAGCGCGCGTGCCAGCACAGCGCGATGACCTCGGTCAGATCGTGCGCGGCGGTCTGCCTGCCGTTCGCGTCGAACAGGCAGAGCTCCACGCGCTCCGCGATCTCCGAGTACAGCGAGAAGTTCGTGCCCTTGCCATCGAACGTGGCCCCGAGCGGGTAGGGCTCACCCGGCAACGGCACCGCCACCGGCGGTTTGCTCACACTGGAATCCCGCTTCATCGTGCCCTCGCGATCCGGCCCGGCAACCGGGCGTGACGTCGGACGCACGGAATCGCGGACCAGCAGGCAGCGGTGCACCGCCCACGCGATCCCGGACGCAAACCCAGAGTTCACTCCCGATCAGCATAGGCCGTCGAACGGGGGAATGCGCAATGGAACGCCCGCTCCCACCCGCACGAAAGGCTCGGGGGGGGGGGGACGCCCGAGCACGGAGAACCACGCCCTGCCAAGCGATCCGTACCACCACCATCCGGATCAGCCCCCCAACCCCGCGTAGGGCGGAAGAGCGCAGAGACCGTGAAAGAATGGGCACCGATGCTAGGGAGCAGGCGTGAAACGCACTGGGACGAACGAAGCCGCGCGTTGACGGCACGAGCCGCCAACGGTCCCGGCCATGGGCCACGAGTGATCGTGACCCCAGAACGGCTGGCAGAGGCGCTCGAGAAGCCCGTACCAAGCCGCAAGAAAGCCGCGCGCAACGCCCCGCGCTTGGCAGTAGGCGATGAAGGCCGCAACCCCCAGGATGCTGAGTACGCGGCGGAAGTTGTAGCTGTGCACGATCATCGCCATCTCACCGCGCACCTTGTCAAACCCCCGCACCAGGAAGTGGTCCCAGCCCAGCCAGCGTTTCAGGGTACCGAACGGGTGTTCGCAGAGCGCCGCGCGCTGGCGCATCACCTGCGGTGCCGCCTGCATCCGTTCTCGATGCCGCTCCACCGCCTCGGTGTGCTCGGAGCGGAGAATCTCCCGACGCTTGCCGGCCGGCGGCAGGCACTGCGCCTTCAGAGGACAGGACTGGCAGACCGAAGCGCGGCTACGGTAGCGCCGGTAGTCCACGCCGTTACGGATGTCCGGTTGGCCATACGGGTGCAGGGCTTCCCCACCCGGACAGCGGTACCGGTCCTGTTCGGCATCGTAGACAAACTCCCGGGCGCTCAGACGGCCGGCCCGCTCGGCCGCACCGGTCTTCTCGGGAACCGGCACATACGGCACGATGCCCCGCGATGCGCAGGCCGCGATGTCGGACTCGGTGAAATAACCGGCATCGGCCAGCACCTCGAGCGGCTGTGCGGCCTCCGTGGTCTGCCCATCGATCAGCATCTGCCGGGCCTGTTCCGCCATCGGCACCAGTTGGCCTAGGTCGTTCCCGGCGTTGGTGACCTCGTGGGTCAGGATCAGGTGGTGCTGGTCATCGACCACGCTCTGCACGTTGTAGCCGGTCACTTTCTGCCCGTTCTTGCTCAGACGCCGGGCGTCCGGATCGGTCTGCGAGATCTGGGTCTCGCCGGTCCGGGCCAACTCCTCGAGTTGCTCCCGTCGGTGCTGCGCGCGCGCCTGCAGATCCGCAAGCTACTGCGCGCTGACCGTCGCCGCTTCGGTCGCCGCTGCGTCGGCGTCCCCTCGCTCCAGCGTTGCCAGGTAGCCCTCGATGTCCTGTTCCAGTGCGGCCAGCTCCGCTGCCAACTGCTTCTTGGTCTTGACACTGGCGGCACTCGCATTGCCGTGGAAGAAGCTTCCGTCCACCCCCACCCGGGTCCCGCCGACCAGCCCCAGTTCCCGGCACAGCAGCACAAACTCCCGGTTCGCCGCCTTCAGTGCCGCAGCGTTGTTCTTACGAAAATCAGCAATCGTGTGATAGTTCGGGCGCAGCCCGTTCAGCAACCACATCACCTCGAGGTTGCGGCGGCACTCCGCCTCCAGACGCCGGCTGGAATGCACCCGCTCCTGATAGCCATAGAGATACAACTTCAGCAGATCGCCGGGCGCGTACGCCGGTTGCCCTACGGTGCGCTCACCCCCGGCATGCCGAAAGCCCAACCGTTCCAGGTCCAGCATCTCCACGTAGGCCGCGATCGCCCGCACCGGATGGTTCGCCGCCACGTAGTCGTCCACACACGCCGGCAGCAGCAGCGGCTGCTCTCCCGACGGCCCTTCCTTGTACCGCCGCGACCGGGGCAACGGCGGGCGCGGCTCCGGACCGGCCGCCGCCGGGGGTCCACCGTCCTCCGGGGACGGCCACAGGGTCAACGCTTCCGGTGGTGCAGCCTCGGACTCACTCAGCATCGGCTTTCCTCCATCGCCACAGCGCGTGAGGGGCATCACAGCGTGCGCCGATTCTACCAAGCCGCCGCACCCGAACCGAGACTCGGGGCGAATACTTTCACAGTCTCGCAGCGTCATCCGCCAAGCAGCGCCAGGAAGAACCGAACCCCTCCGCGCGACCCCGGGCGCTGCAGCGGCGGATGACGGCCTGCGGCCTCTTCCGCCCTACCGTGCATCCGCGCACAGGGCGAGCTTCGCCGTGGCCGTCAATACAGCACCACGGTCGGATCCAGGCTGCGCCACAAGTACCACGTGGCAACCGTGCGCCACGGCGCATGCCGCTCGCCGTGGCGCCGCAGGGTCCGGGGCGTGGGGCGTTCATTGTCGAGGTAATGCAGCGCGACCGCCTTCTGCAGGCCGATGTCGTCGACCGGCCAGACGTCGGGCCGCAGCAGGTTGAAGATCAGGAACATCTCCGCGGTCCAGCGGCCGATCCCACGCACATCGACGAGCTCGGCGATCACCGCCTCGTCGGTCATGCTCTCCCAACGGGCCGGCTGAATGCGGCCATCGACGAAGTGGCCAGCCAGATCCCGCAGATACTCGGCCTTGCGCCGCGACAGGCCGCAGGCCGCCAGCGACTCCAGCTCCAGTACCACGATCTGCTCCGGCCGGACCGAGCCCACAAACGCCGCGAACCGCTGCCAGACGCTGTCGGCGGCCTTCACCGAAATCTGCTGCCCGACGATCGCGCGCGCCAGCGTCTGAAACGGGTCGCCACGGGTCGTCAGCACCGCGTCGGGATAGCGCGCGATCAGCGCGGCCATTACCGGGTCAGTCCCGGCAAGATCCGCGCAGGCGCGCTCCCAGTACTCGGGTATCGGCATCGTGCACCATCGGTCAACGGTACGAATCGGGGATGGCGCGGCCCGGAGCCTTCAACCCGCGGCAGCCGCGGGCCGTGACCCGGCCTGCGCGACAGAGGCCAGCTTCCTGCCAAAGCACCATTGCCCCGTCGCACTCTCCACCGGTTCGGTACCGGAACGCAAATGGCGGTACCGACGCTGCTCAATGCCCAGCGCCTCAAAGCCAATCCTGGCGGCGGAACGACCCGTGTGTACCCCGCGATCGTTGACCGGAGGGGGTCCGTGTTTGCAACCCTTGGAAAGCCGGACTAAATTCCAAAAAATGTCCCCCGCTCAAGGATGAGACCATCGCATGCCCAGGCCCGCTCGTCCGCCTCGAAACGCTCTCCACACGAACGGCGGTAGCGTGAACCGCGGTGCATCCTGGGTTTCATCCGCCTGCATCCAACGGACTCAGCACCCCGCGCCCGCCACGATTGAGCACGTGCGTGTAGATCTGCGTAGTCGAAACGTCTTTGTGCCCCAACAGCTCCTGCACGGTGCGTATGTCGTAGCCCGCCTCGAGCAGATGGGTCGCAAAGGAATGCCGCAACGTGTGGCTGCTGGCCGGCTTCAGAATTCCGCTCGCGCGCACGGCCGAGCGGATGGCACGTTGTATCGCAGATTCGTGCAAATGGTGCCTTCGCCTGACCCCCGTTCGCGGGTCGACTCCAGGCTGCGCTGCCGGAAACAGGAATTGCCAGGCCAGTTCGTGCCCAGCGTTCGGGTATTTTCGTTCCAGCGCATGTGGCAGCCACACGGGCGCGAGGCGTTCGGAGCGGTCGGCCGAATGCAGCAGCCGAACACGCCCTTGCTGCACCCGCAGCGGCTCGATCAGCGATGCAGGCAGGAGAGTGCGCCGGTCCTTTGCTCCCTTCCCCTCGCGCACCGTGATCTCGCGCCGTTCCAGGTCCACGTCCTTGACCCGCAGACGCAAAGCCTCCATCAGCCGCAGCCCCCGACCCGTACATCAGGCTCGCCAAGAGCCAGTGGACACCATCAAGGCGCGCCAGGAGCGCACGCACTTCCTCGCGGGTGAGCACGACCGGCACCCGTGGCGGCTTTTTCGCGCGTGTTACGCCGTCGAGCCAGGGGAGGTCCGTTCCGAGTACCTCACGATACAGGAACAGGATCGCCGCCAGCGCCTGATTCTGTGTGGAAGGAGCCACGTTCTCATGTACCGCAAGGTGACTGAGGAACGCCTCCACCTCCGGAGCGCCCATCTCGCGCGGATGCCGCTTCCCGTGAAACACGATGAACCGGCGAATCCAATGAACGTACACCTGCTCGGTGCGCAGGCTGTAATGCTTGACACGGCAGCGCTCGCGAACCTGATCGAGCAGCCGCGGTGGACGGGGCGTTTCCATGGCCACGTTTCCTCCCTGAGTTACCGCCACGTATCCTGGGGCCAGGCCCCGAAAAACAGGACCCTACCCTGCGTGTGCCGGGATTATATGGCATTATCGGCGCATTGCAATCCGCCGATTTCGCCGCCGAATTGTAGTTATGTTTCAAAACGAGTGAGTCATGTTTGAAATTCTTGGATCAGTAGACTTTTGGAAGTTTGCTGCCCCTCTTTTTGGGGCAATTATCGCTTGGTTCGTTAACGAATGGCGTAAACGAGTTTGGGAGCAATATCAAAGGAAAGAGGAAAGTTACAGAGAATTACTGCGTTGCCTTAAAGGCTTTTATGTCGGGGCAAACAACGCAAATGAACTAAAATCGGAATTTCTTACCCAGCTAAATCGGTGTTGGTTATATTGTCCGGACGATGTCATTTTAAAAGGGTATGAGTTTTTAAATACAGTTTATGCATCTAACCCGTCAACGGATGAGGTGAAAGAAAAGGCAATGGGCGATTTTGTTGCATCAATTAGAAATGATCTCTTATCGAGGAAACTGGTAACAAATACCGATTTGTGCGGGAAAGACTTTAAGCACTTGAATGCAAATTAAACAAAAACATAACACGTCGCTCAAAGGGACACTCCGCTTCGCTGCGCGCCCCTTAGCTTGGCGTTAGGCGACACACAGGGCATCAGACAGCACTGGGGTTTTAGAGATTGCTAGCCTATTTCACTATTGAAGAGATTGCAGGGAAATCAGGTCTAAGCAAAGACCAGATTCTCCGGCTGGGCATGTCCGGAACGATTGTTTTTTCTGTTCTGGAGCATGCGCCGAGGAATTACGAGGAAACCTCTGAGTTCGTAACAGAAGACGGGGGTAAGGGCGTTCGGACGCGGACTAACGAGGCAATGGTATTAGTTGGTGGAGATGGGCCGGCGCTGAAACTCAAATATATTGGGCCTGAAGACGTCATAAATATCGTAACCAACGAGGCCCCAAACAGAAAGACCCTAGTCAGAGCTTTGTACGAGACTAGAGATCTTGACCCCAAGAAAGGAAAGTGGCTATTAAACTGTCCTTGGCGCGTCAGTATTGGCGACCTACTTATATCCAAGGATGAATGGGAATATTTTTCAAAAGGCGTTGGAAAAAAGATAAAGCATTACTTGCCATTAGCAAAACCCGAGAAAGTGACGATCCCCTGGCTTGTCAAGAACCTTTCTGTCGGGGGGTGGTTGGCAGCTGGTAGTATTGCAGTCTCGCTATTCGGCAGTGGCGTTTATCTTGCAGGCACACAATTCTATCAAGCACTAGCCGACAGTTTCAGTCCCGCGGAAGTCCAAAAGGTCGCGCCTAACCAACTGATCAAGCCGACGCCGAATGCAGCCGCGCAAGATTCCAGAGACGGTGGCGGCGCGGCTTATCGATGACGTTATACGATAAGGAGATTTCATGCCAAGACTTGAAGGAAAAACTGTTTTAATTACAGGGGCAGCAAGAGGGATCGGCCAGGCTACAGCCGAGCTTTTTGTTGAAGAAGGGGCGTCTGTTGTTATATCTGACATTAACGATGAATCTGGAAAGGAGATAGCCTCCAGGCTTGGCGATCATGCCAACTATCAGCATCTGGATGTATCCAGCGAATCAGACTGGGAGCGAGTTGGCGAATATATAAGCAAACAATTCGGTCGATTGGATGTGCTTGTAAACAACGCCGGGATAACTGGGTTTTTTGAATCGGAAGGGCCGCATGATCCGGAGAACTTGGATCTTGATAGTTGGCATATGGTGCATCAAACGAATTCAGATGGCGTTGCGCTTGGATGCAAATATGCTATCAGACTAATGAAAACATCGAAGTCCGCAAGCATAGTGAATATCTCATCACGATCTGGCATTGTCGGCATTCCTGGCGCAGCAGGGTATGCTGCCAGTAAAGCGGCGGTGCGAAACCATACAAAAACAGTCGCCTTGTATTGTGCGCAGCAGAAGTATCCAATACGGTGTAATTCTATTCATCCTGGTGCCATTTTGACTCCTATGTGGGATGCAATGTTGGGGGAAGGTGAATCGCGTATAAAAGCCATTGAAGCGGTAGCTGCTGATGTCCCGCTGGGAGTAATGGGTGAGTCACGAGATGTTGCATACGCTGCTCTGTATTTGGCCTCTGATGAGTCAAAGTATGTAACGGGGATTGAGTTGAATGTTGACGGTGGCATATTGGCAGGCAGTGCTGCTGCCCCGTCTCAGAGTTAGCGTATAACCATGCGCTGCACCGGATAAGCCGGTGAGCGCGGCGTTAGCTGACTATGAACTGACGTTGCGATAGGGGAAAAACCAGTGGTATCTTGTACCCTCATAGGGTTCTTGAAAAATGATTCAGTTGAGCGGTGAGAAGTATTTATTGCCATCGCCTTATCTAAGGGCGTGGATTGACTTCTATGTACAGAGTCACGGTGCAGCATCTGATGTACCAGTGGTCACTCACTTGCCCTCTTCAGCGACGGCCACGCTGACCCTCGTGTTGAGTGGGAAGGCGAGCCTGCTGGATGCCGAATCCGGCCGGATTGTGCCGCTTCCGCAGCTCTTTGTTTCGGGGTCGCAGAGAAGTTCAGCGACAATGGTGGCCGAGGGGCAGTTTCGCTGCCTGGTCGTGGTTTTTGCGCCCGGTTGTTGGGACATCCTGTTTGATGCCGCACCCGAGAACTTAGCCGATCGGCGACAGGAGGTCTCTGGACTTGGTTGCCGTTGGCTGCACGCCGTCGTTGATGAGATGGCTACTGCGGCGCCGCAGATGATGATGCAGCGACTTGAAGAGGGTCTACGTGGTTGGATTCGACAAGCCGCGTCGCGTCGAGGTCGCTTCGGTGAAAGTGATACCCGTTGGATGCGCGATGCTCTGCTGCATACTGCCCCTGGGGAAATGGCACAGAACTACGGTCTGTCACTGCGCCAAATCGAGCGACGCTTCCTGCAGCAGTTTGGTCTGTCCCCCAAGGCGTATCAGCGGCTGGCGCGCATGGCACTGCTGCTTGCCCGTCATGGGCAGGCTCCAGCTTCAACACCGCTGGCCGTGCTGGCTGCTGAATTAGGTTACGCCGATCAGGCCCATCTGAGTCGTGATCACAAACAGTTAATCGGAGTGCCGCCAGCCAGACTGGGGCGACTCGTTGAAGAGGACCCGGAGTATTGGGTCTATCGTATTCTACCTGGGGCGCTGGCCACCGGCTCCGGTATGTCGCGTTTCTTCAAGCCCTGACAGGCGAAAACGCATACGGTATCAGTACTTACTCAATTGGCAGGAGAGTCTCATGCTGATGCCTACCAGTCGCCAGTTGTTGGCACAGCTGCATTCAGGTCAGCTGGATTTTACCGAGGTTGCCGAGCGATACCTGCAGCACATTGAGCGGTATAATCCCACCGTCAATGCGGTCGTCACCCTGAACCGAGCGGGCGCACTGCAGCAGGCGCAGGCGTTGCAGCAGTTGCGGGAGCAGGGGAGACTGCCACCCCTTGCGGGCCTGCCGCTTACCATCAAGGATGCCTTCGCCACGGCCGGGCTGCGCACTACCAGCAGCCATCCACCGTTGGCTGATTACGTGCCGGTGCGGGATGCCACCCTGGTGGCGCGCCTGCGCGAAGCCGGCGGCCTTCTGCTGGGTAAGACCAATCTGCCCCGGCTGGCCGGTACTCCCCACTGCGACAGTCCGCTGTTCGGCCGCACCAATAACCCCTGGGATCCGAGCCGCACGCCGGGCGGTAGCTCCGCCGGCAGTGCGGCCGCAGTGGCGATGGGGTTCTCCTGCCTGGATCTGGGGAGCGATATCGGCGGCTCGATTCGAATTCCGGCCGCCTTCTGCGGCGTGGCCGGATTCAAGGCCACCGAGAACCGGCTGCCGCGCACCGGGCACATTCCCCACCTGCCCGATGGCGAGCGCAGTGTGCGCCACTGCCTCTCATTTGGGTTGCTCGCGCGGGATGTGGATAGCCTACAACTGGGTTTCAAGCACCTAGATGGGCCGGATGGTGAGGATACCGAGGTGCCAACACTGCCCCAGATGTCGACGGTCTTGCGGAAACGCCCGCTACGGATCGCCTGGTGGGATGACTTTGCAGGTCTGCCGATGTGCCGACGCACCACAGACGTGCTGGCGCGAACCGTCGAGGTGTTGAAGGCGCGCGGGGTGGAGGTGGAGCGCCGCAAACCGGAGGGGTTCGACTTTGACCGTGCTTGGTACGCGTACGGTATCGTCGCGGGGAGTGAAGTCGGGCTGGGGATGCCCGGGATTGAGCGAAGGGGCCTGACGCTGGCCGGACGATTGTTGCCGCCCTCGCAGCGACTCGCCGGCTACTTCATCAAAGGGCTACGCTTCAGCCTGCGGCGCTACAATGATGCCCTGAATCTGCGTGAGCGGTTGATCATCGAACTGGAGATGTTTCTGGATCACTGGGATGCCTGGCTATGCCCCGTGGCTCCCACCGTGGCCCACCCTCACGTACCCGGGAAGGGCCTCAACCCGTTGCCGGCCATCCGCTTTGATGAGCACCGCTTGCCCTGGCTGGAGGCCATGGTAAGCATGACCACACCCTTCTCCCTGACCGGGAGTCCGGTTGTGGTGTTGCCTGCGGGTATAGAACAAGGGCTGCCGGTCGGTCTTCAGTTTATCGGGAAGCGCTGGCAGGATGAGCGGTTACTGTCCATCTGCCGGGAAATCGAGGCGATTACCGGGCGCTATGTTCCACCTCCTGGGGTGATATCGCAGGACGAGAGCCGCAGTGGCGAAAATTTTGCAGTTAGAGGAACCGTCAAATGATAGAAGCAGTATCAATTAAGAACATCGAAGAAGCGCTCCCTCTGATTAGAAAATATCAGGAGTTCTATAAGGTTCAAGAGATTGATGATGAAAAGAATAGGGAGTTCTTCTCGCAGTTCAGCGAAAATGGAAATAACGGCTCCCTTTTCTTGTTCAGGAGCAGTTCCGGAGACGCCGTGGCATTCGCGACTGTATATTTTACGTATGTATCCAGCATTCCGGCACGTGTCGGTGTTATGAGTGACCTTTATACATTGCCAGCCCATAGAGGAAAGGGGATAGGTAAGTGTCTGATCAATCATTGCTTGGAGTTTGCCCTGGAACATGGCGCAGCCAGACTTCAATGGCTTACAGCCCAGGACAATCATTCGGCTCAAAAGCTTTATGACTCCCTTGGTGCAAAGAAAAGCGCATGGTATGTCTACACATGTGGCGCATAGTCAAGTAAAGCAATTTGCCCTGTGGGGCTGGGTGCGATCCGCCTATTTTTCTTACATCTTTCATCAAGGAGGGCGCAGTGCTCAAATCAGTAGTACAAGAAGAAACTACCGGATGTGGAATCGCAGCGGCAGCCAACATTCTGGGTAAGACGTATTCAGAGATGAAGGCTGTAGCCAATGCTATGGGTATTCATGCTTCGGACAAGGTGCTTTGGTCTGAAACCGAATATGTCCGACGCATGTTGCTAAGTGCAGGAGTTGATACCGCTGATGAAGAAACCCCATTTGAATCCTGGGACGCGCTGCCTGACCTGGCGTTACTCTCGATCAAACATCACCAGGAAGAAGGAAAATACTTTTGGCACTGGGTTGTTTTCAAGCGCGTATATGGCCAGCCTTTTGTGCTGGATTCGGCTGGTTACCTGCCATCGAATATCAGACAAGATTTTGATGCCATGCAGCCCAAGTGGTTTATTGAAGTCAAATATGCGCAATAAGCCCATTAAACCGGGTATCCAAAAGCTGCTCTCCTTCAGCGCTTTGCTTCAGGCTTCCGGTTGAGGGTCGCGTTCGCCAGAAAAGGAATCAGAATGGAACTTGTTTTATCGCTGGGGATGGTTGGTCTTGCAACGGCTGTCATTCTCAATCTTGGTGGTGTCGCGGCAAGGTCGACGTTTTCAGTAAGCGAATTGCAGTATGTCAACATTCAGCTAAAATTTCAGGCACTGTTGTTTGTCGTGGCGTTATTGGTTTTGCTCGTCCTTCTGCTGATTAACAAGGAAAACCTGTCCATTTTTCTTGCTCCTGGCGAAGTCACTGCTGCGACAAGAGGTGTTTCATTGCTTGGGATTGGCGAGGGCACATCTTGGTTGGTGTTAGGAGTTCTTTTTTTATTTGTAATCACGCTTGGCACGACAGTATTTGTTTATCTACAATTCAGAACTTCAGGGGGGTCTTGGAAACAGCTATTCCGCTATCTTCCTTGGGTGCTGCTGTTTTCTCTGACCAATTCCTTCTCTGAAGAAGTGGTTTATAGGCTGGGAGTCATTGTGCCGCTGTATGGCAGAATTGAACCCGGATATATCATGCTGATTTCGGCGATAGCCTTTGGCGCTCCTCACCTGCGCGGCATGCCAAATGGCTTGATTGGTGCCATCATGGCAGGTTTTCTGGGGTGGCTCCTTGCTAAGTCTGTTATTGAAACGCACGGTATCTTTTGGGCGTGGTTTATTCACTTCGTCCAGGATGTCGTTATCTTTTCAGCATTTGTGATGGCGGCGGCTAACAAGGCGCTCCAGCCGACGACGGACCGCGATGCGGCTCCTCTCGGCTGAGCGCTGTCGTTGAACTAAGCCGCTTCGCGGCAGCCCGTTTCGCCGGGCGCTGAGGCAACACCGATCGTCAACACTCCTTGGTGACCCCTGTGGGTCGCAATGACAAGGAGAGGACGATGACACCGTTACGGCAGCAGATGGTCGATGCCATGCGGCAGCGTGGTTTTGCCGAGCGCACGCAACGCAGTTACCTGTGGGCAGTACGGGACCTGGCTCGATTCCACCGACGTTCTCCGGCGGAACTGGGCGTTCCTGAGCTTGAGCAGTATTTCCGGCACCTGGCGCTGGAACGGGAGCTGTCCGGGGCGAGTTGCCGTTTGCACCGGAACGGGATCCGCTTTTTGTACCTGAAGGTGTTGCAGTGGCCGGCCTTTGACGTGCCCTTTGTGGTACCCAAGCGTGCGCAGAGGATTCCGGAGTTGCTGACCCGGGCTGAAGTGACGCGGCTCCTGGACGCGTGCCCGAACCCCAAGCACCGGATGTTGCTGAAGATCCGTTACGCCTGTGGCCTGCGGGTCAGCGAGGTGGTGGCGTTGCGGGTGCGCGACATCGACGGCGAGCGCGGTCTGCTACGGGTCGAGCAGGGCAAGGGGGCGAAGGACCGGCTGGTGCCGGTGTCGCCGACGCTGTTGACGGAGTTGCGGCGGTACTGGGTGCTGTTCCGGCGTAAGCGTCCTGCGAAATACGTTCTTCCGCCGCCCCGGCGGCCTCCGGATGATAGCCGCCAGTCCAGGATAACCGGAGGGCGGGATCATGTGGGGCGTGCGGCGCAGTCGGCAGGAGTGGGAGCGGCTGGTGCGGGGCTGGGAGCGCAGCGGTCTGTCGCAGCAGGCGTACTGTGAGCGGCGCGGGATTTCGGTGGCCAGCCTGCAGCGCTGGCGGCGACTGCTGGCGCCGGAGCCCCGGACCGAGTCGCCGGTGGCGGCCCCGGTGCCGGAGTTCGTGCCGGTCACCCTGGTCGATGACGCGCCCGGGACGCGGGCTGCCGATCTGACGCTGGTGCTGGCCGGTGGTCTGCGTCTGGAGATCGGGCCGGGGTGTTCGGCCGAGACGCTGCAGCGGGTGCTGGGTGTGCTGCGGGAGCGCGCATGATCGCCTTGGACGCGCACACCAAGGTGTATCTGGCGCGCGGCCACACCGACATGCGCTGCCAGATCGACGGTCTCGCGGCGCGGGTCGAGGACGTGCTGCAGGCGGATCCGTTTTCCTCGCACCTGTTCGTGTTCTGCAACCGGGCGCGGGACAAGATCAAGGTGCTGGTGTGGTACCGGAACGGCTTCTGGCTGTGGTACCGGCGCCTGGAGAAGCAGCGCTTCTGGTGGCCGGCGGGCACCGAGCAGAGTTCGGTTGAACTGTCGGTGCGCGAACTGCAGTGGTTGCTGGAGGGCCTGGATCCGACCGCCGTGCAGGGCCATCTCAAGGCGTCTTTTTCTCTGCTTTAGTCGCTGATTCTGCAGCGTTATTGGCTGGGTTTTGGTAAACTTCCGGGTATGCCCGAAGCCGCTCAGAAGCTCCCCAAGGACCCCGCGGAGCTGCACGCGATCATCGCCCGGATGGCGGCCGAGAAGGTCGCGCGGGAACAGCGCTTCGAGGCCGAGTTGCAGGCACGCGATGCAGAACTTCGGGTGCGGAACGAGACCATCGATAAGCTCGACCGCAAGATCGAGCTCCTCCTGGAGCGCCTGGATCTGCTGCGCCACCAGCGCTTCGGACCGAAGGCGGATCGCGTCGCGCGGGAGCAGCTCGCGCTCTTTGACGAAGCCGAGCTGAACGTCCTGATCGAGGAACTGGACGCCCAGATCGCCGAAGCCAAGGCGCCGCCACGCTCGGAACGTACCGAACCCAAGAAGCAGACCCCGAAGCGCAAGCCGCTGCCGGCGCACCTGCCGCGGGTGGAGCGCATCCTGGACCTGTCCGAGGCGGAACAGGCGGCGCTCGCCGAGACCCACGTGCGGATCGGCTTCGACGAGTCCGAGCAGCTGGGGGTGCTGCCCAAGCAGTACTACGTGATCAAGATCGGTGTTTGTCAACGTAGTTGTCCGCTTTTTCATGCCGCCTGAGCGACCATCAGGGCTGGCGTTTGGGCATGTTCCTTCGGTGGGTTGAGCCAGACGTGATCGATCGGTGTCCAGTTGCGCGTGTGCCGCGACCAGCGTGTCGGGTTGGCGCGTTGGGCGTCTTGGTACACCCGGTGCCGGTGCGCCAGGATCGCGATGTCCTCCCCGCGATGACGCTGGCCGGGGGTGACGAAGCGGATCTTGCTGTGGCGATGTTCCTCGTTGTACCAGTGGACGAAGCGCGCGACCCAAGCGCGGGCGTCGGCGAGGCTGGCAAACGGCTGAGGCGGAAAGGCCGGCGTGTATTTCAAGGTCCGGAACAGGCTTTCCGCGTAGGGGTTGTCGTCGCTCACCGAGGGGCGACTGAAGGACGGGACGACACCCAGGCGCTGCAAGGTGCTGAGCATGGTGGCACCCTTCATGGGGCTGCCATTATCCGAGTGCAGCACCAGGCCCGGGCGATGGACGCCCTCGGCGAGACAGGCGCGTTCGATCAGGCGACTGGCGTGTTCGGCGCTTTCCTCGGTGTGCACCTCCCAGCCGACGACCTTGCGGCTGAAGACGTCCTCGATCAGGTACAGGCGGTAGAACTGCCCCCGGATCGAAGAGGCCAGGAAGGTGATGTCCCACGCCCAGCAAACATTGGGCGCAGTCGCGCAGACCCCCTCCGGTTTGGGCACCTGCCGTGGGGCCGCCGCCCGGCCCCGGCGCTGTACCTGGTCATGGGCCCGCAGCACGCGGTAGAAGCTCGCCTCGGACGCGATGTACACGCCCTGGTCGGCCAGGCGCGGCACGATCTGGGTCGGTGGCAGGCTACGGTACTCCGGCGCGTTACAGACCGTCAGGATCGTCTCCTGCTCTTCGGCACTCAGGCGGTTGGCCGGCACCCGCGGGGTGCAGGTGCGCCGGTCCACCAGCCCGGTGTCGCTGCCGGCGAGGGCGCGCCAGCGGCGCAGCGTGCGCGGCGTCAGGCCGAGGACCGCACAGGCCGGGGTGAGCCGGGCACCGGCGGCGACCGCCTCGTCGATCAGGTCCAGCGCCAAGGCACGGGTCTCGGGCGTGATCATGCGTCCTCGTCGTCCCCCCAGATCGCCTGGGCTTTTTTTTCAACACCAGCAAGGCGGCTGCCTCGGCCAGGGCTTTCTCTTTCCGGCGCAGCTCGCGCTCCAGGTCGCGCACGCGCTTCTTCTCCTGCTGCCAGGCGGCACGCTCGTCCCGGGTCAGCCGCTGGGGATCGGCGCTGCCGGCCATGGCCGCTTCCTTCCAGCGCTCGATCTGCTCGGGATACAGACCCTTGCACCGGCAGTACTCCGAGAGCGCCTGCTCATTCAGCGCGGCGGTTTCGATCACCACCGCGAGCTTGTCCCGGCCACTCCAGGATTCCGGGTTCGCCGGATCCGCCGGCACCGCATGCCCCCGGTCCTGGAACTCCCGGCGCCAGGCATACAGGGTGGGTTCCGACACCCCCGTCTCCCGGTGCACGTCGGCCACCGCCCGGGCATTGGGCGGCATCATCTTCTCGACCACCTTGGCTTTGAACTCTTCGCTGTACCGTGGCATTCCATCCGCTCTCTCCGCCCCCTCGAGGGTTAAGTTTACTGCGTCCAATCCAGCGGACTTCTATGCTGACAGAGGGGGAGATCAAGCGCGCCAAGTACGCGCCGATCCACGCCGACGTACCCGGCGCCGAGGCGGGGCTGCGGATCGCACCCCGCCCGGCGCAGATCCTGCCGAAAGCCATCGCGCACAGTTCGCTGCTCGCGGAGGTGGTTACGGGCAAGTTCGTCGATGGCCTGCCGCTGTACCGCCAGGAGAAGGTCTTCGCCCGCGAGGGCATCGAGCTCTCCCGCCAGACCCTGTCCGGCTGGATCGTACAACTGGCCACCCCGCTCGCCCCGGTGCTGGCCGCTTTGAAGCAGCACCTGACCCAAGGCCCGGTGCTGCAGATCGACGAGACCCCGGTGCAGGTGCTCGATGAACCGGGCCGGGCCAACACCACCAAGTCCTATATGTGGGTCTACCGCGGTGGGCCGTCTGGAAGACCAGTGATCTGGTTCCAGTACGCCCCGAGCCGCAGCGGCGAGGTGCCGATCGACTTCCTGTTCCCGGAAGGAGACGGCCGGCCTCCGGAACTCCGGTTCTATCTGCAGACGGATGGCTATGCGGGCTATCACGCGCTGGCAGAGAAAGAGGGCATCCGGGGCCACATGGGGTGCTGGGCCCACGTCCGGCGCAAGGCCGTCGAGGCGGCCAACAGTCGAACCAAGACCGGGGCCGCGCATGCCTTCGTGGCCTTGATCGGCAAGCTCTACGAGGTCGAGCGCCGGATCCGCGGCACGGCCCCGGAACACCGCCACGCGGTGCGGCGGGAACAGTCGCAGCCGATCCTGGATGAGATCCAGGCCTGGCTCGACGACAAGGCGCAGAAGGTGCTGCCCAAGGGCCTGCTGGGCGAGGCGATCCAGTATGCCCGCAGGCAGTGGCCGATCCTGATCACGTTCCTGCAGGACGGTCACCTCGAGATCGACAACAATCTGGCCGAGAACGCGATCCGGCCATTCGCCCTGGGGCGCAAGGCGTGGCTGTTCAGCGGCAGCCCGCGCGGTGCCGAGGCCAGTGCGATGCTCTACACCCTGGTGGAGACGGCGAAGGCCAACGGCCTGGAGCCGCGCGCCTACCTGCATTACCTGTTCGAGACCCTGCCGGCGGTGACCACCCCGGGCGGCATCGCGGCCCTGCTGCCGCATCGGCTCACGCCCGAGGATCTGAAAATCCCGGCGCCGGAACTGTAAGCGGAGAACCCGGGGTTCCCCGGACGCTTACGTTCCGGCCGACCGAGTGGCTGTTCCCGGCGGGGCGGGACCGGTGTACACCGCTGAGCATCAGCAGTGCCCAGCGCGTGTTCAGTCGGGCCAAGGCGACGGCGGGCATCGCCAAGATCGGTGGCATTCATGGGCTGCGCCACGCCTATGCCACGCATCAGCTCGAGGCGGGGTTGCTGGTGCATCGCCTGCAGCGGGTTCTTGGCCATGGGCACCTGCAGTCGACCCTGCGCTATCTGCACTGGGTGCCCGAACGTCGCCCGGAGGCGGGCGGACCCGTGGATCTGGTGGCGGGATTGGCGGTGCGTCATGGCTGAACCGGCGACGCTGCAACAGGCTCTTTACCGGTTCCTGCACGAAGAGACGCTGGACGGCCACCGGCGCCGAGTGTGCCAGCACCTGAAGGCCTGCCGCACCGAGGCGCTGGGCGGGATGCAGGTGCAGTGCGAGGCCTGCGGCTGGGAGCAGCCGTGGTATCACGGCTGCCGGGACCGGCACTGCCCGCAGTGCCAGACCCGCGCGACCCGGCTCTGGGCCGAGCGCCAGCAGGAGGCGCTGCTGCCGGTGCGCTACTTCCATCTGGTGTTCACCCTGCCGCATGCCCTGAACGGCTGGGTGCAGTTGCACCCGGAGGTGCTCTACCGGCGGTTGTTCCAGGTGACCTGGGACACGCTGCGCCGCTTCGGCCAGGACCCCCGCCGCCTCGGTGGCGAACTGGGCATGACCGCGGTGCTGCACACCTGGGGCCAGAACCTGAGCCAGCACGTGCACCTGCACTGCCTGATCCCCGGCGGGGCCCTCCTGGCCGACGGCCACTGGAAGCCGAGCCGGGGCCAGACCCTGTTCCCGGTCCGGGCCTTGTCCCGGCGCTTTCGCGGGGCGATGGTCGCGGCCCTGCGCCGGGCTGCCGACGACGGGGTATTGCACCGGGTCACACGGCCGGGCGAGATCGACGCGGTACTCGACCGGCTGATGGCCACCGAGTGGGTGGTCTACGCCAAGGACTGTCTCGATCACACCCCCACGGTGGTCGACTACCTGGCGCGTTACACCCACCGGAACGCGATCCGCAACGCGCGCATTCTGGACATCGACGCGAGGAAGGTCGCCTTCCGCTACACCGACTACCGCGATCACCACCGACCCAAGGTGATGCGTCTCGAAGGCGAGGAGTTCGTGCGCCGCTTTCTGCTGCACATCCTGCCCAAAGGACTCATGCGCGTGCGGCACTACGGGTTCCTGGCCAACCGCTGCCGGCGGACCAAGCTTCCGCGCATCCGCAGCGCGTTGAACGCACCGCGACCCGACACGAGGGATGCCTCGGAAGGCCGGTCTGAGCCCGCGACCTACCCCTGTCCCCGATGCCGGGTCGGTCGGGTGTGCGTGCTCACGGTACTGCGTCCGCGACCGAACCGAACCGACATCCCGGAGCACCGACGATGACCTCGGCCTGACGAGTAAGAACCGCCGGCTCCCTTGCGTCGCTCCTTGGAAAAGGGCCGGCGCTGGCCCGTCTGTGCATGCGACTGGATCTCAGCAGAAAACGGGGCTACCGTACAAGAAATCGGAGCCTCCAGGGAGCCCGACCATGATCACAAACGGACGCAAGGATTGCCCCGAGGCTCGATCCCGGGTTCCTTCGACCCGCCATCCCGGCGTACGCTGAATACAATCCCCTTACATGAACGTGTGTGCTAATTCATGGGCGGCCCAGTCCAACAGACGTTTATCCGCCATGCTGCGCACGCCGGATAAACGCTAATCTGTTTTACGGGCCGATGACGACGTGGCACCGCTACGCCCTGGAAGAAAGGAGAAGATATGCCGACCATTGATGTTAACGGCGTGCAGCTATTCTATGAGCTTCACGGGACGGGTGACACACCTCTCGTCTTCGTGCACGGGTCTTGGGCGTCGCACAACACCTGGGACTTGGTTGTTCCAAGTTTGGCAGAGTCGTTCCAAGTGCTTGTCTACGACCGACGTGGTCACAGCCAAAGTCAGCGTCTAACCGCGCAAGGAAGCGTCCGGGAAGATGTCGCCGACCTTGCAGCGCTGATCGAGAACCTGGGGCTAGCCCCAGCGTGGGTGGCCGGAAACTCCTTTGGCGCGTCAATTACACTCCGGATGGCCAGCGAGCGTCCCGAACTCTTGAGGGGCCTTATCGCTCACGAGCCGCCGCTATTCTCGTTGCTCGCAGACGATCCGGCCATGGCGCCGATGCTCAAGGAAGTCGAACAAAAGTTCGGTGCGGTTTCCGAACGAATTGCTTCCGGCGATCATGCCGGTGCCGCGGAGCAGTTCGTCGAGACGGTGGCGCTCGGCCCCAACACTTGGGCACAACTCCCGTCTGATTTCCAGCAGACATTGATCGGAAATGCGCCTACCTTCCTGGACGAGGTCAACGATCCCGAGCAACTTGCCTTTAATCTCGCATGGATTAAGGGATTCTCTCCACCCTCACTACTCACGACTGGCGACCAAAGTCCGCCGACATTCCCTCCGGTAGTTGCACAGCTTGCTAGCGTGCTGCCCAACGTGGAGAGCATCGTGCTCCCTGGCGCTGGTCACCTGCCACACGCCACCCACCCGGATGCCTACGTCGAGGCAATCAGGACGTTCGTTCGCAAAAATTCCCGATGATCGTCAAATCCGCGAGGACACATCGTGGGCGACGAGAGAAACCGTATAACCACTCGCTGCATACGACCGCTCACTACGCGCGGCGGGTGAGCCGAGGCGTTAGTGCCAGCACGAAAACCCTGCCAATTTTAAAATTGCTGCACCGCCGCAAATCCCCGAGCGGCCGGAATGCTCAGGAATCGCCAGGCTGAGGTTTGTGTTGTGCACCTGGATGATAATCGCTCGCAACGGGGGCGATTCGCGGGCACAGGAAGCCTTGGGTGTGGCCAGCCCTGTGCGATGTTCGGCGTCGCTCAAGCCGCTTTGCGGTAGGGACCACGTCGTCGTTTCTCCGCGTCCCGCTCCTGGCGGCGCAAGATGGCACCGAGGTGCTGGATGTTCCGGGCCAGCACCGCCAGGCCCACGTACCGACGAAAGCCGTCGATGCCGTGATCCCGGCAGCGGTCCAGGCCGTGCACCTCCAGCGCGTTGATCGCCGACTCGACCGCGGCATGCTGCCGGCGCAAGGTCGCGAACTCGGGATCCCGCTCCCGTTCCGCTTCCTCCTGGGTGCGCCGCCCCTTCTTCGGCAACACCACGGTCCCGACGATCTGGCGCAGCTCGGTCTGGTTGCTCGGGCTGTGGAACCCCTTGTCCATGCTCACCGCGCGCACCAGCGGGAAGCGGTCCCGGGTCTCCTGGACCATGGGTACCGCAACCGCATCGTCGGTGCAGCGTTCCATCACCCGGTGGTGCAGGATGAACCCGTCGGGGGCGGCCATCACGCATACGCGCAGGCCCAGCTCCACCGGGACCCCCGCCTTGCCCTTGCTGATCCACTCCGTGTGCGGCTCGAACAGGGAAAACACCTTCTCGTCATGCGGGATGCGTTCGCCCTCCAGGATGCGCCGGCGGATCTGGTCGATCTGGCGCCGGGCATGGTCGCGGAATACCGCGATCTCCTGCAGCAGCGCGGCATTCACGGGCTCGTTCGCCGCGACCCCTGCACCGGTCATGGCTGAACGCTGGAGATGTTGCTCCGCCGCCGCCAGGTAGTCCCGGCAGGCCTGGGCGATCGCCTCGGTCCGCGCCTGCTGCCGCTCCGGATCCTGCGAGGTCGAATGCCGCAGGCGCGTCAGCCGGCGGTAGGCGCGCTTGAACTGCCGTTGGTGCGCCACTCGGTGCGATCGTTCGCCGCCGCCAGCTCGGCACTCAACCCAATCACCTTGCGGATCGCGTCCAGCAGCAGGTTGGTGTCGGTCGGGTAGTGAACATCGGTCTCCACCACGAACGAGTCACAGCGGCCGACGAGACCGTCCGCCAGGCTTTTTTTAGCGCCCGGTGCCCGGCCCGCACCACCACCTGGTTGATCCGGTCCAGCACCTCGGGCGTGAACCGGCTCAGGTTGTCGCGCACCGTCTGCAAGCCGTAGGAGGTGTCGTCGTCCCAGCCACTGTGGCCGAGAAATTGCCGGATCGTCTTGTGCTCATTCGCCAACTCCCGGATCCGGTCGTAATCGGCATTCAAGCCCAGGCGCAACACCCCGAGCACCAGCAGGTTCCACTGCGACATCCCCGGCCGACCGTTCTCGACATCGACCTTCTCGGGGCCCGTCTCGGTGCTGCGCTCGGGTACCAGTTCCTCCAGGATGGCAAAGACCTCCGCACGCACCTCCGGGGTCGTGTAGAGGTGCTGCAGTCCGCGCAGGATCTGGGGAATGTCATCGCGGGATCGGGGATCCAGTTCAATTCCGCCGATCGGGAGTTCTCCCAACTGCATTTGCGGTTCGATCACCTTGCGCATCGTGATTTCATCCGGGGAAGATCGTGTTGGAAACCGGAGCGTGAACAGGCCACCGCCCCCCGTCGTTACGACCCGGCGCACCGGGACCCATTGCCGATCAGCATGTTACCGTGCCCACACTGAAGCGCAAGGCGCTGCCTCCGGCTCCCGCTTCGCGCTGCCAAAATCGTCCATCCAATTGGTTTTGCAGATTTTATTGGCATTTCGTGCAGGCACTATACTCCGCATTAACCCGTCCGAAACGGGGTGTCTATGCTCAATGCACTCGGACGTGGCTGGACGGCCGTGGCCACGTTGACCGAGGCCGGCGATGAACGGAGTGGCGCCGCATTCGGGGGCAGACTGCCGAGCACCGATCCTCCGCGGCCCACCGGTCGCTGGACTACGATGAAACCAGGAAGCGAGGAAGAGACGATGATCGCTCGAAACAACAACGGACAACGTCGCCTGGTGGTGAGCCTTACGGTCAGTGCCTTGGCCGCGGCCCTGCTGCTGACCAGCCAGCCGGCGGCTGCCTCACAGCACTTCGGCATGCTTTGTGACCACACCAGAGGCCAGTTCGAGCTTCAGTTCGACCATCGGCCAGGCGGCGGCATGGACGCGTTTCCGATCTGCACCTACCCCGGCGGGGATTTCTGGATCGGGGATCGTCACAGGAATCAGGTCTTGTGGAACTATGGCCTGACCACCTCGGCCAACCCGCTGAGCATCCTGATGGAGCAGCGCCAGCGCAGTATCGCACGCTACCGCCACCGTCAGTGAGCGTCGAAAGCGCGGACGTGCCCGGCGCCCAGGGTCCGACGGTTCAGCGACGACTGGAAGCGGCAAGACACCCATTTTGTTGACCGTTGCCCGACCAAAAACCGCTTTGCGGTCTTCGTCGGGTGAGCTAGGCGTTATCGCGCCGAGCAAAGCTCGGCGTATCTTGCGGGGTGAAAGTCCCCGACGGGTAAGGGTTAGCCATCCACCCGTATCGAGTCTTGGGCCTGTGGCGGAGTAATGGAGGACGAACAAGGCAGGTTAAGCGTAGACAGAGAATCCTGTAGGCCGCAGGGGTGATCGCGCACCCTTGAAGTGCTGGTACAGCTTCGACAAGCTCAGCTCCGGGCGCTGAGGGTTTTAACGTGCACCGAAGGCAACACAGAAGCACCCGTCAGGGCGAGGGTGTGGAGGTCCGGCGGAGTCCACAGGCCTTGGCTGCGAGGCAAGAGATACGTCGGAGAACTCGGGAAGCCCCGATGGGCTCCTGGATGGACTTGCCACCGACAGGGCACGCGGTTATTGAGGCACGCAAGGGGAAAGCCGGCCACAGGGCGAACGAGGCATGGGGTCAGGTCTCGCGTTGCAATCGTCCAGGTCTGGTACCGGCGCGCCTGCGCGGGCCCGGCCGTCAGGGCCGGGGATCCGCGGGGCCGCCCCGAGACTCGCTAGATGCGCTTGCGCCGTGGGCGCTCTATCGATCAAAGCGAGTTCGGCAGGCGTCGGGGAAACCACTCACTTCCTCTTGCCTCGCGCCTCCATGTAGAAGTACATCGCAGGGACGCCGATAGAGAAGACGACCACCACATGGAACGCAATGACCCAGGTGAGCGGATTGCCGGTATCGAAGTCGTCCCATGAGGCCAGCATGGCTACGAGGAACAGCAGAGGCGCAGCCAACTCGGCACGCAGGACGTAGCGCAGGGATTGCCAGCGGGGATCCAGGTAGGCCGCAAGCGCGAACAGGCTGAACACCACGAACTGTGCGGCCAGGACACGGGCGGTCAGGGGACTCAAACGCCAGGGCCAGATCTCCATCATCAGGGTCGGTGTCACGAATAGAAGCAAACTGGCCAGCACTCCGACGAGCCCCACAATGCCCACGAGGAGTCGAACGGGTGGCGGTAAGGTATGATCATCCGGCTGCGGCGGACCCAGGCGCGCGCTGCGCGTGTTCCGTATCCAGATCCCGACCACCAGGAACGGCGTCGTGGCATACAGGACAACCCATATCCAGGTGGTCGGATGACTGTGATTGAATGCGGGCCAATGCAAAATGGTCGCGACACCCATCAACGCGGCAAATGAAGCCACCGGGATCAAGCCGAACTTGATCTGCTGCCAGCGACGGGCGAAAAGCGCGGCCGTGAAATAGAGCACGCCCGCGAGGTAGGTCGCCCCGAGCATCATGGCATTCATCTGGGGTCCGATCGGCCATGCAAAAAGGCGCTCGGTCTCGTCGGATCTGAGAAAGAGAATGACAAAAGCGGCCAGCAGAAACGGGATGATGATGGCGGATACTGCTCGGGTTTCCGGGAGAACCTTGTCCTCCCCAGGATATCGGGAAACCGGCTCGTGTCGGGACATCACGCCCTCCTGAACGATCAGAGGATTGTTGCATCTGCGTTCCAATCAGATCGCATTGACATATCGCAACACATAGGGATCGCTAACGTGTTGTCGCAAGCCGCCCCACCCGGTGTCGCGAGATCCATCCGCGACGGTACGCCCAGTGGCAGGTGTCGGCAAGGGTGTCATGGAGATCCCGTGGCGAGAATCCGAGGTCGCAGGCGGCTGCGCTATCATCGGGCCGCGCATTCCGGACGACGGTGTCGAATCCCTCCTCGCTCAGAGGTAGCCTGACGGGGAGGAGGCGCTGCAGGTGGCCAGCCAGCCGAACACCCGGACGAAGGGCCCATGGCGGCAGAACCCATCGGCGGATCCTCCTGTCGGTAACCTCCGCGACGAGATCGACCAGACCGGCCAAAGATACCTGGACGCCACCGAGCAGGTAGCGCCTGGGACCTTGCCCAGCCTCCAGCATGGTAGCGAAGGCCGCCGCGAGATCACGCACATCCACGATGCAAATGCCGCCGCGTGGAATCACCGGCATTCGACCGGCGAGCACGTCACAAAGGAATCGGGTACTTTCCCCGAGTCGCATATCGTGCGGACCGAACACCGCTCCGGGATAGCCGATCACGACGGGAAGGCCCCGTTCCTGCAAGCTTCGCGCCGCCCGCTCGGCGTCCGCCTTGGATGCGGAATACGCCCCCAAGGGTGACGCGACCGCAGCATTCGCGGTGAGCAACCCGTCGTGCGTCGGGGACAAGGTCACATGACTCGACACATGGATGATGGGATCCAGACCGCGGTCCCCGGCCGCGTTCAGCACGTTCAGGGTGCCGACTGCATTGATCCGGCGCATGGCGTCAGCGTCACGCACATCAAGCGAATAGACGGCGGCCGCATGAAGGACCGCATCGCAGCCCGCCATGGCACGTTCGACCGAAGCGCGGTCCGACACGTCACCGACGCTGTACGCCGGTGTCTCCTTCTGCAACGGAGCCGACGACCTTGCGACGCGGGCCGGGTTGCGCACCAGCAGCCGCACCGCGTGGCCGCGTCCCAAGAGCTCCGCCACGCAATGCGACCCGATGAAGCCGGTGCCCCCAGTCACCAGAACACGCACGGTCCCGTACCCATTGACAGCGAACCCCTCGATTGCCCTACTGGTGTCAGCGTCCTGCTCCTGGTCTGGCCAGGGTATCGCACAGCGGGGTCGAATCGGAATCCGGACGAGACGCATTCCTCAGGTCCGCGTGGGAGCGAGACCGAGTGAACTGATGTGGGGGTAGCACAAAACCGAAAGGTTTCCTGATCTACCGAGCGAACTGTCATGGCCCCGCGCCACCCCTGAGGACGAACATCTCCCTCCCGCGCTTGCGAAGGTGTTCCCGTCAGGTCGGCGGCAAGAAGGTTGAGTCGTTTCTTCCTCGGGCAAGGACCGTCCGGAGGGCTGCGCCGCGATTGTCGCGCGGGACGCAGGGGAGTAGCCTCGCCAGAGAAGGCCGGAGGGTCAGCGACACGAAAGTCGGGGGGATCATGGGGATGCCGGCAAGGAATCACGCGACGGCGCGGCGCCCGGGACTGCGAGCCAGCGCCGCGGCGACGCTTCTGCTCCTGGCTTCGGCTGGCACGGTTGAAGCGGCGCAGTGCGCGGCCGAGCGGACGGAAGCCATGCCCCCCGCCGACCCGGCGCTCTGCGAGCACCTGAGCGCGGCGATCCGCGACCCCTCGGCCCTGCCGCTCGACCGCTACCAGGCGCAGCTGAACGACTTCCTCGGCAACTGGTGCCACCGCGACGAAGCCGCGGGCTGGCAGCGTGACAAGCGGGTGCGGGACACCGGCCCCTTCACCGCGGCACTGGTCGACCGCGCCTGGCAGGGCACGGGCCACGGCACCCACGCGCCGGTGGTGATCTGGTACTCCCCGGAGATGCTCGCCTGGCTGGTCGAGCATCGCACCGGCGAGGCGGAGGCCGAGCCGCCGCCGGTGCCTGACGGCGCGATCATGGTCAAGGAGATGTTCCCCTACCCGGCGGGTGCCTGCGACGCGGTCGATCCGCTGAAGCTCTTCCCGACCAGCGGCGCGGCGATCATGATCCGTGACCGCCAGGCCTCGCACGACGGCTGGTACTGGGGCTGGTACGGCTTCGGGCCAAGCAGCGGCTGGGCGCCGGACTGGCCGCCGACCCCCGGCAACCCGCTGGCGAACCAGGGTTTCGCGCAGTACTGTCTGAACTGCCACGCATCGGCGCGCGACAACCTGACCTTCGCCTCACCGCGCAACATCCAGGGCCAGCCCGGCGAGCCGCTGGTCTTCCTCAGCCAGTCCTTCTTCGAGGCGGCGGCGCCCCGGAGCCACCACGAGCAGGTCACGCTGCCGCACGACAGGGTGCGCCGCCTCGGTGAGCCGCACTACCGCGCCGACCGCGACCTGCTGAAGACCCTCCGCGCTCACCTGGGGGATACCCCCAGCTGGGACACGGTCGTGCCGATGCCCTCGGAGACCTACGACAACACCTGGGTCGCTGCAGGCGGGCCCACCGCCGCCGATACTTTCCTCACCTCCAGCCAGTGCCTCGGCTGCCACGATGCCGGCAGCACCGGGCTGCAGTTCGACATGACGCAGCCGAACCCGTACGGCGACAACCTGTTCAATCTCTCGCCCTACGCGACCTGGCGCACCTCGCCCATGGGGCTGGCCGGGCGCGACCCCTTCTTCTTCGCGCAGCTCGCGAGCGAGACCCAGAGCTTCCACCCCGACTCGAAGGCCCTGGTCGAGGACACCTGCCTGGGCTGCCACGGGATCCAGGGGCAGCGGCAGTTCCACATCGACCGCTTCGCGGAGTCCGGGGAGTGCCAGGACTTCACCCGCACCATGGTCGACGCCGTGCCCTGGCCCGACGGCAACCCCAGCGCACCGCTGGCCGACTACGGCATGTTGGCGCGCGACGGCATCTCCTGCACCTCCTGCCACCGCATGGCGCTGGGACCCGATTCCGCCGGCCTGCTGGCGGAGCCTCAGAACGCCTGCGTCGAGGAGCGCCAGGCCCTGCTGAACCCGCACAACAGCGGCTTCGCACGCACCTTCACCGGCAGCTTCCCGGTCGGCGCGCCCGACCGCCTGATCGGGCCTTTCGAGGATCCGCGGGTGAAGCCGATGGAGAACGCGCTGGGCAACACGCCCGAGCACCACGCCAGCATCACCAGCTCCGAGGTCTGTGGCAGCTGCCACACGGTGCACTTGCCGATCCTCCAGGCCGGACAGATCATCGGCTATACCTACGAGCAGACCACCTATCCGGAGTGGGCCTTCAGCGCCTACCGCACCGGCGAGACGCCCGACGGCGAGCTGCCGCACGGCGCGGGCGCGGACGCGCAGTCCTGCCAGGACTGTCACATGCCCTCGCGCACCGCCGACGGCACGCCGTTGCACAGCCGCATCGCCAGCATCCAGGAGTACAGCCGGTTCCCGCAGGCCGAGCACAGCCTGGGACCGGAGGAAACCGACCTGCCGGTGCGCGACGGCTTCGCCCTGCACACCCTAGTCGGGCTCAACGTCTTTCTGGTGAAGATGGCGCAGCAGTTCCCCGACGTGCTCGGCATCCGCACCCAGGACCCGATGCTGGTCTCGCGCGGCGTCGATCCGCTGATCCGCACCGAGCAGGCCATGCTCGATATGGCGCACCACGAGACTGCGACCGTGACTCTGAGCGAGGTCTCGACCCGCGACGGCAGCTTGGACGCCACGGTTACGGTCACCAGCAAGGTGGGGCACAAGTTCCCCTCCGGCGTCGGCTTCCGGCGCGCCTTCCTGGACTTCCGCGTGCTGGATCAGAACGGCGAGACGCTCTGGGCCTCGGGCCGCACCGACGCCGCCGGTGTCTTGGTCGACCAAGACGGCAACCCACTGGAGGGCGAACACTGGTGGGAATCCGACTGCTCCGCCCGCATCGAGCCCGAGGCTCGGCTGCACCAGCCGCACTACCAGCGCATCACGGCCCAGGACCAGGCGCAGATCTACCAGGAGCTGGTCTCCACGCCGCCGCCGGGCGCCGACGCGGCCGCCTGCGGCCGGCAGGCCGAGGCCCAGGGCCGGCTGACGACCAGCTTCCTGTCGATCTGCGGCACGGTGAAGGACAACCGCATCCTGCCCCACGGCTACCTGCCGGAGGCGGCGCGCAAGGAGATCGCCGCAGCGCTGGGCGCCGGCGAGGATCTGGCGATCGACGCCGGTGCCTACGCGGTGGGTGACGATCCGGACTACCGCGATGGCGGCGCCGACTCACTGGTCTATTCCGTACCGCTGGACGAGCTGCCGGCCGGTCGCAGCGCGGCGGCGGTGCAGGCGACGCTCTACTACCAGGCGACGCCGCCCTTCTACCTCCAGGATCGCTTCTGCACAGCGCAGGGCACCGACGCTGACCGCCTGCGCTTCCTGGTCGGGCATCTCAATCTCGATGGCACCGCCGCCGAGGGTTGGAAGCTGGAGGTAACCTCGAGCGGGCCGGTGCCCTTGGCCGGCCATTGACGGGCTGCGGAACGGCCGAGTGCCGACGCCCTGAAGCGCTTCGCCCTCTTTGGCATCTCCGCGTCTTGGGCGGCTGGTGACCTCTTCATCGGCGCCGCGCAACGCATACCGCGGGTGACTGCCGCCATATGCGGCCATGACGGTGAACGAGTCCGTGCACGAGGCCCTGCAACGCCTTGGAGCGACCTGCTGATGCTGGAGGCACAGGCCTGCAGGCATACGTTACCGCAACACACTGAGTCACCCTGGCAGGGTCAGAACGACTCTTTCCGACCCCCATCGAGCCCTGGGCTATGGTCGTCACGCCCGCCCATGTCGGCATTCAGCAGGATCTCGCGTTTCAGCAGGAGATGGACGATGCGGAGGCGCTGGCGGACGCCGCCCGGTTTGTGCGGCGCGTGCGCAAGCGCCTCGGTCTCACGCAGTCCGAGTTCTCGCGCCGCATCGACGTACCGCTGGACACAATCCGCAACTGGGAGCAGGGGAGGCGCCGCCCGACGGGTGCTGCCAAGGCGCTGCTGAAGGTGCTCGACAAGGCACCGGAATCGGCATTGGCGGCGCTCGATTGATGGACGCTCGCGGGGGAGAAGAATCGCGCAACAAGGAGGCGCGTCGCGCCTTAAGCCAGTTCGGCAAGGGGCGGTACGCCGCTGGGCTGCACTATGGCGACTGTTTCGCCTACGCGCTGGCGCGTGAAAACGGGCAGCCGCTGTTGTTCAAGGGCGAGGATTTCCGCCGTACCGACATCGTTTCCAGCATCGGCGCGGCCGCCCGGTAGCTACTGCGTAGATCGGCAGCAGACACAGGCGGTCGCGGCCGTCGAAGGCCGTCGCCGTCGCGTTGCGCGTCAAATGATGCATCCACGTGGTTGCCCCATGAACTGGAAGTGGCGGAACGCACTCTTAAAAGCCGCCTGGAGGAAGAAGTCCGTCGCCCGGTGGCGTGACGGGCACCGGATTGACCTTGGTGGTGGGCCGCTCGAGAAGCTTTCCGGTGGCTCATGCCGGCAGCGGCAGGCGGCCGCGGTGCAGGAACTGCTCGAGCGCGAAATCCTGCAGCGTACCGTCGCCGGTTTTCCGGAAGCGCGCGTGCTCGGCGGTCAACTGGCAGAGCCAGGCATCCTGCCGGGTGGGTGTCTTTCGAGTGAACGGGCGCGGATGGTAGAGCGCAAGGTTGAGGCCCGCCTCCGTATCCCGCGCCGAGCGGTACTCGAACAGGTCGATGCCGGCCTCGCGCATCGCGGTGCCCAATGCCTGGGTGGCGCTGTAGTCGGCGGGATGGCGGAGCAGGGGGGTGCTGTCCTCGAACGGAGGCTGATGGAGCTGGATACCGTCACGCCCCTGGTACCGGGCGGCAAACAGCGTGTGCTGGGTATCGAGCTTGCGCGGCGGCGGGGTGGCCATTCCGTACCAGAAGACGAAGCGGTAGTAGGCCGCTTCCGCGAGTACCGTGCGTTCGCCCAGCGCCCCGTAGAACAGGCTCGGTTCATGGCGCCGACCGAAGCGCGAGCCATGGCGTAGCGGGGGGTAGCGAAACGGCGTCGCCAGCAGGTAATGCAGCCGCTCGGTGCCCGGACGCAGCGGCGGTTTGGTCGATTCCAGCATCTCTTCCAACACCGCCTGGCGTTCCAGCGACGACACCAGTTGGTTGGTGGCCACCTGCTCCTGACTCTCGACCAGGCGCAGGACTTCTCCTTTCAGGACCACGCGGGGCGCGGTGTCGACCCATGCCGCCCAATCGGGCATCTCAGATCTTGCCGCGGATGGCGTCGAGGTATTCGAGCACGCCCACCAGGCCCTGCACCGAGCGGATCTGCTCGGCCGGCACGCCCCCGGTGTGGTGGTTGGGCGTGTGCATCCAGTGCTTCATCGCGCCGGCGTCCCCTCCGGTGAGCACGTACAGGGCGCGATAGCAGCGGATCAGCAGCAACGCCAGTTCCCCCGGCTTGCTGTCCGGATCGACGTTGCCCCTGCTGATGTCCGTGCGCCCGCGCCCGATCACCGCGCCCAGTTCCGCCTGGGTCAGGCCCAATGCCTTGCCGGCATTGACCAGCGCCTCGCGCAGGACCTCCGCGCGCTGAGGAGCCAGAGCCGTAACACTACCCATCGGCATCTCCTTCGGCAGGGTGTCTATAGTGCACATTGTACGGATAAATGTGGCCAGTGCACATCAGGAGGCATCGTTGGCCGTTGCGCTTGCACATCGACCACGCGAACCACGATCCGCGACGAACCTGCCGCGACCCGGCGCGCGGGGCCAGACCGCAGGGTTCCATGCCCGGCTTCCGTTCCGCACCGGCATGAACCTCGGCGTCGACCTAGAATAACGGTATGTTCCGATACGCATTTCCGCCGGGCTTCCGGATGCGCGCTGCGTGACATGGCGAAGATCATCCCGGCCCTGAATCGTCATACCCTTGCCCGAATGACCTCGGGCGAAAAGCGTTTCGCCGAAGCGCTCGCGCGGCTGCTCGAAGACGACTACCTGGTCTGGTACGACATCCCGGTCGGCCGCCGGAGGCGCTATCCCGACTTCATCATCCTGCACCCCTCGCGCGGCCTGCTGTTCCTGGAGGTGAAGGACTGGAAGCCGGACACCCTCAAGCACATGAGCAAGAGCGATGTCACGCTGCACACCCAGCGCGGCCGGGTTATCGAACCGCATCCGCTGGAGCAGGCCCGGCAGTATGCCTACGCGGTGATCGACATGCTCTCGCGCGATCCGAGTCTCTGCCATCACGCCGGCCCTTATCAGGGGAAACTGGTGATGCCCTACGGCTGGGGCGTGGTGCTCACCAATATCACCCGCCAGCAGTTCGCCAACGCAGCACCGGAAGATGGCCGGGAAATCCTGCTGCCCGATTATCTCGCGATCTACAAGGGCGAATTCACCGAGAACACCGACGCCGAGGCGTTTCAGGAACGGCTGTGGAACATGTTCAACTACCGTTTCCGCGAACCGCTCAGCCTGCCGCAGATCGACCGCATCCGCTGGCACCTGTTCCCGGAGCTGCGCATCGACGCCCCCGCCCAGGCCGAGCTGTTCGCCGACCCGGTACAGTCCGCCGAAGAGGGAACGCTGCCGGACATCATCCGCATCATGGACATCCAGCAGGAACAGCTCGCCCGCAGCCTGGGCGAGGGCCACCGCGTGATTCACGGTGTCGCGGGTTCCGGGAAGACGATGATCCTGGGCTTCCGCTGCCTCTACCTCGCGCAGACGCTGAACAAGCCCATCCTGGTACTGTGCTTCAACATCACCCTGGCCGCGCGGCTGCGCGCGTTCATCTCGGCCAAGGGCATCGGCGCGGAAGTGCAGGTCTATCACTTTCACGACTGGTGTGGTCAGCAGTTGAAGACCTACCATGTCGAGCCGCAGCTTGGCGACGCGCCGATCTACGAGCGCCAGGTCGAAACGGTGATCCACGCGGTGGACCGTGGGTTCATCCCGCGCGCCCAGTACGGCGCCGTGCTCATCGACGAGGGCCACGACATGCAGGCCGGTTGGCTCCGGCTGGTGGTGCAGATGGTCGACCCCGAAAGCAACTCCCTGCTGTTGCTCTACGACGATGCCCAGTCGATCTACAAGAAAACGGCCGGCCTCGGCTTCACGTTGTCCAGTGTCGGCATTCAGGCCAAGGGGCGGACCACGATCCTGCGCCTCAACTACCGCAACACCCGCGAAATCCTCGCTTTCGCCTACGGCTTCGCGCGCGAGTACCTGGACCCCCAAGCCACCGACGACGACCACATCCCCCTGATCGAACCCGAAGCCGCAGGCGTCAGCGGCCCCGCGCCCGTCACCCGACACTGCGCCGATTTCGCCGAAGAACTCGACTTCGCCGCCGCGTGCATCCGCAAATGGCAGGCCAACGGCGTAAACCTTCAGGAGGTCGCGGTTCTGTACAACAAGAACGCCCAGGGGGAAGGACTCGCCCGCCGGCTGCAGCACGACGGCATACCGCATCAATGGCTGTGCGACAGCGCGCGCAAGAAGGCGTACGACAGCGAGGCCGACAGCGTTGCACTGATGACGCTGCACAGCAGCAAGGGCCTGGAATTCGAGCGCGTGATCGTGATCGGCATCGGAGAACTGGATGCCGGTGACGAGGGGCGTCAGCAATCCGCCCGGCTGCTGTACGTGGGCATGACACGGGCCAAACGATACCTGGTGATGACCAGCTCCGGCGCCGGCGGATTCAGCCGGGTGCTCGGTGCGGGGCAAGACGCCAGCGCCGGTGCAGAGCACACGCAAGCGCGTTGAACCACCGACTTGCCGTCGCCTTGAACCGCGACGCCAAGGGTATTACCCGTGCAACCAGTTGGTTAACGCCAATGGTGCGTCGATGCGCTCGAAATGCCCGGTGTTGTTGCTCACCAATACAGCGCCGACAGCGAGCGCGTGGGCGGCGATCATCATGTCCATTTCACCAATCGGCTGGCCCGATCGGGTCAACCGGTATCGGATATCTGCGTAGTAGTCCGCCGCGTCAGCGCCCCAGGCAGGTACGCGCACGATCTTGAGAAACTGGCCCACCGCCAGATGCAGCCGATGAGCGGGTGCCAATCGCTTGAGGCCGTACATCAGCTCAGCGCGTGTGACGGCGGATATGCATAGCCGATCGGGCGGTATTTCGGCGAGTCTCGACTCGAGGACCGGCGAATGCCCCTTGATGATGTAGCTCGTCGTATCCGTATCGAGCATGTGCAAAACGCTGGTCATGCTTCGTCCTGAAAGAGGTCGCGTTCATGGGGAACGATGTTCATTGGACGCTCTGCCATGAAGTCGTCCGGGACATCAACGGTCCGTATCAGTGCAAAAAACTCAGCCCAGATCTTGGCCCCTGGCCGGGTGGACAGCACGACGTCGCCAGACGCATCGTCCCTGGTGGCGTAAATCTCCTCGTTCTCGAAACGAAACTCAGCCGGCAAGCGGACAGCCTGACTCGCACCATTCTTGAACAGCTTGACACGTCGGGTTTCAGTCATGGCGATTTTCCCGTAAGCGCAGAATATATATGGCAGTATATACTCGCGTTGACTGCGCTGCATCCCTCCAGGCGAAGCCGAGTCGCACCGTGCGTATTTCCTCTTCGGCCGTCGTGCGGACCAGAGGCAAGAAGCCGCCGGCCGAGTTTCGTGAACAGCATCCCGAGGTGGAGTGGGGCCGATTGCTCGGCTGCGGGACCGCCTCATTCACGGCTACTTCGGTATCGACTATCAGATCGTTTGGGACATTGTCCAGACCAAGATTCCGCCCCTGCGTGGTGTCCGTGGCAAGCATTTGGGAAGTGGCGATCAAACACCGGATAGGGAATCTCGCTGTCGATCCGGCCAGCTTTCGCGACGAGAGCCTTGCCGCAGGCGCGACACTGCTCGCGATCAATGATGCCCATGTCACCGAGACGGCAAGGCTTCCCGGTATTCATGCAGATCCGTTCGACCGGCTGATGATCGCGCAGGCACGTATCGAGGCGCTGGTAGCGGTCTCGTCGGACCGGCGCTGGAGCGATTACGGCATCCCACTGCAGCGGCCATAGCGCCGCTCCGGGGACGGTGCGATTGCGTGTGCGATGGCTGGGGTGATGCGTGTTCAGTCGAGGCTGCTCGCATGACCGGTGCCAAAGAGCAACAGTCCGCGAGAGAACATTCTGTAAGCGTACTGTTCCCGGATTCCCCGGAATCCAGGGCTATTGATCCCCGGCAATAACTGGCGGGATACTGCAGTTTCACGCGTGCGAGGACGGAAAGATGGCTGAGGCGGCGCCCCGGATCCCGATGACCCACGAAGCATTCCTGCGCTGGGAAGAGACACAGGAAGGTCGTCACGAGTTCCTGGAAGGCGAGGTGTTCGCCATGACCGGTGGCACCGACCGGCATAACATGGCCAGTGGCAATATCTACATGCTCCTGCGCCAGCACCTGCACGGCAAGCCCTGCCGGGTGTTCATGGCGGATGTGCAGGTTCGCGTCGAGGCCGCGGACGCGGCTTTCTACCCCGACGTGATGGTGACCTGCGCCCCCGAAGATGCCGAAGATCGGCGGGTGAAGCGCCACCCCAGCCTGATCGTCGAGGTTCTGTCCCCGGCGACGGCGAGCTTCGATATCGGCCGCAAGTTCGCCTGCTACCGGCAGATCGAAAGCCTGCGCGAATATGTGCTCGTCGACCCCGACGAGATGGGCATCGAAGTCTTTCGCCCCGATCCGGACGGCCGCTGGGTGCTCTACCCAGTCCGGTCCGGAGAGAGGCTCCGGCTGGACAGTGTCGGACTCGATGTACCCATCGAGGCAGTGTACGAAAACATCGATTGAGCAGCGCGAGCGGCTATGCCAGGAGTGCAGCGCCGAACCTTGGTCACCCACCTACGTAGCTACGCGGTCACGGACATCAGTTCGATCGGCGGATCGCGTAGGTCGGCTGGCCGGGTACGCGGAGCGCCACCGTAAGCGTTCGTTTTGACGTACGTACGGAAAAGCGTACCATGGTGGGCCGCTGAACCTGCATCGAGATGCGCCATGCCCGGAATTACCGCCACTGAAGCGCGCAGTAACCTGTATCGGCTGATCGACGAAGCCGCCGAGTTCCACCAACCCATCGTTATCACCGGCAAACGGAACACGGCAGTATTGATCGCCGAGGAAGATTGGGCCGCCATCCAGGAAGCGCTGTTCCTGTTGTCCGTAGCCGGCATGCGCGAGTCGATCCGCGAGGGCATGGATACCCCGGTTGAACAATGCGATGAGGAACTGGATTGGTGACATGGAAGTTGGTCTACACCAGGCAAGCCCAGAACGATGCCAAGAAACTCGCCGCCAGCGGCCTGAAACCGAAAGCCCAGGAATTACTGGCGCTGATCGCGGAAGACCCGTACCGAAAGCCGCCTCCGTTCCAGAGGCTCGTCGGTGATCTTGCAGGAGCCTGTTCACGCAGGATCAATATCCAGCATCGTCTGGTGTACCAAGTGCTCGAGGAGCAGCGTGTAGTGAAGATCCTCCGGCTCTGGAGCCACTACGAATGATGCATCGTCGGAGACACTACACCGATTGCCTGAGCGATGGCCGGGACGACTCGTGCTCAGTCGAGCCCGATCGCATCATGGGCGCGGAGCGCATCAATTGGTGAGAGAAAGCGATATCGGTGTACGCTCCCCGGGATTCCCGGGGAGCGCTGCCCTGCCGTGGTCGCGTGCTGCTCCTCCAGTGTCCTGGCAGAATCGCGCCAGAACGCCCAGTCGACATCTATGGCCCATTCTGTGCCGACGATGCTATGCAGATTCCGTATAGCGTCGACAGCCTGCCGGAACTGCCGGGGTTGCAGCCCCGAATCCTGCCCCAGGCGACCGGGGTAACTGTCCATATCCGGTCGAAACAGATTGGCCAGGCGTCGTCCGGAAACCGACAGAATGAACTGCTCCGCACGCTCTATGTGCCAGCGCACTGCGGTGGGCATAACGCCTTGCTTGATACGCGGATTCTGGCAACGGTCCCAGAAACGACGCTCCGCGTCGCCGCGACTTCCCGTCGCCATGAGCCAACCTTCTGTGAGCCGATGGAAAAATCGCAGCCACATGGCGCCGCACCGGCAGTGCGCGACGCAGGACCTGGACCGTGCTATCCAGAAACTGTCGATTACCGATATTCCAGAAGCTGTCGAATATACGTTAGAACAAGAGAGGTCTTATGGCATTAGTAGGGTTCTTTGACATACTGGGAACTAAGGCAGCCATATCTTCTGGGCGATTCTCAGATTTAATGTCTTTAGATTTTGCGGGCCCAGCGAGTGTTGCGGCCAAGCTTTTCCCTGCTATTCGAGTCTCCATTTTTTCAGATTCCGTAATCGTTTCTGCTGAAGCTGGCAATTATCCTGATTTTCTAAGAGCGGTCTCCCTGATGTATGGTCAATGGTGGGCTGATTTTATATTGGTTCGGGGTGGGATTGCAGAAGGAGAAATTCGCTGGGTTGACCATGAGCCTATTGATGCTGAGTTTCGCTCGTGCAGAAATCTTTCATGTTCTCGCGTATATGGCGATGGACTTGTCTTGGCATACGAAACTGAACAAAGGTCTGGTCCAGGGGCAATTCCATATTTGACTGAAATAGCCGCTGACTTGCTTTCGGAAGTTGAAGAAAATAGCGTGCTTCAAGGGGTAACTCCTATGTTTTGCTGGGCATCAGAAAAACGAGCAGAGTTGATGCTAAAGTATGCTAGCTTGAACTCGGATCATGAGGCACAGCAAGGCAATGGCAGGCGGCACGCACTGGCAACTAAATCGTACTGGGAGCAAGTAGTTGAGAAAAGAAAGTTTTTACCAAATGAATTCGACATCATGCCAATGGCATAGCATGTTCTAACAATGCCAAGCACGGCGACGGCTTTTTCGTTGCGGCTTCGCCTTCACTACAAAGCCGCGCGTGTTGGCGGCGTTATGTTTACCTAATAGCGCCGGAAATGCTGATATGACGGAAAACGCTAAGATCACCAAGGCAAATCTTACCTGTTTCAGGGTTAGCTATGAAACTTTGACACCCATCCTGGAGCAGCACCACCTTCACTACAGCAGACGTATCCAACTGAGTGAGGGACCAATGGCAGCGGGCTTCTTGGTCGAGGTGTCCTTGGTTGGAGGGTGGGGTGTTCTTGCGGTAGCTCTTCTGGCGTGGATGAAAGCAAAGCTTGGTAGGTATATTAAGGTTACTAAACCTGACGGAACAGTAATTGAGTTGAAGGGATACTCAACTGATGATGCTGCGGCTCTTTTGAAGTCGGCACAGGAAATAATCGCAATTGATACCAACAAGTCAAGCTCGTAAACATAACAAGTCGCTCAAGTTCGTTCCGCGCTTCGCGCTCTCCTGGACGCGGCAAAGCCGCGCCACTTAGCTTCAACGTTCGGCGAGAACCATGGCGGGGAATATTCGCATGAAGGAGGACAATAAAGATGTCCACGAAAATCAGTAAAGATGAAGCCCACAGGCTGGTGGATCAATTGCCTGCCGATGCGACGTGGGATGACCTGATGCGTGAAATATACGTACGCGAGGCAATTGAAAAGGGGCTAAGCGACAGTATTGCAGGGAGGACAAAGGCTGTAGAAGAGGTCAGGAAAAAGTACGGATTACCTGAATGAGAGTGCATTGGATCGAGACGGCCGAGGCCCATTTGGACGCGATATATGGGTATATTGCACAGGATTCGGAAACCTATGCTCTTCGGACGGTTGATTAGATTACAAGAAAATCCCAGCAGATCGGTGCGTTCCCCTTGTCGGTGCGTTCCCCTTGTCGGGGCGTCGGGTACCAGAATACGGCATGGATCAGATAAGGGAAGTGTTCTCGGGTCCATTCAGGATTATCTACTACATTAACGCTGATCAGATCGACGTTCTTGCTGTAATTCACGGTGCGATGAATGTATTGCGGGATGAGCAAGAATAGGGAAGGCCGAACAATCTGCTCCAGACGTCGCTTGACAGCTTTCTCCCTTCGCTGTCGCTCCGGTCGGTCGCCGTCAAGCGCGTCTGAGCACAAGCGTTCTGTAACTGACGGAGTGAGGGAGCGAAAACACCAATGCGCCAGTCAACCGGGGAGCGTCCGGATTGAACAGGGCGACGGTTACTTTAAAAAAGTGGAAAACTGGGTCCTTGTTGTATCGAGATCAGCCGCAGAGGAGGATCTGGAGGAAAATCACTATCTGGAGGAAGTTGGGGAAGAAATGTGGAGTACAGTGGTTGAAATTTCTCATTTCCCCTACTGTGGTAGATTCCTTGGTGAGATTCGGAGTTCGGAAGTCGAGATGGTGCACATTGATCACATTGGCTGGAACGCTAGGAGGGGCTAGTGGCAAAGTCAGCCAAAACGCATAATAAAGAGGTAAACCGGATAAAGAGGTAACCCGGACGTCGGAAAGCCCCTGTCCAACAATGTTGGCGAGTTCGGTGGCGGCGCCGGTGTTTTTTCGGAGCGTTGGTGGGGTTCTTTGGGTACATGCTGCCAACTAGCTTAAGTAAGACAAGGAAATAGGATTAGTGATCACTGGAGAACTGAAGTCGAAGGTTGACCGTATCTGGGACACGATGTGGTCTGGGGGGATCTCGAACCCGCTGTCGGTCATCGAGCAGTTGACGTATTTGCTGTTCATCAAGCGGCTGGACGAGCTGCACACCTTGCGCGAGCACAAGGCGGCGCGCACCGGGCAGCCGGTCGAGGAGCCGATCTTCGCGCCGGACGAGAACCACCTGCGCTGGTCTCGGTTCAAGGAGACTGCGCCGGAGAGGATGTTCGCCACGGTGAAGGACGAGGTCTTCCCGTTCATCAAGACGCTCGGCAGCAACGGCGGGACGGAGGAGGAGGGCGATTCGACCTACTCCCACCACATGAAGGACGCGATCTTCATGATGCCCACGCCACGCGTGCTGGCGAACGTGGTGGACCAGCTCGACGGCATCGACATGGCCGATGCCGACACCAAGGGCGATCTGTACGAGTACATGCTAGGCAAGATCGCCAGCGCTGGGCAGAATGGCCAGTTCCGCACACCGCGCCACATCATCAAGCTGATGGTGGACATGACGGCCCCGACGCCGAAGGACGTGATCTGCGACCCGGCCTGCGGTACCGCCGGTTTCCTGATCGCCGCTTCGGAATACCTGCGCGAGCATCATGGCGACGCGATCTACAAGACGGAGGCCAGCCGCCGCAAATTCAACTCGGGCACCTTCCAGGGCTACGACTTCGACAGCACCATGCTCCGCATCGGCAGCATGAACATGCTGCTGCACGGCGTGGAGAACCCCGACATCCGCTACCGCGATTCGCTCGCCCAGTCGGATCAGGACGACGCCGACCGCTTCTCGCTGGTCCTCGCCAATCCGCCCTTCGCCGGAAGCCTGGACTACGAGTCCACGGCCAAGGACCTGCAGCAGATCGTCAAGACGAAGAAGACCGAGCTGCTGTTCCTGGCCCTGTTCCTGCGCCTGCTGCAGACCGGCGGGCGGGCGGCGGTCATCGTGCCGGACGGTGTGCTGTTCGGATCAAGTAAGGCGCACAAGGCGCTGCGGGAAATCCTGGTCGAGCACCAGAGGCTCGACGCAGTCATCTCGATGCCCTCGGGCGTGTTCAAGCCCTACGCCGGCGTCTCGACCGCCATCCTGTTCTTCACCAAGACCAACCCGTTGGGAAAGCCGGGGGCCGGCGGTACCGATCACGTCTGGTTCTACGACATGCAGTCCGACGGCTTTTCGCTGGACGACAAGCGCACCCCGCAGCCCGACAAGAGCGACCTGCCCGACATCTTGGCCCGCTGGCAGAACCGCGAGGCCGAGACCACCCGCAAACGCACCGACCGCAGCTTCCTCGTGCCCAAGGCCGAGATCGCGGGCAACGACTACGACCTCTCCATCAACCGCTACAAGGAGGTGGAGTACGAGGCGGTCGAGCACGATTCGCCGCAGGAGATTCTTCAGCGGCTGGCGAAGCTGGAGGAGGAGATTGCCGAGGGAGGCAAGGAGCTGGAGCGCCTTCTCGGATGAGGTGGGAACGCGTCGCTGTTGCGCAGGTCGCCCAGATCAATCCGCGCCCGGACGCAGATGATAGGCCGGAGGCGAGCGAGCGGGTGAGCTTCGTGCCTATGGCCTCGGTGTCTGAGCTGACGCTTTCCATCGAGCGGCCGGAAGAGCGGATGTATGCCGACGTCGCCAAAGGGTTCACGCAGTTCAAACGCGGCGACATGATCGTTGCGAAAATAACGCCATGCTTCGAGAACGGCAAGATGGCACGGGCCGACGGCCTCCCTCACCGTTTCGGTGTCGGCTCAACAGAATTTCACGTGCTTCGCCCGAGTCATCAGCTTGATGGAGGTTACCTCTTCCATATGTTGCGTGCGCCGTGGGTCCGCCGCGCGGGCGCAATGAAAATGAAGGGAGCGGCCGGCCAGCGTCGTGTTCCGGCGGAGTTCTTCGCTGAGCTTGAAATCCCCCTCCCACCCCTGGCTGAACAGAAGCGGATTGCGGGGATTCTGGACGCGGCCGATGCCTTGCGGGCCAAACGCCGCGAGGCCCTCGCCCAGCTCGACGCCCTCCTTCAATCCACCTTCCTCGACATGTTCGGCGACCCGGTCACCAATCCGATGGGGTGGGCGCGAAGCCGTATCGGAGACTTGGGAGACGTAATAACAGGAAATACGCCCGCTCGGAAATGCTCCGAGTACTACGGTGATGCAATCGAATGGATAAAATCAGATAACATCAACGATCCGTCATTCACCCTCACAAATGCCGAAGAAGGACTTTCCCAGCAAGGCAGGAGAATCGCTCGAATTGCACCGAAAGGTTCGGTTCTGGTTACCTGTATAGCTGGTTCCAGATCCTGCATCGGTAATGCCGCCATCGCTGATCGTGAAGTGGCGTTTAACCAACAAATCAACGCATTTGTTCCAGGTAAGAGAATTTTGCTCTGGTACGCTTTCGGTATTTTTCTCATGGGTAAAGACCTGGTTCAACGCGCATCTACGAACTCTATGAAGGGCATGGTTAGCAAGTCGGCTTTTGCGGGGATCACGGTCACGCTCCCACCTCTCGACCTCCAGCACCGCTTCGCCGCCATCGTCGAATCCGCGGAACAGCAGAAAGCCCGGATGCGCGCCCACCTCGCCGAACTGGATGCGCTGTTCGCCTCCCTGCAATCGCGCGCCTTTAGCGGGACGCTCTGAATAGCAGACGCTTCGGAGCGGATGTGTCGATGAATCGCGACGTTTTCGACAGGTATACCGGGACGTGTCGATGGCGTCGACAGGTCCGTGCCGCAAATGCCCCGGCATTTGTCGCTCATGAAACGGGTTTCGTGAGCAGCAAGCCGATTTGTGGTGCATGGGTGCACAACAAGGTTCGTTGTCGCTCACGTTGCCCCCAGCGTTGAGCGACAAGACAGGCCCCTGCGGCGTCGATTGCCATGCCCCTCGGCATTTGTCAAGCTTGGCCGATGTTTACGCGAATCCAGGCCTTGCGTTTCCGCTGTCTGCGCTCCATCGATCAGGAGCTTGGGCGGTTTACGGTTCTGGTCGGGCCTAACGCCAGCGGGAAGACGACGTTTCTCGACGTTGTTGCGTTGCTTGGCGATCTGATGCGCAATGGCGGGAAGGTCGCGGATACCGTGCTGGAGCGAAGCCGGGATTTCCAGAGACTGCTGTGGCGCGGCGAGGGCTCGTCGTTTCAGCTCGCGGTCGAGGCACGACTCCCCGAGCACGTCAGAAAAGGCATGGCGGAGCCGTATCGGCATTTCACTCGGGGTCGCTACGAGATCGCGATCGGGCTCGACGCAGAGAGCAATCTGCTGGGCCTCGATCACGAAGTGCTTTGGCTGCTCAATGGGTCGGAGTCAACGCGGCTGGGGCAGGCGGAGCTTTTTCCTTCTCCACCCGCCCCACCCGCATCGATTTTCCTGCGGTCTGGCAAGGGACGAAAGCTGATCGTCTCCAACAAGCGTGGCGGCAACGCGAACTATGTGCCCGACGGCAAGAAGACCTATCAGCCGTCGTTCCGGCTTGGCCGCGAGACGGCCGCGATGGCGAACATCCCGGCCGATCGGGACAGCTTTCGGGCGGCGCCATGGTTCCGCGATCTGCTGGTGAACGGAATCCAGAGCCTGACGCTGAACAGTCAGGCCATCCGCCAGCCCAGTCCGCCCGGTCTGGGGAGGCGCTTTCAGCCCAACGGTTCCAACCTCCCGTGGGTGGTGGCGGAGTTGCACAAGGACCCCGATCGGTTTGGGCAGTGGCTGGAACACGTCCGAACCGCCTTGCCGGATATCGAGGACATCCAGAGCATCGAGCGGCCGGAGGATCGGCACCGGTATCTGGTGATCCACTATGAGGGAGGCGCGGAGGTGCCGTCGTGGCTGGCCTCCGACGGAACGCTGCGGCTCCTGGCGCTCACGATTCTGCCTTATCTGCGGGATTTCGACGGAGTGATCCTCGTCGAGGAGCCCGAGAATGGAATCCACCCCCGCGCGATCGAGACCGTGCTTCAGTCGCTCGCTTCGATTTACGACGGCCAGGTGCTGCTCGCGACGCATAGCCCGGTGGCGCTCAATATGCTGGAGCCGAAGGACGTGCTGTGTTTTGCCAAAGATGCGAGCGGCGCGACGGACATCGTGGCCGGTCACCGGCACCCGGCGCTTCGCGACTGGAAGACCGGTGAGCCGGACTTCGGCGTGCTGTTTGCGGCCGGCATCCTAAGCTGAGCGCTGGGGTGATACAAGACACCGATGTAGTTGACGCGTGTGCGATGGCCGGGACGACTCGTGTTCAGTCGAGCCGGATCGATCGCATCATGGGTGCGGAGCGCATCAATTGGTGAGAGCAAGCGATATCGGTGTACGCTCCCCGGGATTCCCGGGGCGCGCTGCCGTGCCGTGGTCGCGTGCTGCTCCTCCACTGTCCTGGCAGAATCGCGCCAGAACGCCCAGTCGACATCTATGGCCCATTCTGTGCCGACGATGCTATGCAGATTCCGTATAGCGTCGACAGCCTGCCGGAACTGCCGGGGTTGCAGCCCCGAATCCTGCCCCAGGCGACCGGGGTAACTGTCCATATCCGGTCGAAACAGATTGGCCAGGCGTCGTCCGGAAACCGACAGCATGAACTGCTCTGCACGCTGTATGTGCCAGCGTACTGCGGTGGGCAATAACGCCTTGCTTGATACGCAGATTTTGGCAACGTTCCCAGAAACGACGCTCCGCGTCGCCGCGACTTCCCGTCGCCATGAGCCAACCTCCTGTGAGCCGATGGAAAAATTGCAGCCACATGGCGCCGCACCGTCTGTGCGAGACGCAGGACCTGGACCGTGCTATACAGAAACTGTCGATTACCGATATTCCAGAAGCTGTCGAATATACGTTCGGCAAGAATAGGGAAGAGCAGATGGATGTTGAGGACATAGTTGTTGCCATCAGCAACAGTCGAGTTCGGATCACAGATCATGCAGATGAGGAAGCTGTTGATGATCATCTGACATTTGACGAAATTTACTTTTCAGTGATGCATGGCGAAATCGTCGAAGATTATCCAAATGACAAACCGTACCCGAGCTGTCTAATTATGGGGAAAAATTTTGCAGGCGCACCAATTCATAGTGTGTGGGCCTATAATGCAGACAATGAATGGGCCGTAATGATCACTGTCTATCGGCCAGATCCAGCACGGTGGATTGACTGGAAAGTGAGGGTAAAGAAATGATGCCATTTGAAAAATGCCCCGTTTGCGGTGGTGAACTTGAAGTTAAGCAGGTAGAGAAGCTATTGCGCGGTGGTTGTAATACCGTAACATTGAAAGTGACCGCAGAGGTTTGTCAGCACTGTGGGGAACGTCTCTATGCAGAGGATGTCGTCAGATCTTTTGAAGAGATCCGCGCTAAACTACAGAAACAGGAGTTTGAACACCTGAGGCCTGTGGGTAGGTCGTTTACCGTAGACAATGATTGGCCGAACAAGGCCATTCACCCGACCACTTAACCCGCCGCTTCGCTCTGGGTTAAGTGGCGGGTGATGGCCGACGTTGGGCCTCTGAATAGTGGAAGCGCAGTTGAGCTATCTGGAGGGCATCGTCTTCAACTCGGTACACCAGGCGGTGTTCATCCGTGATGCGGCGTGACCAGAAACCGGAGAGAGCATGCTTTAGCCGCTCCGGCTTGCCAATGCCGGAAAAGGGTTCGCGCTGGGTCTCGCGAATCAGCTTGTTGATCCGCTCGACCATCTTCTTGTCCTGCTTCTGCCAATATAGGTAGTCTTCCCATGCCTCGTCAGCGAAGATCAGCTTCACTTGGCCAGCTTGCGCTCAACGCCTTTCCCAGCGTTCAGTTGTGCCGCCGCGGTGAGAAGGCGCTTCGCGTTTGCAGGCGTGCGCAGAAGATAGGCGGTTTCCTCCAACGCTTTGTAATCCTCAAGCGAGAGCATCACGACGGACTGCTGTCCGTTGCGCGTAATAATCAAGGCTTCGTGGTCACTGCAAACCCGATCCATAGTCTTGGAGAGGTTGGCCCGAACGGTTGTGTAGGTAATAGCATCCACGGCAGGTCTCCGAATATGTACGCGTTACTGTACATGTCTGCCAGCCCATTGTCCAATGCGCCGGCGGCGACACCCAACGCATCGGTCAACCGGACTGCCCGAAGCTATGCTTCGGGTTCTCTCCGCAATTTCGCTGCTCCGGTAGCCATCGTCGAATCCGCCCGCCGAGCGTCAGAAGGCCCGGATGCGCGCCCACCTGGCCGAACTGGACGCGCTGTTCGCTTCCCTCCAGTCCCGAGCTTTCAGCGGGACGCTCTCACTCTGAAGCGCAGACGCTTCGGAGCGGATTACGACCGCTTGCTGAATCAGGTGACTCGGGATGCCGATTGGCAGGACTGGATTGTCTTCATGCTCGATGGGGTTGAGGAGGTGTCGCGCTGGACCTGCCTGAAGATTGCCGCCGTGCGGGCGCTGATGGAGCAGACATCCCACCATGTCCGGGAGCAACGGCCCAGGATATACAGCCACGAGTTGATGCAGTTACTCTTCGAACAGCCCTATTGCCGGATCAGCTCGCTGGTGGAGCGCGATATCGCCAAGCGGCAGACGGCCTCGGTCTACCTGAAGCAGTTGGTGGAGATCGGTGTGCTGGAAGAGGCGGTTGCCGGTAAGGAGAAACTGTTCATGCATACTAAGCTCATGCGACTGATGTCGCAGGACAGCAACGACATCACCCCGTATCCGGTGCCATGACCAACTTCGCCTTTCTCCCGGACACTTTCCGCGCCATTGCGGAGCCTGCTGTCCGGGCGGAAGGTCACATCATGGGCGACCCGCGTGCCGCCTGTTTCCACGCCCGTTTCACGCTGGAGGCCATCGTCCACTGGCTGTACCGCCACGACGCGGGTCTGCGGATGCCCTACGACCGGAGCCTGGGCGCGCTGCTGCACGAGCCCAGCTTCCAGCATCTGCTGCCCGAGGCGGTGTTCCAGAAGGCCCGGGTGATTCAGAAGGTCGGCAACCAGGCGGTGCACAGTTCGCGGCCGATCCGACAGTACGACGCGCTGCAGGTGGTCCGGGAGCTGCACCACCTGTGCTACTGGCTGGTGCGCACCTACGCGCCGGAGGCCTCGCGCGCGGGTGCGGCCTGGAACGATGCGCGCGTGCCGCCGGCTCCGGCGGCTGGCGAGGTGGTGCCGCGCAGGGAGCTGGAGACGCTCGAACGGAAACTGACCGAACACAACGAAGCGGCGCTGAAACAGCAGCAGGAGCGGGACGCGCTCGACGCCGAACTGCAGGCGCTGCGCGAGCAGTTGGCGGAGATCCGCGCCGCGGCCCAGCAGCAGCCCGACCCGCACGACTACTCCGAGGCCGAGACCCGCCACTACCTGATCGACGTGGAACTGCGCCGCGCCGGCTGGCCGCTGGACCAGGCGCGCGACCGGGAATACGAAGTGCTCGGGATCCCCAACGCGAAGGGCATCGGCTACGCCGACTATGTGCTGTGGGGCGACGACGGCAAGCCGCTGGGCGTGGTCGAGGCGAAGAAGACCACTGCGGACCCGGAGATGGGCCGGCAGCAGGCCAGGCTCTACGCCGACGGCCTCGAGCGGATGCACGGCCAGCGGCCGATTCTCTTCTACACCAACGGCTACACGACGTGGATCTGGGACGACACCGCGTACCCGCCGCGGCGGGTGGCCGGGTTCTACAAGAAGGACGAGCTGGCCCGCCTGATCCTGCGTCGGACGCAGCGCCACGCGCTCGACGTGGCGCAGGTGAAGGACGCGATCGCGGGGCGGCATTACCAGAAGCGGGCCATCGGCAGCATCTTCCGGCAATTCACCGATGCCCGCCGCAAGGCCTTGCTGGTAATGGCCACCGGCACCGGGAAGACGCGCGTGGCGATTGCGCTGGTGGACGCGTTGCAGCGCGCCGGCTGGGTGAAAAGGGTGCTGTTCCTGGCCGACCGGGTGTCGCTGGTGAATCAGGCCTGCAACGCCTTCAAGGCGCACCTGCCCGAATCGAGCCCGGTGAACCTGGTCACCGAGAAGGACACCGAGGGGCGCGTGTACGTCTGCACCTATCCGACGATGATGGGGATGATCGACGAGACCCGTTCAGATAGCGGGGGCGGGCAGGCGCGCTTTGGCGTCGGGCACTTCGACCTGGTGATCATCGACGAGGCGCACCGCTCGGTGTACCAGAAATACGGCGCGATCTTCCGCTACTTCGATGCGCTGCGGGCCGGGTTGACCGCCACGCCGCGCGACGAGGTGGACAAGAACACCTACGACCTGTTCGACCTGGAGCCAGGCGTGCCGACCGACGCCTACGAGCTGGAACAGGCGGTGGCCGATGGCTTCCTGGTGCCGCCGCGCGTGCAGCAGGTGGACCTGAAGTTTCCGCGCGAGGGCATCGACTACGAGCAGCTCAGCGACGAAGAAAAGGCGCAGTGGGAGAGCCTCGACTGGGGCGACGACGTGGAACCCGGAACGCTGCCCGACCGGGTGAACGCCGCCGCGATCAATAGCTGGCTGTTCAACCGGGACACCGTCGACAAGGTGCTGCAGCACCTGATGGAGCACGGGCACAAGGTGGAGGGCGGCGACCGGCTGGCCAAGACGATCATCTTCGCGCGCAACCACGAGCACGCGAAGTTCATCGAGGAGCGCTTCAACCACCACTATCCGCACCACGCCGGGCAGTTCGCGCGGATCATCGACAACTACGCGAAGTATCCGCAGAGCCTGATCGACGATTTCTCGCAGAAGGACAAGGCGCCGCACATCGCGATCTCGGTGGATATGCTCGATACCGGCATCGACGTGCCGGAGGTCGCGAACCTGGTGTTCTTCAAGCCGGTGTACTCGAAGATCAAGTTCTGGCAGATGATCGGGCGCGGCACGCGGCTGTGCCCCGGTCTGTTCGGGCCGGAGGACGACAAGCCGGATTTCCGGGTGTTCGACTTCTGCTTCAACTTCGACTTCTTCCGCGAGAACCCCGAGGGCATCAACGCCGGCGACAGCGCGCCGCTGGGCACCCGGCTGTTCCGCGCCCGCGTGCAACTGCTCGGCCATGTGCAGACGTACCCCGAACTCGACCCGGACGCGGCGCTGCGGGGCTCGCTCGCCGATGGCCTGCACGGCGAAGTCGCCGCGATGAACCGGGAGAACTTCATCGTGCGGATGCACCTGGAGGCGGTCGAGCGGTTTCAGGAACGGGGTGTTTGGGAGCGGCTCAGCGAAGGCGATCGCGAGACGCTGCAGCGGGAGGTGGCGGGCCTGCCGTCGGAGATTGCGACCGACGACATCGAGTCGCGGTTGTTCGATCTGACCGCGCTGCGAATGCAACTGGCGCTGGTCGAGGCGGACGAGAACGCGTTCGAGCAGCACCGCAAGCGGGTGGTCGAGATCGCGAGCCTGCTGGAGGAGAAGGCGACGATTCCGGTGGTCGCGGCCCAGCTCGAATACCTCGCTGCCATACAGGAGAGCGCGTTCTGGGAGGGCATCTCGCTTGCGGGGTTGGAGGAGCTGCGCCTGCGGCTGCGCGGGCTGGTGGGCTTTCTCGACAAGAAGAAACGCACCATCGTCTACACCGACTTCAAGGACGAGGTGCTGGGCGTGCGGGAAGGGGAGGCGGTCTACATCCCGAAGATGACCGGCGCGCAGTACGAGAAGAAGGTCAACGACTACCTGCGCCAGCATCTGGACCACCTGGTGGTCCGTCGCCTGCGGAGCAATCAGCCGCTGACCGAAACCGACCTGAAGGGGCTCGAAACGACGCTGGTCGAGATTGGCGAAGAAGACGGGGAGACGCTGCTCTCGGCTCTGCTGGCCCGCAGCGAGGCGCCCTCGCTCGCCCACTTCGTGCGCAGCCTGGTCGGCCTGGATCGGACGGCCGCCCAGGCGGCGTTCTCCCGGTTCCTGAACGACCGCAGCCTTGCGCCGCAGCAGATCCGCTTCGTCGAGATGGTGATCGACCAGCTCACCGCGCGCGGCGTGATGGACGCGTCCGCGCTCTACGAGCCGCCGTTCAGCAGCCTGCACGCGGGCGGCCCGGACGAACTGTTCGCGGGCAGGGAGAACGTGATCAACGCCGTGTTTCAGGCCCTGGCATCGCTGGAACCCCGGGTTCGGGCCGCCGCAGGCTGAGCGGCATTCGCGGAGGCGCCGCGGCGGTCGCGCTATTGGGATTTGCTGGCCTGGTCGGATGCCTTTCCGGACGAACCGCGCACCCAGGACCGCACCAGGGACACGACCGCACCACCCGTGAGCAAGCCCAGAAAATAGACCAGGATGATCAGGGCAGAGAGGGGCAGCGTGAGGCGCAGAGTCAGAAACTGGACGGTCACGGCGCCCAGGTTCTGGAAGGTGAATACCAGCACCACGACCGTGAGAAGGATGATGAGGGCGATGTAGACGTAGCGCATGATGTTCCTCCACCTGTCTATTGTTTAGACCCGTGTGATTGTGCGTTCAACCCGACAGCGCGGAGGGGTTATTCGGGTGTACTGTCCGCGGAAATCCAAGACGCCGACACGCAGCTTGCCCGGCATGATCTGGTGTGGTTATTTGGGTGTACTGTCCGCGGAAATCCAAGACGGGAGATGACGGTGCCTTCACTCGTATCCCACCTACGAACACTCGCCGCCCACGCGGTCGAGCCGCTGCAGACCGAGACTGCGATGCACGGGTTTCTCACTGCCTGCGCGCTGACGCCGGAGGAGGAGGTGCCGCTGGCGGACTGCGTGGAGGCGGGTTTCGATATCCCCAGTCCGGAGAAACTCCCCGAGGACGCCCGGCAGGCGCTGGAGGGGGCGCTGGATGAGATCCGGGCGACGCTGCACGCGGGAAATTTCCGGTTCGATCCGCCGCTGCCGGTACCCGAGGGCGAGCGCTGGTGCCAGGGCTACGTGGCAGGGATCCGCGCTCATGAAGACGCCTGGTCGGATTGGCACGAAGAAAACTTCGATGCGGCCAAGGCAGCGCTGGTGATCCAGGCACTCGCGATTCCCGATTTACGTGAGTTTTTCATCCCGCCGGAAGGCGTTTCCGAGGATCCCCTCACCCTGGAAGGCATGGTTGCACTGGTCCCGAGCGCCGTGCGCAAGATCGCGATCTTTCGATTTTCGACCCCCGAGATTTGGGATTATCTGGTCGACGAGGACGCGTTCCACGAACTCTGGTCCGACGCCGACCTCGCCGGGATGAGTGACGACGAACTGATCGCCAAGCTCACCGAGCTGGAAGACCGGGTGCCACGGATCCTGATCGACGAGTGCATCCGCAGGGCCGACACCCTTTTGCCGCGCCTGCATGCGCTGCTGGCCGACGACACGATGTGGCGTCCCCAGCCTGACGAGAGCCCCGCCCCCTGGTGGGCGCTGCTTCATGCACTGTTCATCCTCGGCGCGATCCGTGGCGAGGCGGCGGGCCGCGCGTTTGCCGCGGCACTCGAGCGCTTGCGCACGCACCCCGAAGATTCCCTCTGGGAGTGGATCAGTACCGAGTTTCCACAGCTCTGCGCGGGCAAGGAAGACTTCATCCGACCGGTGCTCCTCGACATCGCCCGTGATCGCGCGCTGGAGCCGTTGAGCCGCGTCCTTGCCATGGAGTGGCTGGCAGATTCGTATGTCGATGATGCCGGCGAAGGCCTGGACGAGTTGCTGGATTGGGTGGCCTCGCTGACGACCGATGCATCGGAGGACCGGATGGTCGCCGAGATCGCCGGGATGGTGCTGGTGGACCATCCGCGGGAGCGCTTCCAGGCGTTGCTGATGAGCCTCGCCACATCCTTTGAGGCCGAAGATCCCAGTTTCGGCGCTCCCTATAGCGTTGCCGATGTGGAGCAAGCGTTCAGCGACTCGCCTCAGCGCCCGTTTCAGCCTCCCCATTTCCTGTCCTTCTACAACCCCATCGAGATCCGCGAGCGCCAGTTGCGCTGGCAAGGGGAGCGGGGCGGCTTCGGGGACGACGATTTCGGCGACGACGTTCTGGGGATCGGGCAGGACGCCCTTGGCTGGGAGAATGAGACGTTGCCGCTCCCCTTCGATACGCCTTATGTCCGCGAACACCCCAAGGTGGGTCGGAACGATCCCTGCCCCTGCGGTAGTGGCCGGAAATACAAGAAGTGCTGCATGGGGAAAACCTGACCTGGGGCTCCTCGTCATTCGGTTTTTCCGCGGCTCACGCTGCGGGCAGCGTTCGGCGGTTCCGAGCGAGGCGTCCGGCCGGTGCGTCAGACCAGCCACAGCCACCAGATGCCGATGCTGGTGACCACCATGAGCAAGAGGTTCAGTGGCGCACCGACCTTCGCGAAGTCGGTGAAGCGGTACAGGCCGGTGCCGTAGATCATCGTGTTGGTCTGGTAGCCGATCGGCGACAGGAAGCTGGTCGACGCGGCGAACATCACGGCCAGCACCAGCGCGAAGAAGTCGATCTGCAGGATATGCCCCAGCGAGACCGCGACGGGCACGAGAATCACCACCGAGGCATTGTTGCTGACCAGTTCGGTGAGCAGCGTGGTCAGCAGGTACAGCGCCATCAGCACGAGAATCGGGTGCCAGTCGCCCGCGTGTGTCGCCAGCAGCCCGGCGAGCAGGTCGGCGGCGCCCGACTTGGTCATCGCGATGCCCAATGGAATCACCCCCGCGAGCAGGAAGATCACCGGCCACGAAACCCCGGTGTACATGTCCTGCTTGTCGACGCAGCCGGTCGCGACCATTGCCACCACGCCCAGCAGCGCCGTGACCACGATCGGAAGCGGTGTCAGCGCCGCGCCGAGCACCACGGCGGCCATCACACCGCCGGCGATCCACATGCGCCGGCGGTCGAATTCATCCTGGCTTTCCTCCAGGATCATCAGGTCGTCCGCATCTCGGAGGCGAGTCAGCGCGGTGCGCGAGATTTCCAGCAGGGCAACCCCGCCCGCTTCCAGCGGCTCATCGGCAATGCGGCGTTCTTCCAGGGCATCCTTTTCCAGGCCGATCAGCCGCGCCTGATACCGGTCCCAGAACTTCGCGGCACGGACTTCCCGGCCCTCGAACTGCCGGGCATCGCGGAGCAATACGCGCACCAGCTTGCCGTCGCCGCGCACGGGGCTGGACTCGCCGGAGACCGAGAGAACCCGTACGTTGCCGGACTTGATCAGGTCCATTACCTGCCGCAACTCGGCATGGACCTGGATGATGTCGTCCGGTCGAATCCGGATGTGTTCGGCGCGCTTGATGTGGGCGGCGTCGCCGCGGACGAGCTTCAGCACTTCGACCGATGCCTTGACCGCGAATGAGTACTCTTCCAGGGTTTGGTCCACCAGCGGGCTGTCGGCCGGGACGCCCAGTTCGATCACGAAGCGGTTCTCGTCATCGCTGAGCCTGACCAGGTCCTTTTTCGGCATCAGCCAGCGGCCAATGGTCACGAAGTAGATCAGGCCCACACCGAGCACGATCAGGCCCAGGTGGGTGAACTCGAACATGCCGATCTGGCGGCCAAAGTCCTCGTGGTCCGCGAGGATCGCCGAGGCCAGAATGTTCGTCGACGTGCCGATCAGCGTCAGTGTGCCCCCGAGCATGCCGAAGAAGCTGACCGGCATCAGCAGTCGCGAGGCCCGCAGCTTCAGCCGCCGCGCCATGTCGAGAATCAGCGGAATGGCGACTGCGACCGCCGCGGTGTTGTTGATGAATCCGGAGATCAGGCCCACCAGCGCCGCGATGATCAGGATCATGCGCAGTTCGGACCTTCCCACCATCGGAAACAGGCGCTGGCCCAGCACGTGCACCAGCCCGGAGCGCTGGATGCCAGCCGACAGAATGAACATCGCCAGCACCGTGACGGTAGCGGTGCTCGACAGGCCGGAGAGGCCCTCGCTGACCGTCGGGAATGCTGCCTGGAGGTCCACGCCCCGTTCCAGCAGCCACTGGGAATGAAACAGCTGCGGGATGGCGATCAGCGTGACCATGATCAGGATCGCGGTGATGTCCAGCGGCAGTTTCTCGCTGGCGAACAGGTACAGCGCCGCGGCGATGAGGGTGAACACCAGCGCGATTTCGACGGTCACCTGATTTCTCCATGCAGTGGCTGAAAGGATGCTGGTCTCGGGTTGGGGTGCGTGCACGGGGGGTCCATCGCGGCGGGCCGTCCGATGCGTCGATAGTGTCGCCTAAAGGCAGCCCGGCCAGAAGTGGCGTTGACGCCCTGTGTGGCCCCAGCCCATCGTTGATCTCGAACCCACCGATCCGTGATACCGTCTCGGTCTTCCCGGGTGTTACGGATCCTGCGCAGGCGAGGGCGCCGCTCGAACCAGGGCGTGCTCAACGCACGGAGCCGCGCGTCTCGCATGCAGAGTATGCCGGTCTGCGGGGTTGTCGCGATCATCGGGGCGGGACCGTCTCTGGCAAGGTGGGGGGATGCTGAATGGCATGGGGCTCGGCGGCCCGGACAGGGTCGCTTTCGTTCGAAAAAACAGCGGGCCTCAGTGCCATGTTCGTCGCTCTTGCGGCGTTTTCCTGGGGGCTGTCCGGTGGGATCGGCGGCATCCTGATGGGCCAGGGCTGGGACCCGGTCGTGGTGTCGTTCTACCGAGGCGCGATCGGGCTGCTGTTCGTTCTTGCGTGGCTCGCGGTGCGTCCGCAGGGCAGCGGGCTGGCCAGCGGCCGGCTATGGTTTTGGTCCGCAGTCGCCGGTGTGGGCGTAGCGGGCAATTTCTCCTTCTATTTCCTGAGTATCGCGGAGGGCAGCGTCGCGGTCGCGGCGACCTTGATGTACTGCGCGCCGGTGTTCGTGTATCTCGTGTCCTTTGCGCTCAGGCTGGAAACACCCACCGCATTCAAATGGGCCGCGATCGCGATCGTGATGCTGGGGATCGTTCTGCTGACCGGCATTTACGATCTCGGAGCCGGTGATGTCACGTTGATCGCCGCGGGTGCCGGTCTTCTTTCCGGGCTGTCCTATGCGGTATTCATTTTCGGCTTCAAGTTTGCGGCGCCGCACGGCAGCCCGCAGGCGATTCTGGTCATCGCGTTCGCGGTTCTCATCCTCATCCTTTTCGGGCTGGGCGATGTCGAGCAGATGGTGGCCGTGCTCGATACGGCGAGTTGGCCACTGTTCGTGGTCCTGGGGGTGCTGGGCGCAGGATTGTCCTTCATCTTCTATATCGTGGGGCTCAAGCACACGGCTCCGGCCGTCGCGTCGATCGTGGCGATGGTCGAGCCGGTGACCGCCTCGCTCTTCGGCGTCGTGTTTCTGAGCGAAAGCCTGGGTGCGCTGCAGGTGCTGGGCATGGCGCTGATCTTGTTTACAGTCACGGCATTGAGTATCCGTGCGAGTTCGCAAAGGAATGTGGTTCAGCCTGTACCACCTGTTGACCAGGAGAAGACCCCGAACCCCATCGACAGGCGATGAAGCCTTCCGGACACGTGGCGACGCTCGCGGACCGCGATGGCGCCCCCCGCAAGCGTGTACTGAGGTACGGCTGGCGTGAAAGAACCCGCGGCGCGCGTCCGGGGTGACCTGTAGGGCGGAAAAGCGCAGCGTCATCCGCCGTACGGCGTTCGCAGTGCCCAGGCGCCCGCGGCAATCCGGGCGCCAGCTGGCGGATGACGGCCTTCGGCCTCTGCCGCCCTACGCCTATGCCTCTTTCATCATCGGGGGTGGCCGCTGGCCATGACAGTTAGCGGATGTCGTACGCAGCGAAGATTTGGCTGGCGCCGTCGCTGCTTTCGGGGTCGTAGTACAGCGCGTGGGGAACGAGCGTGGCCGGTGGGTCCAGCGGCTCGCCCTCAAGCAGGGTGTCGAAGGATTGCCCGCCGAGCAGGCGATGGAAGTGGGTCAGGTAGATTCGGTGGAGGACGCGGTCCTTCACCAGCATGTGCAGCACCCGCGGTCCGGCCATCGAGTAGATGCGCCGGAATCCTTCGCGCCCAAGCGCGTCGATCAGCGGTTTGCCCTCGACGCGGTCGCTGGCGCCGGCCACCACGATTTGCGCCCCGGTGGCCTCGACCGCGTCGCGATGGGTCGGGTCCGCCTGGCGGCCGAGCGCGAAATAGACTGGGCGATCAAGGTGCCGGCAGCGTTCGGCAAGGGTCACGTCGGGGCTGCGGCTGAGGATCACGATCGCCGGCTGTGGCGGCAGGCCCTGGGCGCGGCGCCAGTCGTGAAGATCCTGGAACCGGGGACGGCTTTCCACCGGGAGCTTGTCCTGCAACTGGTCCTCGGGAATCTGGCGCAGGAACGCGGCGCTGACGATCAGCGCGTCGGCGCGGGCGGCGAGCTCCTGAAACAGGCGCCAGTCGCGGGGGTTGGTGATCGCGGGCGGTGCAGTGCGCCGGCCCTTGCGCGGGTTGGCCACCGCGATGCGGCCGTCGATGCTGGAAACGAAGTTGGTGTAGACGAATGGGGCGCCGGAACGGGAGGGCGGTGCAAGGTCGTCTGCCAGGTACAGGCCTTCCAGCCCGCGCTCCTGGTGCGGAGCGGGAAAAAGCCGTAGCACGTTGCGTTCGGTCATCTGGACTCCGCTGCAATGCCGCATCGCCTTGCGCAACGCGGCAGGTGGTGCCTGCTGAACCCGCGGCATCGGGTTGGTGCCGGCCCGATGCCGGGACTGGACGCATCAGCGGGAAGTCTATCGCTGTGCGGGCGTATTCGGAATGGCTGCCACGGACAGCGCGGCTGGATCGGTGTTCACGGGGTGCGTCAGCGCGTCATCGACCGGCATGCGCCGTTCCGGCTGGACTGCCGTTTCGGGTAGGCTGCCAGGGAGAGTCCACGGATCCGGCTGGGAAGCCTTGCCTGCTGCGCGGCAAGGACCGCAGTGCGGGGCGCCCGCGGCAGGCGAGGGACGCCCGCGAAGCAGGGTCGGGCGCTGCACGGGACTCGTGGTGCCAATGGGTTTCAGCAGGTGGGCATTCTGGCCGGTAGCGTCAGGCGCAGCGGAACGGCGGCATTGTCCCCGGCCTGCGGTGCGACAAAGGAGGCGAGAGATGTGGTTACGCGTGAGTTGCCAGCTGGAGATGGAGTTTGCCGTTGCGAGCCCGATGGTTCTGTTGCTACGGCCCCGCAGCGACGCCCGGCAGTGGGTCGCCCGGGACCATTATGCGGTCTGGCCGGGCCTCCCGATTGCGGAATACGTCGACATGTACGGCAACCGTTGCCAGCGCCTGCTGGCACCAGCCGGAACGTTCCACCTGGAGGCCTGCTCGGATGTTCAGGTGCCCAGTGGCGTGGAACAGGGACCCGGGGCACCGTTTGTGGAGGTACAGGATCTTCCGGCCGAGACATTGATGTACCTCGCGCCAAGCCGCTACTGCGAGTCCGACCGGCTGGGCGGACTCGCCGGCGAGATCACCGGTGATCGCCTGCCCGGATACGACCAGGCGGAGGCGATCTCGGCCTGGATCCACCGCACGCTGGTCTACCGCGCCGAGTCGGATCCGGCCCCGGTGTCCGCGGTTGAAGCGCTGAATCGGGGTGACGGCGTCTGCCGCGACTTTGCGCACCTGGGGGTCGCACTTTGCAGGAGTCTGAGCATCCCGGCCCGGATGATCGTCGGTTATCTCCATGGGCTCGAGCCCATGGATCTGCATGCCTGGTTCGAGGCCTTCGTCGGTGGCAAGTGGTATGTGTTCGATCCGACCCGTGCGACGCTGGGGGGCGCACGGGTGTGCCTCGGCTACGGCCGCGATGCGGCCGATGTGCCGGTATTCACGCAGTTCGGTCCGCCCGTGATCCCGTCCCGCATGGAGGTCTCGGTCGAGGAGATCTCCGGCCCGCAGCACTGACCCGGATGTGCCGGGGAGATGCTACGCTTCCTGCCTTGGCGTTCGCATGGCGTTGCGTCCAGCGCGCTGGGGACACGTAGCGCCCTGAGGTACCGCGCCGAGGAGCATGCGATGATCCCACTCTGGTTCAAGTCTGCCTATCTCGCTTTTGTCGCGGTGCTCGTTCCCGCGTACACCGTGGAACATGGGCTGGTGAACTTTCTGTGGCTCTCGAACGTGGCGTTGCTCGGCGGTCTGCTCGCTGCATGGTTCGAAAGCCCGCGTCTTGCGAGCATGTTGCTGGTGGCGGTGCTGCTGCCCGAACTGGCCTGGATCCTCGATTTCCTGGCCAGCCTGGTGCTGCTGGGACGTTCGCTGTTCGGTGTCGTCGAGTACATGTACAACCCTGAGATCGCGCTGTTCGTGCGCCTGCTCTCGCTGTACCACCTGTTGCTGCCGTTCGTGCTGCTGTGGCTGGTGTGGAGGCTGGGATACGACCGTGGGGCGTGGAAGCTCTGGATTCCGATCGGGTTGTCGATTCTGCTGCTGAGTTTTCTTCTTTCCAGCCCCGAGCGGAACGTGAATTGGGTGTGGGGACCGGGAGGCGAACCGCAGGAGTGGATGTCGCCCCAAGCCTGGCTGATCGCGGTGATGCTGTTCTGTTCGGCCCTGTGGTGGGTCACCCAAATGCTGCTCGGGCATGTGCTGCGGCGGGTGGCAGGCCCGGTGCCGCCACGGATGCGCTGATGGCGCCGTGTCCCGTCCCGTCTCGGACAAGGGGCAAGCCCCGGTGAAGCGATGACTCTGCTGACCTGGGTCGGGATCCTGGCGTGCCTGTCGCAATCGGCGATGCTTTCCGGCCTCAACCTGGGGCTGTTTTCGCTGAGCAAGCTGGAGCTCGAGGTCGCGGCGCGCAAGGGCGATCCCCGCGCCCGGCGGGTGTTGCACCTGCGCGAGGATTCCAACTTCGCACTGGTCACGATCCTCTGGGGAAACGTCGGCGTGAACGTGTTGCTGGCGCTGCTCTCGGGGTCGGTGCTGAGCGGCGTGGTCGCCTTCCTGTTCTCGACCGTGGTGATCACGATCTTCGCGGAGATCATCCCGCAGTCCTATTTCACCCGCAACGCGCTGCGCATGGCGGCGCTGTTGGCCCCGGTGCTGCGCGGGTACCAGGTGCTGCTGTACCCGGTGGCCCGGCCGACGGCCTGGGTGCTGGATGCCTGGCTGGGTGGCGAGAACGTGCGCTATTACCCGGAACGGGATTTGCGCCGCGTGATCCAGTTGCACATGGAGGCGACCGAGTCGGAGATTGCGCGGGTGGAGGGCCAGGGCGCGCTGAACTTTCTCGAACTCGACGATGTTCCGCTGGACGCGGAAGGGGAACCCGTCGATCCGGCGAGCGTGCTTCAACTCGAGTTCGACGGTCCGTATCCGGTGTTTCCGCCGATCTCGCCGCGGGCGGACGATCCCTTCCTGCAACGGGTGAATCGTTCCGGCAAGAGCTGGGCCGTGATCGTCGATGCCCGGAACGAGCCGAGGCTGGTGTTGAGCAGCAACGACTTCATCCGCGAAGCCATGTTCGATCCGGAGCGGTTCAACCCATTGCGGCATTGCCATCGCCCGATTCTGGCGCGCAGCGGCGACAGCCGGCTCGGCGATCTGATTGCGCGGTTTCGGCTGCATTCCGGCGCGGAGGGCGATGACATCGTGATGGACGACGTGGTGCTGCTGTGGGGCCCGCAGCCCCGGGTGATGACCGGCACGGACATCCTCGGGCGCCTGCTGCGGGGGATCGCCGCCAGCGATCGGAACGACACGCCGGCGCCCGGTGAACCGGCCCGCCGGTTGTCCTGATCGGCGGCAGTGGGCGCGAGCGTCCGCAGCGGATCGGCTCAGGCCTCAGGCGCCGTACAGCCAGTTCCACGCCCGTCGCGTCAACACCCACAGGGCCATCGCGGTCAGGAACACGGCCAGAAACAGTACCAGCGCCTCGCCGGCGGTCGGCATGCGCCCCACCTGAAGCAGGAGGTGCGTGGCCACCGTGACCACCGCCGTGGGTGGCAGGATCCCGATCACGCTGCCGATCAGGAAATCGCGGAAGCGGATGTGGGTGGTGCCTGCCAGCAGGTTGATCAGCGTCTGCGAAACGATCGGAAGCATGTTGATGACCACCATGCTTTGGATTCCCCGCTGCGCCAGCGAGCGGCTCAGGCGTTTCATGCTGGGCCCGGAGAGGCGTCGCACCGGGCGGCGTCCCAGGTAGCGCCCTGCAAGATAGCCGACGATCGCGGCGACGATCGTGCCCAGGTAGGCGGCTGCGAATCCGGACCAGGGGCCGAGCACGATCACCGCCACCGGCACCAACAGCACTTGCGGAATCGCGATCTGCAGGCCGATCACGACGCCTGCAAACACGGCCCACGGTAGCCAGGGCTGGCCTTCGAATCGTTCGGCGAGCGCCCGTATCTGGGCGGGCCCCCAGTCCTCCTCCTGTAACGTGATTCCCCAATACAGCGCCATCAAGACCAGGGCAGCGAGGACGCCGAGGAACAGCAGAAGCCGGAAACGGGGGCTCATGGCGCGCCGAACCGGTACGGGCCGTCGCGTCTGCACCGGCAGTCGGTTGTGGTGCCGGGCTGGCAGGCAAGCCGGGTTCTCATCGCGGCTCCATTCGACATTCGTGGGGCATTTCCCGTGATGGTCTGCGTGGGGTGCACTATGCTTCTTGCATCCATCGGTACGAAGCATAGTGCACCGGGGGGGCAGTGGCTCCAGCGTCTGGATGCCTCTGGGATCGGCGGCCGGGGTGTCGTCGGCCAACGATCGTGGCGCCACCGCGCGGCCGAAGGATGAACCGCTGGCACGTGGCGTGATGATCGGTTCCCGTAGCGTCGGCAGCGGATGTCGGTCGCGCCAGGCGCGATTTTCACGTTCAGGATCCCATGGGAGAAATGCAAATGAGTGATCGCGACGCCTATCTCGACAAGCTCAAGGCCAGCATCGACGAATGGAATGCCGAACTTGCCAAATTCGAGGCCAGGGCCCGGGAAGCCGAGGCCGACATGAGGCTGAAATACGACGCGCAGCTCAAGGAAATGCGCGAGCAGCGCGATGCAATGGAGGAACGGCTGCGCGAGATGCAGCGTGCGGGCGAGGATTCCTGGAGGCGGATGCGCGACGGCATGGATGCCGCATGGGACGACATGGCCCGGGCCTTCCGGGAGGCCGCCGACCGCTTTCGGTAAAGAAGCCAGGTTCCGCCGGGGACAACGGGAGCCAATCGGCGAACACTGCCATCATCCGTGCCCGCCCGTGATTCGGCGCGGGTCGGAAAGCGAATCGGCCGCGCCCGGTGCGAAGCCGCGCCGATGCCGAGGGCTTCGCGTGCGACCCAAGCCACGCGCGTCGACCGGGGGCTGGCGCATTGGCGCGGAGCTGGCCGCCTGGCGGGCTGGCTCCTAGGCCGAAGCCGGCGCGGCCCCGCAGCATTTCTTGAATTTCTTGCCCGAACCGCAGGGGCAGGGGTCGTTGCGGCCGACTTTCGGGACTGCGCGCCGAACGGATTGCGTGCGCTGTACGGCGCGTTGCTGCTGCAACGGTGCGAAGTAGTCCTGCAGATGTTGCAGGCTCTCGACGATCTGATCCGGGGCGTCGCGGAGCGCGACGTCCATCTCCTCGGGGGCCTCATCCAGTATGTCGAGGCCCTCGTCGGTGCCGTGCAGCAGGATCGGTGCCAGCAGTTCGGGTGCCTGTTCCTGCAGTTGTGTCCACCAGGGGTCCGCGAAGGTCGTGATTCCGAACACGAAGCCTCCCGCCCATTCCTCGACGATGGTGAAGGGTTCGCCCTGTGTCGCGATGGGCTGGCCAAATATCGGTTCCGGGGATCCGCGGCCGACCAGCGTCAGCACGTGATTGTAGTGGCGCATGATCAGGCCGAGGATGTGTTCGGCCTCCGCCGTGTCGTGGAATTCCGGGTTGTCCTGTCCCGCATCCGTGTCCCAGACCCACGGCAGCCAAACGCTGGGCGGGATCAGTTCCGGGTTCAGCGCAATCGTGGTCAGGTAGCCATCCAGCATGGCCAGATCCATCGCCGCTTCGGGCACGGCCTCGGACATGAAGAACGCGTCGAGTTCGTCGAGTTCGCCGTCGGAGAGACTGGCGGTCGGGTTCGTCATTGCAGCTCCAGGAACGCGTGGGAAAGCAGCAGGTGGGTACCGGCGTCCAGTGTCATCCGTCGACCAGCCGCCAGGCAACGGTTTCTCCGGCGCGCAGCGGAACCCCGGGACGGTCCCCGAATGCGACCTCGTCCGGGACCGTCCAGGCCTGCCGCTCCAGGGTCACGGTTTCCCGGTTCCGGGGCAGGCGATAGAAATCGGCACCGTGGAAACTGGCGAACGCCTCGAGGCGCTCCAGCGCGCCGACCGCATCGAATACCTCGGCGTAGAGCTCGATCGCCGCGTGCGCGGTGTAGATGCCGGCGCAGCCGCAGCCGGATTCCTTGGCGTGCCTGGGGTGCGGCGCACTGTCGGTGCCCAGGAAGAACTTGGGGTTGCCCCCGGTGGCGGCCGCTATCAACGCCTGGCGGTGCGTCTCGCGCTTCAGCAGGGGCAGGCAGTAATGGTGCGGGCGCATCCCGCCCTGGAACATCGCGTTGCGGTTCAGCAGCAGGTGATGTGCGGTGATGGTGGCGCCGATCCAGGCCGGCGCCGCGCCGACGAACTCCACTGCGGTGCGGGTGGTGATGTGCTCGAGCACGATCCGCAATTCGGGAAAGTCCCGTATCAGGGGTTCCAGCGTACGCTCGATGAAGACCGCCTCGCGGTCGAACACGTCGACCGACGGATCGATCGACTCGCCATGCACCAGCAGCGGCAGTCCGTGGCGCTGCATGGCCTCGAACACCGGGTAGCAGCGCCGCGGGTCGGCGACCCCGCTGGCGGCATTCGTCGTCGCGCCCGCCGGGTAGTATTTCACCCCGTACACGATCCCGCTGGCCTGCGCGCGCGCGATTTCGTCCACCGGGGTGGCCTCGGTCAGGTACAGCGTCATCAGGGGTTCGAACGCGCGACCTTCCGGCAGCACGGAAAGAATGCGCTCGCGATACGCCCGGGCCTGCTCGGTGTCGACCACCGGCGGTTTCAGATTGGGCATTACGATGGCGCGGGCAAAGCGCCGCGCACTGTCGGGCAACACGGTGCGCAGCACGTCGCCGTCGCGCAGATGGAGGTGCCAGTCGTCGGGGCGGGTGAGGGTCAAGCGATTCATGCGATTCCCGTCGGTTGTGAAAGGCGGTCGGGCGGCGCTCGATCGGGATACTGCGCACCCATCTTAACCGGGGTTGCACGCGATTCGGCTGGTGCCGACGACAGGGTCCGGAAAAACTGTCGCCCGGACAATGCGCTAGCGCATACCCGCCCCAGATGCATATTGACATACCGGCCTGCGAACGGGTAACCATGTCCGCTCTTGCGAAGCTGCCGTCCTTCGCCCGCAGGGGGGCACGGTAGCGGCGTAGCCCGCCGGCGCTGACCGTGGCCGGTTCACAACCAAAGAAGCATGGATACGAAGGAGGAAGGTCTGGTGGCAAGTTCCATTCGAAGGACCGCATTGGGTCTCGCGCTGGCGGGGCTGGGGCTCGGGGGCGTGGTAGCTGTTCCGCAAACGGCCGAGGCCACGTTCGGGTATTACGGCTACGGTTACGGAACCCAGAGCAAGGGTATGGGGGGCGCCGGGACAGCGCTGGCCCAGGATCCGCTCGCGGGAATGACCAATCCCGCCACCCTCGTCCATCTCGGGGACGTCTGGGCGGTGGGGGCCACGCTTTTCAATCCCAACCGGAGTTACACCGCCGACGACAACTTCGAGTCGCCGCCGTTTGCCTTTATTACCCCCGGCCGAATCAAGAGCGGAACGGATTGGTTCCTGATTCCCAACTTCGCCCGCAACTGGATGCTCGATGAGAACAGCTCCCTGACGCTGTCGCTGGCCGGGAACGGTGGGATGAACACCGACTACAGCACCGCAGTGTTCGAGAACTTTTCGCCACCCGACGCGCCGGAGCAGTTTCAGGCGACTTCTCCCACCGGGATCGACCTGGTGCAGCTGGCGATCGGCGTCAGTTATTCGCGTCGCCTGAACGAGCATCACAGCTTTGGCATCACGCCGATCCTGGCCGTCCAGGGCTTCAAGGCTACCGGCCTCGAGCCGTTCCGGCCGGTATCGATCCATCCGGACCACGTGACCAACAACGGCCGCGACTATTCCTACGGTGCGGGTATCCGGATCGGCTGGCTGGGGCAGATCACCGACGAGCTGAGTTTGGGGGCGTCGTACCAGAGCAAGCTCAAGATGAGCCGCTTTGACAAGTATCGCGGGCTGTTTGCAGAGGAAGGCAGGTTCGACATCGCCGGCACCTGGAACGTCGGACTCGCCTACAAGGTCACGCCGGACGTCACGGTTGCCTTCGATGTGCAGCGCTACCTCTATTCCGATATCAAGTCGATCAGCAACCCCAACGACCTGCCGATCGCACCGGGCGCACTGGGCGGCAGCGATGGCGTCGGTTTCGGTTGGAAGGACATCACCGCCTACAAGCTGGGTGGCCAGTGGCGGGTCAACCCGGACCTGACCCTGCGTGCCGGCATGGCCTACGGCGATCAGCCGGTTCCGAGCACCCAGGCGCTGTTCAACATCCTCGCCCCGGGTGTGACCCGCCGGCATTACACACTGGGCTTGAGCTACCGGATCGACAACCGCAGCGAGATCACCGGCGCGTTCATGCATGCGCCCAGGGAGCGGGTCAGCGGCACCAATCCGAACACCGGTCCCCAGACGGGTTTCATCCAGATGGACCAGAACGAGTTCGAACTCACCTTCACCCGCTATCTGCACTGAGCTCGGTGGCGGCCGGCACGAGGGGAACAATGAACACCGATATCAAGGCACTGTTCGACGCCGAGCCCGATTCTCCGCTGTACGTGGCGATCAACCGCGTGCTGGTGGAGAACAACCCCAACCTGATGCGGATGATGCGCCAGGCCAGTTCCGAAATGTGTCTGGCCACCGCGCTGACCCCCGGCTTTCGGGGATTCGACCTGATGCGCCAGACCGGGAGCTGCCCGATGGGCATGCGCTGGGGTGCCAGTACCGACATGGCGCAGGAGCTCTCGCATATCTGGATCGACCAGTTCACCTACTGGGACAGCCTGGAGGCGCACGAGGAGTTCCACGAAACCTTCGAGGATGTGGTGGTCACTGCCTGCGACAAATGCGGCAACGTGCTGCTGGACGGTCCCGAAGAACCGGTCTATCGCATCGTGAAAAGCCAGCTGCCCAGGCTGGTGTCGATGAACCAGTTCGAGCAGGCGCGGGCGGAGGGCCGCGACATCGGGCAGCTCGCGGTGGACTCGGGTCAAACCGTCACCGTGCTCGCAACGCACATCGTTCGGCCGGGCAGGGAAGGCGAGTTCGAGGAGGGCGAGATCCGGACACTGGATCTGCTGCGCCAGAGCAACGGCATGATCGGCTACCAGATCCTGAAGCGGGTGGGCATCTCGACCCTGGGTTCGGGGCATGCGACCGTGGAGTCGATCATGGAACGCATGAAAGGCACGCCGGGCGCCAAGCTTGAGCGCACCGCCGAGGTCTGGGAGGGCTACACGATTCCGGCCGAATACGTGGTGATGGTCGAATGGGAAAGCCTGCACGCGGCCCAGCGCGGCATGCCGCACGTGAACGTGAAGCCCGACATCCTGTTCGTCCATGGACCGAAGGTTTTCAATAACTGCGTGCGCATGCCCACCGTACGCATGGCGGTTTCCATGTTTGCCGAACAGACGTACCGGGAAGTGTTGCAACAGGCGTGAAGCGCCAGCAATGCCCGTCCCCCACGTGGGGGACGGGAGCAGCATGCGGGTGTGCCGTGATGGCACACCCGCAACCGGTCTCGCCGAGCATCGGTCACAGTGGCCTCGCACCCGGCGGGTGATGATCCTGCGATGCCATCGGGAGACTTCTCATGCAGAACCGAAAGCTGGTCGTGATCGGCGGCGATGCCGCCGGAATGAGCGCGGCATCCAAGGTGCGCCGCGAACACCCCGACCGCGAGATCGTGGTCTTCGAGCGCGGCCGTCACACCTCGTACGCGGCCTGCGGCATGCCCTATTACATTGCCGGAATGATCGACTCCGCGGAACCGCTGATCGCTCGCCGGCCCGAGGTCTTCCGGGAGAAGCAGCAAATCGACGTGCGCATCCGGCACGAGGTCGTCGGGATCGATCTCGCCGGCAAGCGCGTGCAGGTTTCGGATCTCGACCGTGGCGAGCGCTTCTGGGAAGCCTGGGACGAGTTGCTGATCGCGACCGGTGCAGCCCCGCTGGTCCCGGATCTGCCGAACGTACACGCGGAGAACGTGTTCAGCCTGTCGACGCTGCAAAGCGGGATCGATGTGTTCGAGGACATGCGGCGGCACCCGCCGCGAACGGCGGTGATCGCCGGCGGCGGGTATGTCGGCATCGAAATGGCAGAAGCTCTGGTTGCGCGCGGCGTCGAGGTTTCGCTGATCGACATGGCTGCGCAGGTGATGACGACGATGGACCCCGACATGACTGCGGGCATCGTCGATACGATGCGGGCTGCCGGGGTAAGCGTTTTCCTCGAAGAAAGGCTCGAACGTCTGGACATCGGCGCTGACGGGCGGGTCTGTTCGCTGTCGACCGACAAGCGCCGTCTCGACGCCGATCTCGTGATCCTCGGGCTCGGGATCCGGCCGAACTCGGATCTGGCACGCGACGCCGGGATCGATCTGGGCGAATCGGGCGCGATTCGGGTGAACCGGCGGATGCAGACGTCGGCTGCCGATGTCTGGGCCGCGGGCGACTGCGCCGAATCGTTCCATCTGGTGAAGGAGCGGCCTGCGTTCATCGCGCTGGGCACCGTCGCGAACAAGCACGGGCTGGTGGCCGGCATCAACCTGAGCGGAGGCCGGCAGGAATTCCCCGGGGTGCTGGGGACCGCGATCACCCGGTTTCAGGACCTCGAGATCGCCCGCACCGGGCTTTCGGAATCGGAGACCCGAGATCTGGGGATCGCGTACCGGACGAAGACCGTCGACGCGCTGACCCGATCGCACTTCTTCCCAGGTGCCGGCAAGGTCAAGGTCAAGCTGGTCGTCGAGGATTCGAGCGGGCGGCTGCTCGGCGGACAGATCGTTGGCGCGAACGGTGCTGGCAAGCGCATCGACGCGCTTGCTGCCGCGATCAGCGCGCGGATGACCGCCGAACAACTCGTGTACCTCGATCTCGCCTATGCCCCGCCGTTCTCCCCGGTCTGGGACCCGGTACAGACCGCCGCCCGAACGCTGGTCTGACGATCGCGGGGCAAGCGCCCGCCACCGCGACGCGATGGGTGCGCCAGGGTGAACCGAGCGCAGCAGACGCACCGCTTGGAGGCTTGGCGGTGCCGGAGCGAGCGCTGGCCGGCCCGTACGGGCCGCTAGAAGGGCACGCGGTCGTCTTCCTGAACCGGTACGTACAAGGCATCGGTCCAGGCGTCGGGCAGCGCTGGCGGAGCGGGCGCGCCGCCGGAGAATGCCGGCGTAGCCGTGGCTTCGGCCGCATCGCCCGAGTCGCGGGGCGCATGGCGGCGGCGCCAGCGGTTCAGCGCCGGGGACAAGCCCAGCGCATCGAGGTGGAACCACCAGCTATCGTCCAGTTCGGGCTCAGCGCCCTGCAGCTCGTGCCGCGCCCATTCGCGACCCTGCCGCATTCGGTGGCGGCGTTCGATCGCCGGGTCGAACCCCCGGGTATTGGCCAACACATGGTGGAAGCCCGATAGGAGGATCAGCGCAAGCCCGATGCTCGCCGCCGAGCCAAGCGGAGGGTCGACCATCAGATGGACCAGCACCGCGATGGCTGTGATGATGGCCAGCGGAACCAGCCAGTACAGTGCGGCGACGGCACTGCGAAGCGGGTGCCACCACCGTGTGGGTGTCGTGGCGAAGATCAGCAGCAAGCCCAGCACGCCGCCTGCCAGCGCCACGGGCCACTCGCGCAGCAGCAGGACGTCGAGCGCGGCAAGCGCCAGTCCTGAACCGAGCAGGAGGACGGTGATCGCCGGTCGCAGCGGGTGTGAGCGCGGCGCTGCCGCGCCCGCAGGCGCGGCCTGTTGCAGGATGGTCGCGGTGATCCAGCCGGGGTCGAACCCGGTGCTGCGGTGCCGTGCCCGGTGCAGGTCGCTGCGAAACTCATGGGAGGCGCCGAAGAGCGCCTGCAACACCTGGCGCTCGACCGGATGGAGGGTATCCGGGTCCGCGAGCAGGCGCAGCCGGATTCGTGCCGGAACCGTGTCGGTGGCGGGCCGCAGAACTTCCAAGTCCACCCGGCCCTGCGCCACGAGCCGCTCGAGCATCCGTTCGAACGCATCCTCCGGCGGGGATTCCTGCAGCCAGGTCGCCACCAGTTCCGGTGGCTGCTCCATGATTTCCCGTTCGAACCAGTTCCGGTCGATGACCCGGCGCCGCGCCTGGCGCGGTATCCGGGACCGCGTGAAGGCCAGTAAGAACGCCAGTCCGGCAAGCGGCAGGGCGGCGATCGATCCGATCCGGATCAGTGCGGGCACGAATGCCACTCCGGGTGGCGCTCCGGATCCCAGGTAGTCGAACGTGAGTTGCATGCGCTGGCCGTGATCGCCGGTGGTGATCGTCGGTTCGCGCTCCGGGAGCAGTGGCTGCCAGTGGCCGGCGTAGTCGAGGCGGTAAGTGATGTCGGCAGTGTCGACCGCGGGTCGCCCGTCGCCAGGTGGAAACCGGATTTCGTGATCCAGCCGGACGCATCGTTCCAGGCACTGGGCCGCGTTGCGCCAGGCGAGCAGCAGTTCCCGACCGCGAAGCAGTGGGTTGTGCAGCATCGGTATGTCGCGGGTATCGGGGGCGGCCTGTGCTCCGGCAAGGTCCCATGCCGGGCGCAGGGCTCCGCTCAGTTCGTACTCGATCCGGATGCGCACCGGGACATGCGCCGTGCTTGGGGCGGGGTCGTCCAGCATCCAGCGCAGCCGAAGATGCCGGTCGGCGGCGCCGTTCGTTCCGGTGTCGGTGTCGACGGGGGACAGCGGGGTTTCCTGGCCATCCGGATGCATCCGGACCGCTTTCCCCAACGTAATCTGCGCGCCGGGCGGCGGGATCAGCACGCGTTCCAGTACGTTGCCGGGAACCGTCTCGCGAAGATCCAATGTTTCCCGCACCTGCAGGGTGCCGCGTTCGTCCAGGAAGGCTTCGATCAGTGCGGAGTTCCTTTCCGCTGCCGGGACGGGGGTAGCTGCGGCGCTGATCGCAGCGGAAAACAGCAGAGCGAGCATCAGCGTCAGGATGGGCGCCCCCGGCAGTTGGGAGGACCAGGCCAAGCGCCAGTCCACAGGCCTCATGGCGCCGGCTGTCGATCCGTTCCTGCGACGGCGCATCAGCGGGGCTGGGTAGCCTCGGGCTCGAATACGCAGAAATGGAACTCGGTCTTCTGCTGCAGATCTTCCTCGCGTTGACCCGGACGGGAGCCAGTAGCGCGGCCGGAGATTCGCTGCTGGTGGTCGTCATCGGTCCGGATGCGCAGCAGCGCATTCCGAATCTCCGGGATCGGCGCGGTCGAGATCAGGATCATGCCCTGTTCGGTGACCGGGCGTTCGGACGCCACGACCTTGTAGCCATCGGCACTGCTTCGATCCAGATCGCTGAGCATTCCCGGATAACGATTCAGCGGCAGTCCGCGCTTGTCCACGCAAAGACCCGCCGGGGCGTCCGCCAGCGATTCCTCGATGGTCTTCAGCTGCTCCTCGGTCAGCAGCTCATGGATACTGCCTTTCCAGCGTGACATACGAATTCCTCAATGATCTGGTTCGGGGCCGCCCATCGCGGCCGGTGTCCAAGCATGCCGTTGCCGGTCGGGACCGACCGCTCGCCGGCCTTGCGGCATCGGGCAGGACGGCGCCGGGTACATGCTCTCACTTGACACGGATCCGGGGTGTACGTCAAGACCTGTCGCAGGCAGAGGGGCGCCGCGGGCCGATTCGGTCGTATCCGGGTGGCGGGAGTGCCAGGAGCGGCTCGGGACCCGGGCTTCGGATCACCGCCGCCTACCGGTCAGCGAGCCGAGCAGGCCGCGGACGATCTGCCGCCCGATCTGGGTGCCGATCGACCGGGCGGTGCTTCGTGCGGTGGCGGCCAGGACGCCCTCGCGGGGGCGGCCGCCCCGGGCCGGCTTGCGCGGTGGGGCCGGGCGCTGAGGGCGCACATCGACGGTGTGCTCCGCGTCCAGCGCGGCCTCGGCTTGCCGTTGCAGGATTTCGTACGCGGATTCGCGGTCGAGCGGTTCGTCGTACACGCCCGCCAGCACGGAGCTTTCCAGGATTGCACGGCGTTCGCTGTCGGTCAGCGGGCCGATCCGGCTGGCGGGCGGACGGATCAGCGTGCGTTCCACCGGGGTCGGCCGGCCTCCGGAATCGAGAACCGAGACAAGGGCTTCGCCAACGCCGAGCTCGGTCAGCACGGCTTCGGTGTCGAGCTCGGGATTCGGGCGAAACGTCTGGGCCGCGACGCGAACCGCGCGCTGGTCGCGCGGCGTGAAGGCTCGCAGCGCATGTTGCACCCGGTTGCCCAACTGGCCGAGCACGGCCTCGGGCAGATCGGTCGGACTCTGAGTCACGAAATAGACCCCGACGCCCTTGGAGCGGATCAGCCGGACCACCTGTTCGATGCGGTCGACCAGCGATTTCGGCGTATCGCGGAACAGCAGGTGGGCCTCGTCGAAGAACAGCACGCATCGGGGTTTGTCGGGGTCGCCGACTTCGGGCAGTTGCTCGAACAGCTCCGACAGCAGCCACAACAGCAGCGTCGAATAGATCAGCGGGCTGTTCCGGTAGAGCCGTTCGGCATGCAGGATATTGACCACACCCCTGCCGCCGGCGTCGGTCTGCAGGAAATCGTCCAGCGTCACCGCAGGCTCGCCGAAGAACCGTTCGCCGTCCTGTGCTTCGAGCATCAGCAGCGAGCGCTGGATCGCGCCGATGCTTGCCGGGGCGACGCTGCCGTAGCGGCTGTTCAAGTCCCTGCGGTGGTCGTGGACCCAGGCAAGCATTGCGCGTAGATCCTTGAGATCGAGCAGCAGCCAGCCCTGGTCATCCGCCACGCGGAACACCAGCTGCATCAGGCCGGTCTGGGTATCGTTCAGGTTCAGCAACCGGCTCAGCAACACCGGGCCGAAGTCGGCGAGGGTCAGGCGCAGGGGATGGCCGTGTTCGCCGAGTGCATCCCAGAACACCGTGGGCGCGCCGTGGAACTCGATGCGATCCAGGCCGACGCGGCGGGCGCGCTCGTGCACGCGTTCGCTGGCGTTGCCCGCGGCGGCAATCCCCGAGAGATCGCCCTTGATGTCGGGCACGAACACCGGGACGCCCATGTCCGAGAAGCTCTGCGCAAGCACCTGCAGGGTGATGGTCTTGCCGGTGCCGGTGGCGCCGGCGATCAGGCCATGGCGGTTGGCCATCTTCGCGGTGATGGCCACGGGATGACCGGCCGCGCCAATGAGCAGCGGGTGTTCCTTCACGATGGGAAATCCTCGACGACGAGACCGGCGTTATTCTAACGTGAAAGAACCCGCGTCGCGCCCCAGGTGTGCCGTAGGGCGGAAAAGCGCAGCGTCATCCGCCGTACGGCGTTCGCAGTGCCCAGGCGCCCGCGGCAATCCGGGCGCCGGCTGGCGGATGACGGCCTTCGGCCTTTTCCGCCCTACGCCTCTTTCATCATCGGGGGTGGCCACATAGGCCATGGAAGTTAGACCTGACGCGGGGGCGGGTACACCTGGAACACGTGCGAATCAGCCGTTTGGCGTCGATCGGGAATTGGCCCCGCGTGCATGGGACCCCATACAATGGGGCATGCCCGATATTAAGGAATCCTGCTGATGACCCGTATCACCGTGATCGGCGCCGGGTTCGGTGCCCTGACCGCTGTCCGGAAGCTGCGCGCGGCCGACCGTGACCTGACGATCGACGTGATCGCCCCGAAGCCGGAACTTGTTTATTACCCGAGCACGATCTGGATTCCCACCGGCCTGCGCCGGCCCGAGGACGTGGTCGTGGACCTGAATCCCTTCTTCAGGCGTATGGGCGTGAACTACCACCAGGCCTCGGCCACCGGTCTGCGCGACGGCGGCCGGGTGGTGATCACCGATGCCGGCGAGGTACCGAACGACGGGCTGGTGATCGCCTCGGGCGGGCGTTTTCTGAAGAAGCTCCCGGGCATCGAGCATTCGATTACCCCCTGCGAAGGGGTGCCGGCGGCGGTCGCGATCCGTGATCGCATCGCCGCGATGCAGGGGGGCACGATCGCCTTCGGTTTCGCGGGAAATCCGAAGGAGCCCTCGGCGATGCGCGGCGGCCCGGTATTCGAATTCATGTTCGGGATCGACCAGCACCTGCGCAAGCGGGGCGACCGGGACCGGTTCAAGCTCGTATTCTTCACGCCCGCACCGAAACCCGGAAACCGGCTCGGGCCGAAGGCGGTGGAAGGTTTGCTGAAGGAGATGAAGCGCCGCGACATCGAGACCCACCTCGGCCACAAGCTGAAGGCTTTCGAGGCGGACAAGGTGATCACCGAGGGCGGCGAGTTCGGCGCCGACCTGATCGTGTTCATGCCCGGCATGACCGGCAATGCCTGGTTCGACGATACCGAGCTCCCGCGCTCGGAAGGCGGGCTGTTGCAGGCGAACGAGTTCTGCCAGGTGGTAGGGCAGGACAAGGTCTATGTGGCGGGGGACTCGGGCAGTTTCCCCGGGCCGGACTGGCTGCCGAAGCAGGCGCACATGGCCGACCTGCAGGCCGAGGCGGCGGTGGCGAACCTGCTCGGCGAGTTTGCCGGCAAGGCGCCCAGCCAGACCTACAAGACCGAACTGATCTGCATCGTCGACACCCGTTCCAGCGGGATCCTGGTCAAGCGCACCGAGAAGCGTAGCGTGATCCTGCCGGCCACCCCGATGTTCCACTGGGCCAAGCGCGCGTTCGAGTGGTGGTACCTGCGCCAGTACCGTTGAGTGCGTTGCGGATCGACCGGCAGGGCGAAGCCCGTGACGCGGGCGTCGATCTCCGGCACCAGAGCGGGCACGGGCGGGTCTTCTGCGGCGCGTGTCTGGATCGGACGCTGGCCGACATGATGCTCGCCGGCGCCGGCCGGCCGGACAGCGGAGCCGTGGCATGGTGAGGCCAGTGGATTCGGAACGCCCCTTCCGTCCAGCCTGGTGGTTGCCTGGCGCGCATTTGCAAACGATCGTCCCCAACCTGTCCCTCTGGAAGCGACGGCCGATGCTGCGCAGGGAACGTATCACGCTGCCGGACGACGATTTCCTGTCGCTGGACTGGGCGCCGGATCCGGGCGGACCGGTCGTGCTGTTGCTACATGGTCTGGGCGGAAGCAGCCGTTCGGCCTACGCGGTATCGCTGCTGCGGGCGCTGCACGCCCACGGCTTCTGGGCCGGCGTAATGCACTTCCGTGGCGCGGGCGGCGAACCGAACCGCAAGCTGCGCGGCTACCACATGGCCGAGGCGGACGACCCCCGGGAGGTGGTGATGCAATTGCGCCGCCGGTATCCGCGCAGGCTGGTGGCCGCGGTGGGCGTGTCCCTGGGGGGAAGTGCGCTGCTCCACGCGCTGGCGCGCGATGGTGGCGAGACATTGCTCGATTGCGCGGTGGCGGTCTCGGTGCCGTACCGGCTGCCTATCGCGGAGCGCTGTTTGAACCGCGGCGTGGCGCGCCTGTACCAGCGCCGCATTCTGGAGGAGATGAAACGGCAGTGGCGCAGGAAGTGCCGGGTGCTCGCGCGTCTCGATCTTTGCAGCGGGCTGGACGAAATGCGCAGCTTCCGGCAGTTTGATGCCCGCATCACCGCCCCGATTCATGGATTCGCCGACGCCGACGACTACTACGAACGGGCCAGCAGCATCCACGTGCTCGGGGATATCCGGGTGCCCACGCTGCTGATCCATGCGGCCAACGATCCGTTCATGACGCCCGATGGCCTGCCTGCCCCTGAAGATCTGCCCGAGCAGGTCGTGCTGGAATGCCACCGGAGCGGTGGGCATGTGGGGTTCCTGGAACGAGCGGGGCGGCGGTACCTGGCCCGGCGGATCCCTGCATTTCTGTCGCAGCACCTGCAGCGCGACCATGATCGGCGATGACCGCCCACTTTCCCAAGAGAGCTGATTCGGATGTTCTGGAAAATCGTGACCCTGGCCGTGCTGATCGCCTTTGCCTGGTGGAGGCTGCGGCAGTTCCTGCGCGAGCGGCGCCTGCGCAACCTCGGCGAGCCGGTACCCGAACCGCGTGGTATCCGGCCGATCAGCATCCTGGCGGCGGCCATGCTGGTCGCGTACGGTGGGTACCTGCTCTGGGTGGTGGCGAGCCAGGCCTTCTCGACCTTCGGGAGCGGAATGTAACCCGGCCGGCCGCCCCTGAACGAAACGATGGCAGGCCGGTCGCAACTCAAAAACCTACAACCGAATCCCGAGGTGACGATGATGTTCCCGCTACGAGGCTGGGCGATCGCGGTGGCGCTTCTGCTGGTGCAGTTGGCAGTGCAGTCTCAGGCATTCGCCCGCGAACCCGAGGTTCCGCTGGAGGAAATGATCCCGGTGGAACTGGCGACCGTCGGTGTCGAGAGCATCAGCGGATCCCCGGTGGTGCTGCTGCGCGAACCCCGCTCCGGCGACGTGGTGCCGATCAGCATCGGACCGAACGAGGCGCTGGCGATTCTGATGGCGCTGCGGGAGGTTCCCGTGCCCAGGCCGATGACCCACGACCTGTTGACCGACGTGATCCGCTCGGCGGGGGGATCGGTGCAGCGGGTGATGGTCGATGCCCTGGTCGGCAGCACCTACATCGGGTTGCTGGAGCTGAAACTGGAACACCGGGACGAACTGGTCTACGTCGACAGCCGCCCCAGCGACGCGCTGGCGCTTGCGGTTCGCACCGGCGCGCAGATCCTGGTAGCGCCGGATGTATTGGTGGCGACGCGGGGACGCGGGTTCGAGGCGCTGCCCGACGACCCGGTGGTCACGGCGCTGGGCATCACCGTCGGCGCGGTCACGCCCGATCTGCGCGAGGCGCTGGAGTTGCCCGACCTGCCGGGGTTGCTGGTCAGCCGCGTGGCGGGCGAGGCCGCGGCGAAGGGGCTGGAACCCGGCGCGCTGATTCTGGAAGTCAACGGCGAGGTCCCAGAGGCGCCCATGGACTTCCTGGAACTCGTCCGTCAGACCCCGTCCGGCGAGAATGCGCAACTGCGGTACTGGCAGCAGGGTGACACCGTCGAGATCGAACTGTCGACCGAGGTGCCGGACCCGCAGACTCCGCGTGTCGACCCGAGACCCGACAGCGGGCTGGCGGTATAGGTCGCGGCACAGCCGCAGGTGCGGCTGGCCGGGATCGGCGCTACCAGGGGATCGTGCTGCCGTCGATATCGATGAAGCGTCCGTTGTCGGCCGACGATGCGCGGTCCAGGGTGGCCAGCATCTGCGCAACCGATTCGGATACCGTGATCTCGGCGTTGGGGCCGCCCATGTCGGTGAGCACCCAGCCGGGATGCAGCACGAGGGTCAGGATTCCCTGGTCCGCGAGGTCCCGGGCGAGGCTGACTCCAACTGCATTGAGTGCGGCCTTGGACGAACGGTAGATGTAGGCGCCGCCGGAACCGTTGTCGCCCATCGAACCCATCTTGGAACTCAGCAGCGCAATGCACGGGCGGTTCCCCGCGCGCAACTGTGGCAGCAGTGTCTCGACCAGCTGGCGCGGTGCGATCGCGTTGACGCGGAAGGTCTCGAGCCAGCCGTCCTCGTCGGTTTGCCCGAGCCGGTCCGGCACCGGGCCATAGACGCCGGCGTTCGCGATCAGCAAGTCGATCCCCCGGTCACCCAGCGTGGCCGCCAGATTGGCGCGGTGGGCGGCCTGGGTGACGTCCAGCGGCAGCACCGTCAGCTGCTCCGGCTCGGCCGCCGCCAATGCCGTCAGTTCTGACGCGGTTTCGGGCTTGCGCACGCCCGCGAACACCCGGTCCCCGCGCGCCAGCAGCTGCCGCACGAATTCGAGCCCGATCCCCCGGCTGCAGCCGGTTACCACTACTGTCTTCATCGCCTGGCTCCTGCTGAGATTAAGCCATTCTAGCGGTCGCCCCGCCGCTGCGGTCAACCGACGGGCGGGCGGTGGACGGCCGTTCGATCCTTCGGTACACCATTCGGATACGTTGTGCGTAGACGCCGCGAGGGAGCGCACCGGCCGTGTGCCCGCGGCCGGGTCGCGTGACACGCGAACGGGCGATTGACTATCTTCGCGGAGGACTGAACCCGTGCCGTCCGCCGACGGCGACATCTTCTGGCCGAGGAAACGCCGATGACGACCAGGATTATTCCCGCCCGCAGCATCGAGTGCATCGTGGGGGACATCACCCGGCAGCTGGACATGGATGCGATCGTGAACGCCGCCAACGCCCAGCTGCGCCCGGGCGGTGGCGTTGCGGGTGCGATTCACCGTGCCGCAGGTCCCGGGCTGGACCAGGAATGCCGCCCCCTTGCGCCGATCGCGCCCGGACAGGCGGTGATCACCGGTGGGCACGACTTGCCGAACCGCCATGTCGTCCACTGCCTCGGGCCGGTGTTCGGACGCGATGAACCCGGGGAGGAGTTGCTGGCGGCCTGCTATCGGAATGCGCTGCAGCAGGCCGACGACGCCGGAGCCGGGAGTATCGCGTTTCCGGCCATTGCCACCGGTGCGTTCGGCTTTCCTCTCGAGCCCGCGGCGCGGATCGCATTGCGTACGGTGATCGACACGCTGCCCGAGCTGCAATCGGTGCAGCGCGTGCGCTTCGTGCTGCGCGACCCGGAGGCGATGGAAATCCACCAGCGTTTGCGCGATGCCTTGCTCGCCGGCTGAAACGGCGGCAGTGGTGCCGTCAGCAAACGCGCCGGAAGCCCCGAAACGGGTCCACGGTGCCGCGCATCGGCAACGGCCGCAGGCGCGCGCGACAACGGCGATGCTGTGTCCGGGCGTCACCGCCGGGACAGGACACGCGACAGGAGATCCGCCGGCCGTGCAGACCTGCGGCACGCGCCGCGCGAACTCGCTCTGGCCATGCGGGTGCATCCGGCATGCGTGGTGGCTGGTGGCGCTGGGGCTGATCGCGCTGCTGTCCGGGTGCGGCGGGGATGTCGCGCAGCCGAACGGGCCTGCGGGCGATCAACGGTCGCTGGAGATCTGGGCCCATGCGGGCCGCGAAGAGGAACGGCGCACGCTGGAAGCGCAGATCGACCGCTTCCGGGCCGAGCGGCCCGAGGTCCGCGTGGACCTGACCTGGATTCCCGAAGGGTCGTACAACGGCCAGGTCCAGGCCGCCGCGCTGGCGGGCCGGCTTCCGGACCTGCTCGAGTTCGACGGCCCGTATCTCTACAGCTACGCCTGGCAGGGGCATTTGAAGCCGCTGGACGAGCGGCTGCCCGAGCGTTTGCGCAAGGATCTGCTGCCGTCGATCGTCGCGCAGGGCACCTACCGCGACGGCCTGTACGGAATCGGTACGTTCGACTCGGGACTCGGACTGTGGGGGAACCGCGCGCGGCTGCAGGCGGCCGGGGCGCGGATTCCCGACGGCCCCGGCGACGTCTGGAGCGGAGATGAGTTCGACGCGCTGCTGGAACACCTCGCCCATGACGATCCCGACGGGCAGGTGCTGGACCTGAAGCTGAATTACACCGGCGAATGGTTCAGCTACGCATTCTCGCCGCTGCTGCAGTCGGCCGGTGGCGACCTGGTCGATCGAGCACCGGGTGGGCTGGCAAGCGGGACGCTGGACGGGCCGGAGTCGGTCGCGGCGATGGCCGCGGTCCAGTCGTGGATCCGGCGCGGCCGCGTCGATCCCAACCTCGACGACGCGGCGTTTGCCCAAGGGCGGGTGGCGCTGGCCTGGGGCGGGCACTGGAACTTCCCCGGCTACCACGCGGCGCTCGGCGACGATCTGCTGCTGCTACCGCTGCCGCGCCTGGGCGAGACGATGGTGACCGGGCAGGGATCCTGGCAGTGGGGCATTACGCGGCGCGCGCGGGATCCTGAGCTGGCGCTGGCGTTCATCGCGTTCCTGTTGCGCCCCGAGGAAGTGCTGGCGATGAGCGAGGCGAACGGCGGCGTTCCCGCGACCCGAAGCGCGGTGCAGAAGTCGCAGGCTTACGGGCCCGGTGGCCCGTTGCGGCTGTTCGCGCGCCAGCTGGAGGAGGGGTATGCGCGCCCGCGCCCGCGAACACCGGCCTACCCGGTGATCAGCGATGCCTTTGCGCGTGCGTTCCAGGATATCCGGCACGGCGCTGAACCGGTTCAGGCACTGGGCTGGGCGGCGCGGCGGATCGACCGGGAGATTCGCGACAATCGCCACTACCCGGACGTCGCCGAGGCGGCGCGATGAGCCGCCGGCATCCGGGCGAGGCGACTGCCGCCTGGTTGCTGATGACACCGGCACTGGCCGGCCTGCTGCTGTTCCTGCTGCTGCCGTTCGGCCTCGCAGTGGTGCTGTCGTTCAGCAACCTGCGGATGGCGTCCCCGCTGCCGCTGGAGTTCGTCGGGTTCTCGAATTACGCGCTGGCATTCAGCGAAACCGGGCTGCTGAGGGCGTTGCTGAACAACCTGCTGTTCGCGTTGGTCGTGGTGCCGGTGCAGACGGCGCTGGGACTGGGGTTGGCGCTGCTGCTGAACCGGCCGCTGGCTGGCCGCGCGGTGTTCCGGACGCTGTTCTTTCTGCCGGTGGTGTTCCCGTTGTCGCTGGTCGCGGTGGTCTGGGTGCTGATCTTTGCCCCGGGGCCGGACGGCCTGCTCAATGCGGCACTGGGGTTGCTGACGCTGGGTGCCTGGGAACCCCGCGATTTCCTGAACGACCCGTTCTGGGCATTGCCGGCGGTGATGCTGACGTCGATTTGGCAGGGCGCTGGATTCCAGATGGTCGTGCTGCTGGCCGGCCTGCAGGCGATCCCGCGCCAGCTCTACGAGGCCGCTGCAGTCGACGGCGCGAGCCGCTGGCGCCAGTTCCTGCATGTGACGCTGCCGGGGCTGCGCAACCCGCTGGTGTTCGTGGTGATCGTGACCACCATCCTATCGTTTCGGGTGTTCGACCAGGTCCGGATCATGACCCGGGGCGGGCCGCAGGAGGCGTCGAATACGGTGATCCACGAGATGGTCCGCACCGCGTTCGACCAGGGGCACGTGGCGATGGGCGCGGCGATGAGCGTCGTGTTCTTCCTGGTGATCCTGGGGATCGCGCTGATCCAGCGGCGGCTGCTCCGCCAGCGTGGAGAGATTGCGTGATGCGCCGGGCCGGGCTGCGCGCGCTGCTGGCTTACACGCTGCTGCTGGCGTTCACGCTGCTGTTTCTGGCGCCCGTGTTGTTCATGCTGGTCGGCAGCCTGAAGCCGAACGAGCGGGTGCTGGCCGAGGCGGGTACCCTGCGCGCGTTCTTCCCGGATACGGTCGGCCTCGACAACTACCGCGCGGTGTTCGAGCGGGTGCCGTTCGAGCTGTATCTCGCCAGCTCGCTGATCGTGAACGGACTGATCGTCGGGCTGGGGCTGGTGGTGAACGCCTTTGCCGGCTACGCGCTCGCGCGCCTGCGCTGGTGGGGGCGCAACGCGATGCTGGGACTGGTGCTGGCGGTGCTGGTGATCCCGTTCGAGGCGGTGGCGATCCCGCTGTTCTACCAGCTGTCATGGCTGGGCTGGCGCGACGATTGGCTGGTGCAGGCGATCCCGTTCGTTGCCAATCCGCTCGCGATCTTCCTGTTCTACAGCTTCTTCCTGGGCCTGCCGCGGGAGCTGGAAGAGGCGGCCCGCGTCGACGGCGCCGGGGTGCTGCGGACCTTCTTCGCGATCGTTCTGCCGAACGCGAAGGCGGCCTTCGCCAGCGTGGCGATCGTGCTGTTCCTGTTCCATTGGGGCATGTACCTGTGGCCGCTGCTGATGACCACCTCGGAGGCGGTGCGACCGCTGCCGCTGGGGATTGCGAGCTTCCACACCCTGCCGCCGCTGCAATGGGGCGATATCATGGCGTTCGGCGTATTGATGGTGCTGCCGGTGGTGATCGTGTTCGTCGTGTTCCAGCGCTGGTTCGTTCGCGGAGTCGCGTCCACCGGGGTGAAGGGCTGAGGGCCGTGCCGGAGGGCAGCGGAGAACGGATGGCGGAAGTCGAGTTCAGCAACGTACAAAAGGTCTTCGGGGACCGAACGGTGATTCCCGGCTTCGATCTGCAGGTGCGGGACGGCGAATTGCTGGTACTGCTCGGGCCCTCCGGTTGCGGCAAGTCGACGCTGCTGCGCCTGCTCGCGGGGCTGGAGCCTGCGACTGGCGGCGCCATTCGGATCGGCGGGCGCGCGGTCGACGCGCTGGGCCCGGGGGCCCGCAATGTCGCGATGGTGTTCCAGAACTACGCGCTGTACCCGCACAAGACGGTGCGCGGCAACCTGGAGTTCCCGCTGCATATGCGCGCGCTGCGCCGGAGCGAGCGCGAGCGCCGCGTGCTCGAGGCGGCGCGGGTGCTGGGGCTGGAGGAGCTGTTGGACAAGCGTCCGGCAGAACTCTCCGGCGGGCAGCGGCAGCGGGTGGCGATGGGGCGCGCAATCGTGCGCGAGCCCGACGTGTTCCTGATGGACGAGCCGCTGTCCAACCTCGACGCCCGGCTGCGAGTGCAGATCCGGGCGGAGATCGCGGCGCTGCAGCGCCGGCTCGGGGTCACCACGCTGTACGTCACCCACGACCAGGTCGAAGCGATGACGCTCGGCGACCGCGTCGCGGTGCTGCGCGACGGGGTCATGCAACAGCTCGGTACGCCTGCCGACCTCTACCGGAACCCCGAGAACCTGTTCGTCGCGGGTTTCCTCGGCAGCCCGCCGATGAACCTGTTCGAACCCGGGATCGAGGTACGCGCAGGGGGGCGCGCGTTGCGGCTCGGCGGCCGCTGGAATACCCCGGCCCGGGGCATCCCGGAGCGGGCGCGTTACGCCGGGCTGCGGCCGGAGGATCTCGATCTGGACAGCGGGTCCAGCGATCGGGATGTGCGGCTGCAGGGTCTGGTACGTGCGGTCGAGGTGCTCGGCCACGAACGCATCGTCTATGTCGATACCGGGGACCGGGTGGTCGATGCGCTCCCTGGCGGAATCGGTCCCACTGAGGGGGCGGTCGCGGCGCGACTGTCCGGCACGGCGACACCGGAACCGGGCCAGACGGTCACGCTCGCGACGAAGTCCGACAGCCTGTATTGGTTCGACGAGCAAGGCCGGGCAATCCGCGCGGGCGGGTAGCGCGCGGCACGCCGATTCCCGGATCCGGCGAGCGCCGGAGGAATCAGGCCGGCAGCCGGCCGAAGCGGCCGCTGTTGAAGTCGCGCACGGCCTCGCGGATTTCCTCCGGGGTGTTCATCACGAACGGGCCGTGGCCGACGACCGGCTCGTCGATCGGTTCGCCGTGGAGCACGAGCACGGTACTGTCCGACTCGGCCTGAAGTTCCACGCCGTCGCCGGCGCGGTCGAGCAGCACCAGCTGGGCGTTGCCCGCCTCCTGCTGGCCGTTGATCCGCACGTTGCCGTGCAGAACCACCAGCATCGACGTCCAGCCGTCCGCCAGCGCAAGCCGCACCGGCGGACCGCCCGCCGCAAGCCGCAGATCCCAGACGTCCATCGGCGTGTGCGTTCGCGCCGGGCCGCGGTGCTCTCCGAAGCGCCCGGCGATGACCCGCACCGTGCCGGCGCCGTCCGGGAGGTCGATCGCGGGAATGTCCCGGTCCAGCACGGGCTGGTACGCCGGCGCGGACATCTTGTCGGCAGCCGGCAGGTTCACCCACAGCTGGACCATCTCGAGCGTGCCGCCCCGGCGGGTGAATGCCTCCGAGTGGAATTCCTGGTGCAGGATGCCCGAGGCGGCGGTCATCCACTGCACATCCCCCGGGCCGATCCGGCCGCCGCCTCCGGTCGAGTCGAGGTGCTCGACCTCGCCCTGGTAGACGATGGTGACGGTCTCGAATCCCCGGTGCGGATGCTCGCCGACACCGCGCGGGCGGTTCCCCGGGGCGAAATGCATTGGGCCGGCGTAGTCCAGCAGCAGAAACGGGCTGATCGCCTGCCCCTCGCGTTCGTAGGAGAACATGGATCGCACCGGGAAGCCGTCGCCGACCCAGTGCCGGGATGCGGCGCGGTGCACGCCAAGGATCTTCTTCATCGCGGTGCCCTCCTTCGTTCGCGCCGGCTCGTGGCATGCGGGCCGCAGCCTGGATCCGGCGATCCGCCCATCGTCTTTGGTTGGCGGTGGCAAGAACAGTTCACCCTGCGCGATTTGCCAGATTTCGGGCCTCAGTGCGGGCGGGTGAGCCGAGCGTTGCCGGTCTGCGATCCCGGGGTAGCGGGTCGTAGCGGCAGCCCCTCGGTCGGAGGGGCAGGTTGCGCTGCCGGGATGTCGGTGTAGTGAGCGTGAAATGACAGCCACGGAAGAACACGGAAATCACGGAATATGAAACAAATCGAACCTTTTTCCGTGTCTGTCCGTGCTTTCCGTGGCTCGCCCTTTCATCTTGCGGGGTGGCCGCTGGCGATGACAGCGCCCCGTAGCCCCGTAGGGTGGAAGAGCGCAGCGTCGTCCGCCGCTCGGCGTTCGCGCCTCCCCGGCGCCTGCGGCAATCCGGGCGCCGGCTGGCGGATGACGGCCTTCGGCCTTTTCCGCCCTACGCCTCTTTCATCATCGGGGACGGCCGCTGACGATGACAGTCAACTCGCGTGAACCGGCCTCTGGGTGGTTCCGCGGGCCCGGTTCGCTTAGGCTTCGCGCCATCGGGCAGATCCGGTGCGGATCGGCCGGCCCGGCGCATCGTAACCAGGGTACGCGTCCCCGCAGGCGCGAAGGAGTCAGTGAGACATGCAGACCGACCGAATCATCGCTTTCGTCATGGCCGGTGGCCAGGGATCCCGGCTGCAGCCGCTCACCACCGCCCGGTCCAAGCCGTCGGTGCCGTTCGGGTCGCGCTATCGCATCGTCGATTTCGTGCTCAGCAACCTGGTGAACTCGCAGATCCGGACGATCTACCTGCTGGTCCAGTACAAGTCGCAGTCGCTGATCGAGCACGTGCGCAAATCCTGGACGATTTCGCCGCTGCTGCAGGACCAGTTCGTCACGGTGGTGCCGCCGCAGATGATCGGCGGCGAGAGCTGGTTCCAGGGGACTTCCGACGCGGTATATCAGAACATCGGGCTGATCGAGACGCATGCCCCGGATCTGGTCGTGGTGTTCGGTGCCGATCACATCTACCGGATGGACATCCGCCAGATGGTCGCCTTCCACAAGGAGCGCGAGGCCGATGTGACCATCGCGGCACTTCCGGTTCCCCTGCGCGACGCGCGCGGTTTCGGGATCATCTCGGCTGCTCCGGATGGACGTGTCCAGGCGTTCCAGGAGAAGCCGGCGAACCCGACCCCGATCCCGGGGGACCCCGAGCGGGCGTTCGCATCGATGGGCAACTACGTCTTCCGCGCCGACGTGCTGATGGCGGCGTTGGAGGAAGCGCACCGCAACGGCGAGACCGATTTCGGGGGGCACATTCTGCCGCGCCTGCTGCGCGATCACCGGCTGTTCGCCTACGATTTCGCGACCAACGAGGTGCCGGGAATCAAGCCCTACGAAAAGCGCGTGTACTGGCGCGACGTCGGCACGATCGACGCCTATTTCGATGCCCACAAGGACGTGCTCGGGGACGAGCCCGTGTTCGACATGTTCAATCCCCAGTGGCCGATCTTCTCGAGCAACTACCAGGGTCCGGTCGCGCGCGTACTCGGCGGCGAGCTTCACAATTCGCTGCTCGGAGCCGCGAGCGTGGTCCATGACGGCGTGCGTATCCGGGATTCGATCATCCGCCGCGAGGCCGTGATCGAGGACGACGTCGAGCTCGACGAATGTATCGTGATGGACTACACCCGGATCGGCCGGGGGGCGAAGCTGCGCCGGGTGATCGTCGACCGCCACAACCACATCGAGCCCGGCGAGCGCATCGGCTTCGATCCCGACGTCGACCGCCAGCGGTTCCAGGTCAGTGAGTCGGGCATCACCGTCGTTCCCCGCGGCCGTGCGAGCTATTTCGCCCGCGGCCACACCGGTGGTGGAACGTCCGGCGGCGGGTACGCGGAGTGAATGACGGCTGGCGGCCGCCTGCGCGTAGTCCCACAAGGGCGGAATAGCGCAGCGTCATCCGCCACAGGGCGTTCGCAGTGCCCAGGCGCCCGCGGCAATCCGGGCGGCGGATGGCGGATGACGGCCTTCGGCCTTTTCCGCCCTACACGTCTTTCATTTTCAGGGGTGGCCGCGTGCGCCATGAGAGTTAACGGGTCAAGCGGTGGGCGCGCTGGCAGCCGCCTGCGCGTAGCAGAGCAACCGCTGCCGCACGACGTCGGCGACGACCCGGAGACTCAGACCGCGTACGTCGTAGATGCGCACCGCGGCGGCGACCGCGGGGTCGCGGGCTTCGTCGCCGGGAGGGGGGAGCCGGCGCTGATCGGGCAGGGCGTCGAGCCAGCCAGGGCGGTAATCGGTTCCGGATTCCTGCGGAAACAGGGCGACGTAGGCGATCCGTGATTCGACCAGATCCTGAAAGAAATGCGAGCCGAACGACAGATCCGGAATCATTCCCGCGCCCAGTTCGGCCACCTCGACCAGCACCGCCACCCGGTTGATGTCTGCGAAGCGGGCCGGGATGCCGAGTTCCGGGCTGCTGGTGCCCCAGCGACCCGGGCCGATCAACAATACCGGGTCGGCGTCCCGGTCTGCGACCGCTCGGTTGATCTGTCCGACCAGCCGCGCGACCGCGAAACGCTGGGGGATGCTCAGTGCGCTGTAGCGCGGGCCGTCGATATGCACGACGCGCGCGATCGGCTGGTCGATGTTCCCGCCCATGAAACGTCCCCGGGTCTCGAACAGCAGGCGGGGTGGGGCGACCCGGTCCGGCAGGGTCACGGCCTGGCCTTCGCCCAGGGTTTGCAGCGGCCGGCACTGGACCAGGTTCACCGAAGGTACCCCGTCGGCTGCGAGATGCACGGTGAACTCGACGTCGACCGGGTAGGCATAGGCGTGTTCCAACTCGCGGAGCAGGCGGCGCATCAGCGGCACGAACGCGGTCTCGCGCAACAGCGGGGCGAAAGTGAGCCGCCAGACCGGGCCACCTCCGGGCAGCGTGCGTGCGCGCTCGGTGGCCTCGCGGTCGAGTTCGGCTACCCAGCGCAGCGGAAGGTCCGCGGCGGCCTGCACCAACTGCCGCAGCGGCAGCGAGCGCGGGCGGTTGTCGACGATGTCGAGCACATCGACCGTGTGCTGCGAGTACCGGTAGGTCTCGCTGCGCTCGCGGTACGGGCGCTTGTGCGGCTGATCGAGCGCGACCACGCAGGCATGATCGCCCTCGATTCGGTCCACTGCGCGAGTGCCGAGCCCCAGTACCAGACGCAGCATCCCCGCCTCGGGATCCATGTCCGGATCCCATGCGAACGTGTTGCGCGAGACGCCGACTCCGGCGGCGTCCGGAAGATAGTGGCGGCCATGGTAGCGCCCGTTCACCCGCTGCAGCAGCAGCGCCATCGGTTCTTCCATCTGCGCCAGCCCGCGCTGCTGCCGGTAGACCAGTGCATCCTCGCTCATCGTCGACGCGTAGACCTGCCGGATCGCGTCCTCCAGCTGTTCCAGACGCCGGTCCGGCGCGCCCTGGTTGACGCGGAACACGCTTTCGTACTTGCCGGCGAAGGCATTGCCGAAGCCGTCCTCCTGCAGGCTGCTGGAACGCACCAAAATCGGGTATTGGCCGAAATAGTCGAGCATGCGCTCGAGTTCGAGGCGGATCTCGCCTGGAATCTCGCCCTGCAGCATGTCTTCGCGCAGCGAGCGGGCCTCGTCGAAATAGCCCTCGGGGCTGCGCTGGCGCATGATTCGCGGCCACCAGCGGTTGTGCACCAGGTAGGCGTAGTACACGTCCGAACCGAGGAAGAACGAGTCGTGCGGCTCGAGGTGACGGCTCCAGTGCGTGCGGTCCGCGTTTAGCAGCGCCTGGCGCGCGAGCAGCATCCCCACGGCCTTGCCGCCGATGTAGCCGCTGCCGATCATGCGCGCCCGCACTGCGAGCAGGTCTTCCAGCGTCAGGTACCGGCGGGCGAGCTGCAGGATGCGTGGTTCGCGCCCGATCAGCACCGTGAGCAGGTGCTCCAGGATCGCCTTGCGGCGGCCGGTATCGGAACCCGGCGCGCTGGCTTCGCCTGCTTCGAGGAACATGCGGTCCCAGCAGTCGAGCTGGCGCTGGCTCGCCTGCCGGTGCCGGTGCTCCAGTACCGCCTGCAAATGGGTGGCGTCGCTGCTGTCGATCACCGGAACGAAACGTTCCCCCTGCTGCCGATGCGGGAGAAACATCGTCGGCGACTGGCGTTGCCAGACCTTCACCGGCTGGACATGGCATTCCTCCCGGGCATGGTGCACGTCGATCAGAACCTGTGTGGTCTCGCGGATCCGTGACAGCGTCGTGTGTGAATGGCTCTGCGGCTGCAGCGCGAAGTAGGCCACCGTGTCGAGTTCGTAGAGGTACGGGCAGACCACGCGGAAGAAGTTGCCGACCATGTAGTCGGTGGCCCAGGCCGACAGCAGGTCCGACAGGCAGTCGCAGACGTAGAACGCGCCGCGCCCATGGTCCGTGATCAGCTGGTAGACCTGACGCGTGAACGCCTCGAAGCCACCCATCGCGTCGATGGTGACGGTCCGGACCCCAGGTCCCGGCGCCACCAGCGGCGCGTGCCGGCCGAAACGCAGGTAGATGATCTGCCGTTGCTGCGCACTCGCCGCCGCGACGAACGGCTGCACGAAGCGCCGGTAGTCGTCGATGTCGTCGACGCGCCAGACGACATTGTCGCCGATGCGCAGCCCGTCGAGCACCGCGTCCAGCCCGGCGATGCCGGTGGAAACGACCTCCCGCTCGGCGAACCCGGCGTTCATCGGCGGGCTCCGCAGCCGAAGGCGCCGCCCCGCGCGTTGGTGCTTGCAGGAGAATCCATTACCATCCCCAGCGCGGGACCACCGCGGCCGCACGCGCGGCACGGCCAATACCGTACTCTTGGGGGCGTGGCGGAACAGGTAGACGCAGCGGACTTAAAATCCGCTGGCCGCAAGGCCGTGCCGGTTCGATTCCGGCCGTCCCCACCAACCGCTTCGATGACGTCACCGAATTCGGGGTTCGTAACCCGTGCAGTAGGCGCGGTGTGCGGCCAGACGTTCCGGAGCACGATGGGCAGATGCGGAAAGGGCCCGCTTGTTTCGATTCTGCCCAACGTGGCACTGGCTGTCCGGTTCAGGCTGCTGCTGAGTGATGGCCTCGCAGCGCGGGTACTGCATCACTCGGGATCGCGCACCAGTCTTGCCTCGAAGCGCTGGCGCTTGTGGCGCCAGTTGCTGAAGCCGTTCGCGAAGTGGACGCTCCAGGCATAGTGGGCGTCGTAGGCGGCCTCCGAGGAGGACCAGAAGTTCGACGGCGGCGTGTTCGGGAAGGCCGAGGGATCGATGGCCGGATTGAACATCCGATATTCGACCAGCGTCTGCAGTTCGTCCATTGTCGGGAGTCGCCAGCTATCCTTGCCCGCGAATTCGGTGTTCAAATCCCGCGCCTGGTCCCAGGTAAAGCGATCGGCACGCCCGCCGCAGTACTCGCCTGTCCAGGACTGCCCGAGGCTGCAGCGCATCCATTGCAGCCCGGTCTGGTGATCGTGGATCACGACTCCGTCCGCGATCGGTTCGTAGCGCGAGTCGCCCGGATCGGCCGAGGCCACCAGGGGGGCGGCCAACAACAGCGCGACACCCGCGATCAGACGTTTCATTGACATCTCCATTCCTCTCGTATGGTTCTGGTTGCCGGCGGGTCGCACGACACGCCCGTCCGGTCGGGGCGCCCCGACCAGAGACCGGGCACCGGAGCAGGAGCATAGCAAAAGGCGGACGCAACCGGAGAAAGGCGACGCCGTCGGGCGAGTAGGGGGCGCCCGGCAGCATCGGCCTGCGCCGATCGGATAGCGTGTCCGATCGGCGTTGTGGTGCTGCGGTCAGGCGGGGTCGGTCGCTGCGGATTCGGTGGCCGCGGCGCGCCCACGATCCCTGGCAAGGTACAGGTAGACCGCGGGAACCACGAACAACGTGAACAATGTGCCAATGGCCATACCGCTTGCGATCACCAGGCCCATCGCGAATCTTGAGCCGGCGCCCGCGCCGGTGGCCAGCAGCAGCGGGACCATCGCGATCACCGTCGCGGCGGTGGTCATCAGGATCGGACGCAGACGCAGGCTCGCCGCCTCCTCGATCGCCTCGCGCATGGAATGCCCCTTCCTCTGCAGCTGGTTCGCGAATTCGACGATCAGGATGCCGTGCTTCGCGATCAGGCCGATCAGCGTGACCAGGCCGACCTGCGTGTAGATGTTCAGCGAAGTGAACCCGAGGCTGATGAACACCAGCGCGCCTGCCACCGACATCGGGACGGTCATCAGCATGATCAGCGGGTCGCGGAACGATTCGAACTGCGCTGCCAGCACGAGGTAGATCACGACCAGCGCGAAGAAGAACGTGGCCACGAACTGTGCACCCTCGGCCTTCAGCTGCCGCGACTGGCCGGCGTAGTCGACGGTGTAGCCCGCAGGCAGCACTTCCGCGGCGATGCCGTCGAGCAGATCCAGCGCCTCGCCGAGGGTCACGCCGGGGCGCGGCACGCCCGACAGCGTGACCGCGTTCAGCTGCTGGAATCGGCGCAGGCTGCGCGGCACCACGGTCTCCTCGAACGTGACGATGTTCGACAGCGGTACCGGCTCGCCGTCCCGGGTGCGCGTGTAGAGTTCGGCGAGCTGGTCGGGGTTCAGGCGCTCGCTGCGCTGCACCAGCGGAATCACGCGGTAACTGCGGCCGTCGAGCGCGAAGCGGCCGGTGAAACCACCGGCGAGCAGCGGCGCCAGGTCGGCGGTCAGCGTCGCCATGTCGATGCCCATCTGCGCGGCCTTGTCGCGGTCGATCTTCAGGTCCACTCGCGGCTTGTCGAAGTCCAGATCCGAGTCCATGAAGATGAACCGGCCGCTCGCCATCGCGCGGGCGATGATCTCGTCGGTGAATTCCCCGAGGTTCTCCATCGGCCCGGTCGAGCCGATGACCATGCTGACCGGCGCGCCGCCGCCCCCGGGGCTCGGCAGCGACGGCGGCTCGACCGCGAAGATGCTGAGCGCCGGGATCTGGTCGAGCCGCGGCTGCAGATCCTGTTCGAGAATCTCGCCCGTCGAACGCTCGCGCTGATCCCAGGGCGCCATCACGAAGCCCGCGATCGCCTCGTTGGTGCTGGGCGTGGCGCCGCCGCCGAAACCGTTGACGATGAAGATGTTGCGCAGCTCGGGAATCTCGCCCATGAAGCCGTCGATCAGCCGGGTGTTGCGCTCGACCTGATCCAGCCCGAGGTAGGCGTCGCCTTCCATCACCGAGAACACGAAGCCCTGATCCTCCGGTGGCTCCAGCTCGCTGGCGCTGGTGATGAACAGGAAATAACAGGATACGAGCACGATCAGGCCGAAGACGAGCAGCGTGAAGCGCTCGTTCAGCGCGCCGTGCAGCCGGTGCCGGTAACGCGCCTGCAAGGCGTTGAAGCGTGCGTCGAGCCAGCCTTCGAGGCGGCCGCCCGGTCGGCCGCCTTCGTGGCCCTTCAGGATGCGTGACGCCAGCATCGGCGACAATGTCAGCGCAATGATCCCGGATATCAGCACCGCGCCGGCCAGCGTGAACGCAAACTCGATGAACAGTGTGCCGGTCAGTCCGCCGACGAACCCGATCGGCAGGAATACCGCGATCAGCGTGGTGGACATCGCGACGATCGGCCAGGCGAGTTCCCGGGCGCCCTGGATCGCGGCATCGAAGGGTTTCATCCCGTCCTCGATGTGGCGGTGCACGTTTTCGACCATGATGATCGCATCGTCGACGACGATGCCGATCGCGAGCACCATCGCGAGCAGGGTCAGCAAGTTGATCGAGAAGCCCATCAGCAGCATCAGCAGGAAGGTGCCGATCAGCGACAGCGGAATCGAGACCGCCGGGATCGCCACGCTGCGCAGCGACCCGAGGAACAGATAGATCACGATCAGCACCACGCCGAGCGCCAGCGCGATGGTCAGCAGAACCTCCTCGATCGCGCTTTCGATGTACTCGGTGGAGTCGTAGACGATTTCGGCGTTCAGGCCCTCGGGCAGTTGCGGGCGGATGCGGTCGCGAAACGCCTGGCGCACGTCGGCGATCACGTCGAGCGCGTTCGCGTCAGGCGAGAGCTCGATGCCGACGAAGGTCGCGTTCTGGGCGTTGAAACGTACCGAAACGTCGTAGTTCTCGGAGCCCAGCTCGACGGTCGCGATGTCTTCGATCCGTACCATCGCGCCGTCTTCCTCGCGCACGATCAGGCGTTCGAATTCCTCGAGTCGGGACAGGTCGGTCTCGGCGGTCAGGTCGACGGTGACCAGTTGCCCGCGGGTGCGTCCGACCGCCGCCAGCACGTTGTTCGCCTGCAAAGCCGCGCGCACGTCGCGGCCGGTGACGCCATAGGCCGCCATGCGCTCGGCATCGAGCCAGATGCGCATCGCGAACGTCTCGCCGCCGAGGATCTCCGCGCGCTGCACCCCGGCGATGGTCGACAGCTCGGGTTCCACCACGCGGGTGAGATAGTCGGTGATCTGGTTGTTCGCGAGCCGGTCGGAGAAGAACGACAGATACATCGCGGCAATGCTCTCGCCGACGGCCAGCTCCACCACCGGATCCTCGGCCTCGGCCGGCAGGTCGCCGCGCACCTTGTTCACCTGCGCCGCAATCTGGGTCAGGGCCTCGTTGGGGTCATGGTCCAGGCGCAGATACGCCTGGATCACGCTGATGCCGGGCACGCTGGTCGAGACCAGGTAGTCGATGCCCTCGGCAGCCGCGACCTCGCGTTCGAGCGGCGTGGTCACGAAGCCCTGGATCAGGTCCGCATCCGCCCCGATATACGCGGTGCTGACGGTAACGACCGCGTTCTTCACTTCGGGAAACTGGCGCACGTTCAGATCGACGATCGCGCGCAACCCGAGCAGCAGGATGAACAGGCTGACCACGGTGGCCAGCACCGGCTTCCGGATGAAGAGGTCCGTGAATCGCATCGGGTGTCCCGGTGGTTGGCGTGGGAAGGTCAGGCGTTATCGGGGCGGGGAGCAGGGTCCTCGCTCGGTCGGGCTTCGTCGGTGATCTCGACCGGGGTCTCGTTTTGCAGCTTCAGCAATCCGCTGCTCGCGACCCGCTCGCCCGCCTCGAGCCCATCGACGATGCGGATCAGGTCGCCCCGGCGCTCGCCGGTCTGCACGAAGCGTTCGCGCACCCGCAGCGTGTCCTGGTCGTCCCGGTAGGTCACGAACACCGAATTGCCGAACGGATTGAAACGGATCGCCGTCTGCGGCAGCACGATCACGTCTTCGGGCTCGCCCGCCGCCAGCGTGACCCGGGCGAACTGGCCGGCGCGCAGCTTGCCCTCGGGGTTATGTACCAGTGCCTGAACCTCGAACGTGCGCGAGCCCGCACGGACCCGTGGTTCGATCGCGCTGATCGTCCCGTCGAAGCGTTCGGCGAAGGCGTCGACCTCCAGCCGCACCGGCTGCCCGGGGCGGACCTGCCCGAGGCGGCGCTCCGCCAGCGTGAAGTTCAGGTAGATCGGGTCCACCGATTCCAGGGTCACGATCGGGTCGCCGGGCGATACGTACTGGCCGAGGTTGACCCGGCGGATGCCGAGGATGCCGTCGAAGGGCGCGCGCAGGGTTTTCTGATTGATGCGCGCGCGCTGTGCGGCGACCGCGGCGCGAGCCTGTTCGGCTTCGCTTTGCCGGCGCTGGACTTCGGCCTCGGAAATGTTGCGCTCCTGCGCCAGCCGGCGCGCGCGCTGCAGTTCCTGCTCGGCGAGTCGCGCCGCAGCTTCCAGAGCGGTCAGCTCCGCCCGATCGGTTTCGGTGTCCAGGCGCAGCAGTACGCTGCCCTCCATCACCTCGGTGCCGGGCTGCAGCAGGATCTCGCGCACGATCCCGCCGACTTCGGTGCTGAGCATCGCGCCTTGCACCGCCTCCAGCGATCCGACCGCGCGGATCTTCGGTGTCCAGCGATCCTGCCGCGCCTCGGTGGCGGTGATCGTCGCGGTCGGTACCGGCATGCTGTCGAAGTAGGCGTCGATCTGGGAATCGACGAAGGCCTTGAAACCGAAGATGCCCCCGAAGACCAGGGTCACCGCGATCAGCATCAGAATGAAGCGCTTGGACATCGGGGGCTCCGTGACAGGCAATCCGTGACAGGCGAAGGGCCTGCGTCAGGCCGTTGAGGCCGGCGGGGTGGGATCGGAATCCAGCAGCAGGCGCACGCGCTCGTTCTGCCGGGCGAGTGCATCGGAGTCGTCGAGCTTCGCGAGCGGCCGCCAGCCAAGGCCGTTGAGCAGCGCGTGGCTGTGGTGCAGCAGCAGGTCGTACGGCTCGCGGACTGCGTATGCTTCGAGCAGTCCCTGCGCGTGGATCAGGGTATGCATGCCGGTATTCAGACACCATGGCCCCGCGGCGATCTCGATCGGGCGCAGGCCGGCGCTGCGCGGGAGATCCTGCGCCTCGATTGCTGCCGAGACGATGCGCGATACGGCCTGACTGATCGGCGCGCCTTCCTCCAGCAGCCGTTCGCGCCGTTCGGCGGACGCGCTATCCCAGATGACCTCGGTGCTGACGTACTGGACCAGGCGGAAGTAATCCGGGTGGCGCTGGCCGAAATCGATGTCGGTCAGGATCACCGCAAGCATCCGGTCACGCGTGCCCAGCGGCAGGTCCGGCAGGCGTGCAAACGCCGCGGCGCGGCGTTTCAGGTCCTCGGTTGCGATCGCCAGCAGCAGATCCTCCTTGGAAGCGAAATGCTGGTACAGCGTGCCGGTTGCGTAGTCGCAGGCGTCGGCAAGCCGCGACATCCGCAGATTCAGCAGACCGTCGTGGCGGATCAGATCCTGTGCCGTCTCGATGAACAGCATCTCGCGGGCGCTGCGTTCCCGCAGCTTGCGTTCCCGGGTGCCCATTGGAATTGAGTCGTATCCGAAATTTGAATCGCGTTCAAATGATGCCAGCGCCGCCGCATGCTGTCATCCTCTTGCTGCGAGAGTGGGTCGGGATCCAGGCCCCCGATTCCACGGTCGCAGGAGTCCACGGGCCGGCCGTCCGCAGGGTGCCGCAGGAGAGTCTGCCCTGCCGCGGCCGCTCGGTGATCCGGATGCGCGCAAGCTTCGAGGAGGGCGATGCCATGATGCAGTACGGCTTTTCCCGCGGTCGCCGCAAGGCGCTGGCGCTGATGCTCGGGGCGGCAATCGCCCCTTGGGTGACGGCGCGGGGGGCGTCCCCGGAACCGCGGATCGGTTTGGCGCTCGGCAGCGGCGGTGCCCGCGGGCTGGCCCATATTCTGGTGTTCGAGGTTCTGGACATGCTCGAGCTGCGGCCGCACCGGATTGCCGGCTCGAGCATCGGCGCGGTGATGGGTTCGCTGTACGCAGCCGGGTTGTCGGCGCAGGACATCCACGATGCACTCGACCGCGTGACCGTGTCGCAAGACGAAAGCTGGTTCCAGGCCCTGCTGGATCGGGAGCTGACACGCTGGCTGCGGTTCGTCGAACCCGGGTTCGAGCGCGGGGGGCTGGTAAAGGCGGAGGCCTTCACCGAGTTCCTTGCGGAGACCGCGGGCGTGGCCGCGTTCGAGGAGCTGGAGATTCCGCTACAGGTGGTGGCGACGGACTTCTGGGCCCGGGAGATGGTTGTGCTGGAGTCGGGGCCGTTGTGGCCGGCGGTGCGGGCCAGCATGGCCATGCCCGGCCTGTTCAAGCCCGTGAACCACCAGGACACGCTGTTGGTCGACGGCGGATTGACCAACCCGCTGCCCTACGATCTGCTGGACGACTGCGACCTGGTGATTGCGGTCGATGTGCTGGGGACGCGGACCCCGGACGGCTCCGAGGTGCCGTCGTCGCTGGATAGCATATTCAATACGTTTCAGATCATGCAGTCGGCGATCCTGGGCGAGAAACTGCGCAGTTCACCCCCCGATTTCCTGGTGCGGCCGGATATTCAAGACGTGCGCGTGCTCGATTTCCACCGATTCGAGGACATCTTCGAGCAGGCGCGTCCGGCCCGGGATGCGCTGGCAGCGGATCTGCGCGAGTACCTCGCCCAACGGCGTTGAGGCGTTTTCGCCGGTGCCGGGGTCCGGCACTTCGCCCCGGCGGTGGTGTCTGAACGCGTACGGAAGTCCGCCGCGCTGCGCTCGGCGGCGAACGCCAGAGGGAAGCCCGTGAGACGCTTTCGAACCCACTACGACAACCTGCAGGTCAAGGAAAACGCCAGTCCGGAAGTGATTCAGGCGGCGTGGATCTCGCTGAGGCGGAAGTGGCACCCGGACCACCACCCGGACCAGCCGCAGCAGGCGGAGCGCATCCGGCAACTGATCGACGAAGCCTATCAGGTGTTGTCGGATCCGCAGCGGCGCCGGGATCACGATGCCTGGGTTCGGGTGCAGCAAGCGGGGTTCGACGCCGTGGATCCGGCGCCGGTGGGTGTGCAGCCCGGCCTGCCCGGGCGCGTGAACAGCGCCCGGCGCCCTGGGCCGCTGCGCCTGACTCTGATCACGCTGGGCTGGATCGTGGTGTTGGCGCTGCTCTGGTGGGCGTTCGACGATTACCTGGAGCGCAGGGAGTTTCCCAATCGGAACCTGGCCATCGCCGAAGGTGGCAGCACGGAACTGGTGCTGCGTCGCAACCACGTCGGACAGTATCTGGCTCCGGGCACGATCAATGGCGGACCCGTGACATTCCTGCTGGACACGGGGGCCACGCAGGTGTCGGTGCCCGAGCACCTGGCCGATGATCTGGGGTTGCAACCCGGCCGCCGTGGCCGGGCGCTGACCGCGAACGGGCCGGTCGATATCCGCCACACGCTCATCCCGGAAGTCGCGCTGGGGCCGTTCGTGCTGCGCAACGTGTCGGGGCATATCAATCCGGGAATGACCAGTGACCAGGTCCTGCTGGGAATGAGTGTGCTGAAGCACCTGGATTTCGCGCAGCGGGAAGGGCAGCTCATTCTGACGCTCCCGTAGCGGGGCGCTGGAACCCGGAGTCGGCCGACCCCCCCCGGCGTTTTGTCAGAAGGGCGCATGATCGCGGGCATGGACTCGGGTAGCCCCATGATTGACCTTGCTATAATATTAGCGATTACTGAAATACAGAAGCGCGCGTCCGGATGTGCCGGCGCGCGGGGTCTGTCCCTGGTCGCTTGCCCGCCAGGGAGTGCAAGTGAGCGGAGATCGCAGGTATGCCAAAGGTGACTCTCGAGCAGTGGCGCATGCTCAAGGCAGTGGTCGAGGCCGGCGGCTTCGCGAAGGCTGCAGAACGTGTGCACAAGAGTCCGTCGAGCATCAACCACGCAGTCCAGAAGTTGCAGACTCAGCTCGGGGTCGCGCTGCTCGAGGTCCGCGGGCGCAAGGCCGAGCTGACCGAGGCGGGCGAGGCGTTGCTGCGCCGCGCGGGGCATTTGCTGAACGACGCCCGGGACATGGAAAATCTGGCGTTGTCGCTGGCAGCGGGGATCGAGTCGGAGATCGCGCTTGCAGTCGACCAGATCGTGCCGCAGCCAGCGGTGATCGATGCGTTGCAGCGGTTTGCGACCGAGTTCCCGGGCATCCGTGTGCAGGTCCATGAAACCGTTCTCGATGGCGGCGCCGAACTCTTGCGTTCGGGCCGCGTGGATCTGTGGTTGGGGCCCGAGGTTCCGGCTGGCTTTCTGGGTGAACCGCTGGGTCAGATCCGGTTGATCTGCGTTGCGCATCCGGCGCATCCCCTGGGGCAGGCGGGTGGCCGGTTCGCGCTGCGGGATCTCCGGTCGTCGCGCGAAGTGGTGGTGCGGGCTTCCGGGGACACCGGCGACGGCGACCGGGACGAGCCGGAGGCCCCGCAGCGCTGGACGGTGGGCCATATGAGCACCGCGCTGCAGATCGTGCAGGCCGGGCTTGCGTTCGCCTGGCTGCCCGAGTGCCTGGTTCGGCAGGCACTGGACCGGGGCAGTCTGGCGGCGGTCGCGCTGGAGGCCGGATCGACCCGCGTAATGCCGTTCTCGCTGGTGTTCGCGGATCGTGATCGGGCGGGCGCCGCCACGCGCAGTCTGGGCGCGACGCTGTGCTCGGTGTTCGAGGAACGCTCTCCCGAGTCCGAGGCACTGCCCGACTGGTGGTCGCTGGCGCGTTGCGGATCCCGGCCCGAACTGTAATCCCCCGATGCGCTCGGGCGGTCCCGCCGGGCGGGACAGCCCTGCCGTTGCGAGTTCGGTACACTCTGGGAAACGGCAGCGGAGCGGGTCATGTGCGGAATTGCGGGGGAATTCGTCTGGGGTGACCGGCGTGCGGACGTCGATGCGGTGGCGCGGATGCTGCCCGCGTTGGCGCGGCGCGGACCTGACGCGGATGGCGTCTGGGCTTCCGGCCGGGCGGCGCTGGGGCACCGGAGGCTGTCGATCCTCGATCTGTCGCAACGCGCGCACCAGCCGATGTTCGATCCGGAAACCGGGCTGGCGCTGGTGTTCAACGGCGCGATCTACAATTTCCGGACTCTGCGCGCGGAGCTCGAGCGGCGCGGGCACCGCTTTTTCTCCAGCGGCGACACCGAGGTCATCCTCAAGGGCTATGCCGAGTGGGGCGAGGGGGTCGTGGCCCGGCTGCACGGCATGTTCGCGTTCGCGCTGTTCGACTCCAGGACCCAGAAGATCCTGCTTGCCCGGGACCGCATGGGCATCAAGCCGTTGTACCTGGCGCGTTCGGGGCACGGGATCCGGTTCGCGTCGAACACGCAGGCCCTGCTGGACAGCGGCGGTGTCGATCCCGCGCTGGATCCCGAGGCATTGCATCTGCTGTTCTCGTTGCACGCGGTGGTGCCGGCGCCACGCACCGTGCTGCGCGGGATCCGCAAGCTGCAGCCGGGCCATTACCTGCTGATCGAGGCCGACGGCCACGAACACCTGGAACGCTACTGGCAGCTCTGTGCGCGGCGTCCGGAACAGGCGATCGACGACGACGAATGGCGCGAGCGCATCGAGGCCGGGCTGCGTCGGGCGGTCCGGCGGCGGCTGGAAGTGGCCGACGTGCCGGTCGGCGTGCTGCTTTCCGGCGGGCTGGACTCGAGCCTGCTGGTCGCGCTCGCGGTCGAGGAGGGCGCGCAGGACCTGCGCACCTTCACCGTGGGGTTCGAGGACCAGCCGGAGGAAAAGGGCTCGGAGTTCGAGTTTTCGGACCCGGTCGCCGAGCGCTACGCGACCGACCACCAGCGCACACTGATTCCGAACAGCGAAGTGCTCCGCCGCCTGCCCGAGGCGGTTGCGGCGATGGCCGAGCCGATGTTCGGGCAGGACGCGGTCGCGTTCTACCTGCTCGCCGAGCAGGTCTCGCAGCATGTGAAGGTCGTGCAGTCGGGGCAGGGCGCCGACGAGGTGTTCGGCGGCTATTTCTGGTACCCGAAGATGGCTGAGGAACGCTCCGGCGACTGGGCCGAGCGCTTCCGCAAGCACTATTTCGACCGCGACGACCCGGAGATGCGCGAGCTGCTCGCCGCGCCGCCGCCGAACGATCTGGCCGGCGAGTGGCTGCGGGCGGAGTTGGCGATGCTCGAGACCGACCGGGCCGACAGCTTCATCGACGCGGTGCTTGCGCTCGACGTGACCACGCTGATCGTCGACGACCCGGTGAAGCGGGTCGACAACATGACGATGGCCTTCGGGCTCGAGGCCCGGGTGCCGTTCCTGGACCACGAGCTGGTCGAGACCGCGGCGGCGATGCCGCCGCACCTGAAGCTCGGCGACGGCGGCAAGAAGGTGCTGAAGCAGATTGCCCGCGGGCGGCTGCCGGACGCGGTGCTCGACCGACCGAAGGGCTATTTCCCGGTGCCCGCGCTGAAGTACGTGCGCGGCGATTTCCTGGAGTTCATGCGCGATATCCTGGGGTCGCAGGCGGCGCGCGAACGCGGCATCTACCGGCCCGAATACGTGCAGCGCCTGCTCGACGCGCCCGACCAGTACTTCACGCGCATCCAGGGCTCCAAACTCTGGCATCTGGCGCTGCTCGAGTTCTGGCTGCAGACCCACGTCGACCGCGCGTAACGCACCTCTCCGGTTGGTTGCAGCCCCGCGCCCCGCCGACCATACTCGCCTTGAGGCCGAGTGCGCTTCCCGCTCTCGGGTCCGGGCCGGCACATGTCGGGCGGGCGGTATCCGGTTTTGGCAGGCACTCATCTGCACGGTCGGGTATGCCTCTGCTGTCAGGACCAATCCGTCTGGGAGGCAGTATGGAAGAGCAACCCGTAGGGTGTGCACGGGTGTCCGGCGCCGTGGATGAAGCCCCGGCATCGGAACGCCCCCCACCCACCGAATCCAGTACACCAAAGGAGGATGTCAGAATGAGTGTCCGCGTGGGCGAGAAAGCCCCCGATTTCACCGCGCCGGCGTTTTACCGCGGAAGCTTCACCAATGCGAAGCTGTCCGATTTCTCCGGCAAGTGGGTTCTGCTTTGCTTCTACCCCGGCGATTTCACGTTTGTCTGAGCCACTGAGGTGTCGGCGGTCGCCGCACAATATCAGACATTGCAGGAACTGGGTGTGGAAGTCATTGCGGTCAGCGTGGACAGCCACTTCGTCCACAAGATCTGGAACGAGGTCGAACTGAGCAAGATGGTGGAAGGCGGCATACCTTTCCACATGGCCTCGGACCAGGCAGGGCATGTCGGACGCGCCTACGGCGTGTGGGACGAGACCCAGGGCATCGAACTGCGGGGTCGCTTCATCATCGATCCCGACGGCGTGATCCAGGCGATGGAGGTGCTGACGCCTCCCGTCGGCCGCAAGCTCGCGGAAACGGTGCGCCAGGTTCAGGCGTATCAGGCCGTAAGGGCATCGGGCGGTAAGGAAGCGATGCCCGCGGGCTGGGAGCCCGGCAAACCCACCCTCAAGCCCGGCCCCGACCTGGTCGGCAGGGTCTGGCAGGTGTGGAAGCCCTCAATGGAGTGACCTGATCCCCGGCCATCGCCGGGTTTCTCGCCAGCGCGGTGGAGGCGTTTTCGCCCCGCCGCTCTGGCTACCTTTGATGCAAGTCGACCCCGTGGGCCGGACCGGCGCACGGGGTCTGGTGCCCGTGCTCCGGCCTCATTTCGGGAGGTAGCCGAGGGGCAGGGCGGTGCGGTCGATCACGCGCCGGAGCACGAAGCTCGTGTGCACGCTGCTGACTCCCTCGAGCCGGGTGATCCGGCGCAATAGGAAATCCTGGTAGGCATCCATGTCGGGAACGACCACCTGCAACAGGTAGTCGGCGGCCTGGCCCGTGATCAGGTAGCAGTGCTGCACTTCTGGGTAGCTGGAGACCGCGTCCTCGAAGGTCGCGAAACGCTCGGGGGTGTGGCGGTCCATGCCGATCTGGATCAGTGCGGTGAGCTCGAGCCCGAGGCGCTTGCGATCCAGCAGCGCCACCCGGCCGATGATGATCCCGGCCTGCTCCAGCGCCCGAACCCGCCGCAGGCAGGGGGAAGGGCTGAGGCCGACCTTCTCGGCGAGATCCTGGTTGGATAGCCCGGCGTCGTGCTGCAGCACCTCGAGGATACGGCGGTCGGTGCGGTCGAGGGGATGGAGTCGGGTGTTCTGGTTCTCTGTGGGCATGAAATGTCACATCTAGGCACATATGAGAAATAGTATGGCCCAAAAGCGGAGAATCGGGTTCAAATAGGCGATTCATTGCGCGTCCATTCGAATATCATGGTGCTCGATGGCATTCCACCGCTGTGGGCGCTTGCCAGCCCCCGGAGCGTGCCGCAGCCGCTGACAGTTCGACGAGGAGCCGAAATGAACCATCCGAGATTCGACCATCGCAAGTATGCCCCCGCACCGGTGATCGCGAAGCCCGACCGGCGCTGGCCGGACCGGCGCATCGAGCGCGCTCCGGTATTCGCCAGCGTCGACCTGCGCGACGGCAACCAGGCGCTCGAGCGCCCGATGTCGGTCGAGCAGAAGCTGCAATTCTTCGATTTGCTGGTCGGGATCGGTGTGACCGAGATCGAGGTGGGTTTCCCGTCGGCGTCGCAGCCGGATTTCGACTTCACCCGGCGCCTGATCGAGGAAGGCCGGATTCCCGATCATGTGACGATCCAGGTGCTGACGCAGGCGCGCGAGGACCTGATCCGGCGCACCTTCGAGGCCCTGGCGGGCGTGCCGCGTGCGATCGTGCATGTGTACAACTCGACCAACCCGGCGCAGCGCGAGCAGGTGTTCGGGCTGGACCGCGACGGCGTGCGCCGGATCGCGGAGAACGGCGCGCGCTGGGTGCGCGATATCGCGGCCGAGTATCCCGGCACCGACTGGACCTTCCAGTACTCGCCCGAGAGCTACTCGGCCACCGAGCCCGACTACGCGGTCGAAGTGGTCGACGCGGTGAACGCGATCTGGCGGCCCGATCAGGGCCAGCAGGTGATCATCAACCTGCCGGCGACGGTCGAGATCACCACGCCCAACGTGTTCGCCGACCAGGTCGAGTGGTTCTGCGATCGCGTCGCGATGCGCGAGCACTTCGTGCTGTCGCTGCATACGCACAACGACCGCGGCACCGGGGTCGCGGCGGCCGAGCTGGGGCTGCTGGCGGGGGCGGACCGGCTGGAAGGGACATTGTTCGGCAACGGCGAGCGTACCGGGAACATGGACCTGATCACAGTCGCTATGAACTTGTACTCGCAAGGCATTGATCCGAAAATCGACTTGTCGGAGATGGAACGGATCGAGGCGGTGTACCGCGAGTGCACCGGGTTGCCCGTGCACCCGCGGCATCCCTGGGCCGGGGAACTCGTCTACACCGCGTTCTCGGGCAGTCACCAGGATGCGATCCGCAAGGGCATGGTCCACCAGCAGCGTCGCGGTGGTCCCTGGCAGGTGCCGTACCTGCCGATCGACCCGCGCGATCTGGGCCGGCATTACGAAGCGGTGGTGCGGATCAACAGTCAGTCCGGCAAGGGCGGTGTGACCCACGTGCTGGAGCGCGATCACGGCATCACCTTGCCGCGCTGGCTGGCGGTGGAGTTCGCGCGCGCGGTGCAGGCGGCGGCGGAGGCGAGCGGGGCCGAGGTGAACTCGCGCACGGTGCACTCGCTGTTCGACCGGCTGTACCTGGCCACCCCGGAAGCCTGGCGTTTGAGCGGGTACCGGCTGAACCGCCAAGGTGCGCAGGTCGAGATCGACGTGCAACTGGCGGTCGACGGCGTGGTGCAACGCCTGACCGCGCGCGGCGATGGCGTCGTTTCGGCGCTGGTATCGGCGCTGGAGCGGCGGTACGGTGTGGCGGTCGAGGTGGTCGAGTTCGACGAACACGCGCTGGAGCACAGCACCGGTGCGCGGGCGCTGGCCGCGGTTGCGCTGAGCGTCGACGGGACGCGTGCGACCGGTGCGGCAATCGCGGAGGACAGTGCCGGAGCCGCGGTGCAGGCGGTGCTGACCGCGCTGTCGCGTGCGGGGGTCGAGGCCGCCGCAACGGAGCCGAAGCTCGCCGTCGCGACCTGACAGCCGTCAGGTCCGCCCGCGACCGCCGATTCGGCAACGGATCGCGGGCCCCGTCTCGCTCCCCAAGCCGTCTCCCGCCGAGCGCGGGAAGGGCTTGCGGGGCTGCGCGGCGGCGCAACCGTTGCGGCGCGCGGTATCATTCATCGTTTCATGCTCGCTGGAGGAAGCATGTCCGGTCAGACGCTGTACGACAAACTGTGGCAGGCGCATGTCGTCCATGAGGAAGAGGACGGCACCGCGCTGCTGTACATCGACCGCCATCTGGTGCACGAGGTCACGTCGCCGCAGGCCTTCGAGGGTCTCCGGCTGGCCGGGCGCAAGCCCTGGCGTTCGGATTCGGTGCTGGCCGTGCCGGATCACAACGTCCCGACCGAGCACCGGGAGGCCGGCATCGCCGATCCGGTTTCCCGGACGCAGGTCGAGACGCTGGAACGCAACGTCGGCGAGTTCGGGTTGAAGTTTTTCCCGATGCGCGATCTGCGCCAGGGAATCGTGCACGTGATCGGGCCGGAACAGGGCGCGACGCTGCCGGGGATGACCGTGGTCTGCGGCGATTCCCATACCTCCACCCATGGTGCGCTGGGAGCGCTGGCCTTTGGCATCGGGACCTCCGAGGTCGAGCACGTGCTGGCGACCCAGTGCCTGTGGCAGAAGAAGTCCCGCAGCATGCTGGTTCGCGTGGACGGCGAACTGCGGCCGGGGGTTACCGCGAAGGACGTGGTGCTGGCGATCATCGGAACGATCGGAACCGCCGGGGGCACCGGCTATGCGATCGAGTTCGGTGGGGCGGCGATCCGCAGCCTGTCGGTCGAGGGGCGCATGACCGTGTGCAACATGGCCATCGAGGCCGGCGCCCGCGCCGGGATGGTCGCGGTCGACGAAAAGACCATCGAATACGTGCGTGGTCGCCCGCAGGCCCCTGCGGGCGAGCTGTTCGAACGGGCGGCCTTGTCCTGGCGCGAGCTGGTCAGTGACCCGGACGCCCGGTTCGACCGGGTGGTGGTGTTGGACGCCGCGACGATCGAGCCCCAGGTCAGCTGGGGCACGTCTCCGGAGATGGTCGTGCCGGTGTCCGGACGCGTCCCCGACCCGGCGCTGGAAAAGGATCCGGTGCGTGCCGAGGGCATGCGCAAGGCGTTGCGGTACATGGGGCTGGAGCCGGGGACCCCGATCGACGGGATCCGTCCCGACAAGGTGTTCATCGGTTCCTGCACCAATTCCCGGATCGAGGATCTGCGCGAGGCGGCGGCGGTGGTCCGCGGCCGGCGCAAGGCGGACAGTGTCCAGCTTGCGATGGTGGTGCCGGGGTCGGGGCTGGTCAAGCAGCAGGCGGAGGCCGAGGGGCTGGACCGGGTGTTCCTGGACGCGGGTTTCGAATGGCGCGAACCGGGCTGTTCGATGTGCCTGGCGATGAACGCGGACCGTCTGGAACCGGGAGAGCGCTGCGCCTCCACCTCGAACCGAAATTTCGAGGGCCGGCAGGGGCAGGGGGGGCGCACGCATCTGGTCAGCCCGGCGCTGGCGGCCGCGGCCGCGGTTGCCGGGCATTTCGTCGATCCTGCACGACTGGAGGACTGAACCATGCAGGCATTCACCGTGCACCGAGGCATCGCGGCGCCGCTCGACCGCGCCAATGTCGATACCGACGCGATCATCCCGAAGCAGTATCTGAAGTCGATCAAGCGCACCGGCTTCGGACCGAACGCGTTCGATGACTGGCGCTACCTGGATCCCGGCGAGCCCGATTCCGACCCTGCGCAGCGCCGGCCGAACCCGGAGTTCGTGTTGAACCGGGTTCCGTTCGATCGCGCATCGATCCTGCTGGCGCGCGAGAATTTCGGCTGTGGTTCGTCGCGGGAACATGCGGTCTGGGCCTTGGCCGACTTCGGGTTCCGTGCGGTCATCGCACCATCGTTCGCGGACATTTTTTTCAATAACAGCTTCAAGAATGGCCTGCTTCCCGTTGTTTTACGTGAAGAGGAGGTCGACGAACTGTTTCGGCGGGTGCAATCCGAACCCGGGCTGCAGCTCGAGGTGGACCTGCAGACGCAGCAGGTCCGGGTCCCGGACGGGCCGGTGTTCCACTTCGAAATCGACGAGAACCGTCGCCATCGGCTGCTCGAAGGTCTGGACGACATTGCGTTGACGCTGCAGCATGCCGACGAGATTCGCGCGTATGAGGCCCGCCGGCGCGAGGAGGCGCCGTGGCTGATGCCCGGCTGAGGTCCATACGCCGCGACGGACGGATGCGGAAAGCGCGTAGAATGACGGCCGTGCCAGGCCTCGCCGGTCGCTTCGCGTGGGCGTGCGCGGCTGATCTGCGTACTGCGCCGACACGCCCCCGCAGGTTGGGGCAACGCACAAACCCGCCGCCATGCATCGGCAATCGTTTTCAAGCAATACAACCACAAGCAATACAACCAGTGGAACGTTAGGAGCGCGCAGGGTGCAGAGAATTCTGGTGTTGCCGGGCGACGGGATCGGTCCGGAGATCGTGAACGAGGCCCTGAAGGTGTTGGATCGGGTCGCCGAACTCGAGGGTCTGGATTTCGAGATCGACGAAGGACTGATCGGTGGAGCCGGCTACGACGCCGCGGGAGATCCCTATCCCGAGGCGACGCGCGCGATGGCGCGCGAGGCGGACGCAATCCTTTTGGGCGCGGTCGGCGGCCCGCAGTACGAGGCGTTGGATCGCCCTCTGCGCCCGGAACGCGGCCTGCTCGGCATCCGTTCCGATCTGAACCTGTTCGCGAACCTGCGGCCTGCGATCCTGTATCCGCAATTGGCGTCGGCGTCGACGCTGCGTCCGGAAGTGGTCGCGGGCCTCGACCTGCTGATCGTCCGTGAATTGACCGGGGACATCTATTTCGGGCAGCCGCGGGGCGTCGAGGAACGCGACGGCGAGCGCGTGGGATTCAATACGGCCGTCTACAGCGAATCCGAGATCGAGCGCATTGCCCGCGTGGCATTCGACGCCGCGATGAAGCGGGGACGCCGGCTGTGCTCGGTGGACAAGGCCAACGTGCTGGAGGTCTCCGAGCTCTGGCGCGAGGTGGTGATCCGGGTCGGTCGCGACTACCCGAGCGTCGAGCTCTCGCACATGTACGTCGACAATGCCGCGATGCAGCTGGTGCGTGCGCCGAAGCAGTTCGATGTGATCGTCACCGGCAACATCTTTGGCGACATTCTTTCCGACGAGGCGGCGATGCTGACCGGTTCCATCGGCATGCTGCCGTCGGCGTCGCTGAATGCCGAGCGCGCGGGGCTGTACGAGCCGATTCACGGCTCGGCTCCGGACATCGCGGGCCAGGACCAGGCGAATCCGATCGCAACCGTCCTGTCGGTGGCGATGATGCTGCGCCACAGTCTTGGCCATGCGGCCGCGGCGGCCCGGATCGAGACGGCCGTCGGGCGGGTGCTGGACCAGGGGCTGCGGACCGCAGACATCGTCTCGGAAGGCTGTACACTGGTTGGCACGGCGGCAATGGGCGACGCGCTGGTCGCGGCCCTGAACGGAGATAACGGTTGAACTTGGGATGGCAATGCCATGAGTGAAAAGAAGTTTGATGTAGCAGTCGTCGGCGCGACCGGTGCGGTGGGCGAGACGATGCTGGCGATTTTGGCCGAGCGTGCGTTTCCGGTCGGCACCGTCCATGCGCTGGCCAGCGAGCGTTCGGCGGGCAAGACGGTTGCGTTCGGCAACCGCGAACTCGTGGTCGAGGATCTGGCCACCTTCGACTTCTCGAAGGTACAGATCGGGCTGTTCTCTCCGGGGGCATCGGTGTCTGCGGTGTACGCGCCCAAGGCGGCGGCCGCGGGCTGCGTGGTGATCGACAACACCTCGCAGTTCCGCTACGACGACGACATTCCGCTGATCGTGCCCGAGGTGAATCCGGCGGCAGTCGCGAGCTACAGGAATCGCGGCATCATCGCCAATCCGAACTGTTCGACCATCCAGATGCTGGTGGCCCTGAAGCCGATTTACGACGCTGTGGGCATCGAACGGATCAACGTCGCCACTTATCAGGCGGTGTCCGGCACCGGCAAGGACGCCATCGACGAGTTGGCCCAGCAGACCGCGGCACTGCTCAACGGCAAGCCGGTGGAATGCAGCGTGTATCCGAAGCAGATCGCGTTCAATGTCCTCCCGCACATCGACGCATTCATGGATAACGGCTACACCAAGGAAGAAATGAAGATGGTCTGGGAAACGCGCAAGATCTTCGAGGACGATTCGATCATGGTGAACCCGACCACCGTGCGCGTACCCGTGTTCTACGGGCACTCCGAGGCCGTGCATATCGAAACGCGCGAGAAGATCAGCGCCGAGACGGCCCGTGCTCTGCTTGAGCAGGCGCCGGGCGTCGAGGTGCTGGATAGCCGCGGTCCTGGCGGCTATCCGACCGCGGTCACCGAGAGCAGCGGGCGGGACGGCGTTTTCGTGGGGCGGATTCGCGAGGACATCTCGCATCCCCGTGGTCTCGACCTGTGGGTCGTGTCGGACAATGTACGCAAGGGCGCGGCGCTGAATACCATCCAGATTGCCGAGTTGCTGGTCCGCGAATACCTTTGACGCGAAACGGGCTCGTCGCCGTCTGCTACTCTGTGGGCAGGGAGGCTGGGGGCCGGGCGCAGGAGAACAAGCCCTTCGATCCCGCCTGAAGGTGCTGGATTGTGGCGAGGGAGGAATACGCGTGCGCAGAATCATCATTGCCCTGACGCTGTGGCTGCTGGCCGGTTCAGCCATGGCGAACGTCAGCCTGGGAGACATTGACGTTCGTTCTTTCCTGAACCAGCCGCTCCAGGCGCAGGTCAGGGCAGAGGGTGCGGCGCTCGACAACGTCGAGTTCCGCCTCGCTCCGGAACAGGATTATCGTCGTGCGGGCCTGGCCCGGGGCGCGCTTCCGCCGGACCTGGAGATCCGGGTCGAAGGCACTGGCAGCAGTCGGCTGATTCGGCTCACGACGCAGAGGCCGGTGCGTGAGCCGTACCTCGGCGTTCTGCTCGAGGCGCGCTGGGGCGGCGGGCGGATACTGCGCGAGTTCACGCTGCTGCTGGATCCGCCCGTTGCCTTTGAACCAGAGCGCAGTGCGCCGCCGGTGGTCACCCGACCGGCCGAGACGGTCCCGGCGGAACCGGCGCGCGCGACCACCTATCGGGTCCGGCGGGGCGACACGTTGCTGACCATCGTCCGTCAGCAGGGTTATGTAGGTGTGACCTCGGAACAAGCGATGCTTGCGATTCTGGAGGCGAATCCGCAGGCGTTCGTCGGCGGCAATATCAATCAGCTCCGCGCGGATGTGGAACTCAGGATTCCGGCGCAGGAAGATGTAGCCGCCCGCAGCAGCGATGCTGCCCGCGCAGAGGTGCGGCGCCAGACTCAGGCCTGGCGCGAACGAACGGCGCCGCGTCCCGAGCCTGTCCCTGCCAGTCCGCCTCCGGCAGCACCAGAGCCGGTGACCCCTGCGCCGGAAGAAGTGCCTCCGACGCCCGATCCGGTTCCCCCATCGGAAGAACCGGAACCCGAAGCCCCCCCTGCTGACGCGCTTCCCACTGAGGAACCGCCGGTCGATACCATCGACGGGTTGGAAATCGCGATGGAGGATCGCCTCGAGATCCTGGGCGGCCCCGGGGCGCCGATCGGGGCGGCGAGTTCACAGGTGGTCGAAGAGGCATTGCTGTCCCAACAGGCCGCGATGAGCGAGTTGCGCGAGGAACTCGTCGCGCTGCGCACGGAGCTGGCCGAACGCGACCAGTTGCTCACCCTGGTCAGCAACGAGCTGGCCCAACTCGAGAGCCGGATGCGCGAGCTGCAGCAATCGGCCGGGGCCGGATTCCCGGGCGCCGGTCAGTCGGTTGGGGACATGGCGTTTCGGGATCGGATCCTCGCCGACCCGCTGCTGTTGATGATGGCCGCCACGATGCTGCTGCTGTTCATGTTGCTGTTGGTGGCTTTGTTCCGACCGGTGCGGCTCCGGCAGCCTGAGGGTGATGCCGGGAGTCCTGGCATACGCGAGGCGGCCCGGGCGGCCGAAGCTCCGGCGGCGCCCGAACGGGCTCCGCAGCAGCCGGGTGAGACACGCACCGGTTCGGTCGCCGGGGCGGCGCTGGCAGGCGCAGCGGCTGGCACTGCGGCTGGCACTGCGGCTGCACGGGCACCGGCGGACGCACCGTCAGCGGTTAACGACCAGGCCACACTGGGTGGCGTCCCGTCCGGCGAGATCGACGTAAACGAGGGTGAAGACGACGTATTGGCCGATGTCGATCTTTATCTTGCTTATGGCATGAACGACCAGGCGATCACCGCGTTGAACAAGGCGATCGACGGCGGGACGGATACGCTTGAGTACCGGATGCGCCTGCTCGATGCCCATGCCGCGAACAACGACACCGACGCGGTGCGCCAGGCCGCTGCGGATGTGCGAGCACGGCTTGGACCGGACGACGATGCGGCACGCGCGCAGGTCGCGGCCGTCGAGGCCCGGTTCTTGGGCGAGCAGCCCCAGGAGCCCCAGGAGTTTGCGACCGAGCCCGACGAGCCGGAGGCGGGTGACAGTTCCGTGCACACCGGTGCGCAGGATGCGCCTGAGAAGGCGGTGCCGGATCCCGGCAGCCTCGATTTCGATGCGCCCGAGGAGTTGGCTCCGGAGCCGGAAACGCAGGTCGAAGCCGGACAGGATGCGCGCCGCGACGAGGACGAAGACCATCTGCTCCGTTTCGACGTCGAGGGACTGGACGATGATTCATCGGCCCGGCAGGTGGACAAGCCGCATGGGGAGAGCGAAGGAGAGGGGATCCCTGCGCTGGATTTGCCGCCACTGGAAGGCGCCGAAGGCGGAAGTCAGGATGCGGATACCGCGGCCCCTGCAGACACGGAGGTGGCGGCCGGTGTAGCCAGCGATACTTCCGAGGTGGGAATGAAGCTCAGCCTGGCGGAAGCGTTCGCCGATCTGGGAGACCGCGAAGGCGCGCTTGCGCTGCTCGACGAGGTCATGCCTGCCGCAACGCAGCAGCAAAAGGAACAGGCCGACGCGATCCGGCAACGGCTCGGGCAGGAGGATGCCGGCTGACGTGGGGTACGGGCTGGGCACGTGGCCGCGGGACCGCGTGGGTTTCCGCGTGTTGATGAAGCCGGTCAGCCGATGACAGCCGTGACGCATCCGTCCGCCGTCGGAGCGCCTGGCCTGCCGCCGGAGACGCGCGCCGCCCGTCTGGCCAGCCTGGGGATCGCGGGCGTCGTGCTGATGTCGGGCAATGTGCTTGCCCCGGCGGCGGTCGCGCTGCTGCCCGGTTTCCTGGTGCTGCTGGGGTTCTGGCTGACGGGCGGTTTCCCCTGGCGGCGTGCGGCGGGCCTGGTCTGGCGCCTGAAGTGGTTTTACCTGTCGCTGCTCGTCTTCTTCGGCTGGCTGCAGGGTCCGTCGCAGCCCGATGTCGCGTGGGGAGCGATGCTGCCGTCGCTTCCAGGTCTCGGGGAGGCGGCGATCCGCATTGCCGCTCTGGCGCTGGTGGTTGGCTGGGTGGCCTGGTTCACGACCGCGTTCGACCGCCCGGCGCAGATCGCCGGCTTGCTGCGCTGGTTGAATCTGCTGCGGCCGCTGGGGATTCGGGGCGAGCGGTTCGCCCGGCGCCTGTTTCTGGCGCTGGACTACTTCGAACACCAGCACCGGCACTACCGCGAGTTTCGCGATCGCTGCAGCGGCACCCGCTGGCGCCGGCTGATGGCGGGGCGCGAGTTCCTGGTCAAGGGGCTGGACCGTGCCCTGAGCGGCCGGCCCGTGTCGGACGCTGTGGCGCCAGCGCCTGCAGAACGGGCTGGCGGGCCGGATCCGGCGGCGACCCGAGCGGGACTGGCGTGGCAGGTGAGTCTGCTCTGGGTGGCCGGGCTGTCGGCGATTGTGATCCGGAGTGCGGCGATCGGACCGTTGGCGTGATCCCGATGGCTGTGAGCGAGCCGCAGCGCTGGGCGCTGGGCGTCGAGTACGACGGCAGCGGGTTCGTCGGTTGGCAACGGCAGAAGGACGGGCCCAGCGTGCAGGCCGCAGTCGAACAGGCGCTCGGCTTCGTGGCCGGACATCCGGTGGATTTGCATTGCGCTGGCCGGACCGATGCCGGCGTGCATGCCACGGGCCAGGTGATCCATTTCGACACCACGGCGCTACGGGACGAACGCAACTGGCTGCTGGGCGCCAACGCACGCCTTCCGGAGGCGGTCGCGCTGCTTTGGGCGCGTCCGGTTTCGCGCGACTTCCATGCCCGGTTCTCGGCCCAGGGCCGCCGCTATCGATACGTGATCGCGAATCAGGCGGTGCGGCCGGCACTGCAGGCGCGGGGGGTGGCGTGGTGGCGCTATCCGCTGGATGCCGGGCGGATGCACGAAGCCGCCCAGGCGTTGCTGGGAACGCACGATTTCAGCAGCCTGCGGGCGGCCGCCTGCCAGGCTCGGTCGGCGATCAAGACGGTCCATTCGATCCGCGTCCACCGCCAGGGGCGGTACGTGGTGCTCGATGTGCATGCGAATGCCTTCCTGCATCACATGGTGCGCAATATCGCCGGGGTGCTGCTCCCGATCGGCCAGGGACGGCGCGACGCCGGCTGGGTCCACGAGATCATGAACGCGCGGGACCGGCGCGCGTCGGGCATTACCGCACCCGCAGGCGGCCTGTACCTGGTCGGTGTGGATTATGATCCCGTGCATCGGCTGCCCGGTGCCGGACAGGCACCGACCTGGCCGGTGTTCCCACAGGCTTTCGGCGACGGCTCCAGCCGGCAGGGCCCGGGTTGAGCCCGAAAGCGGGAGCCCCGACCGCAGCGAGGGTTGTCCGCGGGGCCTCCGCTTTCTGGTAGTCTTTCCCGTTACCATGCGTTACCGGATCAAGATCTGTGGTCTCACGGACTCCGCACAGGCGCTGGACGCCGCCGCCAGTGGGGCCGATGCGATCGGGCTGGTTTTCTATCCTCGGAGTCGGCGCGCGGTGACGCTGGAACAGGCGCGTGCGATCGTGCAGGTGCTGCCGCCGTTCGTCGCCAGCGTCGCGCTGTTCGTGGATCCCGCGCATGCGGATGTGGAGCAGGTGCTGGATGCGGTGCACCCGGATTTCCTGCAGTTCCATGGGAACGAGTCAGCGGATTTCTGCGGGGGCTTCGGGGTGCCCTACCTGAAGGCCGTCGCGATGGCAGACCAGGCCGACCCGCGTCCGGTGATGGACTCCCATCCGCTGGCGCGAGGCTTTCTGCTCGACAGCCATGGCAATGGCAGGATTGGGGGATCCGGGGAGAGTTTCGACTGGGCGTCGATCCCGGCGTCGCTGGGGCGGCCCTGGCTGCTCGCGGGCGGGCTCGACGCACACAACGTCGGCGCCGCGCTGGCGCAGACCGACCCCTACGGGGTCGACGTGAGTTCAGGCGTCGAGTCGGCGCCTGGGCAGAAGGATCCGCAACGGGTACGGGAATTCGTGCAGTCGGTCAGACAGGTGGAACGTGAGCGAAATGAAACAGGCGATTGACTGGGCGGCCTTTCCAGACGCCCGCGGGCATTTCGGGCCCTACGGCGGTCGGTTCGTGGCCGAAACCCTGATGGGGGCACTGGAGGAATTGCAGGCGGCCTATGAACGCTATCTGCAGGATCCGGACTTCCTCGCGGAACTCGATGCCGATCTTGCCCACTTCGTCGGCCGCCCGAGCCCGCTCTATCACGCGGAGCGGCTTTCGCGGGAACTGGGCGGCGCGCAGATCTACCTGAAGCGCGAGGATCTGAACCATACCGGCGCACACAAGGTGAACAACACCATCGGCCAGGCCCTGCTCGCCAAGCGTCTCGGCAAGCGCCGCATCATCGCCGAAACCGGTGCCGGGCAGCACGGCGTGGCCACCGCGACCGTGGCGGCCCGGCTGGGGCTGGAATGCGTGGTCTACATGGGCGCGGAGGATATCCAGCGCCAGTCGCCGAATGTGTACCGGATGCGTCTGCTCGGGGCCGAGGTGGTCGCGGTCAAGTCCGGTTCGCGCACGCTGAAGGATGCGCTGAACGAGGCCATGCGCGACTGGGTGACCAACGTCGACGATACCTTCTACATCATCGGGACTGTCGCCGGGCCGCATCCCTATCCGGCGATGGTACGCGATTTCCAGTCGGTGATCGGACGCGAGGCCCGGGTCCAGCACCTGGAAATGACCGGCAGGTTGCCGGATGCGCTGGTCGCCTGCGTCGGTGGCGGGTCCAATGCGATCGGTCTGTTCCACCCGTTCCTTGCCGACGAGTCGGTCGCGCTGATCGGGGTCGAGGCGGCGGGCGAAGGCATCGCGACCGGGCACCATTCGGCACCGCTGTGTGCCGGGCGGCCGGGGGTGCTGCATGGCAACCGTACCTACCTGATGGAAGACGACAACGGCCAGATCATCGAGACCCATTCGATCTCTGCGGGTCTCGACTACCCCGGGGTCGGGCCCGAGCATGCCTGGCTCAAGGACATCGGGCGCGCCCGCTACGTGTCGGTAACCGACGACGAGGCACTGGGCGCGTTCCACCGCATGACCCGGACCGAGGGCATCCTGCCGGCGCTCGAGACGAGTCATGCGATCGCCCACGCGCTGGACATCGCGCCCGGGATGCGTGCCGACCAGAGCCTGATCATCAATCTGTCCGGGCGCGGTGACAAGGATCTGAACACCATCGCCCGTCTCGAAGGAATCGAGCTGTGAGCCGCATTGCCGAGCGTTTTGCCGAGATCCGTGCCGCCGGCCGTGCGGCCCTGGTGCCCTACATCACCGCGGGCGATCCCGCACCGGGGGTGACCGTGCCGCTGATGCACGACCTGGTCGCCGCCGGGGCCGAGATGCTCGAACTGGGGGTTCCGTTCTCCGATCCGATGGCCGATGGTCCGGTGATCCAGCAGGCCTGCGAGCGGGCGCTGGCGCATGGCACCAGCCTGCGTGACGTGCTGGAAATGGTCCGCGAGTTCCGGCAGCAGGATAGCCGCACGCCGGTAATCCTGATGGGCTATCTGAACCCGGTGGAACGCATGGGGGCCGAGGCCTTCGCCGCCGAGGCCGCCGCGGCCGGCGTGGACGGCGTGCTGGTGGTCGACCTGCCGCCCGAGGAGAGCGGCGACCTGACCGCGGTGCTCGAACCTGCCGGGATCGATCCCATCTTCCTGCTTGCCCCGACCACCTCCGGCGAGCGGGTGCAGCATGTCGCGGCCGCGGCACGCGGTTTCATCTACTATGTGTCGTTGAAGGGCGTGACGGGATCGCAGGCGCTGGATGCCGACGCGCTCGGCGCCCGTCTCGATTCGATCCGCGGGCTGACCGCATTGCCGCTGGGCGTAGGCTTCGGGATCCGCGACGCGGACACGGCAGCGAAAGTGGCCCGGGTGGCCGACGCGGTCGTCGTGGGCAGCGCGCTGGTTCGCCTGGTGGACCAGTACCCGGGGGATCCGGATGGCTTCCGCAGCGCCGCGGCAGCGACGGTCCGTGAAATGCGCGCGGCGATGGATGCGGCTCGATCCGCTGGCGCACCGGCCAGCGCCTGATGCCCGGTCTGATCGTGAAACACGGGAACGACGCATGAGCTGGTTCGAGAAGTTGATGCCTTCGCGCATCCGCACCGACAACGCGAGCAAGCGCACGGTGCCCGAAGGCCTGTGGGTCCGCTGCGAAGGCTGCGATGCGACGCTGTACCGGCCCGAGCTGGAACGGAACCTCGACGTTTGCCCGAAATGCGGTCATCACCGGCGTATCGGTGCGCGCCGCCGCCTCGATATCTTTCTGGACGAAAACCCGCGCGAGGAGATCGGCGCAGGGATCGAGGCGTCGGATGTCCTCAAGTTCCGCGACAGCAAGAAGTACCGCGATCGCCTGTCGGCGGCGCAGAAGGCGACCGGCGAGAAGGACGCGCTGATCGTGATGCGCGGCGAACTCGAAGGCGCTCCGCTGGTGGCGGCTGCGTTCGACTTCTTCTTCATGGGCGGTTCCATGGGCTCCGCGGTGGGCGAGCGCTTCGTGCGGGGCGTCGACCGCGCGCTGGAGGAGCGGATTCCGCTGGTGTGTTTCTCCGCCAGCGGCGGTGCGCGGATGCAGGAGGCGCTGTTCTCGCTGATGCAGATGGCGAAGACCAGCGCCGCGCTGGCTCGCTTGCGCGAGGCCCGGGTACCGTTCGTATCGGTGATGACCGACCCGACGATGGGTGGCGTCTCGGCCAGCCTGGCGATGCTCGGGGATCTCAACGCCGCCGAACCCAAGGCACTGATCGGCTTCGCCGGGCCTCGCGTGATCCAGCAGACGGTGCGGGAGACGCTGCCCGAGGGATTCCAGCGTTCCGAGTTCCTGCTCGAACACGGCGCCATCGATCTGATCGTCGATCGCCGCGAGATGCGCACGCAACTGGCCTCGCTGCTGGCGATGCTGACGCACCATATCTCGCCGGCCGCGACCGCGGCATCCGAACCCGCAAGCGGGTCATCCGAAGTACCGGGAGAGCCCGCAGACGCGCAGACGCAGGCGTCCGAGCAGAAGGGGCCGGCCTGAGTGCGTGGTGGTTCAGGGGCTGCGCGTCCCGCCGCATTCGCCGGGCTTTCGCGGAGCCTTGGCCGTTCGGTGACCCTTGAATGCGGTATGCGGCAATGCCGCGTGCCGAGAGCCGGCCGCGAGCGGGCATAGTCGCGGACCATGCGCTTTTCCACGCTGACCGACTGGCTGGCCTGGCAGGAAACCCTGCATCCGAAGGCCATAGACCCGGGGCTCGAACGGCTGGCGCGCGTGGCCGATGCACTGGGGCTGCGCAACGGTTCGGTGCCCACGACGATCACGGTTGCCGGCACCAATGGCAAGGGAACGGTGGCGACGGTCCTGGCCGCGCTGCTGCGATCGATGGGGTTCCGGGTCGGTCTGTACACTTCGCCCCATCTGCTGCGCTACAACGAGCGCGTGAACATCGATGGGCAACCGGCGACCGACGCCGAACTCTGTAACGCCTTCGATCGCATCGATGGCGCGCGCGGCCCGGTATCGCTGACCTATTTCGAGTTCGGCACGCTCGCCGCGGCCCTGCTGTTCCGGGACGCGCAAGTGGACTTCCAGATCCTGGAGGTCGGGCTGGGCGGCCGTCTCGACGCGGTCAACCTATGGGATGCCGACGTCGCGGTGATCACCGGCGTGGATCTGGACCACGAAGCCTGGCTCGGTTCCGACCGGGAGTCGGTCGGGCGCGAAAAGGCGGGGATTCTGCGCCCGGGGCGCCCCTTGGTGCTGGGGGAGACCGATCCGCCCCGAAGCGTTCTCGAGACCGCGCGCGAACTGCGTGCGCAGGTGTATCGGCAGGGAGTCGACTTCGGGCTCGACGCGGCCGCACCCGGGTGCCGATGGACCTGGTTGGGGTCGGGCCGGTCGCTCGGGCTCGGAACCCCGGCGGGGCTGGCAGGTGCCCGGCAGCGCAACGTCGCGACGGCGCTGGCCGCCCTGCACACCCTCGGGCTCCAGGAACGCCTGACGCCCGAGGATGTGCAGGCAGGCATCGAGGCAGTGCCGCCGGGGCGTCTGCAGCGGATCGCGGGCCGCCCGGAATGGTTGCTGGATGTGGCCCACAACGCCCAGGCGGCGCGCGAGTTGGCAGCCTTCCTGCGGGAGCACCCGGTCCCCGGTCCGACCGTGGCAATCGTCGCGCTGATGGCGGACAAGCGGCGCCAGCCGATCTTCGAAGCGCTGGAATCCCAGATTGCCGTCTGGATCCCGATGCGGATCCCGGGCGAGCGTGCCCTCGGCCCGGAGATCCTGTCGCAGGAGCTTCAGGCGCTGCCGGGTGCGCAGGTTCTGCGCGCCGATGCGGTGGCCGATGCCGTTCGTGCCGCGCGGCAGCACGCCGGACCTGACGGGCGCTCGGTGGTGTTCGGGTCGTTCCTGACGGTGCAGGCAGTGACGGAATGGCTCGCGAACGAGCCTCCGGGAGCGGACACGGGAACGTGAACGGGTTCCGGCCGCGCGCGGCAAAGATCGGTTTGTGCCGGTATACTTGGCGGCCCCACTGGTGTGGGCTGCCGCCGGCGGTCCAGCGTTGGAATCGGGGGTCCCGCCTACCATGACCGTGGTCGAGCTTGCAGTGAAATCCATGATCTTCGAACCCCATGGGGCGGTCGCGCGCCTTCTCCGTGTGGCTGCCCGTTGCCAATGACCACGGAAGCACCCGTGCGTTACCGGATGGTTGGGGCCGTCGTACTGATCTTTGTTGCGGTGCTTCTGCTCCCCTGGCTGTTTGACGGTGCCGGCTTCGAGGCCATGCAGGACGTCGAGCAGCCGATCCCCGAAAGGCCGGTGTTCGTCGAACCCCGCTTGCCCCCGGTGCAGCCGGATGGTCCTCGTGCCGCTCTGGAGGGCGAAAGGATGCGTGCAGTGCCGGATGCGCTCCCGGATCCGGAGCCGCTGGTGTCCCCGCCAGCCCGTGAACCGTCGCCCCCCCCCGCGGCTGCCGGTACGCCGTCTGCGCGTCCTGAGGCCTCTGCGCAGCCTTCGACGGCTCCTCCGGCTCCGGCTTCCGCCGAAGCGGAGCGCGAACGCGCCGGCTGGGTAGTTCAGGTCGGCAGCTTCGGGCGTGAGCGCAATGCCCGCGAACAGGCACAGCGGTTGCGCGAGGCCGGGTTCACGACCTTCATCGAACGCGCGAGACTGGAAGATCGCGAGGTGTGGCGGGTGAAGGTCGGGCCGCTGGTGCAGCGCGACGAAGCGCAGCGGTTACGCGACGAAATCCGTTCGAAGGTGGATGTTACGGGTATCGTCGTCGCCCATCCGTAGACCGGTGCGCACGCTCCGGCAACGGGACCGTGGGCACTGCCGCCCGCGTGCTGTAGACTACCCGCCTTTCCCGGGCCGCCTGCCGGGCGGAACGGTGGCTTAGGCGTCCCGAACGCGGGACCACGCAGATTGAGAGTCGAATGGCGTGAACTGGATTGATCTCGTTTTTCTCGCACTCATTGTTCTATCCGGAGTGATCAGCCTGTACCGGGGGTTCGTCCGGGAGATTTTCTCGCTGGCGACGTGGATCGTGGCGATCTGGGTCGGGATCCGCTTCGCGGGGGATCTGGCCGCGCTGCTGCCGGAAGCAATCCAGGATACGACCCTTCGGCTGGGCATCGCCTTTGCCGCGCTGTTCATCCTGGTGCTGATCGTCGGCGGGATCGCTGGCGTGCTCGCGATGCGGCTGGTTCGCGGCTCTGGCCTGAGCGGCACGGATCGTTCCCTGGGGGTCGTTTTCGGATTGCTGCGCGGGGTGCTGATCGTTGCACTGCTGGTGTTCCTCGCCTCGCTCACTCTGGTTCCGGAGGAACCGTGGTGGCAGGAGAGCCGGCTGGTCCCCGAATTCGAACACCTGGTCGCATGGCTGGTGGATCTGTTGCCCGAAGGGATTCAGGAACGTCTTCGGGAGCTGGACACGGAGGTCGAGGCGTGACGGTGGCTCGGCTCCGGCCCAGCCCCGGGGAGGCCTTATGTGCGGCGTCGTAGGTGTCGTTGGCACGGCGGCCGTCAATCAGCTGCTGTACGACGCGCTGCTGGTATTGCAGCACCGGGGCCAGGATGCGGCGGGCATCGTGACCAGCGATGAGCAGGGGCGCCTGCATCTGCGCAAGGACAACGGCCTGGTGCGCGACGTGTTCAATGCCCACCACATGCGCAGCCTGCTCGGGAACATGGGCATCGGCCATGTCCGCTACCCGACGGCCGGCAGCGCGAGCTCGGCCGAAGCGCAGCCGTTCTACGTGAACTCGCCGTTCGGGATCACCCTGGGTCACAACGGCAACCTGATCAACGCGCGGGAACTGAAACAGGCACTGTTCGCCACCGATCGCCGGCACATCAACACCGACTCGGATTCCGAGATCCTGCTGAACGTGTTCGCGCAGGAGTTGCTGCGCTTCCTCGAGGATGGCCTGACTGCCGATGCGGTGTTCAACGCGATCGCACGTGTCCACGGGCGGGCGCAGGGGGCCTATGCGGTGGTGGGGATGATCGCCGGCCGCGGGCTGGTGGCGTTCCGGGATCCGTTCGGGATCCGGCCGCTGGTTTATGGCCGGCGCGAGACCGCGGGTGGCGTCGAGTGGATGGTGGCTTCCGAAAGCGCGGCGCTGGAGTCCCTGGGCTTCGAGCTCGAACGCGACCTCGGGCCGGGCGAGGGAATCTTCATCACTCCCGAGGGCGAGGTCTGGACCCGGCATTGCGCAGCCGATGCAACGCTGACGCCCTGCATCTTCGAGCACGTCTATTTCGCGCGGCCGGACTCGGTGATCGACAACATTTTCGTGCACCGCGCCCGGATGCGGATGGGCACGCGGCTGGGCCAAAAGGTGCGCAGGATCTGGCCGGATCACGACATCGACGTGATCGTGCCGATCCCCGACACGGGCCGCACGGTGGCGCTGGAAATGGCCCACGAACTGGGGATCAAATACCGCGAGGGGTTCATCAAGAACCGCTACATCGGGCGTACCTTCATCATGCCGGGACAGACGACGCGGCGGAAATCGGTACGCCAGAAGCTGAACGCGATCAGCCTCGAGTTCCGCGGCAAGAACGTGATGCTGGTCGACGACTCGATCGTGCGCGGGACCACCTCGCGCGAGATCGTGCTGATGGCCCGAGAGGCTGGGGCCCGCAAGGTCTACTTCGCATCCGCCGCGCCACCCGTGCGTTTTCCGAATGTCTACGGCATCGACATGCCGGCCGCGAACGAACTCATTGCCCACGAGCGGGACGAGGATGCGGTTTGTTCGGCGATCGCTGCCGACCGCCTGATCTACCAGGATCTCGACGACCTGGTCGCGGCAGTGCAGCGGGGCAACCGCAGCATCGAACGTTTCGACTGCTCGGTGTTCACCGGCGAATACATGACTGGTCTTGCGCCGGGTTACCTCGACTACCTGGCGTCGCTGCGCGGCGAGGGCACGGTAACCGAAGCGGTCGCAGGCGAGGTTCTGGACCTGGCCAACAAGAAATGACGCGGGTAGGGACGCGGTGGGCGCCAGCCCGGGATGGCTCGGGTCGTGGCGGCCGCTGAACCCGATCATTCGGCTTCCGACTGGCTCGAGCCGGTGGTCCGCGCCGCACTGGCCCGGGAGCCGCAGGGATGGAGTCGCCCGGTCCTGGTCGTGCGGGTCGACCAACAGCGCCTGTACGTCTGGGAGAACGGGAAGGTGGTGGCAACCTTCCCGATTTCGACCGCCGAGCGCGGGACCGGCAACCAGGACGGAAGCCTGCAAACCCCGCTCGGGCTGCACCGGGTGGCGCGCAGGATCGGTGACGGGGTGCCGTGCGGCACGATCTTCCGTGGCCGCGTGCCCACCGGCCAGGTGGCCCCCATCCTGCGGGAACCGGGTGCAAGCAGCGCGACCGACGCGATTACCTCGCGCATTCTCTGGCTCGAGGGGCTGGAACCGGGCCGCAACCACGGCGGGTCGGTCGACAGCTTTGCGCGCTATATCTACCTGCACGGGACGGACGAGGAAGGGCGGATCGGGACGCCGGCATCGCACGGATGCATCCGCCTGCGCAATCAGGACATGATTGCACTGTTTGCCCGGGTACCGCTGAATTCCCTGGTCGAGATCCTCGAGACGTTCCGCTGACCTGCGCGCCGGACGCGGCGCAATGCACCCGGGTACCGGGGTTCCCATCCACAGGGAACCCTCCTGCAGGCCGCGTGCTCCAATCCATGATCGCTTCCCATTGAACCGGGCATCGTCTGGTCAGCGGGTCTCATGGTAATCCATGCCGCTCGTCCTTAATTCATCAGGTTTGTCGTGGGATTTCGTCATGGGCCTGTTAAAATGGTGGAATTATTCTTGAGCAGGGTAGTCAAGAAAGGTGGGGCGGATTCGATCCCGGAAACGTAACGCGTTCTTTCAACCCTCGCCCAATCCTCGGAGGCGACGTTTATGAAATTGTCAACCAAGGGCCGCTACGCGGTCACCGCGATGATGGACCTGGCGATCCACGATCGCATCGGGCCGGTAACGCTGGCCGACATTTCCCAATGCCAGGGCATCTCGTTGTCGTATCTGGAGCAGTTGTTCGCCAAGTTGCGCAAGGCGGGTCTGGTCGAAGGCGTGCGCGGGCCGGGCGGCGGTTACCGGCTGGCGAAGCGCGCCGACGAGATCAGCATCGCCAACATCATCATGGCAGTCGACGAGTCGGTCGACGTGACCCGCTGCAAGGGCCAGAAGGACTGCCAGCAGGGCGAGCGCTGCCTGACCCATGAACTCTGGGACGATCTGAGCCAGCAGCTCTACGATTTCCTGGATGGGATCACGCTGGCCCAGTTCGCCAACCGGCCCGAGGTGCAGAAGGTCGCGCGCCGCCAGGATGAGCGCCGGGCGCGCCACCACTTCATCTTCCGGCACGACGCAGCCTGACGAACCCGGCCGCGTCCGGGGAAGCGGCGGTGATCGACGACGCCGGGGCCTTGGGACCCCGGCGTCGTCGTGTCTATGGGGCGCGCCAGCCGAATCGGCGTTGGCGCGGCAGGCGCGCTTCGCGCAACGCCTGGCGCAACTGCATCCGGTATCGCTCCTGCTCGGGGTGATCGAGTGGCGCATAGCGCAGGTGCAGGTACGCCTCGGCGAAATGTGCCAGCGGGGCGGCGAGTTCAGGACGTGCGCGGCGCATGCGCTGCAGGTAATGCTGGGCGCTTTCGTGTGCCGGGCGGCGGGGAAGCCCCTGGCGGTTCAGCCGCCTGCACAGGCGGTCCAGCGCACGCTGCGCCACATCCCGGGTGCTGCGAGGCCGCCGGAGCCAGAGCAACGCGCCCGCGAAAGCGGCCAGTGCGCCGAAGGCCATCGCCAGTGCCAGGAGCACGCTGCGCCAGTCAGTGGCGTCGAGCCCGAAGCGCGCGAACAATTCCTCCTGCCGTTCAGGATCGAACGCAAGTACCAGGCTTTCCCAGCGGAAGGTGAGCAGATCATACCAGTCGCTCAGCTGCAGCCGCCATTGTCCGGTCCACGACAGCCCGGAGCGGCGCAGAAACGCCGGGGCATCGGCGTCATCGCCGAACAGGCCGCTGAGCCCGGTTTCGATCCGCTCGGGTGCGATCGCCGCTGTCGGATCCACTCGAACCCAGCCCGCCTGCTCCAGCCAGACCTCGGTCCAGGCATGGGCATCTGCCTGGCGCAGCCGGAGGTATTGGCCTGCGTCCATCCATTGCCCCCCCTGGTAGCCGGTGATTACGCGCGCCGGAATGTCTGCCGCCCGCATCAGCACCGCGAGCGCAGAGGCGTAATGCTCACAGTAGCCGGCGCGTGTCTCGAACAGGAAAGCATCGGTTCGGTCGCCCTGCAGCCGCGGCGGCCGCAACGTATATCGGTAGGGATCTCCGGCAAACAGAGCCAGCGCTTCCTGCACGATCGCCATGTCGTCGTCACCGTGGCTGGCGCGCCAGAGGCCTGCCTGAACGCGGGCACGGGGTGCGGCTCCGGCCGGGAGAGCAAGTGTCCGCGCACGTTCGTCGGCCGCTAGCGGCCATCCCGGCGGGGCGTCGGGGCGTGCCGAAGCCGTGTACTGCAGGCGGCTGTCGACCCGATTCCGCGTGGTGACCTGAAAGTTGTCCTGCAGCGTTGCGTGCCCCGGCAGGGCCACCGGGTATTCCAATACCGGCAGGTAGCGTTCCCGAGTCGGCTCCAGCGTCGCGGTGTACCCGATGTCGGTTGGCTCCGGGTCGTCGGAGGGGATTTCCGGGCGGTTGCGGTCGGCATACCAGCGGCGCCCGTCGTAGCCGGTCATGACCAGCGCACGCCAGTATTGCTGGTGCTGGGGCGGTACCGGGCCGTCGAAACGCACGCGCAGCACGGTTGCCTGGTTCTCCAGCAGCTGCGCGATGTCGCCGGGCTCCATGCGGTCGGACAGGCCCGTTTGCGCAGCGCTTCGGTCCGGCTCGGGCTGGCCCCAGATCGGGCCCGGAATGCGCGGGAACAGCAGGAACAGAATCAGCATGAACGGCAGCGCATGGAGAATCATCGCCGCGGATCTGCGGGCGAGCCGGGTTACCTCGAGCCTGCGCGCTCCGTGCACCTGGATCAGCGCCGCGGTGATCACCCATGCCGACAGCAGCGAGTAGGCGCCGATCTGGATCGATTGGTTGAAGAAATAGGTGGTGACCACGACGAAATAGGCAAGAAACAGCGTCACCACGAGATCGCGCCGGGATCGGATCTCAAGCAGCTTCAGCGCGACCATCACCAGCAGCAGCGCGGTGCCCGCCTGCTGTCCGAACAGGGTGCCGAACTCGGCCACGGTCAATGCGCCGCCGGCCAGAACCAGCAGGGTCATCACCCACAGCGAGGGGATGCGGGCATTCCCGGCATGGATGGCCGCCCGCCAGATCCAGGCACCGAGCACGAAGGCGGTGACCCAGGGCGGCTGTTCCCATGCGTGCGGAAGGGCGGCGACCGGTACCGCCACCAGCGTGGCCCAGAGGCCGAGCAGCTCGGCGCCTGACCCAGCCGGACGCGTGAACGGGTGGTTCACGCGCTATCCCGGTCCGCCTGGCCGAACACTGCCAGGGCGCGCAGGCAGCGCTGCAGGTGTTCCGGCCCGGTGCCCGGACCCAACGGCGCCGTTGCAGGTATCCGCAGCCCGTAGGACTCGCCGGCCGCATGGGCCTCCAGCACCAGGTGGCACAGCGCCGAGAGCCGGTACTCGGGGTCGGAACCGGGAATCATCGCCCAGTCGAGCCAGACCGGTTGGGCATCGGCGCTGCCCGAGTCACGCACGAACAGACGGCCGCTGCGGGCGACGGCCTTCCAGACGATCCGGCTGGGAGCGTCCCCCGGCCGGTATTCACGGATGTCATCGGGTGGCGCATCCGGAGCGCGCACCGCGCCGTCCTGTGGCCCCGCAGTCCCGTCGGACACCGGAACGATCGCCGTGGGTTGCAGGGGTTGCGGATAGACCAGGATCTCGGAATCGAGGTGGAGCCAGCTCCAGGCCTCCAGCAGTCCCAGCGGAAAACGGGTCGAGAGATGCTGCCGCGGGAGACGGTAGAGCCCCCGGGTCCGCGGTTCCAGCGCCACGGCGACGTCTGTGGCGCCCAGGGCGCCAAGATATGCGGGCAGGCCCCGGTGTTCCCCGACCGCCAGTTGCAGCGCCTCGCGGGAACGGCCGGAGGTTTCCTCGATACGCAGTTTCAGCTCGGGCGCCTGGCCGGCAAATACCGGCGCGACGGGCAACACGCTGACCCGCAGCCCGAGCAGGTTGCGGTGCGTGTACCACATCGCGTTGTGCCCAATTCCTGCGATCAGAAAGGTCAGCAGGAAGGCCATGTTGTTGGAGTAGTTGATGGCCCCCAGCAGCATCACCAGAAGAACGGCCAGCAGCATCAAGCCATGGCGGGTGGGCAGAATGTACACCCGGTCCCGGGTGATGACCGCGGACCGGCCGTCGGCGCGGTGGCGCCGGGTTACCCAGCGGACGAAATCCGCGCGCAGGCGGCCGGCTGCCGTGCCTCCGTGGCTCAATCGACGGGTACGCATTCCAGCAACCGGGCCACGGTCGCCGCGCCCGGTTCGGCCTCGCGGGAAGCGATGCGATGAATCGCGACCGATGGCAGCACCGCGCGCAGATCTTCGGGCGTAACGAATGCACGGCCGTCGATCAGTGCATGGGCGCGCGCGGCCTGCAACAAGCCGAGGCCGGCCCGGGGCGACAGCCCGGTGCGGAACTGCGCCGGATCGCGGCTGGAGCGCAGCAGTGCCTGCAGGTAATCGAGCAGCGCGGGACGTGCGGTCACCGCGGCTACGGCCTGCTGCCATTCGAGCAAATCCGCCGGATCGATCTCTGCGGTGACCGGCGCCTGCGGGCCGGTGGTGGCCGCACCCTCGAGCAGCGCCCGTTCGGCCTGGGGCTCCGGGTAGCCGAGTTCGATGCTCATCAGGAAACGGTCCAGCTGCGACTCGGGCAGCGGATGGGTGCCGATCTGCTCGGCCGGGTTCTGGGTCGCGATCACGAAGAACGGTTCGGGCAGAAGGTGAGTGCGGCCATCGACGCTGACCTGACGCTCCTGCATCGCTTCGAGCAGCGCGCTTTGCGTTTTCGGGGGTGCGCGGTTGACCTCGTCTGCCAGCAGTACCTGCGCGAAGATCGGGCCTGGATGGAAGTCGAAGCGGGCATGGGCCTGGTCGAAGACCGAGACTCCGACGACGTCACCGGGCAGCAGATCGCTGGTAAACTGGATCCGGCGGTAGTCCAGTCCCAGCACTTGGGCCAGCGCGTGGGCCAGGGTGGTCTTGCCGACGCCGGGCCGGTCCTCGATCAGCAGATGACCGTTGGCCAGCAGGCAGACCAGGGCAAGGCGTACAGCCCCCGGCTTGCCGAGCAGCACGCGGTTCAGCGAGTCCTCGACGCGGCTCAGCGCGTGCCGATCCATTTCCAGCGCAGGTCGGTTCATGCGGATTCCTTGGGGCTCCAGCCTGTTGAGTCGGATTCCCGTCCCAGGTTCCGGCGAGCCCGGGTGGGGAGCGCCATTATGAACGGTTGACCCCGGATGCGAGCAATGCCAAGGCCCGAAACCGATCCGAATCCGAATCTGCGTTACCGTGCCGAGCCGGGGCCGCCTGCACGTATTCTCCTTGCTGGCCGCATGGATGCCTACAGCGTGGGCCCTCTCTGGGAGCGCGTGTTGCGTGAAGCGGACGATTTCGCCGCCCAGGGGGAGCTGTCGGTCGATTTGTCGGGCGTACGCTATTGCGATGGCGCCGGAGCCGCGTTGTTGTTCAGCGTCGAGCAGGTGGCGGCAGAGCGCGGGGTGGAGGTCCATATGGACGGCCTCGATGGCGCGATCGAGGGGCACCTTCGCCCTTACCGCGAAGCCGCGGCGACGCGTTCGGCCCGAGGCGCGGTCGAACGTCCCTGGACCACGCGTCTGCGCCGATACGTGGTGGCGGTCGGGCACGAGATCTACGAGCAGATCGCGTTCATCGGCGAGTACAGCCGGGCGCTTGCGCTCGCGGTCTTGCACCCCGGCCGGGTCCGCTGGGGCGATACCTTGAAGGTGGCCGAGGCTGCGGGCTTCCAGGCGCTTCCGATCGTCTCACTGATCGCGTTTCTGCTCGGCGTGATTCTCGCGTTCCAGTCCGCGATCGCGATGAGCCAGTTCGGCGCGCAGATCTTCGTGGCCGACCTGGTCGCGATTTCGTTGCTGCGCGAACTCGGGCCGCTGATGATGGCGATCCTGCTCGCCGGGCGCTCGGGTGCGGCGTTCGCCGCCGAGATCGGGACCATGAAGGTGAACGAGGAGGTCAACGCGCTGACCACCATGGGCTTGGACCCGGTGCGTTTCCTGGTGGTGCCGCGGATTCTCGCCGGGGTCTTCGTCGCGCCGCTGCTCACGCTGTATGCCAATCTGATCGGGCTGATCGGCGCGGCGCTGGTGATGCGTGGCTTCGGGATCCCGTGGGTGGCGTTCTTCAACCAGGTCAGCGGCGCGGTAACGCTGACCGATCTGACCTCCGGCCTGTTCAAGGCCGCGGTGTTCGGCTTGCTGGTCGCCAGTGTCGGCTGCCTGCGCGGTCTGCAGACGGGCAACGGCGCCGCAGCAGTCGGGCGGTCGACGACCAGCGCGGTGGTCAGCGCGATCATCCTGATCGTAGTCGCCGACGGACTGTTCGCGATGCTGTTCTATCATTTCGGGATCTGACCATGCCGGATCGGGACGACGCGATCATTCGGGTGGAGGGCCTGACCATGGGCTTCGGCTCCATGGTGATCATGCAGGAACTGAACTTCACCGTGCGCCGCGGCGAGATCTTCGTGATTCTCGGCGGTTCCGGCAGCGGCAAGAGCACGCTGCTGAAACACATGATCGGCCTTTATACACCGCTGGCGGGTCGAATCCTGATCGCGGATGCCGACATGGCGCGTGCCGATGGGCCCGAGCGCGAAGCGATCCTGCGGCAGGTCGGTGTGATGTACCAGATGGGGGCGCTGTTCGGGTCGATGACCCTGCTGGAAAACGTACGGCTGCCGCTGGAGGTGCATACGCGGCTGCCGCAGGGCGCGATGAATCGGATCGCCCGCGCCAAGCTTCAACTCGTCGGCCTGGCGGCCTACAGTGATTTCATGCCGTCGGAAATCAGCGGCGGCATGCAGAAACGGGCCGCCATCGCGCGCGCGATGGCGCTGGATCCGAAGATCCTGTTCCTCGACGAACCCTCGGCCGGGCTCGATCCGATTACCTCGGCGGAACTCGATGTCCTGATCCGCCGCCTGGCCTCCAGTCTGGGCATGACGCTGGTGGTGGTCACGCACGAACTCCCCAGCATTTTTGCGATCGCCGATCGGGTGATTATGCTGGACACGGAAACCCGATCGATCGTGGCGGAGGGTGACCCGAGGGTCTTGCGTGACTCCAGCACGCATCCCTGGGTACGGCGCTTCCTGCGGCGTTCGGAAATCGAGGAGTCATCAGCATGAGTGCCGTACATCATTTTCGGCTTGGCCTGTTCATACTCGGCGCCATCGGCACACTGGTGGTGATACTGGTCGTGATGGGCACGGGCAACCTGCTACGGCCCACGATCGAGATGGAGACCTACATCGACGGTTCGGTGCAGGGGCTGGATGTCGGTGCCCCGATCAAGTTTCGCGGCGTGACCATCGGTGAAGTCACCCGGCTGGGGTTTACCTCGGTGGAATACGAGCAGCAGGTGTCACCGGTGGAGCGCAAGCGCTATGTGCTGGTGGAGGGCAGGCTTCGGCCCGACCGGTTCGCCTCCACGGCCCGGGAGACGCTGTTCAGCGAGAACGTGCTCGAACCCTTCATCGAGGCCGGCCTGCGAGTGCGCATGGCCGCGCAGGGGATCACCGGGATCAACTACCTTGAGCTCGACTTTCTGGATCCGACGACCCATCCGCAGCTGCCGATCGCCTGGGAACCGCGCAGCGTCTATATTCCGTCTGCACCCAGCATTGCGCTGCAGTTCCTGGAATATGCGGAGAGTGTTCTGCGCCGGATAGACCTGCTCGACATCGAGGGCATGGTGGATAGCACCGTCTCCGCGCTGCATACCCTGGAGCGGACGGTAGCGGATCTGGATACCCGGTCCCTGACCCGTCATGCAGAAGACCTGGCTGGTCACCTGCAGGAAACCGTGGAGCAGAGTCGTCAGCTTCTGGTGGCCGCCGAGCGCCTGCTGCAGGACCCCGACATTGCCGCGCTCCCGGGCGAGACCCGGGGCACATTGCGTTCGCTGCGCGAGGCCGTTGAGCGAGCCGACATCGGCGGTCTGGTGACCCAGATCGAGGCGGTCGTCGTGCGCCTCGACCGGGGGCTCGAGATCAACGAGCAAAAGCTGGCGGCGACGCTGAGCGACCTGCAAGCCGTGACCACGGGGCTGCGCTCGCTGACCGAAGACGCGCGTCGCAATCCGGCCGGAACGATCTTCGGTGGGCCTCCGCCCCGCAGTGCGATCGAAAGGAGTCCATGAGATGATCTGCCACTGGTTTCGTCCGGCTGCGATCCTCTGGCTGGCATTCGCGGCGGCAGGGTGCACGCTGCTGCCGGAGCAGCCGGCGGTGGACCGCGCGTGGTTCCTGCTGGAGATCCCCGATCCGGCAGCGGTCGAGCGGCCACCGGTGCCGGTGGAACTGGGGTCGGTGCGAATTGCCCCGGCGGTGGCCGGCAAGGGACTGGTCTACCGACTCGGACCGTACCGGTACGAGTCGGACTTCTACAACGAATGGTTTCTCAGCCCGCGCGAGCATTTCGAGCAGATCCTGCGTGAACGCTGGACCCGGACCGATGGCTCCGTGAACCTGGTTACCGATGCCCGGTCGCATCCGGGGTCCCTGCAAATCGACGTGCTGATCACCGCGCTTCATGGCGATCTGGGAGCGGGCGGTACCGGGGCGGCCCGCGCGGGCCTGCGTGTGTTCGTGCAGGGCCGAACCGATAGCAGGCTCTGGGACCTGGAGCAGACGGTCGATCTGGCGACGCGGTCACCGGAGGCGCTGGTCGCGGCGCTGTCGTCGGCGATGGGGGAGCTGCTTGCCGAACTCGAGGACCGGCTGGCACGACAGGCCGGCGGTTGAACGCTGCAACGCATGTTCGAAACCGGTATTGCCCAGGTTGACACCGGGACAGATCGCGACTGGATGGCGCTGGCGCTTCAAGAAGCGCAGGCCGGTGCGCGGGCCGGTGAGGTGCCGGTGGGCGCGGTACTGGTGCTGGGCGGCGTGTGCCTGGCACGCGGTCACAATGCCCCGATCGGCGAGCACGATCCTACTGCGCATGCCGAGGTTCGCGTGATCCGTCAGGCGGCACGCATTCTGAGGAATTACCGTCTGCCCGGAACCACGCTATACGTGACCCTGGAACCCTGCCCGATGTGTGTCGGAGCGATGATCCATGCGCGCATTGCGCGGTTGGTGTTCGGCGCGTCGGATCCGCGGACCGGAGCCGCGGGCAGTGCGCTGGATCTGGTCACGCATCCGTCGCACAACCACCGCATCGCAGTCACAGGGGGGGTGCTGGCCGAGCAGGCAGGGGAACAGCTTCGGGCGTTCTTTCGGGCGCGCCGGGGTTCGTGAACGGAGAGGACATCGGCGCGTATGGCTCAGGGCAGCCAGTTCAGAGCGCCAGGGGTACGCGCAGGTAGATCGGGCTCATCTCCGGGCGGTCGTCAGGCGTCGGGAACAGGTGCACCAGCCAGTCATAATAGCTGCGGATGTTTTGCACATAGGTGACGGGTTCCCAGCCCCGGGCATAGCCGTGGCGAGTCTGCTCATGCCATTCGCGCTGAGCGAGTTTCGGCAGCCAGGTCATCACGTCCAGCCAGAGATCCGGGTCGCCGCCACCGCGTTCGGTCAGACGGCGGGCGTCCAGCAGGTGACCCAGGCCGACGTTGTACGCCGCCAATGCCATCCAGGTTCGGTCCGGCTCCTGAACGCTGGCGGGCAGGCGGTCGAGCATCTGCAACACATAGCGGGCGCCTCCATCGACGCTCTGCTCCGGGTCGGTGCGGTCGGTGACCCCTAGCGATCCGGCCGTTGCCCGGGTCAGCATCATCAGGCCGCGTACTCCCGTCGGGGAGACGGCATCGGGATTCCACAACGATTCCTGGTAACTGACCGCGGCGAGGAAGCGCCAGTCCAGTCCGTATTCCTGCGCCACCTGCCGGAACAGCGGTTTCAGCTGACCCAGCCGGTCCTCGACGAAACGGGAGAAGGTGATCACGTCGACCAGTCCGTGCACGTCCAGGTGCCCGAAAAAGCGGTCGAACAGGAGTTCGAATTCGCGCTCGCTGCGCAGCTCGTCGAGGTACGCGTGGGCGGCGTCGATCAGGCTGCGGTCGTAGCCGGTCGGGAAAAGCCAGACGACGGAGAAGCGGGCGGGAAACTCGAACGCCGAGCGCAGTTCGGGGTGGACGCGCTGCAGACGGCTCAGCTCGATGGACGTGAGCACCGCGTAATTCAGGAATCCCGACTGCAGGGCCGGCACCAGTTCGGATCCATCGGCATACTGGATGAGTTCGGGCCGTGGGTATTCGTTCGTGCCCAGCAGGTCGTCGGGCAGTGCCAGGGTGGAGGTTACGCCGATGCGTGCCCCATCCGGCATGCCTGCGGTGGAGCCGATGTTTTGCCCCAGCCCGTTCCAGTACACCAGGTTCTTCTCGATTGGCAGGATTTCGGGCCCGACTTCGATTCCGGTATCGCCGTTCGGCGCAACCAGGAATCCGGCCGCGATGTCGACGCGACGTGCATGGAGCAGTCGATAGGCCTCGTGCGGCCCGGCCACGGGCCGGATCTGCAGCCTTGCGCCGATATGCTGGGCGAGGCCACGCAGCAGCACATGTTCGAACTGGTCCGCGCGGCTGCTCAGGTCGATCGAGGTATGGTCGTGGGGATGGCTCACCAGCGCCACCCGGAGTTCCTGCTTGAACAGTGCGAGATTCAGCGCCGAAGGCTTGTGCTGCCAGGCCCAGACGCCGATTACCGTCAGTAGCACGGCAAACACGCCGATCTCGATCCGGCGGATCAGCGGACTTCGGGGACGAAGGGTCGGGCGCCAGAGCATCAGGCTACAGAGCATAGCCGTTGCGTGGCGATTACGTCAGAAGCAGGGCGAAGACCTGAAAAACCATGCCGGACCGGCTCAAGGCGCCATTGCCTCGAACGAGGTTCCGGAATTCGGGACCGAAGCAGGGCGATGGGGCCCGGATGCGGGCCCCTGCCGCTGGCCTCAGAAGCTCATGAACAGCCCGCCGTTCAGTTCGTAGTTGGCGCCGGTGATGTAGGCGGCACGGTCGTCGCAGAGTACGCCGACCAGGTACGCGACCTCGTCCGGCTCACCCATCCGTGCCATCGGAACCTGCGCGATGATCTGCTGGCGTACTTCCTCGGCGATGGCCTGTGTCATTTCGGTGGCGATGTAGCCCGGCGAGACGGTGTTCACGGTCACGCCCTTGCGCGCCACCTCCTGCGCCAGCGCCATCGTGAAGCCATGGGCGCCGGCCTTGGCTGCGGAGTAATTGGTCTGGCCGAACTGACCACGCTGGCCGTTCACCGAGGAGATGTTCACGATACGCCCCCAGCCGCGTTCCACCATGCCGTCGACCACCTGCCGGGTCACGTTGAACAGGCTGTCCAGATTGGTGCTCATCACGGCCCGCCACTGGTCGGGCTCCATCTTGCGGAAGGTCTTGTCGCGGGTGATTCCGGCGCAGTTGATCAGCACGTCGATCGGGCCCACGCGGCTTTCGATATCCCGGACCATCTGCTGCGAGTCTTCAAAGGACGAAACGTCTCCCGAAGCGATCTCGAACTCCAGGCCCTCGGAGCGCTGTTTCTGCAGCCATTGTTCGGCCAGATCCTTCTCGGCGGGATAGTAGCCCGCGACGACGCGGAATCCCTTCGCGGCCAGTTCCCTGCAGATCGCGGACCCGATGCCCCCGATGCCCCCGGTGACCAACGCTATTCGTGCTGCCATGCATCCTCCGTAAAGGCCCGGCGAAGCTGCCGGTGCGGGCCGTTGAGGCCTCGCCACCGCAGTGCCGGGCCGTATGGTTTGCGTTCAGGCGGCTGGCTTGGCCGTCGCCTTCTTCAGGGTTTCGCCGGCGGCCTGCAGGTTCTTGCTGGCGGCCTGTGCCTGCTGATCCATCACCTCGGCGGCCGCGTCGCGGGCTTCGGTCAGCACATCGACCGCGCTGCGGTAGCCCTTCAGGCACTCCTGGCCGTAGTCCTGGGCCAGCTTGGCCTGACCCGCCATCAGTTCCTGATAGCCCTTCGCCTTGGTCATCAGTTCCATACCCTTGGTGCTGGCTTCCAGCATCGAATGGGTCAGGTCCAGCTGCTGCTGCAGGAGGCGTTCGCCGGCACGCATGTTGATTTCGCCCAGCCTGCGCAGGGCGTCGTAGCTACCCTGAGCCATTTCATTATAGGCGTCGAACATCTGGTTTTGCATGATCGTCATCTCCATCGAAATGCCACCACCCCGTGTTGGTGCAGTGCAGCATTGTTGCATTGCAGCATAGGCTTGGGGGCCGGAATTGTCAAGGACAGAGGGGCGCTGCCGGCTGCCGCGATCGAGCGGCCGGATCGGTTGCGGGCGACGCAGCGACGTTCGGATTTCCGGCACGTTCGGCAGGAACTGCCGAGCGCAGGCGGTCTGGCTCGAATCGGGTCGAGGACCTACGGCCCGGTGAACGACGGGCCGGGAGCGATTTCAGCGGTCGTGTGGGGGGCGGGTCGACCGACGCCCGGTGCCGGGCAGACCGGCCGCGCGGAAGAAGCTGTCCTGCATCTCCCGCCAGAGTTCCATGTTGCGCTCGGCGAGTTGCGTCCAGTTGTCGACGCTCTTGCCGGAAACCAGGTGATTCAACTGCGCCTGCATCTGTTCCTGCTGCTCGGAATACAGCTTCAGGGTCTGTTCGAGGAAACTCGAGAACGCATCCTGCATCGAGGCATCGTAGAAGCGGATGAAGCGGGTCAGCATGTCGGTGGTGAACAGCGGGGTGCCACTCGCTTCCTGCTCGGTGATGATCTGGATCAGGATTCCGCGGGTGATGTCCTCGCCGCTCTGCGTGTCCATCACCTTGATGTTCTGGCCCTGCTGTACCAGCCGCTGGACGTCGACGAGCGTGATGTACCGGCTTTCCTCGGTGTCGTAGAGCCGCCGGTTGGGGTATTTCTTGATCAGGCGTTGGTCGGTCACGGCGGTGCCCCTGTACGCTGTCCCATCTTGAATTCTACATGATGGGCTGGCAGGTTGCCGGGCGCGCCGGACCGCTGTTCGCCGAGCGGTCCGGCGCGCCCGGGTAGCGCTCAGTCGATGCGCTCGACCGCCATCGCCACGCCCTGGCCTCCACCGATGCAAAGCGTCGCCAGACCGCGCCGTGCGTCGCGCCGCTGCATGCCGTGCAGCAGGGTGACCAGTACCCGCGCGCCCGAGGCGCCGATCGGATGCCCGAGCGCGATCGCGCCCCCGCTGACGTTCACCTTGGCCAGATCCCAGCCCAGCGTCTGGTTCACCGAGATTGCCTGGGCTGCGAACGCCTCGTTGGCTTCGACCAGATCCAGATCCTCATGCCGCCAGCCGGCCTTCTCCAGGCAGGCGCGGGTGGCCGGGATCGGCCCGGTGCCCATCACCGCAGGGTCGACCCCGGCGGAGGCGAAGGACACGATACGCGCCATGGGCTTCAGGCCGAGTTCGGCGGCCTTGGACGCGCTGGTCACGATCACGGCCGCCGCGCCATCGTTGATGCCGGAGGCATTGCCGGCGGTGACCGTGCCGTCTTTGTGGAACGCGGGGCGCAGCTTGGCCAGCGTCTCTGCGGTGGTGCCCGGCCGGGGGAACTCGTCGGTGTCGAACACGATCGGGTCGCCCTTGCGCTGCGGGATCTCGATCGGGACGATCTCGTCGCGGAACGCGCCGTCGCGGATCGCGGCCCCGGCGCGCTGCTGCGACTCGGCCGCGAACGCATCCTGTTGCTCCCGGCTGATGCCATATTCGCGGGCGATATTCTCGGCCGTGTTCCCCATGTGGCCGTCGGTGATTGCACACCAAAGGCCGTCCTGGATCATCGTATCCTTCATCGGCCATTCGCCCATTTTGAGCCCCGAGCGGGACTTGGGCAGCGCATGCGGTGCCAGGCTCATGCTTTCCTGGCCGCCGGCCACCACGATGCCGGCATCGCCGCAACGCACCGCCTGCGACGCGAGATGCACGGCCCTGAGCCCCGAGCCGCAGACCATGTTGATGGTCATCGCCGGGGTCGCGTACGGGATGCCGGCAGCGAGCGACGCCTGGCGTGCGGGATTCATGCCGGCGGCGCCCGTGAGCACCTGCCCCAGGATGACCTCGTCGACCTGTTCGGGCTTCACGCCGGCGCGTTCGAGCAAGGCGCGGATTACCTTCGCACCCAGCTCGCTGGCCGGCAGGTCGCTCAGGGAGCCGAGCAGCGTTCCAACGGCCGTGCGCGCGGCGCCGACGATCACGATCTCTTCACTCATCTCTCCGGTCTCCTTCGGGTAACGTTGTGTGGGGCGAGTCCGATTGACTGCCGGGTTGCCGGGACGGAAGGATTCGATTATTGCACGGTGCTCGCGCGTTCCCCAGCGTCGTTCGACCGTCCATGCCATGTTGCGGTGCACAAATTCCGTGCTAGTATCCCCGTTAGGTTCTACTATCCAAGCCGGGCTGCGCGGCCGCCGGCTGCGGCGACGACCAGGAGACTGACGATGGCTGATTCCGATTCGACTGCCGACCAGTGGCTGGAGGCGCAACGGCGCTACTGGGACGCCTGGATGGACATGACCCGGCGTGGGCTCGAAACGGCCGCTCCGACATCCGAGGGGAGCACCCCACCGTGGGCCACCGCGATGGAACAGTGGTGGCAGGGCGTCGCCCCGGCCACGCCGAAACCCGCGAACGACTTGCTCGAACACATGGTGAATGTCGGCAAGGGGTATTTCTCGATGGTCGAGGGCCTCTGCAAGGGTGGGCCCGCCGCCGACCTCCCCGAGATGATCGAGAACTGGACCCGCATGATGGGCGAGGCCTTCAGCCAGGGTAGCCAGGGGATGAACCCGTTCGCCCAGTTCGCGCGCGAAGGTGGCCGCAAGGGTATGGCGTTCTGGGATCTTCCGTTCGATACCTGGTCGCGCACCTTGTCAGGAGGGATGCCGTTCCCGGGGGACTTCATGAAGGCCTTCGAAAGCGGCAAGGCAACGGATCTGCGGGCGCAACTGGAAGGGATCCTGTCAGCGCCGGCGATCGGCTACGGGCGCGAATCGCAGGAGCAGTACCAGCGGCTCACGCGCCTGCTGCTCGATTACGAGAAGGCGATGGGCGAGTACCAGGCCGGGTTCGCGCACCTGGGTTCCAAGTCGCTGGATGCGTTCCGCAACCGGATGGAGTCCAGAACCCAGGAGGGCACCGCGATCAACTCCGTGCGCGAGGTCTTCAATATCTGGGTTGATGCCTGCGAGGAGGCCTATGCCGAATACGCCAGCTCGGACGACTACGCCAAGCGCTACGGCCGGATGGTGAACGCGTTGATGGCGGTCAAGCAGCAGGGGGCCCGGCTGGTCGACGAGTGGCTGGAAACGATGAACATCCCGACGGCGTCCGAGATCGCGACGCTGCAGCGGCGCCTGCACGATACCCGCGCCGCGTATCAGACGCTCCGGTGCCAGGCCGAGGCCATGCGAGCCGAACTCGATGACCTGAAGGGCGTGGGCGCGGAGATCGACCGCCTGCGCAGCGAGATCGCAGAACTTCGCACCAGCGTCGTATCCCAGGCACCCGAAGCGCCGACGACCGGCGCGACAGCCGCGTCCGAAGTCGCGCCCGGGGCCGCGCCGGAGGCGGGGAGCGATGACGACGCGCCCGTCGAGGCGCCGAAACCCAGAAGCCGCCGGACGTCGGGAACGTCGAAGGCCGCCACGACCCGCAAGACCGGAGCCACCCGGAGGAAAAACCCGTGATACCCCCGATCCAGATCCGTCCCGACGAGGCCCTCGAGGAGCTGACCAGTTTCCAGCGTAAGCTCACGCACGGTGTCCAGAACCTGATGGACGCCGAGGAGATCACCACCGGTGTGACACCCCGGGAGGCGATCTACGAGGAGGACAAGATGGTCCTCTACCGGTTTCAGGCACCCGCCAGCGTGGTCCAGAACCCGGTCCCGCTCTTGATCGTCTATGCGCTGGTGAACCGCCCGTACATGGCCGACCTGCAGGAGAACCGCTCCACCGTGCGCGGTCTGCTCGACGCCGGAATGGACGTCTACCTGGTCGACTGGGGCTATCCCGGACGTGCGGACCGCTACCTGACGCTCGACGACTACATCAACGGCTACCTGGATCGCTGCGTCGACGTGATTCGCAAGCGACATCGCGTAGACGCGATCAACGTGCTGGGCATCTGCCAGGGAGGCACCTTCAGCCTCTGTTATGCCGCGACGCACCCGGACAAGGTTGCGAACCTGGTCACGATGGTGACTCCGGTCGACTTCCAGACCCCCGACAACATGCTGTCCACCTGGGTGCGTCATGTGGATGTCGACCTGATCGTCGACACGCTGGGCAACATCCCCGGCGAGATGCTGAACTGGACCTTCCTGAACCTGAAGCCCTACCGGCTGATCGGGCAGAAATACCTCGACATGGTGGACCTGCTCGACAACCCGGAGCAGGTCGCGAATTTCCTGCGCATGGAGAAATGGATCTTCGACAGCCCGGACCAGGCGGGGGAGGCGTACCGGCAGTTTCTGAAAGATTTCTACCAGCAGAACAAGCTCGTGACCGGAGGGCTGCGGATCGGACCGCATGAGGTGAACCTGAAGAACGTGACCATGCCGGTGTTGAACGTCTACGCGACCGAGGACCACCTGGTGCCGCCGGATGCCTCGCGCGCGATGAAGGGGCTCGTCGGCACGCGCGACTACACCGAAATCTCGTTCAAGGGCGGGCACATCGGCATCTACGTCAGTGGGCGGGCACAGAAGGAGGTGCCGCCATCGATCGGCCGATGGATCGACGAACGCAGTTGAGCGTTCGCTAACTCTCATGGCGCACGCGGCCACCCCTGAGGATGAAAGAGGCGTAGGCGTAGGGCGGAAGAGGCCGAAGGCCGTCATCCGCCATTCCCACGCCGGGGTTGCCGCAGGCCGTGCGGGGCCATCCGAACGCCGTGTGGCGGATGACGCTGCGCTTTTCCGCCCTACGGGTCGCCAGGGACACGAGACAGGCGGTGACTTTCACGCTGAATCGGGCAGGAAAGGCCGAGAGGCATGCTCCGGGGGTTTGGTGTCGGTCCGTGGTACCGGAGGTGATGCCTGCCGACGCCATCGGGCGTGACACCGCGCTTGAGCGCCGGGCTGGTTGCCGAATCGCTGGCACGTCTGCACGCGACCGCACGCTTACTGTGACCGGGAGCCGATCCAGCCTGCGGGCGCACACGAGCCCGGGACTACAAGCGGGTGCGTGCAGCGCACTACACTATGCAGCCTTCCCGGCGACTGCGAGCCCCCGATGACCGAACGCACCGAGTTTCGCCTGACCGTTTCCTGCCCCGACCAGATGGGCATCGTTGCGCGGGTGGCGCGGCTGATCGCCGATGCCCAGGGCTGGATCACCGAGGCCGCCCAGCACACGGACACCGAGGCACGCTGGTTCTTCATGCGCTGGGTGTTCTCGCTACCCGAGAATGCGGACAGCGAGCTGGCACAGCGTTTCGGCGAGCTGGCGGGTGCGCTTGACATGCAATGGGCGCTGACGCGGGCGGCGTCGCGGCCGCGCGTGGTGATCCTGGTCAGCAAGGAACCGCACTGCCTGACCGATCTGCTGGCGCGCTGGAGCTCGGGCGAACTGCCGATGGAAATCCCGGCGATTCTGTCGAACCATCGCCTGCTGGAGGAAATCGCGGGCTGCTACGGCATTCCGTTCGAACACATCCCGGTGACCGCCGAGACCCGCGAGGCAGCCTTCGCGACCCTGCAGGACCGGTTGCGCGCGCTACAGGCCGACACGGTCGTGCTGGCCCGGTACATGCAGATCCTGCCGCCCAACCTGTGCCACGAGTTCCGCGATCGGGTCATCAATATCCACCACAGCTTTCTGCCGTCGTTCGTTGGCGCCAGGCCGTACCACCAGGCCTTCGCGCGGGGTGTGAAACTGATCGGCGCCACCTGCCACTACGTGACCGAAGATCTCGACGCAGGGCCGATCATCGAACAGGACGTCGTGCGTATCCGGCACGACGACCAGGTGGCCGACCTCGTCCGCAAGGGCCGCGATGTCGAACGCTGGGTGCTGGCCCGTGGCCTGCGCAACCACCTCGAGGGGCGGGTGCTGACGCACGGCAACAAGACCATCGTGTTCGACTGAGCTTGCAATCCCGGGCGACAGCCGCATGATGGGCGCATGGCCGATAGCAACCGTTTCCGTGTGACGTTCATCAACCAGGGCAAGGTCTACGAGGTTTTCGCCCGTGAGGTCTTCCAGGACCGCCTCTATGGCTTCGTGACCGTCGAGGGGCTGCTGTTCGGCGAGCGCTCGCAGGTCGTCGTCGACCCCAGCGAGGAACGACTGCGCCACGAGTTCGAAGGGGTCGAACGCTTCCACGTGCCGCTACACGCGGTCATCCGCATCGACGAGGTGGCGGAGATCGGCAGCGCGCGCATCCGCGAGATGGGATCCGGCGGCAACGTCCATATGTTTCCCGGCATGTTGCCCCCCGGTCGCGGCCAATAGCGACCGGGGGGACCCGCCCGGTGTCCGAACCCGGAGGCTGCCGCAACATGGCGCGCGTACCGCGCCGAATTGCGGTTTGGTCGCCGCTGGTTTACCCTTCGCAGCTTCGCCGGCGCAGTGCGCGCAGCGCCGTTGGCGGAATCCGGAGAGGTGGCCGAGTGGTTGAAGGCGCACGCCTGGAAAGTGTGTATACGGTAACCCCGTATCGAGGGTTCGAATCCCTCCCTCTCCGCCAAGCATGAAAACGGGGCCCTTGTGGCCCTTTTTTCGCTTGATGAAGGTCGATTCGAACCCTTGAGATCCAACACGCTGGTTCGACCAGCCGCAGCAGGCGGCGGAGAACAACGTCGCTGCGCAGTGGCGGCCCGAAGGGCGAAGCCCGAGTGATCTCTCCCTCTCCTATCAGGCACGAAGAGCCTCGTTGTCACCCAGCGCGGTTCGTGGCTCCCGGGAGTCTCGCATCACGCGGGGCACGGCGCTTCGCCTCGTGCCCGAATCTCGGCTGCGGGTTGCATGGAAGGGCCGCTCACTAGCCCTTTCAAGTACCTCCGGAGTGTTTCGCGCCGTGGTACGGTACCGTCACCTGACAGCGCGGGTAGGGTACGTGCCGGGAACGCGCAACTGCTGGGTGAGCGCATGATCAGGATCGACGGGACGATGGGTGAAGGCGGTGGGCAGGTGCTGCGCAGCGCGCTGTCGCTGTCGGTGCTGACCGGCAAGGCGATTCACCTGGTGCGTATTCGCGGGCGGCGCGACCGGCCGGGACTGGCCTATCAGCACCGCATGGCGGTGCAGGCCGCGGGCTGGATCAGCGGTGCGCGTATGGAAGGCGTGCGCGTCGGGTCGGGGGAGCTCCGGTTCGAGCCGGGCCCGGTCGTTCCCGGAACGTACCATTTCGATATCGGTACCGCGGGTGCGGCCAGCCTGGTGCTGCAGACCGTGCTGCTTCCGCTCGCGGTCGCTGGCGATGCCTCGCGCGTCACTGTGACCGGCGGCACTCATGTGCCGTTCAGCCCCTGTTACCATTATCTGGACTGGCATTGGCGGGTGCTGATGACGCGCATCGGTGTGCCGTTTGCTCTCGAGATGCCGATGGCCGGGTTCTATCCGCCCGGTGGCGGCGTGTTGCACGCTCAGATCGGCGGCGGTGCCCGGGTCGTTGCGGCGAACTGGGTGGACCGTGGGCCTCTGGTTCGGATCCGCGGACTGTCCGCGGTGGCGCTGCTTCCGGATGAGATCGCCGAGCGCCAGCGCGTGCGGGCGCTCGACGGTCTCCGGACCCAGCGCTGCCCGATCGAGATCGAGGCGGAGCGGCTGCCTGCCCAGTCGCCGGGGACGGTGCTCGTGTTGTTGGCCGAGTTCGAACGGTCCCAGGCCTGCTTCTTTGCGCTCGGCGCACGCGGCAAGCGGGCCGAGCGGGTTGCCGACGAAGCAGTCGAAGGGCTGCTGCGGTTCCTGGCGACCGAGGGCGTGGTGGATCCCTGGGCCGCGGATCAGTTGCTGCTGCCGCTGGCCCTGGGCTCGCAGCCTTCGGCGGTACGGACCGCTGAGGTGACCCGGCACCTGCTGACGCAGGCGGAGTTGATCCCGCGGCTGCTGCCTGTCCGGATCGAGGTCGACGGCCGGCTCGGTGAGCCGGGGACCGTTCGGGTCTGTCCCTGAGCGGTATTCGGCTGGAGAACGGCAACGCTCATGACACCCCAGTTCCAGACTCACCTGGTCAACGGCACCACCGGTGACCCGGTGCTCTACGTCGACTTCCTGTTTCAGCGCCGCGCGCTGCTGTTCGACCTCGGTGAGATCGTGGCGTTGTCACCCCGCCAGGTGCTGCGCGTCACCGATGTGTTCGTATCGCACGCGCACATGGACCATTTCATCGGCTTCGACACGATGCTGCGGCTGATGCTGGGGCGGTCGAAGCGACTGCGGCTTTACGGGCCACCGGACTTCCTGGACCGGGTCGCGCACCGGCTGCTCGGCTACACCTGGAACCTGGTGCACAACTTTGCGGTGGAACTCGTGATCGAGGCGGTCGAACGGTGGCCGGACGGCGAGCTGCGCCGGGCCCGGTTCCGGTCCTCCCGCGCGTTCGCCCGTGAGGAAATGCCTGCCGCAACGGCCTCGGACGGCGTACTGCTCGACGAGGACGACTTCCGGGTACGGGCTGTGCCACTGGATCATAACGGGATCGTCTCGCTGGCGTTCGCGCTGGAGGAGAAAGCGCAGCTGAATGTCTGGAAGAGCCGGCTGGACGAATTGGGGCTGCCGACCGGCCCATGGCTGACCGAGCTGAAGCAGCGAGTGCGCCGGGGCGACGCAGACGATACGGCGCTGACGATTCGCTGGCGTGACCGTCATGGCGAGCACCAGAGAGCGGAGCCGCTGGGTCTGCTGCGCCGCGAGGTGCTGCGCGAGGTGCCGGGCCAGACGATCGCCTACGTGGTCGATGCGGCCTTCCACGGGGCCAACCGGTGCGCGATCGTGTCGTTGGCCCGCTACGCGGACCGGTTCTATGTCGAGACTCCGTTCTTGAACGAGTCCGCCGAACGCGCGGCGGAGACCGGCCACCTGACGGCCGGGCAGGCCGGGTGGCTGGCGCGAGAGGCGGGGGTCAAACGCTTGATCCCGTTCCACTTCTCGTCCCGGCACACTGGGCAGGAGATTCTGATCGAGGAACAGGCGAAAGCCGCATTCGCCGGCGAAACGGCCTGAAGCAACGACACGGGGCGGGCGGCCACGGTGTCCCTGCCATGCGCATCAGCTCTCCAGCAGGCGACGGATCCCCGGCTCGTCGAGGAAAGTGATGCTATCCCCCTTGACCCGGATCAGTCCCTGGTCACGGAGCTTCGACAGCGTCCGTGACAGCGTCTCGGGCTTCATCGAAAGTCGCGATGCGATCACCTGTTTGGGGGCGTTGAGGTCGACCCGGTTCGCACCGGTACGCTCCTGCTGCAGCAGGTAGGTGATGAACCGGTAGTTCGCATTGTGCAGGCTCAGTTCATCGATTTCCCGAACCATCTGGTGCAGACGCCGGCTCATCGTCCCGAGCAGTTGCAGGGTCAGATCCGGGGACTCGCGCAATAGCCCCAGGAACACCTCGTTGTCGAACGCCAGCAGGCGGGTTTCGGTCAGCGCTCCGGCGTTGACCGGATAGTTCCGGTGCTCCATGAACATCACCGCCTCGGCGAACATCGCACCTGCGTGCAGTACGTCGATCACCTTCTCCTCGCCCTCGCGGGACAGCAGAAACAGTTTTACCGAGCCGACGCAGATCAGGAAGAAGTAGCGCGCGGGGTCGCCCTGCGTAAACAGTGTGTCCCCCGGTGCAAGGTGGAACTCGCGCATCGATTCGCGCATCCGGGCCAGTTGTGCATCGTCCAAAGGTTCGAACAGGTGCACCTGTTGAAGCGGGTCTTCGGCGGACATCGGCCTCTCCTTCGGCGGTGTTCGGACCGTGATGGCGGCGGCTTTGCGGAACAAGGCTGGATGTGGCCAGGCGCGGTTCAGGTTCCGGAGCCCACACGCTAGCAGACGGCCGAAGGCATGCCCAGCGCCTTCGGCAAGACATTCACAGCGCACGAGGCACGGCAGCATGGCGGCGATCAATTCGACGGTCGCGGCAGGCCACTGAGGCGAGCCGACGCGGACGGGAGCCCGGTTGGGGCAAGCCCACTGGCGAGTGGTGGTGCCGTCGGCCAGCGACGAGAAGGGCGATGTAGTGCCTGTGCGGGTTCGCGCCGGGACGGTTGCGAATTTGTTCAAGCGTCCAGCGAGTCTGCAGGGGCTCCTCCCGCGCTCATCTGTACGCCCGCAAACTCCACCCCGAACAGACACAGCGGGCGGGGGAAACTGCGCTGGCCCCGACCGAGCCCCTGGCCGGTGTCACGGCGCAGTGTTGGGCGTTTCACCTCGAACCGCGTCCGGGACCGGGCCATCCGCCCTCCAGATCAGGATCTCGAACGGCACCTCCAGCGTATGGCGCACCGTGTGGGCGAAGCCCATGTCCTTCAGGATCGGATAGAGCGGATAGGGATCGCGACGGTGCAGCATGCGCAGCACGTCGCCCGGTGCGAGTTCGGGGAGCCGATCCAGAACTTGCTGCATGGGTCCCGGGGGCGGGAGGTCCCGGACGTCGATGCGGATTTCCACGAATCAGGCTCCCATGGGATTGGAGGTGGCAGATGCCTCGTCGGCCATTTCGGCGGCGCGAGTCCGGCGGTCTTCGCTGTGAGGGGTACGGATTCCGGTCACTTGGGCTACTCCCTGAGGCGGGCAGGCCGACGCTAGCAGGAGCACCCGAACCTGCCCTTGACCCGGATCAAGCGGGCGATTCCGAGCGCGGTACGCCACCCGCAAGTGGGATGCAGGAGAAAGCCCCTTGCCCGAACCGGTACGGAATCGGGGGTGCCAGGTGGTTGGTCAGTTGGGCCAGGGTCGAGTCACGGTGCAGCGACGGCTCGGTGAAGCTCGCGCGGATCGCACCCCAGGACACTGACATGGATCAATGCCCAGGGGCGTTTTCCGGCCTAGCATGTCCGAGTCGGGTGGTGGTCGATACCCGTCGCTTCGCACTCCAACGGAAAGGCAGGTGCCGGAATGGGCAAGACGGGCGAACTGGCGGTCGGGGCGGCACTGACCGGGCGCCACGAGACGGGACGCTGGCCGGCGTGGCTGGACTTCATGCAGAGCGCATCGGGGCTGTTTCTGGCCCTGTTCCTTTGGGTGCACCTGTTTGCGGAGGCGTCGATCCTGCTGGGCAAGGATGCGATGTACCGTGTGACGATTTTCTTCGAAGGCTACTACTTCTTCGGTGACACCTATCCGATCATCATCACGTTGTTCTCGGCGTTCATCCTCGCGATCGTGCTGCTACACGCGGTGCTGGCGGTGCGCAAGTTTCCGAACGGCTACCGGCAGTACCGAGTGTTTCGGGATCACGTCAGGGTGATGCGCCACGAGGACACGACGCTCTGGTGGGTCCAGATCTACACGGGGTTCGCGCTGTTCTTTCTGGTCGCGGTGCATCTGTACACGATGCTTTCGCAACCCGCGAACATCGGCCCCTACGCCTCGTCGGATCGCGTGGTCGGCGAGTGGATGTGGCCGCTGTACCTGCTGCTGCTGATCACCGCGGTCGTACACGGAGCGGTCGGCATGTACCGCGTCGGCGTGAAGTGGGGCTGGCTTCCGGCGCGCGACCCGGCAGTGGGGAGGGTGCGGTTGAAATGGGCGATGCGCGGCTTCATCGTTTTCTTCATTCTGCTCGGACTCGTTTCGCTCAGCACCTATATCCGGATCGGGCTCGAGGATCGGGCACCCGGCGAGCGCTATGTGCCGACCTGGGAGCGCGACCTGCCGGCGGCGCAGGCGTCGCGGGAGGTGCTGCCATGAAGGTCGTGTACACCGATGTGCTGGTGATTGGCGGTGGCCTTGCCGGGTTGCGTACCGCAGTCGGCGTGCGCCGGCGCGGGCGGGATGTGCTGGTCCTGAGCCTCGTTCCGGCGAAGCGTTCGCACTCGGCGGCCGCGCAGGGCGGGATGCAGGCGAGCCTGGGCAACAGCGCGATGGGCGCCGGCGACAACGAGGACGTGCACTTCGAGGATACCGTTCGCGGTTCGGACTGGGGCGCCGACCAGCGCGTGGTGCGCATGTTCGTGAACACCGCGCCGAAGGCGATCCGGGAACTGGCGGCCTGGGGTGTGCCCTGGAGCCGGGTCGCGCGCGGCAGCCGCGAGTCGGTCGTCAATGCGGAAAAGGTCACGATCACCGAGGCGGACGAGGCGCATGGCCTGATCACCGCGCGCGATTTCGGCGGCACCAAGAAATGGCGCACCTGCTATACCTCCGACGGCACCGGCCACACGATGCTGTACGCGCTGGGCGACCAGACCATCGCGCACGGCATCCCGGTGCTCGAGCGTCAGGAGGCGCTGGCGCTGATCCACGACGCCGGCCGCTGCCACGGCGCGGTGGTGCGCGACCTGATCACCGGCGAACTGACGGCCTACGTCGCGACCGCCACGGTGATCGCGACGGGCGGCTACGGGCGCATCTACAAGGTGTCGACCAACGCGATCATCTGCGAGGGCACCGGAGTCGCGCTGGCATTGGAGACGGGCGTGGCGCCGCTCGGCAACATGGAGGCGGTGCAGTTCCACCCGACCGCGATCATCACCGCCGGCATCCTGACCACCGAGGGCTGCCGGGGCGACGGCGGCGTGCTGCGCGACGTCGACGGCCACCGCTTCATGCCCGACTACGAGCCGGAGAAGAAGGAACTCGCCTCGCGCGACGTGGTGTCGCGGCGCATGACCGAGCACATGCGCAAGGGCAAGGGCGTGCCGTCGCGCTACGGCGAGCACCTGTGGCTGGACATCACCAACCTCGGCCGCGCGCACATCGAGAAGAACCTGCGCGAGGTCAAGGATATCTGCGAATACTTCCTCGGTATCGACCCGGTCGAGCAGTGGATCCCGGTACGCCCGACCCAACATTACTCGATGGGCGGCATCCGCACCGACCACACCGGCCAGAGCCAGGGGCTGAAGGGCCTGTTCGCCTGTGGCGAGTCGGCCTGCTGGGACATGCACGGCTTCAACCGGCTCGGCGGCAACTCGGTTGCCGAAACCGTGGTGTCCGGAATGATCGTGTCCGAGTTCGTCGCCGACTTCTGCGACACCGAAGGCGGCGGTGCCGGTCTTTCGGTCGGACTGGTGCGCGAATTCCTGGAGCGCGAGCAGGCTCGGCTCGACCGGTTGTTGCACGGCGGCGGCAGCGAGAGCGCGACCGAACTGCGCAACCGGATGGAGCAGGTGATGATGGACCGCGTCGGCATTTTCCGCACCGGCGAGGAACTGGAATTGGCGGTCCGCGAACTGCAGGAACTGCTCGCGCGCAGCCGCAACATCGGCGTGCGTTCGCGGGTCCGGGGGGCGAACCCGGAACTCGTCGCCGCCTACCGGGTACAGAAGATGCTGAAGATCGCGCTCTGTGTCGCCCAGGGTGCGAGCCTGCGTACCGAGAGCCGTGGCGCGCATTTTCGCGAGGATTTCCCGCAGCGCGACGACCGCGACTGGCTGAAGCGCACGCTCGCGACCTGGCCATCCGACGACGACACGCTGCCGACGATCGGCTACGAGGAGATCGACGTGACGACGATGGAACTGCCGCCCGGCTTCCGCGGCTATGGTGCACGCAACCACATCGAGCATCCCGATACCGCGGCGCGCGTCGCCGAGGTCGAACGCATCCTCGCGGCCATTCCGGAAGCGGATCGTTTCGCGCGGCAGGCGGCGCTGATGGAGTACGAGGCGCTGCTGCCGGAGCAATACCGCGGGCGCAACGAACGCCTGACGGAGCGGCTGCCATGAGCGCGAACGCAGCGAGCCCGGCGAACGGGGAAGGTACCGGGCGCAGGCTGCAGCTCCGGATCCTGCGCTATAACCCGCAGGATCCGGACAGCCGGCCGCATCTGCAGACCTTCGAGGTCGACGAGGCGCCGAGCATGACATTGTTCGTCGCGCTGAACGACATCCGCGACCACCAGGATCCGAGCCTGCAGTTCGACTTCGTCTGCCGGGCCGGCATCTGCGGCAGCTGCGCGATGCTGATCGATGGCCGCCCGGGGCTCGCCTGCCGCACGCTCACCGGCAGTCTCGGCGAACGGATCACACTGGCACCGCTGCCGTTCTTCGAACTGATCGGCGATCTGTCGGTGAACACCGGCAAGTGGATGCGGCAGATGACCGAGCGCCTCGAGGCCTGGGTGCATGCGCAGGAGGATGTGGACCTGCGCCGGCTCGAGGAGCGGATGGAGCCGGAACTCGCCGAGCAGATCTACGAACTCGACCGCTGCATCGAGTGCGGCTGCTGCCTGGCCGCCTGCGGTACCGCGCGCATGCGCAAGGATTTCGTCGGCGCGGTGGGGCTGAATCGGATCGCCCGCCTGCGGCTGGATCCGCGTGATGCGCGCAGCGATGCCGAGTACTACGAGCTGATCGGCGACGACGACGGGGTGTTCGGCTGCATGTCGCTGCTCGGCTGCGAGGACGTCTGCCCGAAGAACCTGGGCCTGCAGACCCGGATCGCCTACATGCGCCGCAAGATGCTCCGCGCCGCGGTATTTCCCGGCTGATCCTGGCCCAGGCGACCTTGCCGCCCGGTGCCTGTCCAGGCGTCGTATTCGCGCGAGTGAGGCCTCGGGAGCACGACAAGCGGGCCCAGGATGAATACGGAACACCCGGAAAGCGACGGGCCGGGGCGGGATCGTTCGGCCAGCCGGGTGGCCGTTCTGCAACGATTCACCTGCTCCAGCCACCAGCATTTCCCGGCCGGGGCCACGAGTACCGAACCCAGGGTATACAATCGCCGGTAGCGGCGCACGGCCTCGAAAGGCCGGAGCCACCGCGTGGTGGCCCGAGCGCCCGCAATGGCGGTCGGGGCTGCCGGACGGGATACACAACGGGCGTGATGCAGCATAGGCGGAGGTAGCGACATGGATCCGGAAACCCGCGTGCGCGTGATCGAGCACACCTGGATCACGATGCCCGACGGTTGCAGCCTGTCGGCCCGCATCTGGCTGCCCGAGGGCGCCGAACAGAACCCGGTGCCGGCGATCCTCGAGTACATTCCCTACCGCAAGAACGACCACAAGGCATTGCGCGACGCCGAGATCCACGGCTTCTTCGCGGCCCACGGTTATGCCGGGGTGCGCGTGGACCTGCGCGGCTCCGGCGACTCGGACGGCGTGCTGCGCGACGAATACCTGCAGCAGGAACTCGACGACGGCCTCGAGATCCTGCGCTGGATCGCGGACCAGCCCTGGTGTTCGGGCAAGGTCGGCCTGTTCGGGTTGTCCTGGGGCGGCTTCAACGGCCTGCAGCTGGCGGCGCTGCAGCCGCCCGAGCTCGGCGCGGTGATCTCGGTGTGCTCGTCCGACGACCGCTACGCCGACGATGTGCATTACATGGGCGGCTGCCTGCTGACCGACAATCTCTCCTGGGCCTCGACCATGTTCGGCTTCAACTCCTGCCCGCCGGACCCGCGCGTGGTCGGCGACCGCTGGCGCGAGATGTGGCTGGAGCGGCTCGAGGACAGCGGCCTGTGGCTGCACCAGTGGCTGGAACACCAGCGCCGCGACGACTACTGGAAGCACGCCTCGGTCTGCGAGGACTACAGCGCGATCGAGGTGCCGGTGATGGCGGTCAGCGGTTGGGCCGACGGCTACTCCAACACCGTGTTCCGCCTGCTCGAGCATCTGCAGGTTCCGCGTGCCGGGCTGGTCGGGCCCTGGGGGCACAAGTACCCGCACATGGGCGGCCCCGGGCCGACGATCGATTTCCTCGGCGAGTGCGTGCGCTGGTGGGATCACTGGCTCAAGGGCATCGACCGCGGCGTGGACTCCGATCCGATGGCGCGGCTGTGGCTGCACGACGCCCGCAGCCCATTGGTGCCGGAGATCACCGGCGAGTGGATCGCCGAGGAGCACTGGCCCAGCCCCAACATCCATTACGGCGAGTTCGAACTGGCCAAGGGACGGCTGGTCAGCGGCAACGGACGCACCGACGAGGCGGAGGCCCTGACCATCCGCAGCCCGCTGAGCGTCGGCCTGTTCGCCGGCAAGTGGTGTTCCTATGCCGAGACCACCGACCTGCCCTCCGACCAGCGGCTGGAGGACGGCGGCGCGCTGGTCTTCGATACCGATCCGCTGGAGGCCGATCTCGACCTGCTCGGGGACACCGTGCTGGAACTGGAGATCTCGGCCGACCGGCCGGTGGCCCAGGTCGCCGCGCGCCTGTCCGACGTCGACCCCGACGACCGTGCGACGCGCGTGACCTTCGGCATCCGCAACCTGGCCCACCGCGACGGCCACGACGATCCCCAGCCACTGGAACCCGGGCGGCGCTACCGCACCCGCATGCGCCTGAACGAGGTCGCCCAGCGTTTCCGCCGCGGCCACCGCATCCGCCTGGCGATCTCGAGCTCCTACTGGCCGCTGGCGTGGCCGGCGCCCGAGCCCGCGCGCCTGACGCTGCATCTGGAAGGCTGCCGCCTGCACCTGCCCGAGCGCCGCGCGCCCGCGGACACCCCGGTGCCGCGCGACCTCGGTGAACCGCGCCAGGCGCCGACGCCCGCACATACCCTGCTCGCACCGGCGCACCGCGAGTGGAAGGTGGAACACAACCTCGCGACCAACGAAGTCGCGCTCGATGTGACCAACAACGACCCGGTGCTGCACCTGCACGACAACGACCTGGTGTTCGGCCGCGATGTGCGGGAGCGGTACAGCTACCGCAGCGACGTCTACGACACCGTGCGCGGCGAGGTGGTGCACACTCGCCATTTCCGCCGTGGCGATTGGTCGGCACGCACGGTCACGCGCACTGTGCTGACGTCGACCCGCGATGCATTCCTGATCCGCGCGACGCTCGATGCGTATGACGGCGACGTCCGCGTGTTTGCGAAGAGCTGGGACGAGACCGTCCCTCGCGACTGCCTGTGATGCCGGCTGCCGCGTGCGGCCACCCATGAGCAACCCGTGCCGGAAGGAGTTCAGGTGAGCAGGAAAAACGTCTTCATCATCGGGCTCGATCCCTTCAACCGCGCCAAGCTGGAGCGCCTGCCGCAGGCCGCCGAATGCGACTTCCATGCGGCGTTGGACATTGCCGACATCCGCAATGTCGAGGAATTCGACATGGCCGCACTGATCGACAAGGCCGTGCGCAATATCGAGTCGGCTGGCGGGTCGGTGGACGCAATCGCCAGCTATTACGACTTTCCTGGCACCGTGCTGGTGCCGGTCCTGGCCGAGCGCTTCGGCGTGCCCGGGCCGACGCTCGAGTCTGTGCTCAAGTGCGAGAACAAGTACTGGAGTCGTCTGGAGCAGCGCAAGGCGATTCCCGAGCATATTCCGCAGTTTCAGCCGTTCGATCCGTTCGACGACGACGCCTGGAGCCGGATCGCGCTGCTGCCGCCGTTCTGGATCAAACCCATCAAGTCGTTCCGCTCGTTCCTCGCGTTCCAGATCAACGACGAACGCCAGTTTCGCGCGGCGATGCCGGTCTGCCGCGAGCGGGGCGGTTTCATGAACGAGCCGTTCCGTTACCTGATGCAGGAATTCGGTGCACCGCCGGAGATCGCCGAGATGCCCGAGAGCTTCGTCGCCGAATCGCAGATCGGCGGGCGCCAGTGCACCCTCGAGGGCTACAGCCATGGGGGCGAGGTGAACGTCTACGGCGTGGTCGATTCGGTACGCGCCCCGGACAGCTCGTCGTTCGCACGCTACGAATACCCATCGTCGCTGCCGCTGGAGATCCAGCATCGGATGATCGATGTCGCGCGCTCGGCGGTACGGGGCATCGGGCTCGATCACTCGCCGTTCAACGTCGAGTTCTTCTATGACCCGAATGCCGATCATGTCTGGCTGCTCGAGATCAACCCGCGCATCTCGCAGGCGCACACCGACATCTTCGAGAAGGTGCACGGTGTCTCCCACCACTCGGTGATGGTGGACCTGGCGCTGGGGCGCAAGCCGAAGCCGATGGAGCGCCAGGGTCCGTTCAACGTCGCGGCGCATTTCATGTTCCGCACCGTGGAAAGCGGCCGCGTCCTGCGGGTTCCGAGCCCCGCAGCGATCGAACGTCTGAAGAGCCGCCAGCCGGGTACCGAGGTGAAGATCCCGGTCAGGCCGGGGCAGCACCTGAAGGATCTCCAGGGCCAGGACATGTACAGCTACGAGATCGCCAACGTGTTCATCGGCGGGCGCGATCAGTCGGAACTGCTGGACAAGTACGACGAGGCGCTCGCGGTGCTGCAGTTCGACATCGAAAAGGATACCGAGACGGTCATCGCCTGAGCGCATGGGCGACGGCGCAGGCGGAAACGACCGGGCACCCGGAGCCGGTGCGCACGCAGCGCAGCGCGGCGCGTGATCAACGGGCTGTCGCGCCCCGCGAAGTGTCACCCGGCGAAGGGTCGTTGCAGGGCATGCGGGCGTGGCAGCGCGCTGGCAGTCAGCGCGGGCCGTGCGGCCGGGTCCAGAGCGCGAACAGCCATCCACCGAGCGCGCCTGCTGCCGCGAGCGCGCCGATGCCCGAGGCAAAGCGCGCGGCGCCGATCATCGTTGCCGGGAGCAGCGCGTTCATCACCAGCAGTGCGGCGGCGATTGCGGCGAATCCGGCCAGCGCATGCAGTGCGATGCGCATCTGCGGCCACCGGCGGGCGAGCAGGCCGCTGACCGGAAGCGCGATCAGAAATCCCGCGGCGACCAGCAACGCGTAGGTCGGTGCGAAGCCCGCCAGGTCGTGCAGAGTGGTTTCGAGCCGCACCGGCCAGGGAATCGGGGCGCCCAGGCGCTGGATCATCGCCAGATTGAACTGGGTCTGGATCACACTGCCGGCTGCCGCGGTCACGACCACCGCCCCGAACCCCGCCAACGCCGTTCTGAGCCTGTGCATCCGAATGGCACTCCCCAGTTTGTGTCACGGAACCGCCGCCGCCCGGCCCGACGCATCTGCTATTCTTGCAGTCGCAACCCGAAAAATCATCCCGTGATGTCCCTCGGGAAGCGCAGAGGAATCTACCCTGTGATTGCGAGCGAAGCGCGGCACTACCTCTGATGGCGCACGCGGCCACCCCCGATGATGAAAGAGGCGTAGGGCGGAAAAGGCCTAAGGCCGTCATCCGCCGTGCGGGCGATCACGGTTTGATCGGCGCTTCCCTCGATCGACTGTGCCGTGGCCTGCTGCTGGTGCTGGTCGTCGTTTCCGGGGGCGTTCAGGCGGCAGAGTACCGGATCGAGACCGTCGCGTCCGGGCTGGAACATCCCTGGTCCATCGCGTTCCTTCCGGACGACCGGATGCTGGTGACCGAGCGCGCGGGCCGGTTGCGGATCATCGACCAGAGGCGCTTGCTGGACGCGCCGGTGGCAGAAGTGCCCGAGTCCTTCGTTCGCAGCCAGGGCGGGCTGTTCGAGGTGCTGCCCGACCCCGATTTCGACGACAACGGTCTGATCTACCTGACCCAGGCGTACGGAACGGGTGCCGCGAACACGACGCGCCTGTTGCGTGCGCGGCTCGACGGCGACCGGCTGGCGGATGTCGAGGTGCTGTTCGAGGCACGTCCGAAGCGCGCGACTCCCGTGCACTTCGGCGGACGTTTGGCACTGCTTCCGGACGGCACGCTCGTGCTGGGTTTGGGCGATGCCTTTGACAATCGCGAGGACGCGCAGCGCCTGGACAGCCACACTGGCAGCATCGTTCGCGTGCATCGCGATGGGCGGGTACCGGCAGACAACCCGTTTGTCGGCAGGGCCGATGCACTCCCGGAAATCTACAGCTATGGGCACCGGAACGTGCAAGGGATCGTCTTCGATGCGCAGAACGCGGTGCTCTGGGCGCACGAGCACGGGCCGCGTGGCGGCGACGAACTCAACCTGATCGAACCCGGTGTGAACTATGGATGGCCGATGGCCAGTCACGGCATCGATTATTCCGGGGCCCGGATCACGCCCTATACCTCGCTGCCGGGCATGCGCGAGCCGGTGCGGCACTGGACCCCGGCAATCGCGCCGTCGGGAATGGCGCTGTACCGCGGCGATCTGTTTCCCGAGTGGCACGGAAGCCTGCTGATCAGTTCGCTGGTGCAGCGCCAAGTGCGCCGGCTGTCGCTCGACGGTACCCGGGTGATCGGCGAGGAGGTGCTGTTCGCGGAAGTCGGCGAGCGCCTGCGCGACGTGCGAGAGGGCCCGGATGGCGCGCTGTACCTGCTGACCGACAAGCCGGACGGACGCGTGCTTCGGGTTACGCGGGCAGACGCAGGCGGGTGACCGCAGTCGTCGGACGTTGCGAGTCCGCCTCCAGCCGCAATGGCTTCGACACACTGGCGTTTGCGGACCCGCGGCTGCGGTGCAGAGTCCAGGTTCCTGCAGCGGCTGGTGACGAGGGCACCATCGCGTTCGGATCGAGAATGGTGCAGCGCGGCCGACCACTGCACCGGAGGCATGCGGACGGTTTTCCACGATGCCTGGTGAGCGCTGGGCAGATCCGATCGCATCGCCGCCTGCCTGCGGTCTGCACGCCTGAACGCCCTCTGGATTCCTATGCCTCGGGTGTCGGCGTCCGGTCCCCCGGTTTGCGTGCTTTCACGAACACCAACAGCGGGTGTTCCAGGAAGAGTGTCCAGTAATCCGTTCCGTAGCGTTCCATCCCCTCCGGCGATATGCCCGGACGATGGATCCGAACGTCGACGAAGCCGGCCTCTGAGAGTGCCCATTCCAGCGCGTCGCGGGTGAAGTAGCGGCAGTCGAACGCCAGCTGTTGGATTCCGCCCTCGGCATCGGGCACGAGCCAGGTGACCGTCAGCTTTGCTGCGTCCTTGGCCAGTTCGGCGATGCGCTTGGTCTTCCCATATTTCTCAAAGCCCGTTTCGGAGTCTGGAAGCAGGTCGGGATTGTCGTTCATGCTCAGGAGTGTTCCTCCCGGCTTGAGATTGTCGTAGAGGATGCGGCACATCTGCAGGAGTTCGGCCCGATCTTTCGCATAGCTCATCACGAACGGGGAGAAAACGAGGTCGAACGCACCCAATATCCCGATATCGAGGACGCTGCCCGTTCGGTATTCGATCCCGAGCGGATCCCGTTCTTCATGCAGGCGTGCCAGTGCGATCATCTGCGGAGATAGGTCGACGGCCAGCACCGACGCGGCGCCATGCCGACGAATGATGCGGGAGAAGAATCCATCACTACAGGCAAGTTCGAGTACTGTCCGCCCCTGCAAGGGCGGTAGCAATCTCGAAAGTGTATGGGTTTCTGCGTAGCGCCGGACCGGCGTGGATCCCGTGTCCAGCGTCCCGTATCCGTCGGCGATCGTATCGAAGTACTGCTGCTCACTCATGTGCAAGGACTCCCCGCAAAGTCGTGACAAGCTGCTTGCGGGTCTCGTGGGGATACCCGCGTGCCCACAGCAGCACCATCTCGTGTTGGTTGGAAAAGCGATTCTGCTCGGACGCCAAGTGATGTTGCCACTGCCTCACGTAAGTCGACCGGGCGTCGGCCGGCAGGGCCTCGAGCGGGTATTCGGGGAGGTAGAACTCGAGCATCAGGCGCAGTGCCCGGGCAGCCGGGGTGGCTTGGAATGTCCGGCTGAAGGCATCCAGATCCTCTGGATCCGTTGCCATCGCCTCGTACACGGCGGGCGATATGGTTGGCACAACGATCTCGCGGCGGAATCGCAACGCGTCGCACTGCAGATCGACCGTCCGTGCCGCAGCCAGGAACGGCGCATTGCCTTCCGGATTGTGAATGAGGACGGCGAGCCCGTCCGGAGTAAGCAAGCTGCTGAGCCGTTGAAGAAAGGCGGTGTGCCCGTGACTCAGATAGTAGCCACTGTGGACCATCCAGACGAAATCGAACGCATGATCGGCCAGTGCATCCCAGCATGTCCGGTCGCGGTAGTCGGCCAGCCGAAGCACCGCCCGGCTTCCCGTTGGAGTTTGGGCCATTAGGTGCGATCGCGCCTCCTTCAGCATCCGTGCGTCGATGTCCATGCCGAGATAGTCGATCGCACAGCGAGCCGAAAGCATTCGCAGGAGGCGCGATGCGACCTCACCATTGCCGCACCCTACGTCCAGGATCGCCGTGGGCGCCGATTGCCGGAATCCACGCCCGAGTTGCTCCAGCGCTTCGAACAGTGCCCCAATCGCGTGCAAGAGGTCGCTCCGATCGGTGCTGTGACGGTGATGTTCCGCGAGCGCTTCCAGATAACGAGTCTGGCGCCAGCGCTCACGTTCCTGGACATCGAACGTCTCGGGTGGAATGTGGCCGCGTAGCGCCGAATGATCATGGCATTTCATTACACGAAATCCTCGATTCCCGCCGCCAATTCGGCCAGCGCCTGCCGATAGCCGCGCAGGGGTGCCCCCCCGCCCATCGTCTTGTTGACGTCCAGCAGCACGGGGTTTCCGTCATGCATGACATAGTCGAAGCGGCCGTAGTCCATCCCCAGTTCGTTCCTCGTGCGTCGAAGCGCCGGTGGAATCTCCACGGCAGTGTCCGGGGTGACCCGGTTGCCGAATTTCACAATCGGGTCGTAAGACCCGTACCGGCCGCTCATCTGGCGGGATCCGAAAAACGTCCAGTACCGGACGAAGAAGACGTCGTCCTCACGCTCGGGAAGGAATCGTTCGACAATCAGCTTCGGATTTTTCCAGATCCCCAGGGGGACATCCCGCAGGCTGTCGAAGCGCGGATACTGCTGCGGCTGAATGCGTTCGATGGTGCGACGGCTGCAGCACGATGCGCGCCTGCCTGTGATTGTCCGCTCCGGCCAACTATAAGAGAGGTTACGCGAACGCGCTGCAACGTGCCGACCGGGAGAGTATGCGCGTCATCCATCAGACGACAGGCTTGGAGGGGATACCATGGCGACCTCGAACACAGACGAACTTCTCCGAAACAACCAGCAATATGCCAGTGGCGAACCGGTACACATGCCGGGCTACCCCGGCAAACAGCCGATCCAGCCGTCGCGGCGCGTGGCGGTCGTCGCCTGCATGGATGCACGCCTGGACGTCGAAGACCTGCTGGGACTGCAGACCGGCGAGGCGCATATCATCCGCAACGCCGGCGGCGTCGTCACCGAGGATGCGATCCGCTGCCTGATTATCTCGCATCACCTGTTGAACACCAACGAGATCATCCTCATCCACCACACCCGCTGCGGCATGCTGGCATTCACCGACGATCTGCTCAAGGCCGGCCTCGAGGGCGATGCGGCCGCGGAGAAGCTGCTCGGTCAGGCAACTGGCCGTACCTTCGTCAGTACCGGCAAGGCCTCGAGCAGTCCGGTTGCCTTCCATGCCTTCCGCGGCCCGATCGAGCCACTGGACTCGCCGCGCGACGACAAGAACATGGAGCGTCTGGCGTGGGACGTTCGGCGGGGCATTTCGGCGATCAAGAATCACCCGTGGCTTCCTGCCAGCGGGCCCGACGCGGTGACGGTGCGTGGGTTCATCTACGACGTTGATACCGGCGAGCTGGAGGAGGTGAGTTACCCCGGACCCATGGGATCGATCGGCTGACCGGCATAGGGAGACTACCTCGCGCCGAGGCTTGTGCAGGTCGAGCGCGACGGCCCCGCACCGACGTGACCCCAGAGGGTTGCGCTGGGCCTGCTGGACCGCAAGGTTCGTTCCACAAATCGGCAGCGGCACGGCCCGCTGGGTGCGCACGACTGGGCACGGTTTCGACGTGGGGAAATCGATGTCGCCCGCGATAGCTCTGCTGCGTTCGGGAACGCCATTGCCGGCGACGGCCTTGCCGCGGTCCAGACGCTGGGAACGGCACACGCTCGTGGCCTGGGAATCCGCCCATGCTCCGCGTTGGGGACTTGCCGGTGAAAAAACGCCGGATGCTGACTACACTAGTCGGAAAGTCGTAGATCGTGCGTTCTAAGTAGGCGAGGTGCTCGGGCGGCGCGAGTTGCTGGCAACGATTCTGCGGCTGGTTCCGGCCATCGGAGCCGAGTGCCTGCCAACCAACCGTACGCGGGGTGACAGGGATGTTCACAGCATTGCAGACCGTTGCCGGGCCCGGATCGAGTGTACGCGCTGCTGGGTTCGTGCTCTTACTGACAGGTGGATCGGCGGCGTTCGCAGCCGACGCCCCGTTACGAGACGCACACCAGCCGCCCAGTCTCGAGCATCGCTCGGCCTGTCCTGTTGCGCCCTCGGGGCCGGACTACTCGGGGCAGGACCTCACCAACCGCAACTTCCATGACCGCCCGGCCGGCTCGTTGCGGGGCGCCAACTTCGAGAACGCGATCCTGAAGGGGGCCCGCTTCGACGGCCAGGACCTGACCGGTGCGAGCTTCAGGGGAGCCGACCTGGGCCCCTCCGGTTTCGGGCCTGTGAATTTCTCCGGCGCGGTGCTTCACGAGACCTGTTTCATTGACGCCATCCTGAACGCCACCCGCTTCACCTTCGCCGAGTTCCGCTGCACCGACTTCTCGGGCACGTCGCTGATGCACGCGGAGTTCGGGCCGCGGCAGCAGATCGCCGCCGGCGACGGCTGTCGCACCGATTTCAGCCATGCCACGCTGGACGTGAACGCGATCACCACCGACCACTGGGGGCAGATCGACTTCACCCGCACCAACTTCCAGAACGTGAGCCCCAGCACCTTTTCCCTGAAGGGGAAGGACATCACGGGCGCGATCCTGGTGGGCGCGAACTTCAGCAGCATCGACATGACCGGCGCCAATCTCACCGGCGTGGACTTCAGCGGAGCGAATCTGATCGCGGCGAAGCTCGACGACGCCGCCCTGAACGGCGTCCGCCTGGTGCACGCCGACCTGACCGGCGCCGGGCTCTCCTGCGCGCGGTTTTATGGAGCCAAGGGCGACGACAAGGACAATCCCAACGGCAAGGCCTGCCCGGACACCCCGGATTCGCGGGATCCACGCAAGGCAGCGGATCTCACACAGGCGGTGTTCAGGGGAGCCAATCTCTCGCACGCCACGCTGAATTTCGCGGTGCTGCATGGCGCGAACCTGTCGGGAGCGACCCTCAGGAACGCCAGCTTCATCCATGCGGACCTCACGCCCAGCGGTACGCTGCCGGCCGCTTCCGTGCTCGGAGCCGACCTGACCGACACCTACTTTTCCGGCGCAGCCGTCAACTTCGTCCAGTTCAACAGCGTCATCCTGACCCGGGCCCGATTCAACGACGCGACCCTGCAGGGAACGAGCTTCAACGGCGTGATCATGCCGGACGTCAGTTTCGATGGTTCCATCCTGGAGAACGTCAGCTTTCACGGCTCGGTGCTGCAACAGGCCCGCTTCACCGGCACGACCATGAAGACCACCCCGGACAGCGGCGGCACGGGTGTCGATTTCACCTGTACGCAGCTGGGTGGCAGCGATTTCAGCAACGCCACGATCACCGCCGCCGACTTCCAGGCCGCAGTGATGCCGCCGGCCGGCGAGTGCTGCCCGCCCAAGGCGGGATTCAACTGGTGTGGCACCATCGACATCACCCAGGAGGCGTACGGGCCCGTTACGTTTCCGGTGCTGAACGCGAGCGTGTACTGTCCGAACGGCGAGGTCGCCCCCTGCACCGGCCGGCAGTGGATTATCCCCGGCTGGCAGACGCGCGACTGTTCGCCGCCCCCCGACCACGCGTTGCGGACGGTGTGGTCGAAACCGCCCTGTGATGCGCCTCCCGGCGACATCGTCCACTTCAAGGATGACAATCTGAAGTCCTGCATTCTGGAGATGCTGCCGGGGCACCCGTCAGAGGTGACGGTACAGACTGCCCAGGCGCTGCCCGAGGTCCGCTGTCCTGGACGGCAGATCGAGGATCTCACCGGGCTCGAGCACTTCACTTCGCTGCTGAGCCTGGACCTGAGCGCCAACCGGATCGAGCAGTACGCGCTGCCGCTTCCGAACCTGCAGAGCCTGAAGATTGCCAACAACGCGCTCACGCTGCTCGACCTGTCGAACACCACCGGCCTGGTGCGGCTCGATGCCTCGAACAACCGGCTCAAGTCGATTCAGCACCTCGATATCCTGCAGGCGCTGGAGGTGCTGGATGTATCGGGCAATGCGCTCACCGCGCTCGACCTGGCCATCCAGGACACGCTGATCTACGCCGATGCCTCGGACAACCAGCTCGCCTCGGTGCTCGACGCTTACAACCCGAGCCTCGATCGTCTCACCTCGCTCAGCTACCTGGATCTTTCGGGGAATTCGCTGTCGAGCGTCGGCGCGCTGTCGGCAATCGCCAACAGCGCCAAGCAAAACCCCGATGGCCGGCTCGCCTTCCTCGAGGTCGGATGCAATGCCGGCTTCGACTGCGCGGCGTTGCAGCTGGACGGGAGCTATCGGGCGCTGCAGACCAGCCAGTGCGCGGAGTTCAACTCCGCGAACAACCAATGGGTCGTGCTCAAGACCCCGAAGTGCCCGACGCGTTAGGCGCCATCGTGGCAGCCGGCTTCCCGGACGGTGTCGCATCGCCTACGGGCGTTCCACGCACGCTGCCACGCGGGAGAGACCGCCGGGCTGGATTCATCCATCAAGCATTGTGCAAGGAGATGTCATGACCGGAGCTGTCGAAAGGAATGACGGCGGCAAGGCCGCCGGGGTCTCGGGACCGGTGCCCACGGTGTTTCACGCGGATCTGTCCGATGCCCATCCCGGCGAGGAGTACTGGCTGCATGCGGTGGGGACACGACATGCGCTGGTGCCGCATACGGCCCGGAGCCTCGCGCGGCTGCGCGAGCAGGCGCCGCAGCTGGCGCACCGACAGCTGACGCACTACACCGAACGGCCGGTGGAACTTCCGGCCGGTACGGTCGTTCGCGTTCATCTCAAGCACACGCTGAAGTCGTTTCCCGATGCCAGGGCGGTTCACGGCGTTTCCCATGTCGCGATCCACTGCCCGCCGCCGCCGGAGCGATTGGCCGCGCTGGTGGCCAATGGCGGCGCAATGCACCAGACCATCGACTACGTCTCCACCGCAAAATCCCTCGTCTTTCACCACGCGGATCTCATCAACAAGGATCCGGAGACGACCCGGATCATCCACGATTACATGGACAACAACGTCCAGATCAGCGGGCAGTTCAACGACCTCGCGGCCCAGATGCGCCGCATGGGCCCTCCGACCGAGAACTCCGGCTGGGCGCGCCTGGTTCCGTTCACGCCGGACAACCCCGACGCCGGATACCACGGAGACAAGACCTACTACTTCGCGCAGCCGACGCCGGCGAGCATGGACGCTGCGGGCGCGGTGATGACCTCGATGATGAAGGCCACGAAGAACGATCCGCGCCTGAAGGTGAGGAAGGATCCGAGGACCGGGCAGTGGCAGGGCAAGTGGACGCAGCAGACGGGGCAGAGCGTCGACATCGCGACGGCATCCGAAAGCCTGCAGCTCGCCGCCGACATCCGCGCGCTGGCGGGCGACGACTGGAACGCCACCCTGCAGAACAGTCGCGTCGTGCACGGCATGAAAACGGCGATGGAGGTGCTCGATCGCGACAAGCGCAAGGTGAAGCTCACCCTCACCAACGAGTACATCCGCTACCTGGGCGCCTACATCCGCTTCTACGACGCGGACGGCAACGCGATGAAGGTGCCCGACTGGAATGCGGACGCCGGCATCATCACCGAGGTGATCAACGAGGCGCTCGACATCCAGTACGACGACCTCCGTTTCATCGGCTACATCGGGCCGGTGAACAACGTGATGGCGATTCCGATCGTCGCGGATCCCGGCAAGCTGGAGGTGACGCTGACCTTTCCGCCAGACGCGGTCAGCGCCAGCATCTATGGGTCCGGTCTCGGCACGGGCGCCGACCACTGGCCAAAGACGCCGATCGTCGGCGGTGTGATGACCGGCATCTTCAACCTCGGCGTACCGGCATTCATGCTGGCGGCTGCCACTGCCGCGCAGTCCTACAAGCCGCTCTACGACATCGTCGACGAACTCTCCGGGAACAAGAAGTTCGTGGCGGCGGTGGTGGGTGGTGGCGTGGCCTTCTTCGGTGCACAGTTCGGCGTGAGCGCCGCGCACAAGGAGATGAACTGGCACGCCTTTTCCACGCTGGCCCAACTGCTGTTCAACAAGGCGGCCACCAAGGCGTTGCTATGGGTCGAGGCAGAGATGGCGACGGAGGAGGCGGCCGACGAGATCCCGTACGCGGGCTGGATCATGATCGCGATCAACATCGCGACCGGGATCGCGCAGATGGCCGAAACCATCGTCGAAGTCGCCACCTCGCCGTGGAACATCGAGAACCGGATTTCCACCGCGATCACCACGCAGGTGACGCTGCACCCGGACCCGAGGCATGGCACCTGGCCCCAGGGACCGGCCGGGAGCAGCGCGTCGTATACCGTGAAGATGATCTACAAGGACCAGGCCCGTCCGGCGCGGCTGGTGCAGCACGACCTGCCCGCGGGCTTTTCCGATGCCACGCTGGCTGCCAGCTTCCCCAACAACACGCTGGGTGGCCAGGTGAAGTTCGAGGCGGACTTCTACCTGGACCGATGGCTGGCCGGCAAGGCGACCACCGGCTGGCTGGAGAACGACGAGTCCGATGTCGCGCAGGTGACGATGTATCTGGTCCAGTACCCGATCCCGCTCACGGAGAAATCCATCTACCGGCACTCGGCGTTGCTCACCTTCCGGGAAGGCCGCTACCAGTGGCAGCCCACTGCCGAGGCACCGACCGCCACGATCGCGAGCCGCAACACCAGCAGCACCGGCAACGCGATCTCCGAGTGGTACGGTCTCACGCTCAGCCAGCGGCAGGGAATGATCGGTTTTGCCTGGAAGGCGGCCGGCATGGGCATCGACTCGTGCGTCAGCGGCCAGGGTGGGCAACTGAACGCCTTCCAGAACATCGCGATCCCTGGGATGTCGGTTCCCGCCGCCAAGTTTCCGCAGTGCGGCTTCGAGGGGCCGACGCAACTCGTCTACGACCCGTACCCGCCGAAGTTCGAGATGAAGGACGGACAATGGGTGTTGGGCCCCGACGGCAAGCCGTGCCCCGACCCGAACGACGTGGCGCTCGGTGCCTACTACATCGATCCGCGCAAGTCGGATGTCAGTCTCGACAAGGACGGCGGCTACCATCTGCGAAGGGTGGTGCTCGATACCGGGACACCCTTCGATACCGGCGCCAAGCTGCCGAGCCACGGGCGCTTCCCCTTCTTCCCGACCTCGTTCGCGCTGCACCCCGCGGGCTACGTGATCGCGGTCACCTCCCACAACCGGATCAACAAGCTCCAGATCGCGCCGCTTTCCATCGATGGCGCGGCGGACGACGCCCTGCCGGTGGCCCGCACCTACGCAGGCGAGGCGCTGGAAACGGACCGGGCGGGGCTGCTGTTCCGCCCAGTGGCGGTGACCTGCTCGTACGACGGCACCATCCTGGTGCTGGAGGACACCCGGGCGGAAGGCCAGGGCAGCCATGTCGTCGCCCGCATCCAGGCGTTCGATCTCCACGGTGACCCGGTCAACCGTTTCGTCGACGCGGACGGCCACCCGACGCCGTTTCTGCCATTGTTCCAGTCGGGCGAGCACAGCTATCTCGACATTGCCGCGGTCGGCAACGAGAAGCAGACCTACATCTACGTCCTCTACTACACCGGCGACGGGGCCGCCGCGACAGACTACAGCATGGCGGTCTACCAGTACGGCACCGAGGCGCCGAAAGTGAATCCGCTGGTGACCACCCCCGATATCCCGGCGGCCAAGCTGGTCGTGGACCTATGGCATACCGTCTACACGCTCAACTTCGACATGACCACGGACGGTTCCGGCCACCATGCGGGACCCGGCAACGCCTCGACCGGCCCCGCGGGCCGGACCGTGCCCTCGGTCAGCGAGTGGATCCCTCCGCTGCCGGGCACCTGATCCCTTCGGACCGGTGTGCCTTCCCGCCCGGGCGGCGATGACGGGGCGGGCATATATCCAACCCATGCGCCACGGAGGCCACGAGAATGAGACGGACACTGAGGAAGGCGGAGGGCCGGCGCGGCATGCTGCCGCTTCTGCTGTTGCTGCTGCTGGCGGCGGGCCCGACCACACCACTGGGCGCAACGCCGGCATCGAATCAGGGCACGGACCCGGCGCCGTTGCCGAGCACCGCGCCGGAGGAGCGGGACGTGCCGCTGGGCGAGGACACCCGCCTGGTGCTGGCGGGTGAAGCGCCCTATATCTGCCCCTACTGCGACCTGAAGGGGGCCGACCTGTCCGGTCGTGACCTGTCCGACGCCAACCTGACCGGGGCCGACCTGACCGGCGCGAACCTGGGCGGCAGTAACCTGAACGGGGCTTCGCTGACCGGCGCCAATCTTGCCGGGGTCGACCTGAGCAACGCACGGCTCGACGAGTCGGACAGGGGCCCGGCCGACCTTTCGCGCAGCAATCTCGCGGGGGCGCGCCTCGCCGGCGCATCAATGGATCGCACCGATCTCCAGTATGCCGACACCCAGGGGGCCCTGTTCGCGGACGTCGATCTGGGACGCGCACTTCTCGGCCCGCGCGCGAGCGCACGCGACCTGCTTGCCATGGAGGAACCATGGGTCTGTGGCAAGGCGGATTTGTCGCAGCTCACCAGCCGGATCTACGTTTCGACGGTCGGCACCGACGGCGCGGACTGCGGCACAACGCCGGCGGGCGCTTGCAGGACCATCGACCGCGGTCTGGAGCGCTGCGGGCCCTCCGGCTGCGGCGTGCTGGTGCAATGGGGCGAGTACAGTCCAGCCGAGAGCGTCGCGCTCCGCGAGGGCGTGGATGTCTATGGTGGCTGCCTGCCCGAGAGCCAGTCCCATCCGGACTATTTCTCGGTGATCCAGGCACCGGCCGGTGGGAAGCCTGCCGTGACCGCTTCCGGTGTCAACGCCGCGACACGCATGCAGGGCTTCCAGCTGGTGGGTTCGGCGGTGATCGAGGCCAACGGCGCGCCGAGTATTGCGCTCGTGGTGTCCGGCAGCGGGGGCCTATCGATCGTGAGCACGGAGATAATCGCCGGCACCGGCGGTGCCGGGGCCGGGGGCGACGACGGGCGCGACGGCACCCGGGGCGGAGACGGCAGCGGACGTACCGGCGGCAGTGTCACCGCCTGTGCCAATACCACTGGTGGCGCCGGTGCAGTAAAGCAGAAGGTGAGCGTCCATGTCCGTGCGGTCGACTTCACCTGCAAGCCCTCGTGCAGTGAGAACGGCTGCTGGGGCTACGCTGGCGCACCCGGCAGCACGGGCAACTGGGCGGCCGGCGGGAAGTGGGGGAGCGGTAACTGCACAGAATGCCCGCGCAGCCGCGGCAAGACGGGGCACGAGGGTGCCACCGGCAGCAACGGCGCTTGCGGCCACAAGGGCAGCCGCTCTACAGACACCGCAGGCGGTTTCACCGGAACCTCCTGGGACGGCTCGAGCGGCACGGCGGGCACCTCGGGCGGCACCGGTGGCGGCGGCGGGGGAGGCGGTGCCGGCGGCTACAAGGCCGGTGCCTGCTTCTGGGTGAAGACCGAGGACCCTGGCAATGAAGGCGGTGGCGGTGGCGCAGGCGGTTGCGCCGGCAACGCCGGGGGTGGCGGCCAGCAGGGTGGGGCGGCGTTCGCCGCGGTCCTGGCGGGCTCTACGGTCGCCTTCACCGATTCGCGTATCGTCGGCGGCCGCAGCGGCGATGGCGGCAACGGGGGGCGTGGCGGCAACGGCGCCGCCGGCGGCAGTGGTGCGGCCGGGGCGACCCATGAATCCGGCGGTCACGGCGGCCGTGGCGGAGACGGCGGTGCCGGCGGTGCCGCAGGGGGCGGCGCCGGCGGCAACTCCGGCCCGTCGGCCGGCGTGGCGCTGGTCGACGGCTCGGTCGTTAACACCACCGACACGCCCTTCTACCAGGGAGCGGCGGGTGCCGCAGGCGAGGGCGGCCGTGGCGGCACCGGTGCGAAAACCGGGCTCTGTTCCTCGGCCGGAGGTGACGACGGGCTGCCGGGAGTGGCGGCGGCCGTGCTCGAGTACAACTGACCCTGCCGCGTCGGACGAGATCCGTCTGTCCGGGTTTGCGCGGCCGGCTTTTCGATCGACGGCCCGGGTGGCTGGGCCGGGGTTCGCGCACCGTGCCCAGGCTTCGCGGTCGCCGGAGTGGTTCGCCCCAGCCCGGTTCAGCCTGGCCGGCTTGTCCTTTGCGCCGGCAGTTGTCCGCGGGCGGGGCGGGAGGGGGTCCGAAGCGTTCGCCGGTCAGTGGGCAGCCTTGTTCGCGACGCTGGAACGCCGATGAACGCTGTAGACATTGGCTAGCGACTGGATCCGGTCGAACAGCCCGCTGAGCTGGCTCAGGCTCTCGACCTCGGCGGTCAGTTCCATGCGCACCGAGCGGTCGATCGGGTCGGTGCGCGTCTGGACCGCGAGCAGGTTCACGTTCGCGTTCGCGAACACGTTGCTGATGTCGCGCAACAGCCCGGGCCGGTCCTGTGCGTCGACCAGCAGGTCGACCGCCTGGGTCGGCGGTTCCTGACCCCAGCTCACCGCGATCAGGCGCGAGCGCTTCTCGTCCGGCAGGCGCAGGACGTTCACGCAGTCGCGCCGGTGCACCGACACGCCCTTGCCGCGGGTGATGAAACCGATGATCGCGTCACCGGGCACGGGCTTGCAGCAGTTCGCGAGCGTGGTCAGCAGCCCGCCAACGCCGCGGATGTGGATGTCGCCGCCGCCGGCCGGCGTGCCGTCGTTGATCGGCCGGCGGCGCGGGCGTGGGGCCAGGATCGGCGTCGCTGCGTCGACTTGCAGCTTTTGCGCGACCTGCGAGGTGGTCAGATCGCCGGCGCCGAGCGCGACCAGCATGTCCTCGGAACGCCGGTAGCCGAGCTTGGTCGCGAGTTCGTCGTGGTCCACCTGGCTGACCCCGAGACGCTGGCACTCGCGGTCCAGCAGGTTGCGCCCGTTCGCCAGATGTTCCTCCTGGTTCTGCTGGCGGAACCAGCTGCGCGCCTTGTTGCGCGCGCGGGTGGTATGCAGGTAGCCGAGCGCCGGGTTGAGCCAGTCGCGGCTTGGGCCGCCCTGGCGGGTGGTCAGGATCTCGACGCGCTGGCCGGAACGCAGGCGGTAGGTCAGCGGCACGATGCGCCCGTCGACCTTGGCCCCCCGGCAGCGGTGGCCGACTTCGGTGTGCACGCCGTAGGCGAAGTCCAGCGGCGTGGCGCCGGCCGGCAGGTCGAGTACCTCGCCGCGCGGGGTCAGCACGAACACCCGCTGGTGCAGCATCTCGCTCTGGAATTCCTCCAGCAGGTTCTGGTCGTCGCCATCGGACTCGAGCAGCTGGCGCAGTGAATTGATGGCCCTGGCCAGCGCCAGATCCTCGCGGCCGCCTTCCTTGTAGCGCCAGTGCGCCGCGACCCCGAGTTCGGCGAACTCGTGCATCGCGCGGGTCCGGATCTGCACTTCGACGACCTTGCCCTCGGGGCCGATCACCGCGGTATGCAACGACTGGTAGCCGTTGTCCTTCGGGTTGGCGATGTAGTCGTCGAACTCGCGCGGCAGGTGCGGCCACTGGTTATGCACGATCCCGAGCACGGTGTAACAGGCGGAGAGGTCGTCGACGATCACGCGCGTCGCTCTCAGGTCGGTCAATTCCTCCAGTGCCAGTTGCTTCTTCTGCATCTTGCGCCAGATGCTGTAGATGTGTTTCGGGCGCCCGTACACGCGGGCCTGCACGCCTTCCGCCTTCAGCGCCGTTTCCAGTTTGCGCGTGAAAGCCTCGACATACGCTTCCCGCGCGCGGCGGTTCGCATCGAGCCCGTTGGCAATCGCGCGGTACGCATCGGGCTCGAGGATGCGCAGCGACAGGTCTTCCATCTCCCATTTCAGCGAACCGATCCCGAGGCGGTTCGCCAGCGGGGCGATCACATCCAGCGTCTCCTGGGCGAGCAGCTTCGCGTTGGGTTCCATCTGCTTGACCGCCAGGCGCAGATTCTGCAGGCGGAACGCGAACTTGATCAGCAACGCGCGCACGTCGTCGACCATCGCCAGCAGCATGCGCCGCAGGCGTTCGGCCTGTTCGGGCCGTCCGGTCGGGCTCTCGAATCGGCGCCGCACCAGCTCGCTGACGTTCTCGGTCAGGCGCGCCACCACTTCGCCGAACTGCTGGCTCATCTGTTCGTGCGTCAGACGCCGGGCAAACACCGCGGGAATCAACAGCGTCGCGATCAGCGTCTGGCGGTCGACGTTCAGCCGGCGCAGGATCTCCGCAACGTCCAGCGGATGGGTCTGGAGCCCGCATTCGTCGACCGAATCCAGCGCGTAGCGGATGGCTGCGGAAATCTGCACATCCGGCGTCTCGGAGCCCGAGAAGTGGCGCACGAGGGTCTCGCGCTCCATTCCCTGCAACTGTTGGTCGGTCAGCAGTGAGTGACGCATCGGTTCAGTATATCCACGCCGGGCGCGAACGCACGCGGGTTCACTCCGGGCCGCGCAGAACCTTCAGCGGCGCCTGGTTCAACACCTGGCGCGTGCCCAGCCAGCCGGCCAGCGCGATTCCCAGCGTGCCGCCACCGATGCCGAACACGAACGTCAGCGGATTGACCGCGTAGTCGAAGCCGAACACCTGCCAGGCCAGCAGTGCCCCGACTGCGCTCGCGATCACCGCGGCGAGCAGGCCGGAGAGCAGCCCCAGCGAGCCGAATTCGGCCAGCAGCGCGTTGCGGATCTGCGGCCGCCGCGCGCCCAGCGTACGGAGCAGCGCCGCCTCGCGCCGGCGTACCTCGCGGGTCGCCTGCACGGCCGCGTACAGCACGGTCAGCCCCGCGAACAGCGTGAACAGGAACACGTACTCGACCGCGCGCGTGGCCTGGTCGATCACGCTCCGAACCTGCGCCAGCAGCGCGGCGACGTCGATCGCGGTGACCGCCGGGAACTCCCGCAGCCAGCGGTTCTTGTCCGCTTCGAGTTCCGCAGGCAGATGGAGGCTGGTGATGTAGGTGCGCGGCTGGTTCGCGAGCAGCGCCGGCGGGCCGATCACGAAGAAGTTCACCCGGAAACTGTCCCAGTCCACCTCGCGCACACTGGTGATACGGCCCTGCACCGGGGTTCCGGCAACGCGGAAGGTGAGCTCGTCCCCGAGGCGCAGCCCGAACCGCTCCATCAGTCCGCTTTCCACGGACCATTCGCCGGTCGCATCAGGGTCGAACCAGCGCCCTGCGGCGAGGCGGTTGTGGCTCGGCATCGCTTCGGCATGGGAAAGGTTGAACTCGCGTTCCAGCAGGCGACGGGCGCGTTCGTCGGCGAAATCCTCGGCGCGTACGGGCTCCCCGTTCACCGCGACCAGTCGTCCGCGGATCATCGGCTCCATTTCCGGGCGCGGCAGCCCGGAGGCCGCGACGCGGTCCGCGAAAGCCTGTTCCTCGCCCGGCTGGATGTTGATGAAAAACAGATTCGGCGCGTCGGGCGGGATGTTCCGTTCCCAGGCCGCGAGCAGGTCCACGCGCACGATCGCGAGCAAGAGCAGCGCGAGGATCCCGATGCTGAACGCAACCATCTGGATCGCGCTCAGCCCGCCGCGGCGCGACAGGTTCGCGAGTCCGAAGCGCAGCGCCATCGTGCCGCGGTCGCGCAATGGCCGGAGCAGCACGATCAGCACCAGGCCGAGCGCCCCGAGCAGCAGCAGCGCCAGCACGGTACCCAGCAGCACCCAGAGCGCGAGCGCCGGGTCCGCGGCCTGCCAGTAGAGCAGGGCGCCGAAGGTCAGCAGCGCGAGCAACCCGGACAGCCATACCGACACCGGCGGCAGGCCCAGATCGCGGCGCAGCACGCGCAGCGGCGGGACGCGGCCGATGCGCAGCAGCGCCGGCAGCGCGAAGCCGGCGGCGGTCACCAGCCCGACCCCGAGCCCTGCGGCGACCGGCCGCGGGCCCGGCGGCGGCAGCCCGGTGGCGAGCCATTCGCCGAGCAAGGCGCTCAGCACGAACTGCGCCGCGAAACCGAGTGCCAGCCCGATGCCGCTGGCGAGCGCCGCAATCGCCAGCACGCGCAGGAAGAACAGGCGCAGCACGCGCCGTCCGCTGGCGCCCAGCGCGCGCATCACCGCGGCCGCATCGGCGCGTTGTTCGGCGTAATGGTGGGCGGCCACCGCGATCGCGGCTCCGGCGAGCAGCACCGCCATCAGCGAGGCGAGCCCGAGGAAGCGGCGCGCACGGTTTACCGCTTCGCGAAGTTCCGGGTTGGCGTCCTCGAGGTCGAGCAAGCGCTGCCCGGCGTCCAGTTCGGCCTGCAGCCAGCCGCGAAACTGCTGCACCGCACCGGGCGGGCCCGCGACCAGCAGCTGATACTGCACGCGGCTGCCCGGCCCGATCAACCCGGTTCGGTCGAGATCGTCGAAGTGGATCAGCAGGCGCGGCGCGATGTCGAACAGAGTGCTGCCGCGGTCGGGCTCCAGCCGCAGATGCGCGTCGATCTCGAGCGGCAGCCGTCCCAGTTCGACCTCGGCACCGGGCGCAATGTCCAGTGCTTGCAGCAGGGCTCCATCCGCCCAGGCGGTCCCCGCCGCTGGACCCTGCGTACGTGTCTCCGGCTGCGGGTCGCCCGCGACCTGCGCGGTACCGTGCAGCGGCCACGCCGGATCGACCGCGCGCACCGAGACCAGCAGCGAGTCGTCGTCCGGGGTGAACAGCACGCTGGGCAGCGTCGCGCTGCGAATCGACTCGAGTCCCAGCGCCCGCGCCTCGCTGCGCCAGCGTTCGGGTATCGGCGCGTCCGAGACGACCGCCAGATCCCCGCCCAGCAGGGTCGCGGCCTGCTGTTCCATCCCGCGGTCGACGCGGTCGGTGAAGAAACCCACCGCGGCGACTGCTGCGACTGCAACCACCAGCGCCGCAGCGAGCACCCGCAGTTCCGGGCTGCGCCATTCGCGTAAGGTATCGCGCAGGAACGCGTACAGGCGCGAGCGGCCGGCGTTCATGCCAGGATCCCATCCTGGAGGTGGATCACGCGGTCGCAGCGCCCGGCCAGCGCCGGGTCATGGGTGACCAGCACCATCGCGGCCCCGGTGCCCGCATCGCCCGAGCCGGCCAGGCGGAACAGCAGGTCGATGATGCGGGCGCCGGTGTCGGCATCGAGGTTGCCGGTGGGCTCGTCGGCGAACAGGACTGCCGGGCGGTCCACGATCGCCCGAGCAATGGCCACCCGCTGTTGTTCGCCGCCGGAGAGCTGATACGGGTAATGCGCTGCGCGCGCGGTCAGCCCGACCTGATCCAGCGCTTCTCGCGCCTGCGCGGTGATTGCCGCCGACGCCATGCCATCGTGGGCGGGGTTGAGTTCGAGCGGCAGTACCACGTTCTCCAAAGCGGTCAGTGCCGGCAGCAACTGGAACGACTGGAACACGAAGCCGACGCTTCCTGCGCGCAGCGCCGCGCGACCGTCCTCGTCGAGTTTGCCGATGTTCTCGCCGAGCAGGCGAACTTCTCCGGCACTCGGAGCGTCCAGACCGGCAAGGAGTCCCAGCAAGGTCGACTTGCCCGAGCCGGAGGCGCCGAGGATCGCGACGCTCTCGCCCGGCGCGACCGCGAGCGTGATTCCGCGCAGAATGTCCAGCGGGCCGCTGGGTCCGTCGATCCGCTTTTCCAGGCCCTGTGCCTGCACGATGGAGTTCGAGGTTGCATCCATGTTCGGTTTCCTGATCGCTGTCGCGAGAGCAATGGTACTGGCACTGACGGTGGCCGCGGGGGCGGCGTTGCCATGGACTGTCGTCGCTGCCGGAAATGTCTCGGATCCGGAGGTGCCCCATCGGCTGCTGGTCTTCGGAGACTCGCTCAGCGCGGCCCACGGGATCGCCGGAGACGCCGGCTGGGTGACGTTGCTGGAACAACGCCTGATGGACCGGGATGCGGCCTGGAAGGTTCACAATGCCTCGGTAGGAGGGGAGACCACCGCCGGCGGCCGAACCCGCTTGCCCACCGTGCTGGAGGATTTTCGTCCCGATCTCGTGATTCTCGAGCTCGGCGGCAACGACGGCCTGCGCGGGCTGTCGCTGCGCGCGATGCGCGAGAACCTCGAGGCGATGCTGGACGCGATCGATGCGGCCGGCGCGCAGGTGCTGCTGGTCGGGATCGAGATCCCGCCCAACTACGGCCCGCGGTACACGGAACGATTTTCCGGGATCTTCGCCGAACTGGCCGAGGCGCGCGCGCTGCCACTATTGCCGTTCCTGCTCGACGGGGTCGCGCTGGATGCCGATCTGATGCTCGACGACGGCATCCACCCCGCTGCCGGCGCCCAGCCACGGATCCTGGAAAACGTCTGGGCGGAGCTCGAACCGCTGATCGTCCGGATCGAGCGGGAATGTGCTCCGCAATCGTGACAACGGGACCCGACACGCCAAGACCCCAACACGTCGTTTCCCCCTTTCCGGACAGGGGCTCACCGGGCGGTGGCCAGGCTACCGCCTCGTCCTCGGGCCGGCGGTTGATCGGGTCGCTGTCGGCCGGACCGCGGTCTAGTGGGTCACGCGGCCGGCAGGCGGGCGGCCTTCCACAGGGGCCTCGATAGAGGCCGGATCCCGGGGCTTCAGAACTCGCCGCGCGCGGCTCCCTGTAGGATCGCATCGAGCGTGTTGCTGACCCGTAGCGCACCCTCCCGCAACTCTGCGGGCAGCGGCTTGCCGCCATGGATCATCAGGTCGAGGTCCATCATCATCAACCAGAGGGTGCCATCGTCATCTTCGATCAGCGCGATACTGCAGGGCATGAATGCGGTGTACGCGTTATGGTGGTCCGCCATCATCACGCCCACGTCGATGTCACAGAACGAGAAGAAATTCACATAGCGGTAGGGGTTTCCGGTGACCGCCTCGACCTGCCGGTAAAACGGTGCCTCGCCCACATAGAACATGTCGTGGGTGGTCGCGAGGCTCTGCAGGGAGTCGACGACATCCTGCACGCTCAGACCATCCTCGACTCGGACCCTGCGTACCATGGCCACCGCGGGGTCGAGGTGCTCCATGTAGCGCTGGGCCAGTTCGACATACATTCTCGGTGCTTCCGGATCGAGCTTGCCGAGAAAGTCCTTCACGGCGAAATAGCCGGTTGCACCGACAATAATGGTCAGAAAGCCGATCAAGGCCAGAACGTTACGGATTGCTCGCATCGTGAACCTCTCCCCATCCTTTCGTTTCGGGCGGCGTTTCCTGCCGCGCCTGCTGGACGGCATTCTTCGGGCCGATCAACAGGAATATAGGGCAGAACGAGCGCATTGAACGTTCCGATCGGTCTGTCTGCCCAATGAAGGGTAGTCTTGGAGGTACATCGGGAACGGGCGGTGCGCCCGGTCGGACGCGGCGAAGAAGCGCGGTTCCGGCAACGGATGCGGTGATCAGGGATGCGGGACTGCTGTGGAACGCCTATGGTCATCTCGTGCGATATGGGTGCTTCCCGGTCAAGGACGACACCCGAGGTAGCGGAACGCGATACCCCTAGGGGGGAAGTTGTTGGGAGCATGTTTCATGCAGGCACAACTGACCTGGATCGACCTGACCGCCGCCGATCGCACGCGGGTACGTCAGGTCCTGGATCTCTTTGCCGAACAGGGCACGGTCGACGAGCTGGGGCTCGGCAGCCTCCGACATGCTCTGTCGAACGCGCTGTTTCCGGGCACGTAGGAGCTGCTTACCCGGCTGCGGTACTTCCTGTTTATTCCATGGATCTACCGGGGGCTCGAAGCCGCAGATTCTCGGGGCGACGTGGCGGCCGAGGCCCGGCGGATGGAAGTGCGGCTGATCGACGCCCTGGCCGCGAGCGAGGACACGGACGGGATTATCGGCATCCAGGCGCGTGCCTCCCTTTCGCGTCCCGCCAGTTCCGCCTATTGGGCCTCCCTGGTGCGCTGGGGGATCTTCGTTCCGGGGCAGAGTCAGGGCTGGTATCACACCCAGTTCGCGGGCCTCGCCCGCCGTGGCAGCGAGGTCGGCCGCGCCGATGATCCCGGCGTCACGTGGACCCGGGAACCCACCTGGCATCCGCGCCTGCCCCCTGCGCCGGAGGGGTTTCCCAAAAAGGGGCCGTTCCGTCTGACCTTCGAGGAAGCCGACTTCCTGCGCGGCCGTATCGAGGAAAGCTGCAGCGGCACGCTGCTTTCTGAGCGCGGCGAATCCGACATCCAATCTCCGCAAAGACTGCTGCGAATATAAGCGACGCGATATCGCTTGGATCCCATGCGGAACAGCGCTTTCATGGACTCCTGCCAACTCATGCGTAAGGAGACCAAGATGCACCTCAACCAGAAACAACTGGCCACCCGCTGGAACGTGGGCGACGCCACCCTGGAGCGCTGGCAAGAATCGACGGCCAAGAGACTGCAAAGCCGTTGAGAGCCCCGGCGCCCGATTCGCGCGGCTTCACCACTGTCGCTGCCAATCTCAACGGCCTCGCATCGCGGCGAGAATCCGTTGCAGACAGTTAGTCGCCGGCGATCAAGCCGTGAACGCACGGAAAAATCACCACCCGCGCGCTGAAACTCAGTCGGCACGCCTGGCGGTACCTTTTCGGCCGGGGTCCACGGCAGTCATCGTTTGTATGACCGAATCCCGGGGGCAGCGACGCCACCGCCACTGTGCGCGTATGAGCCCGTCAGGCTGTCGGGATCCCCATGGATCCCGCCGATACGGCAGTCTACGACCGGTGGCCGAAGTTGCAGGGGCAGCTCGAATCTCAGTCTTCCGCCAGGCCGCGAGCATCGTTCAGGCTGCGCAGCTGCTGGAGGATCGCTTCGGGCAGCAGTTCCCGCAGCGCGGGATGGATGTCGTCATCGATCGGGCTTACCACCGGGATGGTCAGCGTCCGCGGCTGGCGGGAGAGCGGATCGCCATACTGGTTCGCTTGGATTCCAGGAGTTGAGCTGAGGTCCAGCAGGGCCACTTGCGGTCCGTCCGCGAGCACCTCGACCAGTTCCAGGGTGCGGCCCTGAAAGCGGCCGCGTATGCCGATCAGCGGGGTCAGCAGTGCGACGGCATTGCGAGGCTGGGGTGTTGCCGCGGTCATGGGCTTGGCCCAATGCGTGGGCACCTGTTCTTCAGCGCGAGGCCGATGTTCATCGGTATGCTCCGGATCTCCGCGGTCAGGAAGGGCGGTCGGCGGTTCGCGTCATTTTCGCCCAGCGGGGGCCGCAGGTTGCATTACCCCGCTCACACCGTGGCAACATCGAGGCCCGCGAGCGACGCCCAAGGCGTTATAATCAGCTATCAGGTCCCCGTAGCTCAGCTGGATAGAGTGGCCCCCTCCTAAGGGGCAGGTCGCAGGTTCGAACCCTGCCGGGGACGCCAGATTCGGGGTACGCTCGGCCGCCAGGGTGCGGTCGTTCCCGGTGTGTGGAGAGATGCCATGCGCGTCCGAGGATTCACGCCCGTGCTTCTGTTGTGGCTGATGGCCGCCGTCGGCCCGTGGCCGCAGGCGGCGGCGCAGGGCATCTTCCAGTGGGTCGATGAGCACGGCCGGATGATCTACTCGGACCGGCCGCCGCCGGAGCAGATGTACCGCGAAATCGGTCGGGCCCTTGATCCGTCGGAGGCCGAGGCAGAGGCCGCCCGGGAACGTGCTCGCGAATGGCGGCGGCTCGCGGACGCATTGGCCGAGGAGCGGCGCCAGCGCGACGAGCGCGCCGCGGCGCGCGCGCCATCCTGGCCGGAGCCGCCGGTTGCCGCGCCTTTGCCGGAGCGCTCGGTCGAGATCCGGTACTACCCCTGGCCCGTGTATCGGCCCCATTGGCCGGGCGGCCGATGGCCGCCCAAGCACCACTCGCCCCATGTCCGGTACCCGGCTCCCGAAGACCCGACCCTGCGCGGTTCGGCACCCGGTTTCGTGCAGCACCGCAGGCCTCCTGAATTCGTACAGCACCGTCGAGCCTCCGAGTTCGTTCAGCGCGGTCGGGCTTCCGAGTTCCGGTCGACATCGCCTTGGCCCCCTGAGCGCCGACGCTGATGCACCGCGGGTGCCCTGATCACTGCGCTGCCCTCTTCGTGCCGCGCAGCGCCTGGGCGTTCAGCGGGTCGTCGGGCCAGGCGTGCTTCGGGTAGCGCCCCTTCAGATCCTTTTTCACATCGGCGTAGGTGCGTGCCCAGAACCCGGCGAGGTCGCGGGTGACTTGAACCGGCCGTCGTGCCGGCGAGAGCAGATGCAGGGTCAGCGGGACGCGGCCGTCTCCGATCCGGGGCGTATCCGACCAGCCGAAGACCTCCTGGATCCGGACCGCGAGGACCGGGTGGTCCGGGTCGCCATAGTCGATGGCCACGCGTGAGCCGCTGGGAACCGTCAGGTGGGTGGGGGCGATCCGGTCCAGTCGCTGCTGCTGCGGCCAGTCCAGCAGGCCGCGCAGCGCGGCGACGAGGTCCAGCGTGCGCAGGTGACTCAGGCGGCTCATCCCGGTGCCCCAGGGCGCGAGCCACGTGTGCAGGATCCGGTGCAGCCCTTCGTCGCTGACGTCCGGCCAGGCCTCGCCGTGCTGCGCGCGGGCGAACGCCATGCGCGCGCGCAACCGGCGGGCGTCCGGGGTCCAGGGCAGCGATTCCAGGCCCCGGGCCGCGACCGCGTCGAGCAGCATCCGGGTCGCGACCTCGGGAGGGATTCCGTCCAGCGGCCGCGTGTCCAGCACGAGCGCGCCCAGCCGCTGTTCGATACGGGCGTTCACTGCGCCGGCGCCGGCGTCCCAGTCCACGCGCTCTTCGCTGCGCACCAGCCCCGGAAGCAGGGACGGCAGGGTAGAGCGATCCAGCGGTGCCGCCAGATGGATCAGCGCCTCGCGCTGGCCGGCATCCAGCACCGCGGCGACGATGCAGGGTGCCTGCGCCAGGTCGTCCTCGCGCGGGAAAAACGCGCCGCGACCGCTGGCGAGCAGGAAGCGGCCCTCCGGCCCCGGGCGGCGCAGCGCGACACGGTCCGGGTACGCGAGTGCGAGCAGCGGCCCGGCGGCCTCGGGATCCGGCTGTGCGGACTCCTGGCACCGCAGTTGCCTCGCCCAGCGGGCGGCCTGGGCACGAAGCCGGCGGCGCGCCGCCGGTGTCATCGACGCATCACGCGCGGTCAGGGCGCTCAGGCGGGCTCGCATGTCGCTGCCGGCCAACGCCCGCTCCAGCGGGTCGCGTTCTTCCAGTAACGCGGCCAGCAGCGCTGCTTCGTATCCCAGGCCGCGTTCGTGGGCGGCCAGCAACATGTGCGCCAGGCGTGGATGAGTGCCGAGCGCGTCCATCGCGCGCCCATGTGCCGTCGGCCTGTTGGAGGCATCGATCGCACCGAGCTGGCGCAGCAGCTCCTGTGCCTGGGCCAATGCGGGTGCCGGTGGGGGATCCAGCCAGGTGAGTTCGTCGGCGCAGGCGCCCCAGCAGGCGAGGGTCAGCGCCAGCGGGGCGAGGTCGGCGTCGAGGATTTCCGGCGGAGTATGGGCGTGCAGTCGCTGCTCGTCGGATTCCGCCCAGAGGCGGATGCAGACTCCCGGGCCCAGCCGGCCCGCACGGCCGCAGCGCTGGATTGCACTGGCTCGGCTGATGCGCACGGTCTCGAGCCGGCTCAGTCCGCGGCGCGGGTCGAACCGTGGCCTGCGCGCCAGCCCCGAATCGATCACCACTGCGATCCCCTCGATGGTCAGGCTGGTCTCCGCGATGTCGGTCGCCAGCACGACTTTGCGCGACCCCTCCGGCGCCGGGTGGATCGCCTGGTCCTGAGCTTCGGCAGGCAGTTGGCCGTGCAGCGGTGCCACCCGGATCCCGGGGCCGGTCGAGGCCTCGAGCCGCTGCGCCGCACGATCGATCTCGCGCCGCCCCGGCAGGAAGACCAGGATGCTGCCGGGGAGGGTCGCGAGTGCCCGCTCCACGGCGCCTGCGACCGCGTCGGCCGCACGTTCCGGCGATGGGGTCGGAGGGCGGTAGTCGATCCGGACCGGATGGCTGCGGCCTTCGCTGCGAATCACCGGGGCCGTGGGCAGCAGGCGCGCGATGTCCCCGGTGTCCAACGTTGCCGACATCACCAGCAGGCGCAGGTCGGGGCGCAGCAGATCCCGGACCTGCAGGCACAATGCCAGGCCGAGATCCGCCTGCAGGCTGCGTTCGTGAAACTCGTCGAAGATCACCAGGTCGACGTCTTCCAGCGCTGGGTCGCGCTGCAGGCGCCGGGTCAGGATGCCCTCGGTCACGACCTCGATTCGGGTGTTCGGTCCGACCTGGCGCTCGACACGGGTGCTGATGCCAACTGTGGATCCGACGCGCTCACCGAGCGTCGCTGCCATGTGGCGGGCCGCGGACCGGGCCGCGAGGCGCCGGGGCTCGAGCAACAGGATTCGGCCCCGGCGCCACGGTGCGTGCAGCAGGGCAATCGGTACCACCGTGGTCTTGCCGGCACCGGGCGGGGCCTGCAGCAACGCGATACCCGGGTCGTCGAGGGCCGCGGCCACGGCCGGCAGGACCGAGGCAACGGGCAGATCGGTGTTCAAGCGGATGCGGGTCGGCAGCGGCGGGTCATGGCCGGGATGATAGCGGCGGCGCCTAGCCACTGGCCAGCGGCACCGGGCCCGGTCGGAGCCAACCGCTGCGTGCTGCGCCGCGTGGCGGTTGGTGGGCCGCCGCCGGGTCCACTAGAATTGCGCCCGTTCATTGCAGCGAGGGCGATCCATGCACGACGGCAAGCCGGCAGCCGAAGCACCGGAACTCGACCCCTTGGCCGAGCGGGTTGCCGATCCGCTGGCCGGGCTGGGTCCGGTTCGCGCGTGGATCGTCCGGCACGACCGCAGCCTGCTGTTTGCCACGGTCTATGTGACGCTGACCGTCGTGCTCAGCGTGTTCGTCAGCTATTTCTGGCTGCTGGCGGTGGTCGGCGTTCACATCCTGCTGGAGTGGCTGAAGAAGGGGTATCTGGGCTATCGGCCCGGGCTGCATCGCACCGCCTGGACGTTGTGGGATACCAAGTTCGACCTGGCGCTGGTGTTTCTCGCCTTCACCCTGCTCAGCTACACGGGCGTGAACGCCGGTGTGGCCGGGGCGCAGAGTGCGACGCGCGCCGGGCTGCTCGGGGGGCGGCTGGCCGTGGTCACCGAGCGGGCTTCGTCGCTGCTCGCGCGCCTGGGGCGGCTGCTGCGGGTGGGCGGCGTTTTCCGCGGATTGGGCGTGAAGGCGGTGGATGTGTTCTTTTCGGCGCGCGTGGTGCTGTTTCGCAAGGCGGACATGGCGCGGGCGGCGAGCGACGAGGGTCATCTGGCGCCCGGCGCAGCGTCCGCCCGGGAGCGTGCGGCCGAGGAGCAAGCGCAGGACGCGGAACTGCTGCAGATCCCCGACTACCTGCCTTGGCAACGCAAGCTCGGCGGCGCGGCCTGGTTCGCGCTGATCGTGATTGGATTCAACGTCGTCGCGGTGCTGGCATCGCCGCTGCTCACCGATCACAGTTACCTGAGCCTGTTTCAGAGCCTTGGAGCGAAGCTGCACCCCTGGCCTCTCTGACATTCGTCGCCTCGGGTTTCGCGCCGCGGCGTGCGTGGTCGTCCCTTCCGCGGTGCCTCCGCCGTGACCCGGGGAGCGGCCTTGCGCGTCGCCTCGGATCGCTGGGAACAGACCTGCGGCGCGGGGCGGGGGCTCAGATCTCGTCGATCAGCTGGCGGCGCAATGCATGCTGCTGTTCCGGGGTCAGTTCCCGGCCGTCGGCGTTGAACAGCAGGAAGATGTCCTCGACCTGCTCGCCGGCCGTGCTGATCCGGGCGGTGCGCACATTGACGTTCTGCTCGGCGAATACGCAGCCGATGGTCGATAGCAGTCCCGGGCGGTCGAGCGCGCGCACGCGCATCCGGGTACTCGTGCCAGGCGGTGTGCCCGCGCTGAATTCGATCTGGGTGACGACGTCGAAGTGTTTCAGCCGGCGCGGCAGGCTGCGCTGGACCGCATGGTGGTCGCAACGGGGATCGACCAGGCGTTCACGCAGGGTCTCGCGGATCTCGTCGACCCGGAACCCGGGTTCCACCGCGTGGCCCATTCCCTCGAGTACCAGGAAGGTATCCAGGGTGCGGCCACCATGGGTGGTGATGATCCGCGCATCGACGATGTCCAGCCCCAGCTGGGTCAGCGTGGTCGTGATCCGCGCGAACAGCCTGGGGTGATCGTCGGTGTAGACGAAGATCTCGGTGCTGCCGCGCGGAGTCTCGTGGCGCACCAGCACCAGCGGCAGGTCCGTGTCCCGGATGCCGGCAATGGCCCGGGTATGCCAGGCGATCTCATCGGCCGAATGACGCAGGAAGTACTCGACCTCGAACTCTTCCCAGATGGCCTCGACGGTTTCCTCGTCCAGGCCATGGCTCGCCAGGATCTGCAGCGCCTCGCGGCAGGTCTGGCCGATCTGCTCGTCGGTGTCGGGAGGTGTGTCGAGGCCGCGTTCGAGCACCAGCAGTGCCGCCTTGTAGAGGGTTTGCAGCAGCGAGGCCTTCCAGTTGTTCCAAAGCTCGGGGTTGGTTCCACGGATATCGGCAATGGTGAGCAGGTACAGCAGGTCCAGCCGCTCCCGGGTGCGGACCTCGCGCGCGAATCCGAGCACGACCTCGGGGTCCGAGATGTCCTTGCGCTGCGCGGTCAGCGACATCAGCAGGTGGGACCGGACCAGCCAGCTGACCAGGGCGGCGTCGTCGTCGCCGAGTCCGTGGTGCTGGCAGAAATGCAATGCGTCGAGCGCTCCGAGTTCGGAGTGATCGCCGCCGCGGCCTTTCGCGATGTCATGGAACAGCGCTGCGAGGATCAGCCGCTCCGGCCGTTGCACCCGGGAATAGATTTCGCTGGCGAGCGGTTGCTCGTCGCCGAACTCGCGCAGCGCGAAGCGGCGCGCGTTGCGCACCACGTGCAGGGTGTGCTCGTCGACGGTGTAGGCATGGAACAGGTCGTACTGCATGCGCCCGATGATCCGGCCGAAAGCGGGAATGTAGGCCCCGAGCACGCCGTAGCGGTTCATTCTTCGCAGCTCGGTGGTCACGCCGCGGGGAGCGCGCAGGATCTGCATGAACAGGTTGCGGCAGACGGGGTTGCGGCGAAACTGACCGTCGATCATATGCCGGTGGGCGCGGATCAGCCGGATCGTCGATGCGCGGATTCCCTGGACTTCGGGGTGGGTCTGCACCAGCAGGAACGCCTCGAGCAGGGCCGGCGGGTAGATCATGAACACCTGGTCGTGCACCAGTTCCAGGTAGCCGCCCCGGATCTGGAAACGCTGGTGAATCCGCTGCACCTCGCGCATCGAGCCGGGATCCTGGAGGATCGCTTCGTTGAAATGCTGCAGCAGCAGTTCGTTCAGGCGCTGCAGATCGCTGATGGTGCGGAAATAGCGCTGCATGAACTGTTCGACGCCGAGGTTCTGGCGCTGGTCGACGAAGCCGAAGGTGCTGGCCAGCGCACGCTGCAGATCGAACAGCAGTCGGTCCTCGCGGCGCCCGGTGATCATGTGCAGCGCGAAACGCACCTTCCACAGGAACCGCTGGCCCGCGATCAGGTCGCGCAGCTCCCCCTCGCGTAGAAAGCCGTGGGCGACCAGCTGCTCGAGCCGTTCGGCGGCGAAGTGCCGCTTGCTGACCCAGCCGATCATCTGGATGTCGCGCAGCCCGCCAGGCCCTTCCTTTACATTGGGCTCGAGGCGGTACGCGGTTTCGCCGAAGCGCTGGTGACGCGCCTGCTGCTCCGCGAGCTTGGCGGCATAAAACGAGCGCGAGTCCCAGATGCGCTCGGGCTGCATCGCCTCGCGGAAAGTCTCGAACAATGCGCGCGCGCCGCAGAGGTGGCGGGCCTCGAACATCGTGGTCGCGATCGTGATGTCGTCGCCGGCCTCGCGCAGGCAGTCGTCGATGCTGCGCACGCTGTGGCCGACCTCGAGCCCGATGTCCCACAGGAAGGTCACGAAGCGGCTGATGGTGTCGCCGTGCCGGGCCTCGGCGTCGCGCTCGGCGAGCACCAGGATATCGATGTCGGAGCCGGGGTGCAGTTCGCCGCGCCCGTAGCCGCCGACCGCGACCAGGCAGAGTTCGGATGGCGCAGCGAGTTCGAACTGCCGCCAGATCAGCGTCAGCAGCGAGTCGATCTGCGCGGCGTGACCGTGAATCAGCGCATCGATATCCGCCCCATCGTGGAAGCCCTGGTGCAGCCGGTCGATGATGTCGCGCCGGAACTGGCGAAAGCGTGCGGCATCCAGGGGATGCGCGCGCAATTCCTCGAGGCCCGGGAGCGCGCTGGCCGCCTGAGCGGTCCAGGCCAGCGCGGCAGAACTCATGCGGCCAGGGCCTGGGGTGGCGTCTCGCCCGCGCGCAGCGTCAGGATGTCGTAGCCGTCCTCGGTGACCAGGATCGTGTGCTCCCACTGCGCCGAAGGGCTGTGATCCTTGGTGACTGCGGTCCAGCCGTCGGCGAGCAGCCGGGTGTGCCGCCGGCCGGCGTTGATCATGGGTTCGATGGTGAAGCACATTCCGGGCTCGAGGCGCATTCCGGTGCCCGGCTTGCCGTAGTGGAGTACCTGAGGATCCTCGTGGAACGACTTGCCGATCCCGTGGCCGCAGTATTCGCGCACCACCGAGCAGCGGTGGGTCTCGGCGTAACGCTGGATCGCGTGGCCGATGTCGCCCAGCGTCGCGCCGGGCCGAACCTGCTCGATGCCGAGGTACATGCAGGCGCGGGACACGTCCACGACCCGCTTCGCCTGGATGCCCGGCTTGCCGATGCAGAACATCTGGCTGGTATCGCCGTGGAAGCCGTCCTTGATCACGGTGATGTCGATGTTCACGATGTCGCCGTTCTTCAGCTGCCGGTCGCCGGGAATGCCATGGCAGACCTGGTGGTTCACCGAGGTGCAGATCGACTTCGGGAAACCGCGGTAGTTCAGCGGTGCCGGCACCGCGTTCTGGTGGTTCACGATATAGTCGTGGCAGATGCGGTCGAGTTCGTCGGTGGTGATCCCCGCCTCGACGTAGGGCGCGATCATCTCGAGCACTTCCGCGGCCAGCCGGCCGGCAACGCGCATGCGCTCGATTTCTTCCGGGGTCTTGATGGTTACAGGCATTTCGGGCTTCCGTCCCGCGGCCCCGGATCGGGCCCGCGCGTTTGGTTTGAACCGGGCTCCTATGCTATAAAGCGCGCGCCCTCGGGGCAACGAAAACCCTAAATCCACACACGTATCGGCACGGTCTGTCGGGTGCCCGCCCTTCGCGGTCGGGTTTCAGGCCGGGATACGTGGAGGCTCAACCCGTCAGGAGACCCCAATGTCATTCGTTACGATGCGCCAGATGCTCGAGGCCGGCGTGCACTTCGGCCACCAGACCCGCTACTGGCACCCCAAGATGGCCCCGTACATTTTCGGGGAACGCAATAAAATCCATATCATCAATCTGGAAAAGACGCTGCCGTTGTTCAACGACGCGATGAACTTCCTCGGCAAGGTCGCGGCGGACGGCGGCAAGATCATGTTCGTCGGCACCAAGCGCTCGGCGCGCGAGGTGGTCGGCGAAGAGGCCCGCCGCTGCGGCATGCCCTACGTGAACCACCGCTGGCTGGGCGGCATGCTGACCAACTTCAGCACCGTGAAGCAATCGATCAAGCGGCTGAAGGACATCGAGGCGATGCGCGGCGACGGCAGCATCGAGCGGCTGAACAAGAAGGAAGGGCTGATGCTGGTCCGCGAGCAGGACAAGCTCGAGCGCAGCCTCGGCGGCATCAAGGACATGAACCGCATGCCCGACGCGATGTTCGTGATCGACGTCGGCTACGAGAAGATCGCGATTGCCGAGGCGAAGAAGCGCGGCATCCCGGTGGTCGCGATCGTCGATTCGAACAACAGCCCGGAGGGGGTTGAGTACGTGGTTCCCGGCAACGACGACGCGATGCGCGCGATCCAGCTCTACGTTGCCGCCATTGCGGACACGATCATCGAAGCCAAGGGTGCGACCGCGACCGCGGTAAAGGAAGATGAATTCGCGACCGCCGAGTCCGGCGCCCAGGCCTGACCCCGTCCCGCCGGCCGCAGCGCGGTGCGCGCGGCCGGCCCATGCCAATTCAGGAGTTTTTCATGCAGATTTCTGCTGCTTTAGTCAAAGAACTGCGCGAGCGCACCGGCGCCGGCATGATGGAGTGCAAGAAGGCCCTCACGGAGACCCAGGGCGACATCGAGGGCGCGATCGAACTGATGCGCAAGTCCGGCCAGGCCAAGGCCGACAAGAAAGCCGGGCGGATCGCCGCCGAGGGCCGCATCGAGATCGCGGTGCAGGGGTCCGATGCGGTGATCATCGAGGTCAATTCCGAGACCGACTTCGTCGCCAAGGACGACAGCTTCCGCGCGTTTGCGGCCGCCTGCGCAGAGGCGGCGCTGGCATCGGGTGCATCCGACGTCGCGTCGCTGATGGCGGTCGACGTCGACGGCCAGAGCCTCGAGGAGCGGCGTGCGGCGCTGATCGCGAAGATCGGCGAGAACATTCAAGTGCGCCGTTTCGAGCGCGTGCAAAGCCCCGGGCCGTTGGGCGCCTACCTGCACGGCAACCGGATCGGCGTGCTGGTCAGTCTCTCCGGCGGCGACGAGGATCTGGCGAAGGACGTGGCGATGCACATCGCGGCCAGTCGTCCGGTCTGTGTCGATTCCGACCAGGTGCCGGCGGAAACCGTCGAGAAGGAACGCGACATCTTTCGGGCCCAGGCGCTGGATTCCGGCAAGCCGGCCGAAATCGTCGAGAAGATGGTGGAAGGCCGGATCCGCAAGTTTCTCTCCGAGATCACGCTGGTCGGTCAGCCTTTCGTGAAGAACCCGGACCAGACGGTCGGGCAGCTGCTGCAGGACCGCGGCGCCACGGCCGCGGGCTTCGTGCGCTATGAAGTCGGCGAAGGCATTGAGAAGAAAGTCGAGAACTTCGCCGAGGAGGTCATGGCCCAGGCCCGGGGCGCGTAACGCTCCCCCCGGGCACCCGACGGGCGGCGCACGCCGCCCCGTTCCGACGCTACCCTAGAGTTTCCGTTCGCCATCGAGGAGCACCATGAATCAGGAAGGCCGGCCGGCTTACAGGCGCATACTTCTCAAGCTGAGCGGTGAGGCCTTCATGGGAGCCCAGGAGTACGGCGTCGACCCGGCCGTGCTCGACCAGGTGGCGCAGGAAGTGGCGGAACTCTCGGCGCTCGGAGTCGAGGTCGGGATCGTGATCGGCGGCGGCAATATCTTCCGCGGCGCCGGTCTGGCCAAGGGCGGAATGGACCGGGTCACTGGCGATCACATGGGCATGCTGGCCACGGTGATCAACGCGCTGGCGCTGCAGGATGCGATCGAGCGGACCGGCCGCTTCTGCCGGGTGATGTCGGCGATCCGGATCAACCAGGTCTGCGAGGACTACATCCGGCGCCGCGCGGTGCGGCATCTGGAGAAGGGGCGTATCGTGGTGTTTGCGGCCGGGACGGGCAATCCCTTCTTCACCACCGATTCGGCCGCGGCGCTGCGCGCGATCGAGATCAACGCGGACCTGATGATCAAGGCGACCAAGGTCGACGGCGTCTACGACGCCGATCCGATGCAGCGCAGCGACGCCCGGCGTTTCGAGCGACTGAGCTTCGACGAGGCGCTGGAACGCCGCCTGGGCGTGATGGATACCACCGCTCTGGTGATGTGCCGGGACAACCGGCTGCCACTGCGAGTGATGAACATGTTTGCCAAGGGTGACCTGCGGCGCCTGGTGATGGGCGAGCCGGTGGGGACTCTGGTCGAGGGGACCATTCAATGACGGAAGCCATCTTCAACGACGCCAGTCAGCGCATGGACAAGTCGCTCGAGGCACTGCGCTCGGAGTTCACCAAGATCCGCACCGGGCGTGCCCACTCGAGCCTGCTCGACCACGTGGTGGTCGAGTATTACGGATCGGAGGTGCCGATCAACCAGGTCGCAAACGTCAACGTCGAAGACGCCCGGACGCTGACCGTGACGCCGTGGGAACGGAATATGGTGGGCAAGGTCGAGAAGGCGATCATGACCTCTGACCTGGGCCTGAATCCGGCGACGGTCGGGACGGTGATCCGGGTGCCGCTACCGGTGCTGACCGAGGAGCGGCGGCGCGATCTGGTGAAGGTCGTTCGCGGCGAGGCCGAGCACGCGCGGGTGGCGATCCGCAACATCCGGCGCGATGCGAACCACTCGCTGAAGCAGCTGGTCAAGGACAAGGAAATCTCCGAGGACGAGGAACGGCGCGCCGAGGAGCGGATCCAGAAGCTGACCGACCAGCACGTGGCCCGCATCGACGAGATGCTGGCCGAGAAGGAAGCGGAGTTGATGGAGGTTTGAGCGCCTCGGCCCCGCAGTCCGCCGATGCTGCACCGGCCGCCGGGCGGGCGCCGGCTCATGTGGCCATCATCATGGACGGCAACGGCCGCTGGGCCCATGCCCGTGGGCTCTCGCGCAGCGAGGGGCACCGGGAAGGGCTGAAGGCGACCCGCCGCGCGGTCGAGTTCTTCGCGAATCGCGGGGTCCGGGCACTGACGCTCTTTGCGTTCAGCAGCGAAAACTGGCAACGGCCCCAAAGCGAAGTGGACGCCCTGTTCGACCTGTTCGTGACTGCGATCGAGGCCGAACTTCCGGAGCTTTCCGAGAAGGGAATCCGTTTGCGCTTCATCGGCGAACGCGCGGATTTCCCGCAGCCGCTGCAGCAGCGCATGGCCGAAGCCGAGGCCGCGACCGCGGAGAACGAGGTGATGACGCTGGTGGTGGCGCTAGGCTACGGCGGACGCTGGGATATCCTGCAGGCGGCCCAGCGCTGGCTGCGCGACAGTCCGGGCGATGCCCCCGATCCCGAACGCTTCGAAGACTACCTGAGCACGGCAGGTCTGCCGCCGGTGGATATGCTGATTCGCACGGGTGGCGAACAGCGCATCAGCAACTTCCTGCTTTGGCAGTCCGCCTATGCCGAGCTCGTTTTCCTGGATGCGCTCTGGCCCGACGTTACGGAACAGGAACTGAGCGGAACCCTGGAAACCTACCTGAAGCGCCAGCGCCGGTTCGGCCGAACCCCGCATCAAGCCGAGGCGGGAAATGCTTAAGCAGCGGATCCTGACGGCGCTGGCGATCATCGTCCCCGTATTCCTGCTGATCGCATTCGCGCCGAGCGGGCTGGTCGCCGGTTTCGTGCTGCTGGTGATCGCGCTGGGTGCCTTCGAATGGGCGCGGCTCGGCAGTTTCGAAGGGCAGGGGGCGCGGGTCGCGTTTGCCGTGCTGGTGCTGGCGGTTCCGGCCGGGCTGCTGCTGATCTGGGGCGATGCCGGCTGGACCGGGTTCCACGCCTGGGTGCTCGCGCTCGGAGTGGTCTGGTGGGGCCTGGTATTCCTTGGGCTGCCGGCCTACCGTCCCGGGCTCGGTGCGCGACGGTGGGGCCGCTGGCTGTTGCGTGGCGCGGCCTTTCCGACGCTGGCACCGGCGGCGCTGGCCCTGATCTGGTTGCACGACAGTGCACCGATGCTGGTGATCTATCTGATCCTGCTGGTGGCGGCCGCGGATACCGGGGCATTTTTCATCGGTCGGCGTTTCGGCCGCAGCCCGCTGGCACCGGACATCAGTCCCGGCAAGACGCGCGAGGGCCTGCTCGGTGCGCTGGCCGCGACGCTCCCGGTCGCGCTGATCGGTGCCTGGGCGTTCGGGCTGCAGGCAATGGATGCGCTGGTGTTCGTATTGCTGGGGATCGTCGTTGCACTGGTTTCGGTGGCCGGCGATCTCCAGGAGAGCGTGCTGAAGCGCGAGGCGGGCGCCAAGGACAGCGGGATGCTGCTGCCCGGGCATGGCGGAATCCTCGATCGGGTCGACAGCCTGACCGCGGCAGCGCCGGTGTTTGCCGCCGGGTTGCTGTGGACCGCGCTGTTTGCGCAGGGGGGCTAGCGTGCCGCGGGAACGGGTGACGATCCTCGGGTCGACGGGCAGCATCGGCGTGAATACGCTCGATGTGCTGGCGCGCCAGCACGACCGTTTCGAAGTGCACGCGCTGACCGCGCGGTCGAACGTCGAGCGGCTTGCCGAACAATGCCTCGAGCACCGCCCGGCCGTGGCGGTGATGGTCGATCCCGAGGCTGGTGCGGCACTGCGCGATCTGCTGGCGCGAGCCGGCAGCCGCACCGAGGTTCGGGTGGGTGCTCCCGCGCTGGCAGCTGTCGCCGCGGCGCCGGAGGTCGAGATCGTAATGGCCGCGATCGTCGGCGGCGCGGGATTGTTGCCGACGCTGGCCGCGGCCGAGGCAGGCAAGCGGCTGCTGCTGGCGAACAAGGAAGCGCTGGTGATGTCCGGCGCGTTGCTGATCGATGCGGTTGCGCGCAGCGGCGCTCGGCTGTTGCCGGTGGACAGCGAGCACAATGCGATCTTCCAATGTCTGCCCGCCGGCTATCGCTGTGCCGACCCGGTGCATCCCCATGGCGTGCAGCAGATCTGGCTGACCGCGTCCGGCGGCCCGTTCCGGGAGCGTCTGCTGGAGACGTTTCACTCCATCACGCCGGACGAGGCCTGTGCCCACCCGAACTGGGATATGGGCCGCAAGATTTCCGTGGATTCGGCGACGATGATGAACAAGGGTCTCGAAGTGATCGAGGCGCGCTGGCTCTTTGCCCTGGAAGCGGATGCGATCCGGGTGGTGTTGCATCCGCAAAGCATCGTGCACTCGATGGTGGCCTATGCCGATGGCTCGGTGCTGGCCCAACTCGGCCAGCCGGATATGCGTACGCCGATTGCGCACGCGCTCGCCTGGCCGGGGCGAATGGCGTCCGGGGTGGATGCGCTGGATCTGTTGAGTGTCGGCCGGCTCGATTTCGCCGAGCCTTCGCCCGAACGCTTTCCTTGCCTGGGGCTGGCCTATCGGGCGCTGGCAGCGGGTGGGACCGCGACGACGGTGCTGAATGCGGCGAACGAGGTGGCGGTGGCGGCTTTCCTGGAAGGAAAAATCCCGTTCACCGCGATCGCCCGCGTGATCGACGACGCCCTGTCCGCAATCCCGGTCGAGCCGGCGGATTCGCTGGAGCGGATTCTTGCGTTGGATGCCCGGGCGCGGGACTATGCTTGGGAATCCGTTGCGGGTGCTGCCGCCGAGCCATGACCGACTGAAGCCATGACGATCCTGACCAGTCTCGCCGCGTTCATCGTGGCCATCGGCGTTCTCGTGACCGTGCACGAGTACGGCCATTACCTGGCGGCCCGACTGATGGGCGTCAAGGTGCTGCGTTTTTCCGTCGGCTTTGGCAAGCCCATCTATCGCCGCCTGTTCGGCCGCGATCGCACCGAGTTCGTGGTGGCGGCCATCCCGCTCGGCGGCTACGTGAAGATGCTCGATGAGCGCGAGGCTCCGGTTCCGGAGCGCGAAGCCGGGCGGGCGTTCAACCGCAAGTCTCTGGCTGCGCGCAATTTCGTGATCGTTGCCGGACCGGCCGCGAACTTCCTGTTCGCGATGGTCGCCTATGCGCTGATGTTCATGATCGGCGTCCCCGGGCTGAAGCCGGTCGTCGGGGAGGTGGAACCGGGAAGCGCGGCGGCCGCCGCCGGGTTGCAGCTCGGTGACGAGATCCAGATGGTCGGCCGACACCGGGTCCAGGATTGGGATCAGGCCAATCTGCGGCTGCTCGACCACGCGGTTCGCGCCGACGAGGTGTCAGTGGTCGTGATCGACCGCGACGGCCACGAACGGGTGCGCAGTATCGTGCTGGAGAATCGCCGCGAACTGCTCGGTGAGGGCCAGTTTCTTGCGCGCCTGGGCCTGAGTCCCTTCCGGCCGGCGCTGGAGCCGCTGATCGGGAGTGTCGAGCGCGGCAGTCCGGCCGCGGAGGGCGGGCTGCAACCCGGGGATCGCGTCGTCAGTGTCGATGGCGACGCCGTCGAGACCTGGGACGCCTGGGTTGGAGCCATCCAGGCGGCTCCAGGAAGGCCACTCGAGCTGCGGGTGATCCGGAACGGCGACATGGTCGAACTGACCGTGATTCCCGCCGAGGTCGAGACCGACGGCGAGCGGCACGGGCGGATCGGGGCCGGGGTCGATGCCGACCAGCCGCAGTTGCGGGAGATCTCGACGCTGGTGCGCCTGGGGCCGGTGGACGGGATGGTGGCCGGCGTGGCCCGGACCTGGGAAGTCAGCATCCTGACCCTGCGGGTACTCGGACGGATGATCGTGGGCGACGCGTCGGTCAAAAATATCGCAGGACCGGTTACAATCGCCGAGTTCGCGGGCATGACCGCGATCATCGGCATCACGGCCTTCCTCGGGTTTCTTGCGCTGGTCAGTGTCTCGCTCGGCATCATCAACCTCCTGCCGATTCCGGTGCTGGATGGCGGCCACCTGATGTTCAATCTGGCGGAGTGGATCAAGGGCAGTGCGGTCTCCGAGCGGACACAGCTGATCGGCCAGCAGCTCGGGTTGGTGGCCATCGCTGCGCTGATGATGCTGGCGCTGTACAACGACATCACGCGCCTGTTCGGCTAGCCCGGGCGGCGCTTGGGTTCCATCGACCTGGCGACAGATATGACGCGATACCTATTGCAGACCTTGACGCTTTGCGGACTGCTGCTGGCGTCCGGGATGGCTTGGGCACAGTCCTACGTGATCGAGGATATCGAGATCGAGGGACTCGAGCGGATCACCGCCGGAACGACGCTGACCTACCTGCCCGTTCAGGTCGGCGATACATTCGACGATGCGCGCAGCCCCGAGGTGATCCGCGCACTGTTTCAGACGGGTTTTTTCAGCGACGTCGAAGTGGCGCGCCGCGGCGACGTTCTGGTCGTGATCGTGCAGGAGCGACCGGCGATCAACGAGATCCGCTTTTCGGGTAACCGCGATATCCCGACCGATGCGCTGACCGACGCGCTGCAGGGGGTCGGTTTGCAGCGCGGGCGGGTGTTCAACCGCACGATCCTGGATCGGATCGAAAACGAGCTGCGGCAGCAGTATCTCGCGCGCGGGCGCTACAACGTGCAGATCGACATCGAGATCACCGAACTGCCCCGCAACCGGGTCGACGTGGACATCACGATCGCGGAAGGCCAGGTGGCCCGGATCCGCGAAGTGAACATCGTGGGCAACGAGGCCTTCGACGACCGCAGCCTGACCCGGCGCTTCGAGTCGGGTGTCCCGCGCTGGTGGGCCTTTCTGAGCCGGCGCGACCACTATTCCCGGCAGAAACTTTCGGGCGACCTGGAGAAGCTGCGGTCGCATTATCTGGACGAGGGGTTCCTGAATTTCGACGTCGATTCCACCCAGGTGACGCTGACCCCCGACCGCAAGGATATCTACATCACGATCAACGTCGACGAGGGCGCTCAGTATCGAATCGGAGCGGTGGACCTCGCAGGCGACCTGATTTTGCCGGCCGAGGAACTGCGCGAACTGATCGAGGTGCAGCCCGGTGAAGTGTTCTCCCGCCGCGAGGTGGTGGAATCGGCCGAGCGTATCTCCCGTCGGCTGACCACCGAAGGGTTCGCGTTTGCCAACGTGAATCCGGTCCCGGAGGTCGACGAGGAGACACGCGAAGTGGCGCTGACGTTCTTCGTCGACCCGGGTCCGCGCGTATACGTGCGCCGCATCACCATCACTGGCAACAGCCGCACGCTGGAGTCGGTGTATCGCCGTGAGCTGCGCCAAATGGAAGGGGCCTGGTTCAACGGCGACCAGATCGACCGGTCCCGGGTCCGCGTGCAGCGGCTCCCGTTCGTCGAGAGCGTGAACATCGAGACGCGCCGGGTGGCCGGGAGCGAGGACGAAGTCGATCTCGAAATCGCGGTGACCGAGCGCATGTCCGGGGCCTTGTCCCTCGGCGCGGGGTACTCCCAGAACCAGGGGCTTCTGCTCACCGGGAGCCTCAGTCAGGACAATTTCCTCGGCAGTGGCAACCGGGTCACGATCTCGCTCAGCCGCAGCGACGTTTCGCAGATGGTGAATTTCAGCGTGCTGAACCCGCATTACACGATCCACGGTGCAAGCCGGGGATTCTCGGTGTTCTACCAGGAGATCGACGCCGAGGAGGCCAATATCTCGCGGTTCGCGGCAAACCGCTTCGGTGGCGATGTGACCTACGGGATTCCACTGTCCGAATTCGGAACCCTGACGATCCAGCCCGGCTTCGAGAATGTCGAGATCGTCACGGTCGCGGACACTCCCGGGGAGATCCTTGATTTCATCGATCGCGAGGGCAACCAATACAATCTGTTGTCGACCGAGGTGTCCTATACCTACGATACCCGGGACAGCGTCATCTTCGCGGCGTCCGGCCGGCGGCACCGGGTCGGTGCGGAACTGGTCCTCCCGGGCAGTGACCTGCAGTACTATCGGCTGAGCTATTCGGGTCAGGAGATCTTCAAACTCTCCGATAGCTATTCGCTCAGCCTGTCCGCCCGCCTTGGGTATGGCGACGGCTATGGCAGTACTGACGAGCTGCCGTTTTTCGAGCACTACTTCGCTGGCGGCATCCGTACCGTGCGGGGGTTCAAGGACAATAGCCTCGGACCACGTGACAGCAATGACGATCCCTACGGCGGCAGTTTCCGCACCACCGGTTCCGTAGAGTTGTTCTTCCCATTGCCGTTTGCCGCGGACAACGACGCGGTGCGCATGAGTTCCTTTGTCGATGCCGGACAGGTGTTCGCAAGCGTCGACGATTTCGAGGCTGACGAACTGCGGGTGTCGGCCGGTCTGGCCATGACTTGGATGTCTCCGGTCGGCCCGCTGAGCCTGAGTTACGGTGTGCCGCTACGAGAGAAAGACGGCGATGAAACGCAGAGCGTGCAGTTCCTCTTGGGCGCCGCGTTCTAGTGGGCCATGCGGGCAGTTCGGTGACTATGGAGCACAGCCAGAAGCGATCTGATGCCGAACTTTCCGCAAGAAGCCTGTCATTGCGAGCGAAGCGCAGCGAGCCAAGCGGCGCCGGCCGAATCCGTGCCTCGTGGATCGCGACGTCCCGCCACGCTGAACTCGCGGCTCAACGCCTCACTCCTCGCGATGACAAGGTACTCAGCGCTTTCCGAGAGAAGCGCGGTCGAATGCCGGGTACGACCGTTTTTTCGTCCATGTGGCAGGAGGGGGCATGAAGACATTGACCGCCATCGTCGCCAGTGCACTGGTCTATGGTGCGGTGTTGTGGCCGGGAATCGTGGCGGCACAGAATGTAGCCTTCGTCACGATGAACCGGATCCTGGAGGACTCGCCTCAGGCAGCGCAGGCTATGCGCGAACTCGAACGCGAGTTCTCCCCGCGGGACTCGCAGCTGGTGGCCGAACGCGAGGAGCTGCAGAAGCTGCGGGACCGGCTCGAGCGCGAGGGTGAGCTGATGAGCGCCAACCAGCGGGCGGACCTGGAGCGCGAGTTCACCGCGCGCTCGCGCGAATTCCGCAGGGCGCAGGAAAGCTTTACCGAAGATCTGAACGTTCGGCGCAACGAGGAACTCGCGAAGCTCCAGCGAATGATCAACGATGCGATCATCGAACTGGCCCGGGAACGCGACATCGACCTGATCCTTACCGAACGCAACGTGTTGTATGCCAGCGAACGGATCGACATAACCGATGACATCATCGCCGCGATGCAGCGTCTCCCGTGACCGCGGGCTCACGGCACGGGAACTGGGCGAGTTTCTCGGCGGACGGATCCTCGGATCGCCCGAACGCCGCGGTTTCCGCCTGGCGCCGCTGGTTCGGGCGGGCGACGGCGACATCTCCTATGTGACCACGCGGCACCACCTTGCGGCGCTGAATGCGGCGACGGGCGTGATCGTACTGCTGCGGGATGGCCTGGTCGCGCCGGAGGAACTCGATACGTCCTGCCGCAGCGTCGTGCTGGTCGCGAATCCGCATGCCGCCTTCGGCCGGTTGAGCACGCTGCTGTACCGAAGGCGCCCGGTGGATCCCGGCGTCGAGGCCGGCGCATGGATCCACCCCGACGCGGTGGTCGACCCGTCCGCTCGTGTCTGCTCCGGCGCCCGGATCGGCGCAGGTTCCCGGATCGGCGCCCGTGTATACATCGGTGCGGGTACCGTCGTCGGCGACGATGTCGCGGTGGGAGCCGATGGCTATGTGTACGCCAACTGCTCGATTCTGGACGGCGTCCGGATAGGAACCGGCGTGATCATCCAGCCCGGTGCGGTGATCGGTGCCGACGGCTTCGGGTTTGCCGCGGATCAGGGCGAATGGGTCAAGGTCGAGCAGCTGGGCAGTGTGATTATCGGCAACGGCGTCGAGATCGGGGCCAACACCACCATCGACCGCGGGGCGCTGGACGACACCGTGATCGGCAACGGCGTCAAGATTGATAATCTGGTCCACATCGCTCATAACGTTCGCGTCGGGGACCATACCGCGATCGCGGGTTGTGCCGGGATCGCGGGAAGCGCGGAAATCGGGAAGCACTGCGCAATCGGTGGGGGAGCCGGTATACTCGGGCATCTCCAGATTGCCGACCACGTGACCATCCATGCCATGACACTGGTGACGCGGTCGATCCCCCGTCCTGGGCATTACGCCTCGGGTGTGCCGCATCAGGAGGCCCGGGCCTGGAATTTCAGTCTGGCCGCACTGCGGAGGCTGGGTCGCCGCAAGCGGCAGTGATCTGGGCCTGCAGGGGAGGGGGTGCCGCCGGCACCGGAATCCAGAACCAGAAAAAGGGAACGATCACGTGGACGGTCTGAGCATTCTTGAGGTGATGCGCTATCTTCCGCATCGCTATCCTTTTCTCCTCGTGGACCGGGTGACCGATTACGAACCGGGCCGCTATCTGGCGGCGATCAAGAACGTCAGCTTCAACGAGCCCTATTTCCAGGGGCATTTCCCGGTCAAGCCGGTGATGCCCGGCGTGCTGATCCTCGAGGCGCTGGCTCAGGCAACCGGCCTGCTCGCCTTCAAGACCGAGGAACACCGAGGCGTCAATCAGGACAAGCAGCAACTGTACTTGTTCGTCGGAATCGACCAGGCGCGGTTCCGCCGCCAGGTAGAGCCGGGCGACCAGCTGCTGCTGCGGGTCGAGCACGTGCGTACCGTTCGCGGCATATGGCGCTTTACTGCCGAGGCGCATGTGGGCGAGGAGCTTTGTGCATCCGCCGACCTGATGTGTGCAGGGAAGGAAATCGACGCATGATCGACCCCCGCGCCGACGTGCATCCGAGCGCCGAGATCGACTCTACGGCGCATGTCGGGGCCTTCACGGTGATCGGTGCGAACGTGCGGATTGGAAGTGACACCTGGGTTGGGCCGCACGTGGTGATACAGGGCCCGACGGAGATCGGGCGCGAGAACCGGATTTACCAGTTTGCCTCGATCGGCGAGGCGCCCCAGGATCGCAGCTACCGCGGCGAGCCGACGCGCCTGGTGATCGGCGACCGGAACGTGATCCGGGAATGTGCGACCCTGAGCCGCGGAACCGAAAGAGGCCGGGGGGAGACCGTGATCGGGCACGACAATCTGATCATGGCCTACGTGCACATCGCCCATGACTGCATCATCGGCAACGACGTGATCTTTTCGAATGCGGCCTCGCTCGCCGGCCATGTCGAGGTCCAGGATGGCTGTACCCTGGGCGGGTTCACGCTGGTACACCAGTTCTGCCGGGTCGGAGCCCATGCATTCACCAGCATGGGAGCCGCGCTGAACCGCGATCTGCCCCCGTACTGCCTTGCCAGCGGCAACTATGCCCGGCTGATCGGCATCAACAAGGTCGGGCTGCGCCGCAAGGGCTTTGCGGAGGAAAGCATTCACGCGCTGCACCGGGCCTTCACCGAGGTTCTGCGGGGACGCAGCGATCGCAAGACCCGCATCGCAAGCCTGCTGGCCGAGACCGACGTGGCCGAGGTCAGGCGGCTGCTGGAGTTCATCCAGACCAGCGCGCGCGGCATTCTGCGCGCAGGACGTAGCTGACGATCCGGGCGCTGCGTGCCGTCCCGAGCAAGGAAGATCGGCCACGGAAGAACACGGACACCACGGAAGATGAAACGGATCAAACCCTTTCTCCGTGTCTCTCTGTGCTTTCCGTGGCTCGCCCTATTGCGGTTGCACAGTGGCCGCCGCCCCTGACCGTCAGCGGGTCTCCCGCGCCGGTTATGCGTTGGTCAGCATCTCCAGCGCGTCGACCGCGGTCTCGCGCACCTCGGGATCCGGATCGTCCGTGCAGGCTTCGACCCACCCGATGGCCTCGGTCGAGCCGGTCAGGGCCAGCGCGTGGCAGCCATCGGCGCGTACCCGGGGCTCCCGATGCTGGGTGAGCGGGGCGAGCGACTCCGCCAGCCCTGCCAGCATGCCCGAATCCTGCAGCTCCTCGAAGGTTGCCATGACCCCGATCCGGACGCTGAGCCCGGTGTCCCCGTCGCCGAGGAGATCCACCAACCGTTGCAGCAACGCGGGATCCTGTCGAACGCGCTCGGCCACCTGGGACCGGCGTCCGGTCGCGAGCAGGTCGGCCAGGTAGACCGTCATTCCGTGTTCCTCGCTCGCCAGCCGTGTCCAGTGCCGGAGCTCGTCCAGCGTGTGCAGCCCCGAAAGCTCGAACGGTCCGACGCGCGCCCATGGAACGGAGCGTACCGAGAGTTCCGACGCGACCGCTGGCTCGGTGGCGATGTTCACGACCTCGAGGCGCGACAGCGTGCCTTCCTTCACCAGGGTTCCCAGCCCCTCGAGCATCCCGGCGCAGTGCGGGCAGCCTGGTGCCACGAGCAGGAGTGCTCGCACCGAGGGGACGTCGTCGGTTGGGGCGTTCTGGGCCATCGATGGTTCCCGGCAGTCGGAGGACAGAATCACATCCTACGGCCTGATCGTGACCGGCTCCAGCCTCCAGATCTCGCGGCAGTACTCCTGCACCACCCGGTCGGAGGAGAAACGGCCGATACGTGCCACGTTCAGCATCGACATGCGCGTCCACGAGTCGGCATCCCGGAATGCCCGATCGACCCGGTCCTGGCAGTCGATATAGGACTGGAAGTCGGCCAGCAGCATGTAGTCGTCCTGTTGCAGCAGGTGATCGACGAGTGGCCGGAACAAAGCCCGGTCGCCGTGCGAGAAGAGGCCGTCCGCCAGTAGATCGATCGCCTCCCGCAGTACCGGATTCTCGCGGTAGCAATCGTAGGGGCAGTAGCCCGAACGCTTCCGTGCCTGTACCTCGGCGCTGGTCAGCCCGAACAGGAAAAAGTTCTCGGCACCGACTTCCTCCCGGATCTCGACGTTTGCACCGTCCAGGGTGCCGATGGTCAGTGCACCGTTCAGCGCGAACTTCATGTTGCCGGTGCCCGATGCCTCCATGCCGGCCAGCGAAATCTGTTCCGAGAGGTCGGCGGCCGGGTAGATTCGCTGGGCCACTTTGACGTTGAAATCCGGAACGAACACCACCCGCAACCGGTCGCGTACCGCCGGATCGCGATTGACCACTTCGCCTACCGAGTGGATCAGCTTGATGATCAGTTTGGCCATCTTGTAGCCGGGGGCCGCCTTGCCGCCGAACACGAAGGTGCGGGGTGCCGCGTCCAGTGTCGGATCCATCTTGATCCGGCTGTAAAGCGCGATGATGTGGAGCACGTTCAGGTGCTGGCGCTTGTATTCGTGAATCCGTTTCACCTGGATATCGAACATCGACTCGGGGTCGACCACGATTCCCGTTTGATCGGCCACGTACCGGGCCAGCGCACGCTTGCGCTCGAGCTTGATCCGTCGCCATTCGGGGTAGATCTCGCGCCGATGGGCATGGGGCTCGAGCAGACGCAACCGTTCGGCATCGGCGGCCCAGCCGGGACCAGCCACCCGTGACAGCAGTGCACAGAGATCGGGATTGCTCAGGTTGCCGAAACGGCGCGGCGAGATGCCATTGGTCTTGTTGTTGAACCGTTCGGGCCACAGGGTATGGAAGTCGCGCAGGACGGTGTCGGCCAGGAGTGCGGTATGCAGCCGCGCGACCCCGTTGATCGAGAAACTGCCGACACAGGCGAGATGCGCCATGCGCACGTAGCGGGGCCCGGTTTCGTCGATCAGCGACAGTCGCGTGGTCAGTGCCTCGTCATGCGGGAAGCGCATGCGCACCTCATCCAGGAAGTACTGGTTGATCTCCAGGATGATCTCGAGGTGCCGTGGCAGCGTCTCCTCGAAAAGAGTCAGCGACCACTTCTCCAGTGCTTCGGGCAACAGCGTGTGGTTGGTGTAGGCGAACGTGCGGCGGGTCAGATCCCAGGCCGACTCCCATTCCATACCATGCTTGTCGAGCAGCAGGCGCATCAGTTCCGCGACCGCAATGGCGGGATGGGTGTCGTTCAGCTGAACCACGAAACGCTGGGGAAAGCGGTCGAGGCCTTCACCGCCGGCCAGATGGATCCGGAGCATGTCCTGCAGGGAACACGATACGAACAGGTAGCCCTGGATCAGACGCAGGCGTTTTCCGGTCTCTGGCTCGTCGTTGGGGTACAGAACCCTGCTGATCGTCTCGGAGCGGATCTTTCTGCGCACCGCGCCTTGGTAGTCGCCGGCATTGAAGCTGCCGAAGTCGAACGATTCGGTCGCTTCCGCCGCCCAGAGGCGCAGCAGGTTGCTGTTGAATACGCCGTACCCGGGGATAGCCGTGTCGTGGGCCACGCCACGGATCGTCTCGCCCGGCACCCAGCGCACCCGCGTATGTCCGTGATGGTCCAAGTACCGTTCGGTGTGCCCGCCAAGCCCGATCTCGAACGCGATGTGCGGTCGGCGAAGTTCCCACGGATTGCCGTCACGCAGCCAGCTGTCGGAAACCTCGACCTGCCAGCCGTTGTCGATGCGCTGCCGAAAAATGCCGAATTCGTAGCGCAGGCCGTACCCGATTGCGGGTCTTTGCAGCGTCGCCAGCGAATCGAGATAGCAGGCGGCCAGGCGGCCGAGTCCGCCGTTGCCGAGTCCCGGTTCCGCCTCCTCCTCGATCAGATCGTCCAGCTCAAGCCCGACTCGGCGCACGGCCTCGCGGGTGTTGTCGAAAATGCCGAGGGCCAAGAGATTGTGTCCCAGTTGCGGACCGGGCAGGTACTCTGCCGACAGGTAGCACACGGTGCGGCTGCGTTCCTCCTTGTAGGTCTGTACGGTCCGGAGCCAGCGGTGCAGCAGGCGGTCGCGAACGGTGAACGCGAGTGCGCGGTAATAATCCTGCCGCGTGGCCACGGCTGGGAAGCGGCCGACCACGTAGAACAGGTTGTCGAGCAGCGCCCGGTGCAGCGCGTCGACGCTGAGCCCGGTTCGGGTGGGCTCGTGCTCTGTGAGGGGTCCAGTCTCATCCATGGTGGCTCCAGCAGATGCGAGGTTGCAGCACAGGGATCGCGGCCAGGCCGCCCGAGGCCGGTTTGCGTGCTCCAGAACCCCGGCGCGGCCTGTCCGAAAGTGTAGTCCCGATGCGGCACGCCTGGTGGTCCTCCGATCCCGGCGCAGTGTGCAGGACTCCGTATCGGTTGGTCCCTGTAGGGACTTGGAGCGCGGGATGGCCGGGTGAACAGCGGTGGATCGTGGCCGGAGAATCCCCTATGCTTGCCGCGAGTTCCGCAGGGTCGGGGCCAGGGGGCCTCGGGAGCCAACGCAACAAGAACGGAATGGGGGGCGGTGATTCGTCGTGAATCCGTACGCGATCTTCCTGCTGTACCTGCTCGCGATCCTCGGGTTTGTCGCGGTCACATTGCTGATGAACCGGATGCTGGGTCCGAAGCCGGTCGCGAGTGCGACCAAGCTCGAGCCGTTCGAGTGCGGTGCGGAGCCGGTGGACCGGCTGAACGTGAAGGCCGTCCCGGTGAAGTACTACGGCATCGCGGTGGTGTTCATTCTGTTCGAGCTCGAGACGGTGTTCCTGTTCCTGTGGGCGCTCGGCGCGCAGCCGCTGACCGGTACGCTGCTGCTGGTGTTCGGCTTCTTTCTGCTGCTACTGGTGCTGCTGGTGCTCTACGTGTGGAAATCCGGGCTCTTGGAGGACGTACGCGCATGACCGGATTTCCGAGCAGGGCGGAAAAGCGCAGCGTCATCCACCTTTCGGCACCGGGCCCGGTCTGCGGCGTTCGGGGTCATGCCCATTGCCGAGTGGCGGATGACGGCCTTCGGCCTTTTCCGCCCTACGCCTGGGTAGCGGGGATCTGATGAACGCGGCGCACGAAAAGACGGGGGCCTTCGAGTACCTGACCACGCGCAAGGACGAGCTGATCGGCTGGGCGCGCAAGTTCTCGCTGTTCCCGTACCCCTTCGTCACCGCCTGCTGCGCGATGGAGTTCATGTCGGTGAGCTCGACGATGTACGACACCGACCGCTTCGGGGCGGCATTGCCGCGCTTCTCGCCGCGCCAGTCGGACCTGCTGATGGTGGTCGGCACGATCACGCACAAGCAGGCGCCGATCCTGAAGCGGGTCTACGAGCAGATGTGCGAGCCCAAGTGGGTGATGGCGTTCGGTGTCTGCGCATCCAGCGGCGGCTTCTACCAGAACTACGCGGCATTGCAGGGCATCGACAAGATCATCCCGGTCGACGTGTACATCCCCGGCTGCCCGCCGCGGCCGGAATCGGTGATCGACGGCATCATGCAGCTGCAGGACAAGATCGCGAATTCCCGCCATCCGATCGTCAACGAGAAGTTCTAACCGATGAACAGCGAACTCCTGGAGCGCGTGCGCGAGCGGCTGTCCGGCGACGGACGCGACGCCGCTTTCTCCCATGGGCTGTTGGCGGTGCGGCTGCCGCGCGAGGCGCTGCTCGAGACCGTGCAGTTGCTGAAGGAGAGTTTCGGGTTCGACCTGTTTCTGGACGTGACGGCGGTCGACTGGCCGGACCGCGAGCCCCGCTTCGACGTGGTGTGGCATTTCTACTCGACGCGCGACCACGTGCGCGTGCGGCTGAAGACCGCCGTGAGCGCGGCGGATCCGGTGGTCGATTCGCTGGTTCCGCTCTATGGTTCGGCCGCGTTCATGGAACGCGAATGCCACGACATGTTCGGGATCCGCTTTCGCGGGAACGCCGACCTGCGCCCGATCCTGCTGTACGAGGGATTCCAGGGGCATCCGCTGCGCAAGGACTACCCGAAGGGCCGCGAACAGCCGCTGGTGAGGTACCGCGAATGACCCCGCCCGCCTCCAACGTAGGGCGGAAAAGGCCGAAGGCCGTCATCCGCCGCAGGGCGCCGGGGCGTGCCGGAGCGTGCGGTGCCCAGGTCGTGCGCCGCATGGCGGATGACGCTGCGCTTTTCCGCCCTACAGCGAATCGTGGGTGTCTTGGCCGATGACGACGCGCGACACCGACGAGACCCTGCGGAACCCGGTGCGGCCGGCGTTCGACACGCCGTCGACCGAGGACGGCGTGATCGTGAACATCGGCCCGTCGCACCCGGCGACCCACGGCACGCTGCAGATCATCGCCGAGCTGAGCGGCGAACGCGTGGTGCGCGCCGACGTGCACTGCGGCTATCTGCACCGCGGTTTCGAGAAGGAGTGCGAGGCGCATACCTGGCACACGCTGATCCCCTACGTCGACCGGCTGAACTACTGCTCGGCGCTGATCAACAACTTCGCCTACTGCGACGCGGTCGAGACGCTGATGGGGATCGAGCTCACGCCGCGCACGCGCTACCTGCGGACGTTGCTCTCCGAGTATTCGCGCATCGCCGATCACATGACCTGCATCGCCGCGTCGGTGATGGAGCTCGGCGCGATGACCGCGTTCCTGTACCTGATGACCATCCGCGACTGGATCTACGAGCATCTCGCGGATCTCACCGGCGCGCGCGTGACCTACAGCTACGGGCGCATCGGCGGGCTCGCGCACGACCTGCCGGAAGGCTGGCTCGAACGGCTCGAGGAGATCCTCGACGAGTACGAGGAATACATCGGTCGAATCCACGGGCTGATGGACCGCAACCGCATCTTCATCGAGCGTACTCGGGACGTCGGCGTGATCTCGACCGAGGAGGCGATCCACTGGGGCTTCACCGGCCCGATCCTGCGCTCGACCGGCGTGCCCCGGGACCTGCGCAGGGACACGCCCTACCTCGCGTATCCGGAGCTGGACTTCGAGATCCCGGTCGGCATCAACGGCGACAACTACGACCGCTACTACGTGCGCATGCGCGAAATGGACGAGTCGGTGCACATGATCCGGCAGCTGATGCAGGGGCTCCCGGACGGCCCGATCAACGTCGACGACCGCCGCTGCACGTTTCCGGACAAGCAGCGCGTGTACAGCGAAATCGAGTCATTGATCAACCACTTCAAGCTGGTGATCGACGGCCCGCAGGTGCCCGCCGGCGAGGTCTACCGCGCGCACGAGGCGGCCAACGGCGAACTCGGGTTCTACCTCGTCAGCGACGGCACCGGCAGCCCGCACCGGGTGCACGTGCGCGCGCCGAGCTTCGTGCACATGGGCGGTCTGCACCGGCTGCTCGAGGGCTACCAGCTCGCGGACGTCGTCTCGACTTTCGGGACGGTGAACATGATCGGCGGGGAGTGCGACCGGTGAAGCACCTGATCCCCGAGTTCGAACGCCTGAAGACGCGCCTGCCGCCGGGCCACGACGCGACGCTGCTGCTGCCCTGCCTGCGCCGGATCCAGGAGGACCGGGGCTTCATCGCCGACAGCGACATCGACGGGCTGGTCGACTACCTCGGCATGCCGCGCATCCAGATCGAGGAGGTGCTGTCGTTCTACTCGATGCTGCGGCGCAAGCCGATCGGGCGCTGGCACCTGCAGGTCTGCCACAACGTGTCCTGCTCGATGCGCGGTGCCGAGCGCCTGCTCGACCATCTGACCGAGCGGCTGCGCATCCAGCCGGGCGAGACCACGCCGGACGGGCGCTTCACGCTGTCTCGGGTCGAGTGCCTCGGCTCCTGCGGCACCGCGCCGGTGGTGATGGTGAACGAGGCGTACCACGAGAACCTGGACCCCGCGGGTCTGGATGTGCTGCTCGAGAGGCTCGACTGAGATGACCGGGCGCAAGGTGCTGATGGGCTTCGACGTGACCGCGGATTCACACACGCTGGCCGCGTACCGCGCGCGCGGCGGCTACGAGGCATTGGCCAGGGCGCTCGAGTCGATGCAGCCCGAGGACGTGACGCAGGAGATCGTCGACTCGGGCATCCAGGGCCGTGGCGGTGCCGCCTTTCCGGCCGGGCGCAAGTGGCAGGGAATCGACCCGCACGACGGCCAGCCGCACTACCTGATCGCGAACGCCGACGAGGGCGAGCCGGGGACCTTCAAGGACCGCTGGGTGCTCGAGCACGACCCGCACGCGTTGCTGGAATCGATGCTGCTGGCGAGCTACGCGCTCGGCGTGCGGCACGCGTTCGTGTACATCCGGGGCGAGTACGACCGGCCGTGGCGTCGGGTGGCCGCAGCGGTCGAGGAAGCCTACGCGGAGGGGTTGTTCGGCGAGAACATCCTCGGCAGCGGATTCTCCTGCGATCTCGTCGTGTTCCGCGGCGCGGGCGCCTACGTCTGTGGCGAGGCCTCGTCGCTGCTCGGTTCGATCGAAGGCACCCGCGCGTATCCGCGCAACCGGCCGCCGCGGATGACCGTGCGCGGCCTGTACCAGGCGCCGACGGTGGTGAACAACGTCGAGACCCTGGCATCGGTCGCCTGGATCATCCGCAACGGCGCGCAGGCGTTCCGTAAGATCGGCACCGAGAAGAGCCCGGGCACCCGGCTGATCTCGGTCTCCGGGCACATCCGCAACCCCGGCGTGTACGAGGTCGAACTCGGCTACTCGTGGGCGAAGTTCCTGCACGAGGACTGCGGCGGGCTGCTCTGCAACAAGGCGCTGAAGGCGGTGATCCCGGGCGGCATCTCGTCGCAGGTGCTGACCGGGAAGGACGCGAAGGTGCTGACTCCGGGCGAGGTCGAGGGCCTCACGCTCGACCACGAGATCCTGCGCGCGGCGGGTTCGTCGCTCGGCTCCGGCGGCATGATCGTGATCGCCGAGGGCACCTGCATGGTGCGGCTGCTGCAGATCATGCTGCGCTTCTACCGGCACGAGTCCTGCGGCCAGTGCACGCCCTGCCGCGAGGGTACCGGCTGGATGCACCGCGTGATCGACCGCATCGTCGCGGGCGAGGGCCGTCCCGAGGACATCGACACGCTCTACCACGTCGCCCGGTTCAACGACGGCACCACGATCTGCGGCCTCGGCGATGCCGCCGGCTACGCGGCGACCGCGATGCTCGACAACTTCCGCGACGAGTTCGAGTACTTCATCGAGCACAAGCGCTCGAAGTTCGGCGGGAACCTCGAATGCCAGTGATCTTCATCAACGGCGAGGCGGTCGAGGCCGGCGAGCACCGCACCGTGCTGCAGGCGGCGCTCGCGAACGGCTTCTACATCCCGCATTTTTGCTGGCACCCGAAGCTGTCGATCGTCGGCAGCTGCCGCGTCTGCGTGGTCGAGCAGGAAGGGCGGGGCGTGAACATCGCCTGCAACATGCCGGTGGTCGACGGCATGCGCGTGCTGACCGATTCCGAGCCGGTGCAGGCTCAGCGCAAGGCGATGCTGCAGTTCATCCTGCTGAACCACCCGGTGGACTGCGGGATCTGCGACAAGGCCGGCGAATGCACGTTGCAGGACTACCACTACGCGTACAACGGCGAACCGGCGCTGTCGCACGACCCGAAGCTGCACGCGACCAAGTTCTTCCCGCTGTCGGAGCGGATCATCCTCGACAACGAGCGCTGCATCCTCTGCTCGCGCTGCGTGCGCTTCACCCGCGAGGTGTCGAAGTCGAACGTGCTCGGGATCGAGTATCGCGGCGATTCGTCGCTGGTGCGCCCTGCCGAGGGCCGCACGCTCGACGACGATCCCTACTCGGACAACGTGATCGACCTCTGCCCGGTCGGGGCATTGCTGTCCCGCTCGTTCCTGCACCAGGCGCGGGTCTGGTACCTGGAGCCCACTCCCTCCGTGTGCCCCGGCTGCGCGCGCGGCTGTACCGTACAGCTCTGGCATCGCAAGCCCGAGTGGCGGGTGAAGGGGCTGGACCCGACGCACAACACCCGGATCCTGCGGGTCACGCCGCTGGAAAACCCGCGCGTGAACGGGCCCTGGATCTGCAACAAGGGACGCGACCTCCCGGCATTGCTGGAACGTCCGCGCGCCGAGCAGGCGCTGCAGAAGGGCGCCCCGGTGACGATGATGCAGGCGATCGAGGCCGCGCGCGCGCTGATCGCGGGCGCGAACCGAAAAATCGCGCTGGTCTCGACCTGGGCGTCGAACGAGGAACTGCGCGCGTTCCATAATGCGCTCGGCGCGAATTTCACCAGTTTCACCAAGGCCGACCACCTCCCGGCCGAGGGCGAGGTGGTCGAGGACGAGCTGCTGATCCGTGCCGACAAGAACCCGAACACGCGCGCCGCGCAGGCGCTGTTCGGCTCCGATCCGGCCGAGATTCCCGACGATGCCGACCTGATCCTGGTCTGGGGTGAAGGCGTGGACTTCGCGGGTTTGCCGCGCGGCGCGAAGATCCTGTTCCTCGGTTCCTGGCTGCTGCCGGAAAACGGGCATGCCGACGTGTTCATTCCGCTCAGTATCCAGACCGAGCGGCGCGGCCACTACACCAACTTCGACGGCGTGGTCAGCGCCTTCGAGCCCTGCCGACCGCGTCCCGACGGCGTGATCGACGCCGAGACGCTGTTCCCGCTGCTCGCCGCTCCCGGCGGGGGGCCGCGATGATCCAGGACCTGGTCGTGCATGGCGTGTTCATCGTCTACGCGGTGTTGATGCTGATGACCGTCGGGCTGATCCTGACCTGGGTCGAGCGCAAGCAGGCCGCAATCATGTCGGACCGGATCGGCGCGAACCGCGCGTACCTGCGCATCCCGTTCACGCAGGTGAAGCTGGTCTGGTGGGGTCTGTTCCACGGGTTTGCCGACGGCCTGAAGATGCTGCTGAAGGAGGACTGGCGGCCGAACTCCTACGACCGGGTCGCCTATGCGCTCGCGCCCTGGTTCGCGTTCGTGCCGGTGCTCGCGGTGTTCGCGGTGATCCCGTTCGGCGGCGAATTCGTTCCGGGCACCTTCTTCGGCTGGTTCGAGGGGCCGTCGGAGTGGTTCGGCGAGCGCAGCTACGCGATGCAGGTCGCGCCGCTCGACGCCGGACTGCTGATCGTGTTCGCGCTGGGAGGCATCGCGGTGATCGGCGCGATGCTGGCCGGATGGTCGTCGAACAACAAGTTCTCGCTGCTCGGCGCGGTGCGCGCGGGCTCGCAGATGATCTCCTACGAGGTGGTGATCGGGCTCACGGTGATCGGCCTGATCCTGATCTACGGTACGGTGAACCTGGTCAGCATCGTCGAGCAGCAGTCGGAGCTGCTGTTCGGGTTCCTGCCCGCCTGGGGGATTTTCCTGCAGCCGTTCGCGGCGATCCTGTTCCTGGTCGCGGCGCAGGCCGAGAACCAGCGCATCCCGTTCGACCTGCCCGAGGCCGAGTCGGAGCTGATCGCCGGCTACTTCACCGAATACAGCGCGATGAAGATGGGCCTGTTCATGTTCGCGGAGTTCATCCACATCGCGATCATCGCCGCGCTGTTCACCACCTTGTTCCTTGGCGGCTACAACCTGCCGTACATGAACGACGCGGGTCTCCTGCTGCCAGGCGGCATCGAGATCGCGCTGCCGCACGTGCTGGTGGTGATCCTGCAGATCACGACCTTCTGGGTGAAGGTCTTCCTGATGTGCGGGTTCCTGATCCTGGTGCGCTGGTCGTTGCCGCGCTTCCGCTACGACCAGCTGCTGCGTTTCGCGTGGCGCTTCCTGCTGCCGCTCGCGCTGATCAACCTGGCCGTGACCGCGATCGCCGTCTGGGCGCTCGGGGGGATGGGCTGATGATCGCCACGGTTCAGAGAGCACGGGTCTGGAGTCCCCGGATCTGGCGTGATCCGGGCGCAGGCCTTCCGGCTGGCGGATCGACGCTGACGCAGCGGGGTGGGGGATGGACGGTCCCGGGGTGGTCGGGTCCGGACGCGCTCAAGCCATCCCTGGGCGCTCGGAGTCGGCCATCCATGGCCTCCTACGGTCCGCACCCAGCCGCCCCGGGACCGTCTCTGGCGGCGGGGGCTGACTGGGGACAGCCGGACCCGCTCAAGCCGTCCCTGGGCGCTCGAAGTCAGCCATCCATGACCTCCTGCGGTCCGGTTGTCCCCACCCCGGACCCACCCCCGAAGGTTTGGAAAGGACCACAAGACCGGAGGGCCGAAAGGGTGTGCGGATGCGTAGGGCGGAAGAGGCCAAAGGCCGTCATCCGCCGCAGGGCGCCGGGGCGTGCCGGAGCGTGCGGTGCCCAGGTCGTGCGCCGCACGGCGGATGACGCTGCGCTCTTCCGCCCTACAGGGTGCCGCGGCACGGATGTAGGGCGGAAGAGGCCGAAGGCCGTCATCCGCCGCAGGGCGCCAGGGCGTGCCGGAGCGTGCGGTGCCCAGGTCGTGCGCCGCATGGCGGATGACGCTGCGCCCTTCCGCCCTACAGGGTGCCGCGGCACGGATGTAGGGCGGACGAGGCCGAAGGCCGTCATCCGCCGCTCCGGCGCCTGGGCCTGCACTGCGGGATGCGGTTTCCCCCGCAGCGCTGTGGCGGATGACGCTGCGCTCTTCCGCCCTGCGCAGTGGCGTGGGGGGCGGGTATGAGCGCACCGCAACCCGGACAGCCCGGTGGCCGAGAGACCCGGCCAAAGGTGATCGACCGGCGCCGCAAGTACTGGAACGAGCCGAAGCTCGGCTGGTGGGAGCGCTTCTATCTGTTCGAGGTATTGCGCGGGCTTTCGATCACCGGCGGCGTGTTCCTGCGCAACATGAGGCGCTGGATGACAGGCAGGAAGGGGGCCTTGACCGCGTATTACCCCGAGGAGATCCGCACCGACTACGCGCGGCACAACCGCGGCAAGCACGTGCTGACGCAGCGTCCGGACGGACGCCCGCAGTGCATCGCCTGCAATCTCTGCGCGACGGTTTGCCCGGCGCGGGTGATCGAGATCGAAGCCGGCTTCGACCCCGACGACCCCGCGCATCCGAAATACCCGGAGCGCTTCGAGATCGATTACTCGCGCTGCATTTTCTGCGGCTTCTGCGTCGAGGTCTGCCCCGAGGACGCGATCCGGATGGTGCCGACGGTCCCGGGTTTGCCGGTGCCGGACCGTCAGGAGGGGATGTGGCTGGGTAAGCAGGAACTACTGAACTGGCAGCCGGCGCGCGACCCGGCGAAGCCCTATCCGCCGAAGCCGGTGTCCGGGAACGGGGGTTCGCGATGACGATCGCGTTCGTTGGTAGCGGGTTCCGTTATCCTGGGAGGCGTTCTGGGTTGGGATGCGCGCCTGCGGCACGTTCGCGTGCAGGGCACGCTCCTGCGGCCTACCAGGACACCTGCAGGAGCGTGCCCTGCACGCGAATCGGCGTTCCGATCGTTCCCGGCGTCATACCAATAAACGGGGGTCAGGAATGACCATCGAGACGCTGTTCCTGAGCATCTTTTCATTCGGCGCGCTGGCCGGGGCGGTGGCGATGTTCTTCCTGCGCCACCCGATGCGGGTCGCGCTGGCGCTGATCGGCACGATGCTGTCACTGGCCGCGATCTACGCCCAGCTCGGGCTGCACGTGATCGCGGTATTCCAGGTATTGATCTACGTCGGCGCGGTGATGGTGTTCATGATCTACGCGATCATGCTGCTCGACGTGCGCGACCGTTCGTTCACCGAGCGCTTCTCGCCGCTGCTGGTCGCGGGCCTCGCGGGTCTGCTGCTGCTGGTCGCGGTGCTCGTCGACGGGCTGTTGCGCGGCGAGCCGGTCGTGGCGCCGGTGGTCCGGGAGGACGCGTTCAGCGTCGGGGCCTTCGCCACCGCGTTCATGGACCAGTTCTGGGTGTACTTCGCGCTCGCCGCGGTGCTGCTGCTGGTCGCCGAAATCGCGGCCAGCGCGGTGATCGACATCCGCCGCCGTAGCCAGGGGCTGCCCGGGGCCAGCAGGGAGAACCGTGATGGATGACGCCCACCTGCTGCTCGCGGTCTCGGGGATGCTGTTCACCCTCGGCCTGGTCGGGGTCGTGGTGCGGCGCAACCTGCTCGTGATGCTGATGTTCCTCGAGCTGATGCTGAACGGCGTGCTGCTGAGTCTCGCGGTGTTCACGCATCTGCTGGGTGCGGACGCCGGCGCGGTGCTGATGTTCCTGGTCTTCGTCGTCGCCGCCGCCGAGATCGCAATCGCAGTGCCGATCGTGCTGCTGCTGGTGCGGGCCGGGCACACGCTCGATCCCGGCAGCTACGTGGGATTGAAGGGATAGCGCGCGATGGACGGGATGCTCACTTTACTCGTGCTGCTGCCGCTCGCGGGCTTCCTGCTGAACGGTCTGCTCGGCGGCCGGCTCGGGACCGGGTTCGTGAACGTGGTCGGCGTCGGCCTGCCGTTCCTGGCGTTCCTGGTCGCGCTCTGGGCGTGGCGCACATTGGAGGCGGGCGGCGGCGCGCCGATCATCGAGACGGTGTTCACCTGGGCGGTGATCGGCGAGTACAGCTTCGAGGTCTCGTTCTACCTCGACCGCCTGAGCGCGGTGATGGCGCTGATCGTGACCGGCGTCGGCGCGCTGATTCACCTGTACTCGATCGGCTACATGAAGGGCGACGAGGGCTACGCGCGCTACTTCGCGTACCTGAATCTGTTCCTGTTCTTCATGCTGCTGCTGGTGCTCGGCCGCTCCTTGCTGGTGCTGTTCGTCGGCTGGGAGGGGGTGGGCCTCGCGTCCTATCTGCTGATCGGCTTCTGGTTCCAGGACGTGGCGAAGGCGCGCGCCGGGCGCAAGGCGTTCATCACCAACCGGGTCGGCGACGCCGGTTTCCTGCTCGGCATGTTCCTGGTGTTCGCGTTCGCGGGCACGCTGGAAATGGACCGGATCAACGAGGCCTTCGGCAGCGGGCTGATCCCGGCGGGCATCGCGACCGCGGCCGGGATCCTGCTGTTCATCGGCGCGACCGGCAAGTCCGCGCAGATCCCGCTGCACGTCTGGCTTCCGGACGCGATGGCCGGCCCGACACCGGTCTCGGCGCTGATCCACGCGGCGACGATGGTCACCGCGGGGGTGTACCTGGTCGCTCGGCTCTCGGGCGTGTACCTGGAAGCGCCGGCCGCGTCGACGCTGATCGCGGTGATCGGCGTGCTGACCGCGTTCCTCGCCGCCACGATCGCGCTGGTGCAGACCGATATCAAGAAGGTGCTGGCGTACTCGACCATCTCGCAACTCGGGTTCATGTTCCTCGCGCTGGGCGTCGGCGCCTACGGCGTCGCGGTGTTCCATCTGTTCACCCACGCATTCTTCAAGGCGGCGCTGTTTCTCGGCGCCGGCAGCGTGATCCACGCGATGGGCGGGGAGCAGGACATCCGCAAGATGGGCGGGCTCGCGCGCCGCATCCCGTGGACCTTCGGCACCTTCGCGGTCGCGACCGCCGCGATCGCGGGCCTGCCGCCGCTGGCCGGCTTCTTCTCCAAGGACGAGATTCTCTGGTTCGCGCTGGCGAGCGGGCAGGGGGGCACGCTCTGGCTGTGGGCGCTGGGATCTCTGACCGCATTCCTGACCGCGCTGTACATGTTCCGTCTGCTCTGGCTGGTGTTCTTTGGCCGCTCGAGGGTCGAGCCCGAGGCCGAGCGCCACCTGCACGAGTCGCCGGTGACGATGACCGGCGTGCTGGTGGTGCTCTCGTTCTTCTCGGTGATCGCCGGATGGTTCGCGCTGCCGCAGTACCTCGAGCCGCTGCTCGGGCTGCCCGAAGTCCGGTTCGCCTGGGGCGGTTGGCATGTGCTGCAGGTGATCTTCGCGGTGCTGCTGGCGCTGCTCGGGCTGGTGGCCGCGGCCTGGCTCTACCGCGACGGCGGCCGGCCCGCGGAGGCACTCTGGCAGCGCTTCCAGCGCCTGCACCGTGTGCTCGCCGGGAAGTACTACGTCGACGAACTGTACGACCGGCTGCTGCAGCGTCCGTGGTTCTGGGTCTCCGACCGGGTGTTCCTGCGCCTCGGTGACCGCGTGCTGATCGACGGTTCGCTGCACGGCCTGGCTGCGCTCGCGCGCTGGAGCGCGGCGGCCTTCACCCGTGTGCAGAGCGGCAGCCTGCACTGGTACGCGTGGATGACGCTGCTCGGCCTCGTCGCGGTGCTGATCTGGGTGTGGCGCCATGTCTGAAGCGACTGCGCTGAACCTGCTGCTGTTCCTGCCGGTGATCGGCGGCGGGCTGCTGCTGCTGTTGCCCGAGCGGCGTCCGGACCTGGTGCGCGGCCTGTCGATGCTGGTGCTGAGCGCGCAGCTCGTGCTGGCCGCCTGGCTGTACTTCGAGTTCGAGGCGGGCGTGTCGGGGCTGCAGTTCGAGACCCGGATCCCGTGGATCGCCGCCTGGGGCGTGCATTACCACATCGGCCTCGACGGCCTGAACCTGCTGCTGGTGCTGCTGAGCGCGTTCCTCGGTCCGCTGGTGGTCGCCGGCGCGTTCACCGCGATCACGAAGGACGTGAAGCTGTTCCATGGAATGGTGCTGTTCCTGCAGTTCACGATGCTCGGGACCTTCCTCGCCCAGGACCTGTTTCTGTTCTACGTGTTCTGGGAAGCGATGATGATCCCGATGTTCCTGATCATCGGGATCTGGGGCGGCGAGCGCCGCATCTACGCGACCGTGAAGTTCTTCCTGTACACGGCCTTCGGCAGCATCCTGATGCTTGCGGCGGTGGTGTACCTGGCGTTCACCGTGCTGAGTCAGGAAGGCACCCCGTCGTTCGCGATGGCGGATCTCCAGCTGCTGGAGCTGGCGGTGCCGGTGCAGGTATTGCTGCTCACGGGCTTCGCGCTGTCCTTCGCGATCAAGGTGCCGGTGGTGCCGCTGCACACCTGGTTGCCCGATGCCCACGTCGAGGCGCCGACTGCGGGCTCGGTGATTCTGGCCGGGGTGCTGCTGAAGATGGGCACCTACGGCTTCCTGAAGCTCGGTTTTCCGCTGTTCCCGGACGCGGCGCAACTCCTGACCCCGCTGATCATGACGCTGGCGGTGGTCAGCATCCTGTACGGCGCCGGTCTCGCACTGGTGCAGGACGACATCAAGAAGATCATCGCGTATTCGTCGGTGAGCCACCTCGGGTACGTGATGCTCGGGCTGGTCAGCTACAACCTGATCGGGGTGCAGGGCGCGATCATCCAGATGGTGAGTCACGGACTGGTCGCGGGCGGGCTGTTCCTGATGGTGGGCATGATCTACGAGCGCTGCCACAGCCGCGACCTGGCCGCGTACGGGGGGCTCGCGAAGCTGCTGCCCGTGTACTCGGTGTTCTTCATGATTCTCACATTGGCCGCGATTGGTCTGCCGACGACCAGCGGTTTCACCGGTGAATTCCTGGTGCTGCTCGGCGCCTTCCAGTCCGCGTGGCCGCAGTTCGAGCAGGGCCTGACCTTCCCGCTGGTGCTGGTGTCGGCGGCGGTGCTCGGCATCGTGCTCGGTGCGCTGTACATGCTGCGTCTGGTGCGCCGCCTGCTGTTCGGCGGGCCGAGGGTGCCGGAAGCGGACGGGGGCATATTGCGCGATCTGAGCCTGCGTGAGATCGGGATCCTGGCTGCGCTGGTCGCCGCGATCTTCTACATCGGCCTGTTCCCGAACGACTTCCTGCAGAAGACCGAGCAGGCCGTGATCGAGTATCAGCAGCGTGTGCTGCCCGAACGGGCCGGGGAGGTGGCGCGATGACGCCGGAAGGCCTGCTGCTTGCCGCGCTGCCCGAGCATCTGCTGCTGCTCGGGATCCTGCTGATCCTGGTCATCGACCTGGTCTCGAGCCGGCCGCGCGATCCGTTCCTGCCGGCGCTGGTGACCGTGCTGGCCGCCGCCGGCGCGGCCTTCTGGCTGCACGGGACCGGCCACGCCGCGGCGCCGTTCCCGGGCCACTTCTCGGTGGACGCCGACGCCCTCGCGGCGAAGACGCTGCTGTTCCTGCTCACCGTTCCGGTGCTGGTCCTCGCGCGCGGTGAACGTCACGACAGCCGCTTCGCGATGCTGCTGCTTTCGTCGCTGTACGGGGCCGGCCTGATGCTGTCGGCGGACAGTCTGCTGATGCTGTTCTTCGGGCTCGAACTGCTGTCGCTGCCGCTGTACGCGCTGGTGGTGCTCGCGTACCGCCGCCCCGAGAGCGCCGAGGCCGCGTTGAAATACCTCGTGCTCGGAGGTGTCGGCACCGCGGTGTTGCTGATGGGGCTGTCGCTGACCCTGGGCGCGACCGGGGGGCTCGGGGCACCGGACTTCCGCGCCGCACTGGCGGCCGACGACATGCTCGCACGCGGCGCGGTGGTGCTGGTGGTGGCCGCGTTCATGCTGAAGGCCGCCATCGTTCCGTTCCACGCCTGGGCGCCCGACGCCTACGAGGGTGCGAGCGTGCCGGTCACCGCCTACATGGCGGCGATCGTGAAGGCCGCGGTGCTGCTGGCGCTGGTGCGCCTGTTCGGCGAGGCATCCGCCGGCCCGGAACTGCTCGCAGTGATAGTGGCGCTGTCGCTGCTGTCGATCGTCTGGGGCAACCTGGCCGCGATCCGCCAGCAGGGCTTCCGGCGGCTGATCGCCTACTCGTCGATCGCCCATGCCGGCTACCTGTTCCTCGCGCTGCTGGGCCCGGCGGAGGCGCGCTTCGAGGCGGTGGCCTTCTACGTGATCGTGTACGCGCTGACCACCGTGCTCGCGCTGGCCTGCCTGCCGAGGGGTGACGACTGGCTGCGCGACCGGCTGAACAGCCTGAAGGGTCTCTACCACCGCGACCCGCGCGCGGCCATTCTGATCGCGGTGGCGATGCTCTCGCTCGCGGGGATCCCGCCGTTCCCCGGATTCATCGCGAAGTTCCTGGTGTTCCGCACGGTGATGGAATCGGGGCTGGTCGCGGTCGCGGTCGTCGGCCTCGTCGCCAGCTATCTGGGCATCTACCTGTACCTGCGAGTGATCCGCTACATGTTCATGAATCCTGCGGCCTCGCACCCGCGCACCGAACCCGCCGGCGGTTTCGCCGTGGCAGCCGCGCTGGCGACGCTGGCAGCGGTCCTGATGGTCGGCGTGTTCCCAGGCGTGGTGCTCGGCTGGCTATGACGCGGAGGTCACCGGCAGCCGTCGAGCGGATCGGCGCGCGTGCCGTGGCCGGAGCTGGGTGAACGCTCGAGCGCCATTCGCAGCCATCGGGCATAGCGGCCCCGCCATCCCGCCTGCGGGGCCGACAGCAGCCAGGAGCACCGGATATCCCATGCCAGCCCCAGCGCGTGCATGCACTCGGGGCGGGAGTTGGTCATCCGGCCGGCCGACGGGTAGACGGTGAGCTCGCCGCCGAACAGGGTGTCGTCTGCGGCGAAGAAATCGACCCGAAGGTAATCGGTTCCCTCGGCGACCCGAGCGGCCGCATCCATCGCTTGTGCGTAGCAGGCTGGTAGGGCGAAGTCGCTAGGCAATGCCCGCGCCGAGTCGCTGGCCGCCACCGAGTTGGTGACCGGTAGCCGCGTACCGTCCGCGTCGAAGATGGCGGAAAGCGACTGGCCTGTCTTTTCGCGAAGGTAGACCACGGTGTAAAAGACCCGCCCGTGAAAGACGTGCACTTTCAATTCGACGAGTTCGTCGGGTGGGGTCGCCCGGATCCGTTCTTCCACGAACAGTTGCGGTCGGATTCCGCGGTAAGCCCATTCGCCGAGTTGGTGCGAGTAGTCGGTTTGGAGCCAGCGGTGCGCCTGTTGCCGGAAGATCTGAGGATCAGGGGGCGTAAGGGTCGGAAACCAGGTGAAACCGCAGCCATGGTTGGCCTTGATCACCACGCCGTCTTCCGACAGAAAGCGTGTGGGCATGTCCTGCGGAGCATCCCCCTGCCAAAGCACTGCGGGGAGACGCAGTTCGGGGCAGCTGCGCTGGAAAAGTGCCTTGCTCGCCAGCTTGTCCGAGAACGTCACGAACAGCGGATTGTGGTCAAGGATCATTCGCCAGAGCATCTTCTCGTTGTAGGTCCGGGGAATCAAAATCTGCGGGAGGTGGCCCAGTTCCCGGACGAATCGGAACACCATCACGGGGTGTCTCGCGTATACGACGAAGTCAGCCAGGCGCAGAAGCGCGTCGACAGATCGCGGGCGGAGCGTGGTGCGGCCCCCAAAGGTCATAACGCTGCTGCGGGAGGCGGGTCGATCGCGAGTTGAACCAGTGCGGTCGCGTATCGGTGCCGGAAGTCGGGGAACTGGCGTGTCCACCAAGTGGCCACGTCGCGGGTGTTCAGCTCGATCGCGACCAACTCGCCATCCGGCCGGCGCATCAGATCCACGCTCACATAGCCGAGGCCGCGCGCCATCAGCTGTCGGCTCAGCGTGCCCAGCCGGTCGCAAAGCGCTGCGGGCAGGCTGATGCATTCGCGGTCACCGTAGGCGCCCTTCAAGCCGCGGTAGATGCCGCCGTTGAACACCTCGCTGAGAGGCGGCGCCCGGCTGATCCAGGCGATCGTCACGTGGCCGTTGAAGAGTTCTGCCTTGTAAACCGTGCCATCCTCGGTGTTCACCTCGCGGCAGAAGATGTCGCGCTCGGCGTGCCAGCGAACTCGCCACAGTGCACCACGTGAGAACGCCCGGACGCCGCGCCCGCCACCGGTGAACGAGGGTTTGAGAATCAGCCGGTCGACATTCCAGGACGTAAACAGACGGCGCACGTCCCGGCGTGTTCTGGCTAGTGTCCAATTCATGGTCGGGATGCCGGCCGCTTCGATCCATGCCATCGATTCCGGGCGGGGCACGGGGCGTCCGGTGTAGGCCACGCCCGGATGGACGAAGCCGCGGGGCAACGACCCGTTGCTGACTACGAGATCGGTGTCTCGGATTCCCCGGATCCGTTCGCGCGCAAGGTTCAGCGCGAAAGCATCGATGCCCTGCGCGCGAATTCGGCTGACCAGATCCGCAAAGAGGTCGGCCGACACTTCAGGGCGGAGTCGATTGAGTAGCACGAGCCGTTGCACAACGACATTCTGCCAATGGTGCGCCGTGGATGCGACCTCTTGGGCGGTCGCCAGCAGGGCGGTGGTCGGAGCATGTCTACTGGCCAGGGGTCCGATCGCAACTGGAATCCAGTTGCCGGATCAGTTCCAGCGTTGCGATGCCGTCGCGCCCAGGGATCGTCTTGGCGATACGGAAACTACATGCCTTCGCGGACCGCAGCGAGACCGGATGATCTTCGCGCACGCGGGCGGTGATCGCGCTCAGCCCGGCGGCAGAGAAATGCCGGATGGAGAGCCGGTGCATCGCGGTGGCGATCCCGACGTTCCGGTATTGCGGTGCGACACCGATAAAGGCGGCGTGGATTACCCCACCGCGCGCACCGCTTGTCTCGAAATAGAACATCTCGAACCCTACCGCCTCGCCGGAGCGGTTCTTGACCACGATCAATAGCGAAGGTCCGCGCAGGCGGTAGAGCCATCTCCGCCAAAGTGTCATGTCGGCACGGCCGCGCAGGTTCCGGTGGAGCACCCGAATGCCCGGCAGATCATCGGGATCGAGGCCGCCGATCCGGTACTCTCGGAATGTGGCAGGTTGGATCACGGGCAACCGCCGGCTTGCCAGCAGGTTGCGCGCAAGGGAGATGGCCCAACGGCTATGGCAGGCAATACGGCCTGTGAGCCGGCGCCAGCTGGGGCCGGGGGGTGCGGTGGGACGAAGAGCCGGCGCTTCTGGCAAAGCGATCTGGTGCCGAACTTTCCGCATGGCCCACCAGAGGGTCATCTGGGTCCGAGGTAGCTTCGCGTAATGCGTTCTACTGTGCCGTCGGCGAGCAGGGCATCCAGCGCGGTCTGCAGTCGGGCGAGGGCAGTTGGGTTGGTGTCCGGGTGGCAGGCATAGCCCATTACGCCTTGCTGAAGCACGAGCAGAGGTTCGTAGGCGTAGGGATCCATGTCCAGCCGGCGCATGTTCCAGCGGGCGGTGTCGATGTTGTAGGAAATCAGGTCGAAGCGTTGGCCTTGCAACATGCGCAGCAGGATGCGCCACGAGTCGGTGCGCACGACGGTGCTGTTGGCACCCGCCTGTTGCAGCAACTGGTCGCCGATATCGTCGCGGACTACGCCCACGCTGTACGGGGCGAGATCATCGATGGAGCGGATTTCGAACTCCCGTTCCACCGGTCCGATGATTGCGTTCCTCGCAGCGACCAGCGGCTCGATGAAAGTGAACAGTTCCCGGCGCGCATCGGTGATCGTGGTCGAGAACAGGCAGGTTCCGGGGTGGTCCTGGGCGATGCGGTACCCGCGTGCCCAGGGCAGAACCTCGATGTCGCCGGGTGCGCGTTCGTGCCCCAGGCGGTCCCACATCGCGACCAGCACATCCACCGCGATCCCAGTGGGTACTCCGTCCGCGCCGGTGTAGTTGTAGGGCGCGAACTCCTCGGTGATCCACTGGATCTCGTCAAGGGCCTTGGCGGCTGACTGGGGGAAGAGGCCGCCAGCCAGCATCAACAGCAGCAGGCCCAGTGTTGCGCCCACCATCTGCCTGTTGCAATCACGGATCCTGCGCATTGCGGTGCTCCCGATTACGTCTGTTATTGCTGTTTGAGGATGACCAGCGTGAGGTCGTCGTAGAGTTTCTGTGTCCCGATGTGCCGCTTGACGTCGTCGATGATCGCATCCTTGATGGTCTCGGCGGTGCCGGCGCGATGCGCCGAAATCACCGCTTGCAGACGATCGAGGCCGTACAGCCGATGCTCGGGATCGGCCGCCTCAGTGATGCCGTCGGTGTACAGCACTACGACATCGCCCGGATCCAGCGCCACCGTCGCCTGTCCGACGAACTGCGACATTTCTTCGACCAGGCCGATCGGGAAGCCGAGTTCATCCGTGTCGATCACCTCGAGCGTTCCGTCACGGCGGGCGACGATCACCGACTCATGCTGGCCGCTGATGCGCAGCTGCCCCCGCTCCGGGTCGGCGCGTTCCGAACCTCGCGGCCGGTAGTCGAGCAGGGCCAGCGTCAGATTCTTGCCTGAGCCCATTCTTTGCACGTTGTTATAGATCGTGCTGTTCAGCACTTCCATCACCCGCACGATATCGCTCTCGCGGCTGGTCAGCAGGGTGCGTACCGCACTCTGGGTCATCAGCATCACCACGCCGCTCTCGAGCCCATGTCCGGTGACATCGCCGATCCCGATGCGCACCCCGTCAGGGTGGCTCAGGACGTCGTAATAGTCGCCGCCCACCTCGGCGGCAGGCTCCATAAAGGTGGCGATGTCCAGCCCCTCGATCGCGTCGAGTTCTGCGCGGGACGGCAGCAGGATCTGCTGGATTCGACGCGACACGTCGAGTTCGGCGCCGAGCCGCGCGTTCTCGTCACGAGCCTTGTCCCGCTGTTCCAGTCCGTTCTGGAACGCGTGCATCAGGTTGTCCAGGCCCCGCACGATCTGGCCGAGTTCATCGCGGTCGTGGAACCGGAACGAAGGGACGGGCCATTCACCCGGCTGGCCCGGGTCGGTTCGTGTGATTGCGCTGTGCAGGGCGAGCAGCGGGCGCGTGATCATGAAATAGAAGATCACCACGACCAGTGCCGAGATGACCAGGGCTTTCGCCAGACCGAGAACCACGATCATGAAACCGCGTTCCATGAACCGGGCCGCGATCTCGGCAGAATCCAGGGTCACTTGCAGGGTGCCTACCGTCGTGCCCGCGGCGCCCGGTCGCAGGCCGTGGCGCAGTTCGATCGCGTACTCAGTGATATCCCCGAACAGCCGTTCCACCAGCGGACCCGCCGGCGGTACATCGCTGCGGTCGCGTCGCGCGATGGTGCCCCCGAAATTGTCGCTGAGCACCACCTGCTGCATTTCCCGGTGGGCGAACAGCCCGTCCGCCACCTGTGCGGCCAGATCGTCGTTGAACTGGAATGCGGCCTCGGCCGCAGTGCCACGGACGAGTTCCAGCGTACGCCAGGTGTGTTCCTGGATCTCGGCACGCATCGATCGCCAGTCCGCGCCCAGTTCCACCAGCCCTGCCGCCAGCCCGAGCAGCAGCACGATCACCAGGGTGACCGCGGCCTGGCGGAAGGTCAGCCCGGCAGTGACGGGGATCTGCGGCCCGGCGTCACCTGCCGCCGGCTTGCGTGCATGCACGTGAGGGTTCCTGGGGCATGGGCGTTATTCGAAAGTCAGTTCGAGTGCTGGCATCAACCGCTTGAGGTTGTTCAGTGACTTCCCCTGCCAGGCGATCGAACCCGATCCGCGGATGGTGAGCCTGCAGGTCTGGCGGTTGCGGGCATTGATCACGAACTTGGACAGCGTGGCAATTCCCGAACTGTTGAGGAACTCGAGTTCGGTCAGATCCAGAGTCAAGTCCGAACAGTCTGTCAGCGCGTCCTCGAGCATTTGGGACAACGGGGCATACTCCGAAAGGCCGCCGAGACGCAGAGACCCACGCAGGCAGACGCAGCGATCCGCAGCGTCGTACTCGATTGAATATCCTTCACCTGCAAGAGACGGCATTGGCGGTCGCTCCATCAGATTTTCAGAATCACCTGGGTGGTCACGCGAAAGCTGTCGTTGCCGAGGGGTTCGAAGCGCCAGGCGAGTTCGGCATCGTAGTCGTTGATCATCGTCAGGTAGCCCAGGCCGCCGCCGTTGCGGTCATCGCCGTGCTCGAGTTGCTCGATGTAGAGTTCTCCAGGATCGCTCGAGAGCAGCCGGCGGACGAAGTCCCGGAACGTGTCGGTGGCTCTTGCCCCAGCCGAGTTGCTCTCCTGAAAAAGGATCTGGTCGGCCCCCAGCAGGATCTGCATGGTGATCGGCTCGGACACCGAGTTGTCGTGGAACTTCATCGCGTTCTCCAGCATTTCGTTCGCGATGAAACTGACTGCGCCACGAACTTCGTTCCGGCGCTGGCGCGTACCGGGATCGTTGTCGTCCAGCGGGAAGAAGGTGGTCACGTAGTCACCCAGAAAATCGGCGGACAGGCCGTTGTTGCGCCAGCGCTGCTGCAGCGGCACCGAGCCCGGCCAGAATGTCAGGTTAAGGGTCTCGGTGTCGCGGCTGTGCTTGATGGTTCTAATTTGGCCGTATTCTTCCATCATGCGTATCCCCCGTTGACACTGTTCCGCTGACGACCCGGTTTCGTCCCTGCTGCTTGGCCTGGTAGAGCAGTCGATCCACTTCGGCGAACAGTTGTCCCTCGTCGTCTCCGCGAGGCACCGTCGCAGCGACCCCGATGCTCAGCGTGACACGGCCTCCGAGCGGTGAAGCCTCGTGCAGCAGATCCGCTCGTGCCACGGCCTCGAGCAGGCGGTCGCCGACCCGCCTCGCGCCGTCCGTGTCCGTATCGGGCAGCAGCACCACGAACTCCTCGCCCCCGTACCGTGCCACCAGATCACCCTCGCGCTGAACCTGGTTCCGGAAGATGTCGCCGATCTGCTGCAGGCACTCGTCCCCTGCCTGATGCCCATAACGATCGTTATAGGCCTTGAAAAAGTCCACGTCACAGAGCGCCATTGCAAGGGGCTTTTGCTGGCGACGCGCACGGATCCATTCGCTGGCTATCGTTTCGTCCAGCTTGCGCCGGTTGGCCAGGCCGGTCAGGGGATCCTGGCGTGCCGTGCTCTCGGACTCGATGTAGCGCCCTAGCCATTGCAGATCCATCTGGTCGGCGTGCTCGGTAATGGTCTGCAATACCAGCTCCAGGTCGCGGCTCTTCTGGGTGATGGTGGCGACAAGGTCGCGCAGCTGGCGCTCGATCTGCCGCCGCTGCTGCACTTCTGCCTGCAGTTGCCGGTTGGCCATCTCCAGCTGGGACTCGATCGCATCACCGTGTTCCACCGCGGTCGTCAGCGCGATCTCGAGGTCGTCGCGCTCCTGACGGAGCCGGTCCACCGTCGCATTCAGCTCCGCCAGCGTCTGCTCGATATCGAGCACCTGCACGTACGGGTTGCTAAGTCCCATCGATCCGGTGCCGGCAAACGCTATGGTTGTGGGCGCCGGCCCCAGAGGGGTCGTCCTTGGGTGAAATCATCTGATGGGATCCTTGAGACTACAGTGCAGTCGATTCTCCCCGACGCATTGCACATGCGCAAGCCGACCCGGCCCTGGGGCAGGCCAGGGTCGCTCTCGGAAGGGATCCGCGTGCTAAAGCAGCCCGCGCTGACTGCTGATCTGCAGCAGCGTGGTCAGGAACAGGAAGCCCGCGACAATCGCCGCGGCCAGCAGTTGCAGCGTCAGGCCGGAGTACCAAGCCTCGCGCCAGGGTAGGCCGGTGAGCCTGAGATACGTACCGTACAACGCCCCGGAAGCGACCAGGACGGCCGCACCGGACAGGAAAACCAGAATGTCCATCTCTGCTCCTCCTCTCGAACAGGCGGCGCGATTGTGCCCAAGGACCCGTCTATCGGCAAGTTTCTCGATCGGCGGTGCCGGAAAATGCCCGGAAGGGCGGCGGATTCCGCCAAGGCTGCGCACACGCCCATATCGCAGGACTGCACGAGCCGCGACGATGACCCGAAGCGTGGCGCCGGGGCTGGCGGTGCGAACGACGCGGCAGGGACGATGCTGCGATGTCTTGCCCGCGGGCGGGCAGGACGCGAACGGTGGCCTGCCTGTCCTCAGCGGGCGACGGCGGCGTCGGGGTTGCCGAAACGTTCCTCGAGGTAGTGGATGATGTCCGAGGACTCGTACATCCATTCCACCCGGCCGTCCGGATGCTCGATGCGCAGGCAGGGCACCTGAATCTTGCCGCCGCCCTCGAGTAGCGCCTCGCGGTGCTCGGGGTCGAGTTGCGCGTCACGCAGTTCGACGTTCAGACCCAGGCGTTTGATCGCGCGGCGCGTTTTCACGCAGAACGGGCAGGCGACGAACTGATACAGCGCCAGACGCCGGGTCTCGGCATCGACCTTTGCCTGTTCGGCCGGGTCGCGCTCCATGCTCTTCGGTGTGGTCAACTTGTCACCCAGAAGCAGGATGGGGGTCAGCACTGCGCGCAGTGCACGAAAGAAGGTTCGGATCAGGATGCGCATGGCGCGCAAGGATGCCACGGTCGGCGGCCGGCATCCAGCCCCCGATACCGGGGGCTTCGTTGCCAGCCAAGCGCATTCCCAATGCCGCAGACCCGCTGGGCGATTCTCAGGGCTGCATCAGGCTGGCCAGGAGCTCGGGCTGACAGTTCAGATACTCGGACGACGCCAGCCACTCCTGATCGGGATAGTACGAAAACATGAACTGCCCGTCCTTCAGGTGATCGACGACCGCGTCCGCGATCTCGGGGCGTACGGCAGGGCAGCCCTGGCTGCGCCCGATTCGGCCCTGCCGTTCGATCCAGGCGGGATCGACGTAATCGGCTGCATGGATCACGATCGCGCGGGTGCGCGCGTTGTCGTTGATACCGGGTTCCAGCCCGTCCATGCGCAGCGAGTAGCCGTGGCGCCCGTAATAGCTTTCCTGGGTGCGGAACAGGCCGATGCTGGACTGGTGGCTGCCGCGGACGTTGGAAAATTGGGTGGCGAAGTTGTCGCCGGAGCCCTGTCCGTGGGCAACGAGTTCTTCGAGCAGCAGTCCGCGGCCTGGCAGGTCGAAGATCCACAGCCTGGGCTCGGACGAGGGCAGCGAGAAGTCGATCACTGCCAGCCGATCGGCTGGCCCCGTTCCGTTGGAAACCGCGCAGTGCATGGCCGCAACGGCCTTGGCGAGCACCACGCGGTTCAGCGCCGGGGCCTCAGCCGCGAGATCCTCCACCAGTGCGCGTTCGGCGGTCGCAGCGGCTGCCGGGTTCCATAGCATGAGAGCGATTACGGCTGCCGGCAGCAGCCGGCGCAGGGTCATCGACATTCGGTACCTTCCTGAAATCGAGTGGGTGCGGGTCGCCGGGCAAGGGAATCGAAAGCGCCCGCTGCATCACCCGCGAAATGAACACAAAGGCACGTCGGACGGTCCACTACCTACAAGGTCGTGGAGACCGTCAGGCGCCGTTTCGGATGCGGTGGCCCCCTCTGCGGCCGCCGCGTTTGGGGTGGTATGGTACCAGCCTCGGGAGGCGAGAAAAACCATTGGTGGCGCTCGGATACATGCTGGCTCCGCTCGTTGCGCTGCTGCCTGCAGTGGCAACGGCCGTCGACCCCGGCGCGCAACACACCGCAGACCGGATTCGGGCGGCGCTGGTCGCGACCCCGGCGGCAATGGGTTGCACGATGCCGGCGGACTCCGGGGCCCGGTGGCGGGAGCTTGACGCGCTCACACGTTTCTATGGCGAGCGGGGTTACCGGCCCTTCTGGAGCACGGGCGATCGTCTGGACCAGCTGCTTCAGGCCCTGGACGGATTGGTCGATGACGGACTGGACCCGCGGGCGTATGGTGCCGCGGCGATCCGCGAGCGTCGGGCAGACGAGCAGCGGTCGGTGCAGGATGCCGCCTGTCTCGACCTGCTGGCGACGCATGCGTACCTGAGTGCGTTTTTCGACCTGGCCCTCGGGAACCTGGATCCGGTCCACGTGGAACCGTTGTGGCGCGCCCCGGGCATGCAGCGGCCGCGGCCGGATTGCGAGCGACTGATCGACATCGCCGTGAGCACGCCCGACGACGTGGCGGCCGGTTTGGCTCGCGCCCGTCCTGCTGCACATGAGTATCACTTGCTGCGCAAAGCTCACGGCCGGCTTCGGGAGCAGACAGACGACGCCGATTGGCAGCCCATACCGGGCGGGCCACTGTTGCGCGAGGGCATGACCGACCCGCGCGTGCCGGTGCTGCGCGCCCGGCTGGAGGCCGCGGGTTTCGCCGGAGGCGCGACCCCCGGCAGTCCGGTCGATCGCTACGACGCGGCACTGGCCGAGGCCGTCGCGGACTTCCAGCAGAGGCACGGCCTGGCGGTCGATGCGATCGTCGGGCCGGAGACGCTCGAGGCGCTGAACGCCTCGCCGGAGGCGCGGCGCGCGCAGATCGCGGTCAACCTCGAGCGGATGCGCTGGCTGGCCGGCGAGCAGAAAGATATCTACCTGCTGGTGGACGTCGCCGGGGCGCGGATCCAGTATTTCCGCCAGGGCGAGGCGGTGTGGACCGCCCGAGCCCAGGTCGGTCAGCCGACGCGCCGGACCCCGTTGCTGAAATCCGAGATCACGCACCTGACGTTCAATCCGACCTGGACCATCCCGCCGACGATCCTGCGTAACGACGCGCTGCCCGAGATCCGCCGTGACATCGGCTATCTGGCGCGCAACCGGATTCGGGTGCTCGATCGTTCCGGGGACGAACTGCCGCCGGAAAGCGTGGACTGGAACGACCCTGGTGGAATCGTGCTCCGCCAGGACGCGGGGCCGCACAGCGCGCTGGGGCGGGTCGCGATCCGGTTTCCGAATCCTTTCCATGTGTACCTGCACGACACCCCGAATCAGCAACTGTTCGCCGCCGATCGGCGTGCGTTCAGTTCCGGCTGCGTCCGCGTGGAACGGGCGATGGAACTCGTCGACCTGCTGGTCGCCGACGGGACCGATGGCGGCGCCGAGCGGGCCGAGGCGTTGCGCGCGGGCCGGCGCACCGTGAATTTCGACCTGCCGCGCCCGGTGCCGATCCTGATCGCCTACTGGACCGCCAGTGTCGACGATCGTGGCGAGGTCGTGTTCCGTCCCGATCTCTATGGACGTGACGACGCGCTTGCCCGCGCCCTGTCGGCAAGGCAATCCGACCGTCCCGTACGTCCACCCTGTTCGTTTCCGGTCGAGGCGCGGGATCCTTGAGGTCCGACCGTTGCCGGTCTCGGACCAGGTCGCAAAAGGAAAACCCGGACATCGCGGAAAATTCAAGTGCAACCAGTGCCGTTTCGGTACGGCCCCGTGTTCGTCAGTGCGTTATGACCCTTCCGGCTCCCTCATCCCCGAGCGTGAACGTGAAAGTCACGGCCTGTCTCGTGTTCCGGGCCACCCGTAGGGCGGAAGAGCGCAGCGTCATCCGCCATACGGCGTTCGCAGTGCCCAGGCGCCCGCGGCACTCCCCAGCGCCGGCTGGCGGATGACGGCCTTCGGCCTTTTCCACCCTACGCCTCTTTCATCATCGGGGGTGGCCGCTGGCCATGGTAGTTAGCCCCCGCAGCCGATCAGCTCCAGCTTCTGTCCTGGCCGGATCAGGTACCGGGGACCCGCGATGCCGTTGGTCTGGGCGATGCCCCGGGTGCTGGGGCAGCCCTGCTCGCTGGCGATGGTCGACAGCGTATCCCCGGAACGCACGGTATAGATGCGCGTCGCCAGCAGCTCCCGGCGCTCGTCGCGCGAGTCGTGCAGATTCTGCGCGAGCGCGCGTCGAGGACCGCCCTGGCAATGCTGGTGGTACGCAGCGACCAGCGCAGCCGGGGCCGCCAGGCGGGTGCCGGCCGGCAGGCGCTGGTCGTGCTCGAAGCGGGGGTTGAGATTGCGCAGGGTCCGGAACCAGCCGGCGCGTGTGCCATGCTGGCCCAGGCAGATCGCAAGCTCACTGAGCGTCATCGGTTCCAGCAGTTCGAGACGAGCGTGGTCGCCATCTGCACGAGGGAACTCGAGCCCGTGCTCGTCCGGATGCAGGAACAGCCAGGCGGCTGCCAGCACGTAGGGAACGTACTCCTGGGTCTCGCGCGGCAGCTGCCCGAAGATCTCCGGGTTCCAGAAGCTTGGGTCGTCGGTGCCCGCCGCCAGCCGCCGAATACGACCCTCACCGCCGTTGTATGCGGCGAGGGTCAGCTCGAGGTTGCCGTCGAGCTGGGCGAGCTGTTCCCTGAGATAGGCGACGTTGGCACGCGTGGCTGCCGTCGGATCGAAGCGCATATCAAAGCCATCGTCGGGGCGGAGCCCGAAGCGCCGTCCGGTGTGCGCCATGAACTGCAGCGGGCCGGCGGCCCCGGCCCGGGACACGGAATGCACGCGCCCACCCGATTCCTTTGCGAGGATGCCGAACAGCAATGCCTCCGGCAGCCCGGCTGCCTCGTAGGTCGGCCACATCAGCGGACGCAGGTACAGGTAATGCTCGTAGGCGTCGATCAGCGACGGCCGCATCCAGGTCAGCCAGTCGTGCAATGCGGCCCGGACCAGGCTGTTCAGGTCGATGAGTTCCGCCAGGTCCCGGCCGTCGAATGGAGCCGGAGTGCCCGCAGCGTCCGGTTGCAGCACGACCTGTGGGGGTTCCGGGTCGGGCTCGGGTTGGATTTCCACGTACTCCTCGGCCGCTCCCGCGAGTACATCGCTGCGCAGCGTCAGCAGGTTGTGATAGGCGGCCATGAAGCGCTGCACTTCGCAGCCCGAGGTCTCGGCACACAGCGCGCCTGCGGCAGCCAGATCCGAGATGGCGCGCTCGATGCCGGCCCGGCCAGCGGCCGGCTGTCCGATGCGAATCGCGTCGACTCCCGCCTGATAGCGGGCCACCGCAGTGTCGAGTGCCCGGTAGAGGCCATTGACGCCTTCCTCGTCCACCGGCGCGGCCAGCGCAGTCGAGGCCAGTCCCCATGCGGCCGCGAGCCACAGGATGGCCGCTCTTTTCAGCCCAGAGTTCATCGTCGGCGCTCCCGGTATCGCCCAGCCCACATTCTCGCCGATCACCCGGTCGGGTTGTAGCCTTCGAGAACTCGCGCGCCCAGGTCCGGATCCCCGCTTGCAATCCCGGACCCCGGGTCCATACTCGGTGGACACCCCGAAGAGGAGGCCACGCATGTTTCTCAAGGACAGCAGTAACGGCCACCTGGTGGAGGTGCTGGACACCGCGGCGCTGTTCGATCCGTCGGAGACGCACTTCGAGGGCCGCTACAACTGGGGCGAGGATCTTCCGGATCCTGAACCCTTCGCGAAGGCCACGATGATCTTTCCATCCGGGGAGGCGCTGCCCCGTTGCTGGCTCGACATGCATTACCGGGACGACGAGTTGCGTCGTTGACGGTCAGCGCGCGTCCGCCACTCGACCACGGCAGCCGTAGACCCGGTGGATTGTGTTGCAAGCCATCGGGTCTACCATGCGCCAAGACGCGCGCGGCGGTTTGCGTTCAAGCCAACCTTCGTGAAGCTGCTCGCCATCCCAGGAAGTGGATAGTCGGTCGGGCATTCATCGGCGTGACTTTTTCCCGGCATGCGTTCTTGCGAGCGATTCGGTGTTTCGCTCGTCGGGCCGCAACGCGGCTGCAGCGTGAGCGGGCTGCACGCTGCACGCAGAGCCGGCCATCCTGACGTACCATAGTGCGTTCGAGGATCGTTGGGCCGGAAAAGGGGGCAGTCGTGAACAGGTCGTTGATCGTGACATTGATCGGGCCGGATCGCCCCGGGCTGGTCAGCGCCGTTGCCGCCTGCGCGGAGGGTGCGGGCGCGAACTGGATGGAAAGCCGCATGGCCCAGCTCGCGGGCCAGTTCGCCGGAATCGTGCGGCTGGAAGTCGATTCCGACGCTGTTCTGCCACTGGAGGCGGCGCTACGCGGGCTCGAAGCCGAGGGCCTGCACCTGACGATCGAGCACGGCCGCGAAGTTGTGGAGCCGTCGATCGAGCCGTCGATACGGCGTGTGCAACTGAGTCTGACGGGCCACGATCACCCGGGGATCGTACGGGACATCTCGGGCGTGCTGCTGCGCTACGGGATTTCCATCGATGGACTGGAAACCGGATGCGAGCCCGCGCCGATGTCGGGCGAACCCGTGTTCCGCGCCGAAGCGGATCTTGCCGTTCCCGCTTCGGCCGACCTGCATGCGCTGCAGGACGATCTCGAGGCCCTGGCCAACGAACTGATGGTCGATCTCGAGCTGCACGATGCCGCGCCTGCCGAGCCGCCGAATCGATCGAACGCAGCCACGGGCCGCTGACCCGTCGCAATCTCGAGTCGCGGTCCACCGCTGTGCTAGCCTTCCGGGATCGTCGGCCGCGGCAACGCCAGCTTCGCCGGGCGAGTGGATTCGGGACCAGGGAGGGCAGGGCTTGGGATCGTTTCGTTTCCTGCACGCAGCGGACATCCATCTGGACAGTCCGCTGCGCGGGCTGAGCGGGCAGGAGGGCAGTGCGGCAGAACGTATCCGCACCGCGACCCGCGAGGCGTTCGTCCAGCTCGTCGGGGACGCGATCGACCGGCAGGTCGACTTCGTGGTGATCGCCGGCGATCTCTACGACGGCGACTGGCGCGACTACCGTACCGGGCTGTTCTTCGCGGCGCAGATGGGGCGCTTGAACGAGGCCGGCATCCCGGTGTTCCTGCTGCACGGCAACCACGACGCCGAGAGCCAGTTGACGCGCAGGCTGACGTTGCCGGACAACGTCCGGGTGTTCGGTGCGCGCAGGCCCGAGACTTTCCGGCTGGACGCTTGCGGGGTCGCGCTCCATGGCCAGAGCTTTGCACAGCGGGAACTGCGCGAGAATCTGGTGCCCGCCTATCCGGATCCGATCCCGCATGATTTCAATATCGGCGTGCTGCATACCGGTCTCGGCGGGCTCGGCGGGCACGAGAACTATGCGCCCTGCGCGCTGGGCGATCTGCTCGCGAAGGGCTACGACTACTGGGCACTGGGACACGTGCACCAGTTTCAGATCCTGCACCCGCAGCCTCCGGTGGTGTTTCCGGGCAACCTGCAGGGGCGCCATATCCGCGAGGCCGGCGACAAGGGGGCCGTATTGGTCACCGTGGAAGCGGGCACGGCGGTGGACGTGGCGCCGCTGGCCGTCGACGTCGTGCGCTGGAGCCGGGTTCAAGCGGATCTGACCGGCGCCGGCAGCCTGGGCGAGGCGGTCGAACGGCTGCAGGCGGCGATCGCCGATGCCGTGGCGGCCGAGGGGCAGGGGCGCCTGCTCGCGTGCCGGGTCGAATGCCAGGGATCGACGCCGATCCACGGCGAGCTGCAGGTGTCGGGCGACCGCTTGCTCGCGGAGGCGCGGGCGGCGGCAGTCGGGCTCGGCACCGACGCGGCCTGGGTGGAAAAGGTCGTGGTGGCGACCACGGCGACCGGAGCCGAGCGCACCGAGCCCGCCGGCGAACTCGAAGCGCTCTGGCAGGAGGCGGCCACGGACCCGGAATTGCTGGCGCGGCTGGCCGAGGATCCGGGGGCGATGCTGCGCCGTCTGCCCTACGAACTGCGGGCGGAGTTGGAATCCGATTCGATCCTGACGACCGCCCTCGCGGAGGATCCCGCGGCGCTGGCGATGACCGTCGTGCCCTGGCTCTCGCAGCGCCTGGCCGGCGAGGGCGAGGAGGACTGAGCATCGTGCGACTCGCCCGGCTGGACCTGCTGCGCTACGGACACTTCACCGGACGGTCGATCCCGCTGCCGCAGAACGGCCCGGACTTCCACATCGTGTTCGGGCCCAACGAGGCCGGAAAGTCGACCGCGCTGGCGGCGATCGAGGATTTGCTGTTCGGGATCCCGATGCAGAGTCGCTTCGGCTTTCTGCACGAATACCGCGATATGCGGGTCGGCGCGCGGCTCGAGCACGACGGGGCCTCGCTCGAGATCCTGCGCCGCAAAGGCAACCGGGAAACGCTGCTGGACACCGACGAGGTGGCCCTTCCCGAGGGCGAGTCGGCTTTGGCCCCTTTTCTCTCGGGTGCCGACCGCGCGTTCTTCGAGCGGATGTTCTCGCTGGACCATCCACGATTGCAGCAGGGCGGGCGCGAGATCCTGGAGGCCAGGGACGAAATCGGACAGGTGCTGTTCTCGGCAGGCGCCGGCATCGGCGGGCTTCGCCAGCGGCTCGCGGCGCTGGAGCGCGAGGCGGACGCGATCTGGGGTCCGCGCCGCGCGGCGCGCCGCCGGTACACCCAGGCGGCCGATCGGCTCGAGCAGGCCGACCGCGAACTGCGCGAACACACGCTGACCGCGAGCCAGTGGCAGAACTACCGGGATAGGCTCGACGCGGCGAACCAGGCCTACGCCGACGTCGCCGACGAACTCGAGCGCCGCTCGGCCGAGGCGCGCCGGGTGGCGCGGATCCGGCGCGTCTACCGGGAGGTCCGGCAACGGTCCGAACTCGAATCGCGCATCGCGGAACTGGGCCCCGTGATCGAGTTGCCCGAAGACGCCGGCGAGCAGCTGGCCGACGCCGAACGCGTCGAGGCCGATGCCGGCATTCGCATCGAGATCCTTGCCGACCAGTTGCGGCAGGCGCGCGAGCAACTCGCGGGGATCCCATGCGATCACCGGCTCCTCGCGGCCGAAGACGAAGTCGAGCGTCTGCAGGTCTGGGGCATCGAGGTCGCCCGCGGGCAGCGCGATCTGCCCAAGCGCGAGGCCGAACTCGACGCCGCCGGGCAGGCGCTGATACGGCTCGCGGCCGAGCTTGGCGTTCAGGCAACGGAAACGGATGCGATCGTCGCGGCGATTCCCTCCCGCGCCGCACTCGCGGCGGTCCGTGTGCTGGGGCAGCAGCGTGGCGGGCTTGCCGCCGCGCTCGCGGCGGCCGATGCGGCGCTGCGCGACAGCCAGGCGCAGTGCGAACACCTCGACCGGCAGCTGGCCGCGATCCCTCCGGTACCGGACCGCGAGCGGCTCGCCGCGGTCGTTCGTGCAGTGCGCGAACTCGGCGATCCGGGGGTTCGGTTGCAGGCCGCACAGGCCGCCGCGCACGACGCTGCGACACGGGTCGAGCAACTCGCGTTGGCGTTGCATCCGCCGGTGTCCCCGATCGCAGGGCTTCCGGAAGTGCCGGCGCCCCCGCTGGCGGCGATTCAGGCGCAACGGGACCGGATGCGCGAACTGGACCAGCGGCTGGCTGACCTGAGCCGCGAGCGCGATGCGGCCGGCATCGAGCTGACGCGGGCACGGCAGCAGTACAAGGAAGCGTTGACCGCTGGCGAGGTGATTACCCGCGACCAGCTGCAGGCGGTGCGGGAGCACCGCGACCGGCTGTGGCGCCTGGTCAAGGCGCGGCATCTCGGAACCGGCGCGGTCTGCCCCGAGGACCGGGAATGGATGGACCGGTCCGGAGCCGATCCGCTCGCTGCGTTCGAACCCGCGCTGCACGAGGCCGACGCGGTGGCCGACCGGCGCTTCGAGCAGGCCGAAATGCTCGGTCGGCTGGACGAACAGGCGCTCCGGATCCGGGCCAGCGAGGCGGTCGACGCGGAGCTGCGCGGCCAGCAGGACCGCCTGCTGGAACAGCAGGCCGCGCAACGGGCGGAATGGGCGCAAATGTGGGACGCGGCCCCGTTCGCGCCGCTCGATCCCGACACGATGCTGGACTGGATGGAAACCCGGCGCGGGCTGCTCGACGCCCTGCAGGCGCAGGACGCAGCGCAGGCCCGGCTCGAATCGGAACGGGAGGGCGAACAGGCGGCCCGGAAACGCCTGCTGGAGGCCATGGCGGACGTCGGCGGTGCGGGGAGCGAACTCGAGTCGGAACCCGTGGCCGTGCTGCTGGAACGCGCGTCCGAGCGTCTGGCACGCCTGCAGGAGGCCGCGCGCGAGCGCCAGTCGCTGCAGCAGGCGCGCGCCGACGCGGAAAGGGAGCGGCTGCGCCGGACGGCGCAGCATGGCAGCGCGGATGCAGCGTGGCAGGACTGGCGGCAGCGCTGGGACAGCGCGATTACCGAGCTGGGTCTGAATCCCGGCGCCGAGGTCGAGGAAGCCGACCGGCAACTCGCCGGCTTCGAGGAAATGCGCGAGCTGGCCCAGCAGATGGCCGGGCTGCGGCGCGACCGCATCGACCGGATCCGCGCCGATGCCGCCGAGTTCGAGCGGGCCGCGGCAGCCCTGCTGCCCCGGGTCGCCCCGGATCTCGCGGCCCGGCCCGCCGGCGACGCGGTGCGAGTACTGAAGCAGCGCCTCGATGCCGCCCGTGCCGCGCATGAGCGCCGACGGGAGCAGCACAACGAGATCCGGCGGCTGGAGGAGGCGCTCGCCGCACGCGAACGGGAACGCCACGCCGCACGCGAGTCCATCGGGCACCTGCTGCAGGCCGCGCGGGTCGAGCGCATCGACGAACTGCGCGAGGCGATCCGGCGGTCCGATCAGTGGCGCCGGCTGAACGGCGAACGCGACCGCGTGGTCGCGTCGCTGGAACGCGAGGGTGACGGGCTATCGCCGGCAGCGCTGGCGCAGGAATGCGCGGATGTCGACCTCGACCGCCTGGCGGCACAGGAAGAAACGCTGCACGAACAGCTGGCGGAGCTGCGGCAGCGCCTGGCGGCCAGCGCCGAACGGCGTTCGGAGGCGCGCGAGGCCTTCGAGGCGCTGGGCGGCGGCGACGCGGCTGCGCGTGCCGCGAGCGAGCGCCAGGAAGCGCTGGCGGAAATGCGCGACGCGGCCGAGCAGTATGTGCGGGCGCGCACAGCGGCCACGTTGCTGCGCTGGGCCATCGACCGGTATCGGCGGCAAAAGCAGGGGCCGTTGCTCCGGCGCGCAGGCGAACTCTTTTGGCTGCTGACGCTCGGCACGTTTCAGGCGCTGCGGGTCGACTACGATGACCAGGACCGCCCGCAACTGACCGGCCTGCGCGACGGGGGGCGGGCGGTGCCGGTGCTCGGACTGAGCACCGGCACCGCGGACCAGCTCTACCTGGCGCTGCGGGTCGCGTCGGTCGAGGATTATCTCGAGACGGCGCCGGCATTGCCGTTCGTCGCGGACGATTTGTTCATCAACTTCGACGACGCGCGCGCCGGTGCCGGGCTGGAAGTGCTGGCCCAGCTGGCGCGGCGCACGCAAGTGCTGTTCTTCACCCACCACCGGCACCTGGTCGACATCGCCCGCGAACGCCTGGGCAACGCGGTGCAGGTAGTGTCGCTGGACGGCTTCGACGGGTAGTGGCGGAACCTGCACCGCCGGGCGGGCTCCGAGCGCACGTGCGGTTGCGGTGCCGCCAGAGATGCCAGCCGGCAGGCTGTCAGGACCGAGCGCCGAGCGCGCGCAGTGCAGCACGCAGCTCCTGACGCCACGGGCGCCCGGGTTGGCCGATCAGCGCTCTCAGCGACCCCTTGTCGAGCAGCGAACACGGCGGGCGTACCGCAGGCGTCGGGTACTCTCGGGCCGGAATCGGCACGACGCGGCAGCCGGCGACATCGAAACCCGACAGCTGTGCCTCTTCCTGGATGGCTACCGCGAAATCGTACCAGCTTGCGACGCCGGCATCGCTCCAGTGGTGCACGCCCGATGCACCCGCCTCGATCGCCGCCAGGATTGCACTGGCCAGACTCGCGGCGTGGGTCGGCGTGCCGACCTGATCCTCGACGACGCGGAGTTCGCTGCGCTCACGCATCAGGCGCAGCATGGTCAGCAGGAAGTTCCCACCGTGCGCGGCATAGACCCACGAGGTTCTCAGGATCAGTGCCGAGTCGCCCAGTGTGTCGTGCACCGCCTGTTCTCCGGCGAGCTTGCTGCGGCCATAGACGTTCAGCGGAGCGGTGGCGTCGTCCGGCCGGTAGGGTCGCGCGAGACGGCCATCGAATACGTAGTCGGTGGAGACCTGCACCATATGCGCGCCGAGCATGCGCGCGGCCCGTGCGAGCTGCGCGGATCCGTCCCGGTTGATCGCGAACGCACGGTCCGGCTCGGTTTCCGCCCGATCGACCGCGGTGTAGGCAGCCGCATTGACGATCCAGTCGGGCCGAAACGCCTCGACCGCGGCCGTCACTTTGGCCGCATCGGTGATGTCCAGCGCCGAACGGTCCAGGGCGAGGGCTTCGTAGCGTTCTGCGGTCAGCCGCTGCAGTTCCCGGCCCAGTTGCCCGCCAGCGCCGGTGATCAGGATCCGCATACGCCGCTCATCGGGAACTCACTGAGAACACCGGAAGGCGTTGCGGCTCGATCGCATCCAGGCACCGGGCCTGTGCATCCTTCTGCGACAGCCGGGGCTGTCGGACCGGCCAGTCGATCCCGAGCGCCGGATCGTCCCAGCGGATGCTCAGTTCGGTCTCCGGATGGTAAAGGTCGGTGCATTTGTAGCAGAACAGCGCGTGTTCGCTGGTCACGCAGAAGCCGTGTGCGAAACCCTCCGGAACCCAGAGTTGGCGCTTGTTGGTGGCGGACAGCAACGCGCCGACCCAGTGGCCGAAGGTGGGAGAGCCAACGCGCGCGTCGACCGCGACGTCGAACACCTCGCCTTCGAGCACATACACCAGCTTGCCCTGGGCATGGGGGTGCTGCAGGTGCAGGCCCCGCAGGATCCCGTGTCCCGATCGGGAGACATTGTCCTGCACGAATGCGCGTTCGATGCCGGCGGCAGCGTAGCGTTCGGCGTGGTAGGTTTCCATGAAGAACCCGCGTTCGTCACCGAAGACTTGCGGTTCCAGCAGCAACACGCCCGGCAGCGCCGTCTCGAGCACCTTCATGCGAACACCGGTTCGTCGAGGAGGCCCAGCAGGTATTGCCCGTAGCCGTTCTTCGCCAGCGGCTCGGCCAGACGGCGCAATGCCTCGGCGTCGATGTAACCCTTGCGATACGCGATCTCCTCGGGACAGGCGACCTTCAGCCCCTGGCGCTTCTCGATGGTTTCGATGTAGGTCGACGCCTCCAGCAGCGATTCGTGCGTGCCGGTGTCCAGCCAGGCCATCCCGCGCCCGAGGATCTGCACGCGGAGCAAACCGCGCTCGAGGTACCAGCGGTTCACGTCGGTGATCTCGAGTTCCCCGCGCGCCGACGGCCGGAGACCAGCGGCGACCTCCGCGACCTGTGCGTCGTAGAAATACAGCCCGGTGACCGCATAGCGCGAACGCGGCCGCGCCGGCTTTTCCTCCAGATCCACGGCCCGGCCCTGCGCGTCGAAGGTCACCACGCCGTAGCGTTCCGGATCCTGTACCGGATAGGCAAAGATGCAGCCGCCGTCCGTGTTCTGCCCCGCCTGCAGCAGCTCGCGCGTCAGCTGGTGACCGTAGAAGATATTGTCGCCGAGCACCAGGGCACAGGGTGCATCCCCGATGAAATCCCGTGCAATCAGGAACGCCTGCGCGATTCCGCCCGGCTCGGGCTGGACCGCATAGCGGAGCGAGATGCCCCACTGGCTGCCGTCGCCCAACAGCTGTTCGAAGCGCGGCGTGTCGCCGGGCGTCGAGATCAGCAGCAGGTCGCGGATGCCGGCGAGCATCAGCGTGGTCAGCGGGTAGTAGACCATCGGCTTGTCGAACACCGGCAGCAGCTGTTTCGAGACCGCGCGGGTTACCGGGTACAGCCGGGTTCCCGAGCCACCCGCGAGAATGATGCCTTTGCGGGCGGGCGGATCGGCATGAAAAGGGGATCGGGCCATCGGTGGTTTCCTGTGGTGCCTCTTGCGCCGTGGTCGCGGTCAAACCACGCCGATACGTTCCAGCCGGTAGGCCCCGGACAGCACCCGGCGCCACCAGGCGTCGTTATCCAGATACCAGCGCAGCGTGCGGTGCAACCCGGATTCGAAGGTCTCGAGCGGTTGCCAGCCGAGTTCCGAGCGGATCTTGCCGGCGTCGATTGCGTAGCGCTGGTCGTGTCCCGGGCGATCGGTGACGAACTGGATCAGTTCGCGGTGGCTCGACAGCCCTGCACGGTGCCGGGACAGGTTCTCCGGGCAGAGTTCGTCGAGCAGCCCGCAAAGCGTTTCGACCACCTCGAGATTGCGCCGTTCGCTGTTCCCGCCGACGTTGTAGGTTTCGCCCGGGCGTCCGCGATCCAGAATCGAGAACAGCGCCCGGACGTGATCGTCCACGTAGAGCCAGTCGCGCACGTTCGAGCCGTCGCCATAGACCGGCAGCGGGCGGCCGTCGAGTGCGTTCAGGATCATGTGCGGGATCAGTTTTTCCGGAAACTGGAAAGGGCCGTAGTTGTTCGAGCAGTTGCTGGTCACCACTGGAAGCCCGTAGGTATGGTGCCAGGCGCGCGCCAGATGGTCCGAGGCGGCCTTGCTTGCGGAATACGGCGAATTGGGCTGGTACGCGGTATCCTCGCGAAACGCTCCGGTCGCGCCCAGCGAGCCATAGACCTCGTCGGTGGAGACGTGCAGGAATCGGAACGCGTCGCGGCGTTCTGTCGGCAGTCCCGCCCAGTACGTGCGCGCCGCGTCGAGCAGGGTATAGCTGCCGAGTACGTTGGTGTCGATGAACGCGGCGGGTCCGGTGATGGATCGGTCCACATGGGATTCGGCGGCGAGATGCATCACCGCATCCGGCTGATGGTCGCGGAACACGCGCGCGATCTCGGACGCGTTGCGGATGTCGACCCGCTCCAGCAGGTGGCGCGGGGAGTCCGCCGCCGGACCCAGGGACTCCAGATTGCCGGCGTAGGTCAGGCAGTCGACGTTGACCACGCGGTCTGCCGTATTGGCAATGCAGTGGCGGACGACGGCCGACCCGATGAAGCCGGCGCCCCCCGTCACGAGGATGGTGCGCGTCATGTAGCACTCGCTCCGCTGCGATCCGCAAGCGTAAAAAAAACCGGAAGGATACCAGCCGGATGCAATGAAGCGTGAATTCTGCCCGCGGGGCGCCCGCTCGCGGCGGCCCCATTGTCGCGAGCGGGCAGTTCCGGTTAGAATTCAGCCCAAACGATACCCCAGAGCGGTCCGATCCAGGCGCAACGACGCGGGCCGTGGGTATCGCCGAAATCGCGGCTTTCGTGCCCGCCCGGGCCATTTCGCAATTCCGTGCAGCCGCTTTCAATTGATCCCTGCGCCCGGTAGCGGGCGCCGCCGCAAGCGTGTCTGCAATGCCCGAAACTCAACCGATATCCGCCGGCCCGCATGATGCTCCGCTGCGTTTGGGGGAGCACCTCGTACAGGCGAACAAGCTGTCGGCGCGCGATCTCGAGCGCGCGCTCGCGGCCCAGCAGGAGATGGGCGGGCTGCTCGGGCGCGTGCTGGTCAAGCTGGGCCTGGTTTCCGAACACGACGTCGCGCAGGCGCTGGTGGCACTGCGCGGCTTTGCGTTCGTGGAGGCCGAGCATTACCCGGAGGTTCCGCTCGCGCTCGACTCGGTATCGGTCGAGTTTCTGGTGAACCATCGGTTGCTCCCCTGGGAGATCGACGATGGACAGCTGAAGGTCATCACCAGCGAGCCGGACAACGAGTACGCGCTGAAGGCGCTGCGTCTCGCGACCGGGTACCCGGTCGCGCCGGTACTGGGCCTCGACACCGATATCGACGCAGCGCTGGAGCGGCTCTACAGCGACGACGAGTCGGACCAGCCGGAGGCCGACGAGGCCGTGCCCGGGGAGGTGCTGGACGGGGAGTTCGTGGAACACCTGCGCGATCTGGCGAGCGAGGCCCCGGTGATTCGCCTGGTGAACGGAATGATTGCGGAAGCGGTCGAGCGGGGCGCTTCCGATATCCACCTCGAGCCGACCGCGGGTGACCTGCAGCTTCGTTTCCGGGTCGATGGCGTGTTGCTGTCCGGTCAGTCGGTGCCCTCCGGTCTGGCCCCGGCGGTCACCTCGCGGGTGAAGCTGCTGGCGCGGATGAACATCGCCGAACGGAGACTGCCGCAGGATGGGCGCATCATGATTCGCCTGAAGGGGCACGAGCTCGACCTCCGGGTATCGAGCCTGCCCACGATCCATGGCGAGAGCGTGGTGATGCGCGTGCTCGACCGCCAGAGCGTCCGCTACGGCCTCGACGACATGGGTTTTGCACCGGCGACGCTACGCCGCTACCAGGGGCTGCTACAGCGACCGCATGGAATCCTGCTGGTCACCGGCCCCACCGGTTCCGGCAAGACGACGACGCTTTATGCCTCGCTGGGGGAGCTCGATTCTCGCACGCGCAAGATCGTGACGGTCGAGGATCCGGTCGAGTACCAGCTCGAGGGGATCAACCAGATTCACGTGCATGCCGACATCGGGCTCACCTTCGCCCGCAGCCTGCGTGCGATCCTGCGGCAGGATCCGGACATCATCATGATCGGCGAGATGCGCGACCGGGAAACTGCCCAGATCGCGGTGCAGTCGGCGTTGACCGGGCACCTGGTGCTGTCGACGCTGCATACGAACACCGCTGCCGGTGCGATCGTTCGCCTCGAGGATATGGGGGTGGAGCGCTATCTGATCACTTCCAGCGTGAACGGCGTGCTGTCGCAACGGCTGGTGCGCGCGCTGTGCCCGGACTGCAAGGCCCCGCAGGCACTGGAATCCGGGGTGCTGGCAGATCTACGCCTACCCGAGGTGGTCGAGCCAGGGCAACCCGTGACGGTGTTCGAACCGGTCGGCTGTGAGCGCTGCGGGCATACGGGATACCGTGGGCGTCTGGGCGTGCACGAGCTGTTCGTGATGGACGAGGCGATGCACCGCGCCGTGCTCGACGGGGCCGATGCGACCACGCTGCACGCAACCGCCCGCCAGGCCGGCATGCGCACGCTTCACGAGGACGGGCTGCGCAAGGCGGCGCTGGGCCTTACCTCCGTGGCGGAGGTTCTGCGGGTGACGCAGGATCAGCAGCTGGATGCCTGATTTCCACTATCGCGCTGCCCGCAGCGACGGCAGTATCGAGACCGGCACGGTGACCGCCGATGCCCCCGAAAGCGCTGCACGGCAGCTGAAACAGCGTGGCTTGACGATTCTGGCGGTCGATGTCGGCGGTGGTCGCGCCGATAGCGGCGCCACCCGGCAATCGGCCGGCAAGCGCCGGCGCCGCCGCGCGATACGCCCGTCGGACATCCTGCATTTCACCCGGGAGATGAGTGTCTTGCTGCGCGCCGGGCTGCCGCTGGACCGTGCGCTGAAGTTGAGTATCCGGATGAGCCGGCACGCAGGCATGGTCGAACTGATGGAGGATCTGCTGCGCTCGGTGAAGAGCGGCAAGGGCCTCAGCCAGGCACTGCGTCCGCATGCAAGTCACTTCGGCGAGTTCTATATTAATATGGTGCGGTCCGGTGAGGCCGGCGGTGATCTGGCCCGAGTTCTGGAGCGGCTCATGGAATCGCTGGACCGCACCCGGGCCCTGCGCGAGGCGGTCGTTTCGGCCCTGGTGTATCCGACCATTCTGGTCGTGGTGGCGCTGTTGTCGCTCGGGCTGATGCTGGCATTTGTCGTCCCGCAGTTCGAGGCCATGTTCGCCGACGTGGGCGAGGGTCTGCCCTGGCCGACCCAGGTGGTGCTGGGGATGGGGGAATTGGCCTCCCAGGGCTGGTGGGTGATGGTGCTGCTGTTCATCGTCACGCTGCTGGCCGGCCAGGCCTTTGCTCGCAGCGAGCGGGGGCAGCTCCGCGTCCACACCTGGGCGCTGCGGCTTCCGCTGGCCGGAGAACTCGTCCGGCGCTTCGAGGTGACCCGATTCGCGACCACGCTGGGGACGCTGCTGGCGAACGGCGTCGCGCTGCTCGAGGCGATGCGTATTGCCGCGGGCACCGTGGGCAACCGGGTCTTGCGCGACGCGGTTTCGGAATCGGTGCCAGCGATCAAGCAGGGCAGCCGGGTGGCGCCAGCGCTTGGCCAAACCGGGGTGTTCCCGGATCTTGCGGTCCAGATGATCCAGGTGGGCGAGGAGAGCGGGCGCCTCGACGAAATGCTGCATGAACTCTCGCGGGTGTACGATGCCGAAGTCCAGGCCGGGATCAAGCGTTCGCTGACGCTGCTCGAACCCGCGCTGATCATCATCCTGGGCGCATTGATCGCCGGGATCATCGTCTCGATCCTGCTGGGCATTCTTTCAGTGAACGATCTGGCGCTCTGAGGTCGGGCGCCACCGAGGACTATTCATGTCGACAGAAACAACACTGCGCAGGCGCGGCAGACGTGGCTTCACTCTGGTGGAGCTCCTGGTCGTGCTTGCGATTCTCGTATTGCTGGCCGGTTTGGTCGGCCCACAGGTTCTGAACCAGCTGGGCGGCGCCAAGTCGAAAACGGCGCGGATCCAGATCGAGGATCTGGTCCAGGCGGTCGAGATGTTCAAGCTGGACGTCGGCCGCTTCCCGAGCAATGCAGAGGGGCTGCCGGCGTTGGTCGTCGAGCCGGCTGGAGTGCAGAGCTGGAACGGTCCCTACCTGCGCCGGCGCCAGGTGCCGCAGGATCCCTGGGGCAACGACTATCTCTACCGCAACCCCGGCGAGCACGGCGATATCGACATCTACAGCCTCGGAGCCGATGGCCAGCCAGGCGGTTCCGGGGAAAACGCCGTGGTCGGAAGTTGGCAATAAGGCGTCTGCCCATTCCTCTGCCTCGAGCCCCAGGGCTTCAGACCGTTCGCGGCTTCACTCTGGTCGAGCTGCTGGTGGCGCTCGCGGTGCTGGCTGCCTTGGCCGCGCTGACGCCTGCGGCCGTGTACTTCCTGAAGCCGGCGATGGATTACCGCGAGGCAGTGGGTGGCAGCTATCGCATGCTGCACCACGCGCGTTCGCTGGCGATCCGGCAGGGTGAGGCGGTCACGGTCTCGGTCGATCTGGAGCGCCGCGAGGTGCGCATCGAGGGGCGCGCCGAGACCCTGCGCATCGCCTCGGAGATCGGGCTCGATGTGACGGTCGCCGGCGAGTTCGCCGAGGACGGGATTGCACGTTTCCGTTTCTATCCCGACGGCAGTGCGACCGGCGGCACGATGACACTACGGCGTTCGGGGGGGCGGCAGGCAACGGTCACGCTCGATTGGCTGACCGGGCGGGTGCGCGTCGAGGGAAGTGCGGGCCGTGTCTGAGCAGCGGTGTCCGCCGGCGAGTGGCCGGAGATGCCCCGCGGTTGCTCGCGGCCGACGGCGCCAGCACGGATTCTCGTTGCTCGAAGCAGTGGTGGCGTTCACCATCGCGGCGATGGCGCTGCTCGTGCTCTATCAGTCGGCGGGCAGTGCATTACAACGCGTGGGCGAGGCTGAGGCCTACACGTATGCGCTGGCGTTGGCGACATCGCTTCTGGGAGCGCGCGACGAGTTGCCCCGGGGAGGGCTGTCCGCCGCCGGCGAAACCGAGGATGGATTCGCGTGGGAGATTCGTTCGGCGCCGCTCGAGGCCTTCGGCGATGCGCTCGAGTCACCGGTGCCGCTGCACCGCGTCGATGTCACGGTGCGCTGGCGTTCCGGTTTTCGCGAACGCAGCGTGGACCTGCACAGCGTGCGCCCGGAAGGTCGGGAATGACGATTCGCCGGGCGCGCAGGCAGGGGTTCACGCTGGTCGAGGTCCTGGTTGCGGTCACGCTGTTTGCCCTGATCATGGTTGGCCTGGTCGGAGGAATGCGTACGCTGGCCACCAGCGCCGATGCGGTCGACGAGCGCAGCCGGGAGATGGACGACATGCGGGTGGTCCAGGACTTCCTCGCGCGAGCGTTCGACCTGCATCGGCCGATCGCGGTCGGACAGGGGCGCGATGTCCGCCCGGCGTTCACCGGCGAAGCGGAGCGGTTGGCCTGGTCGGGAGCGCTTCCGGCGCGTCACGCGCCCCATGGCCTGTTCTGGCTTCGGCTCGAGCTGGACCGGCGGGCCGCGACCGGCGATCAGCACCCGTTGACGCTGTGCTACGCGCCGCTGCCGGCGGGCGCGGTCGTCGCATCGCTGCCGCAGGACTGTGAACGGCACGTGTTGCAGCCGAAGGTCGAGGTGTTCGAGGTCGCGTACCGCGAACCGGGGGGAGCCACCTGGCTGGAATCCTGGGCCGACCCCGCGCGAATGCCGGCGGCGATCCGTGTTCGGGTGAAGGCGGGTGGCCGCTGGTGGCCGGAGCAGATCCTGCGTCCGAACGGGCACCCCGAATGACCGGGGGGGCGGAATGAAGCGCGCCGGCGGATCCAAGGGGCTGGCACTGGTCATCGTGCTGTGGGTGGTGGCAGCCCTCAGCGTGCTGGTACTCGGCCTGTCACAGACCAGCCGCCTCCAGACCCAGCTCACCCAGTACTATCGGGCGGAAACCGAGGCGCGGGCGCTGCTCGAGGCGGGACTCGTCGTGGGCATGGCGCGCGCCGCGGGGTTTGGTGCCGTCAATCAGAGCAACCGCTATGTCTTCGAGCTGCAGGGCGTGGCACTGCAGGTGGATCTTCACCCGGCGACAGGCTTCATCAGCGTCAATGGGGCCCCGGTCGACCTACTGGCGCAGATGTTTCATTATGGCGCCGGTCTGGATACGGATCGGGCCGAACGTCTTGCTGGGGCAGTCGCGCGATGGCGGGAAGGCGGCCGGCGGGCTCCGGGTGAACGCGGTGCCGAGCAGCGCAAACCGTTCCGGGTCCCAGAGGAGCTGGCGCTGGTGCCTGGAGTGGATCGTGACCTATATGATAATATTCGACTGTTAATAACGGTTTATGCGGATAGTGCGCGGGTGAACCCCTACGCGGCGACGCGCGACGTGCTCGCCGTTGTCACCGGCGCAGACGCCGCACTCGTCGATGCGGTCATGGCGCAGGATCGCGACATGCTCGAGCCCCGGGCCCGCCTCGACGCGCCGCTCGATGGGCTACCCTTTCTGGCACTGTCCGGCAGCGGGACGTTCCGCATCGACGCCCGTGTGGCGTGGCAGGGTCGGGCCTGGCGCCTCTCGCGCTGGGTGCGGTTGGATTCCCACGCAGGTAATGCCCTCGGTGTGTCGATCCTGCGCACCGAGGGGCTACGTTCGCAGCCGATCGGAGAACAGACGGATTGAAGCAGATCGTGCGAAGCAGCGGGGGCGCGCTATGGGCCTCATGGCGCCGGGCCTGGCAGTTGGTCCGACACGATCTCGTCCGTTGGGGACTGCTCTCGGCCGGGCCCGCCGTGCGGGTCGAGGATCATCAGCGACAGGTCTGGCGGTTCGACGAACGCGGCAGGTTCGTGCCCTGGGTCGGCGGCGGGCGTGCCCGCCACCGCGCCTTGCTGCTCGACCCGGAGATGGTTCTGCGCAGCGAGCTACGCATCCCTGGGGGCGAGCGGGAACTGGCGCGTGCGGCGCAATGGGAAGTGCGCGCGATCAGCCCCTTTGCGCCCGAGGATACGCTCTGGACGTGGCGTGAACGGCTCGACGATCCCGACCCCGACTGGCGCCACCTTGAACTCTACCTGGTGCATGCGGGCCAGGCCCGTCGCTGGCTGGACCAGCGCGTCGAATCGGGACAGCGAAATGCGGCGATGGAACTGTGGGCGGCGCCCGGTGTGCCGTTGCCGGGATTCGGTGAGGGTTCGAGACTGCGCCGGCGGCGTTGGCACGGTTGGATCGTCGGTTTGCTCGCGGTCACGATGCTGGCGTTGGCAACGAGCGCCGTCGTCTGGCCAGTCTGGCAGGCGCGTGCGGATCTGCATCGTGCGGATACGCTGGTCCGGCAGCTGAGCCAGCAAACGGCCGAGGCCATGGCAAACCGGGAACGTCTGACCGAATCCGCTGCGCGGCTGGAAGCGATGGGTCCCTGGCTGCAGGAGACACCCGACCCGGTGCGGCTGCTGGATCAGGTCACGGATGTGCTGCCGGACAGCGCCTATCTCGAGCATTATCACCAGCAGGGCCGCAGGGTGCAGATGCGCGGCGTTGCCAGCGACACCGCCGCGTTGATGCAGGGCCTGCGGGACGTCCCGCAGTTTACCTCGGTGCGCATTCCGACCGCGATCGCGCGCGACTCCCGTACCGGCCGCGAGCGATTCCAGATCGAGTTCGAATGGCTCGCGGGAGGGGTACAATGAGCACGAGCCGAATGCGGCGGCAGGCATGGCTCCTGGTCGGGGGTGCCGGGCTGGTTCTGCTGCTGCTGCTCGGATTGCTGCTGTCCGCGGTCGAGCAGCGGCACCAGATGTATCGGGATTTGATTCATCAGCACGAGCAGCGGATTGCCCGGTTGCAGGGGCTGCGCGATGCCGGCGCGGAACTCGCGGCTGCTGCGGACCGGGCCGAGACCGAGATTCTGGCCATCGCACGAGACCCGGGACGACCGGAGCAAGCCGACCTGAATCTCCTGCGCACGGTGCAGGGGATTCTCCGGGACGTCGGTGTTGCCGTTCACCGCAGCCAGGAACAGCCGCGACGCGAGCACTCCGGATTCACCACCGAGCGGCTTGCGTTCCAGGGGGCGGGCACGATGCCGCAGCTGCTGCAGGCACTGGAACAGTTGCAGCAGCACCGGCCGAGTATCCGGATCGAGTCGTTGCGCATCACCCCCGACGACGTACGCGCGGAACCGACCGCCGAGCAGCGGGTACAGATCTTCCTGGACGTGGCCGTCGCGGAGTTGCAGCCGTGAGGCGGCTGCCACCGCTCTCGCTGCTGCCGCTGCTGCTTGCGGGCAACCTGGTCGTCGGCGGCTGGCTGGTCGTGCAGATCGTCGCCAGCGACGTAGCCTGGGAGCCGCCCGCGGCACTCGCGCCCGCGCCCCCGCAGTTTCCCGATGTCCGCATTCCTGCGGCCGCGCCAGGTGGCGAGGTCCTGGCTCGGCCTCCGTTCTGGGAATCGCGGCGCCCGACACAGGCGCGTCCCGAGGCCCGGGCCCGGGATGCGCTTTCGGGTATCCGGGTGCTGGGCGTATTGGGCAGCGGTAGGGACGGTGGGATTCTGTACGCTGACGGTGACCAGGTCGGGCGGCTGACCATCGGCCAGGAGCTCGGTGGCTGGCGCCTGATCCAAGTCGACCGGGATACTGCGCGGTTCGAACGCCGCAACGACGGTGAGGAGCGCGAACTGCGCCTGCCGCGACCGGGCGGCGAAGCCGCGAATCCGGGGCGTCCGCCGAGCGCCGGGGCTTCGTCCCGGCGCTCACTCGGCGCCGCGTCTGGCGGCTCACCCGCTGCCCGGGCCCGAGGGCGGCGCACCGAATGACAATGATGGCAACGCTTTTTCGGGGACGGACATGACATGACGAGTTCTTGCGAAACACCTCGGCGCGTGCGGCGCCGGGCGGCGACGATCCTGAGTCTGGCGGTTCTGCTGGTGGCCGGATGCGCGTCGACACCGCCGCCCTTCGGGGACGACCTGATGGTGCCGGGCCGGGCCGCGGCGGTTGCGAACACGTTCGATCCGTTGAGCGACGAGGATCGCGAGACCGAGGCCGAAGACCGGCCGGTGCCCCGGCTGTTCCCGGGTACCGACGCGACCGTGCGGCTCCCGCCGCCCCACCGGCCGGTGGAGGTTCAGGGTGACGCAGTGACGCTGAACTTCGTCGATGCACCGCTGGCCGAGGTGGTGCAGGCAATCCTCGGGGACCTGTTGGAGCTCGGCTATAGCATCGACGGGCCGCTGGAAGGTTCGGTGACTCTTCAGACCCGCTCACCGGTCGAACGCGATGCGCTGCCCGACCTGCTCGATTCGCTGCTACGGGTGAACGGGGCGGTGATGGTGCAGGACAGCCAGGGGATTTTCCGGATCGGCCCGCCGGGTGCGGTCGAGACGCTGGGCGTGGTGCCGCGGCGCGTCGATTCACTGCCGCCGGGGCACAGCCTGGTCATCGTGCCGCTGGCCTACGTGGGTGCCGCGGAAATGGCCCGGATCCTCGATCCCGTCGCCCCTGAGGGGGCGGTGGTGCGCGTCGATACGACCCGGAACCTGCTATTGCTCGCCGGCAGCCGGGATCAGCTGGAGGGCTGGCTGCAGATGGTGCGCAGCTTCGACGTCGACTACCTTGCCGGGATGTCGGTCGGCATCTTTCCGCTGGAACAGGCCGCGGCCGGCGAGGTGGCCGATGCGCTGTCGGTGCTATTGACCGAAAGTACTGGCGACGACGGCGTACTCGCCGGTGCGCTCAGGGTGATCCCGATCGAGCGGCTGAACAGCCTGCTGGTGGTCACCCCGCGGGCGCACTACCTGGAACAGATGCGGGTCTGGATCGAGCGGCTCGACAAGGGAATCGACAATGCCCTCGAGCCGCGCCTGTACGTGTACCCGGTACAGAACGGTTCGGCGACCCATCTGGCCGATCTGCTGAACGGCCTGTACGGGGCCGGCACTGCCGCGCCCGATCGGCGCACGGAAGGCCGGGTCGCGCCAGGGCTTACTCCGACCCGGCTGACCGATGGTGCCGATGGTGCCGAGGGCAGCAGGCGGGAATCGGCACCGGCACCGAACCCGTCGCGAAACGGCGGCGAGCTGACGGCAGCCGCGAAGCTCGGCGAGGACGTGCGCATAATGGCCGATGAACGCAACAACGCGCTGCTGATCCTCGCGCCGCGCAAGGACTTCCGCAAGATCGAATCGGCCCTCCAGCGCCTGGATCGGATGCCGTCGCAGGTTGTGATCGAGGCCAGCATCATCGAGGTCACGTTGACCGACGAACTGCGATACGGGCTGGAATGGTTCTTTACTACCCGGTCGGGGCGGTACACTGGCGAAGGGCGTTTGAACATGCGTGGTGATGGCGATATCGGACCGGGGCAGCCCGGATTCTCGTTCGCGGTTACCAACCCGCTCGGCGACATCCGGGCAGTGCTCAACGCGCTGGCCGAACGCTCGCTGGTCAACGTGTTGTCGAATCCGACGCTGATGGTGCTCGACAATCACACGGCCCGAATTCAGGTCGGCGATCAGCAGCCGGTGCGCTCGCAGGAGACGCTGACCGACGGCGGTGTCCGGACCTCGTCGATCGAGTTCCGTGACACCGGCGTGATCCTCGAGGTGACGCCGTCGGTGAATGCAGGAGGGCTGATTACGCTCGATGTGCACCAGGACGTCACCGATGTCGGGCCGGTGGATTCGGCCACCGGGCAGCGCAGCTTCTTGCAGCGCAACTTCCAGAGCCGCATCGCGGTGCGTTCGGGCGAGAGCATCGTGCTCGGTGGGCTGATCCGCGACAACCGTTCGGACGGGCGCGCCGGCATACCGGGGCTGAGTACGCTACCGGGGCTGGGTCCGCTGTTCGGGACCGCGCAACGCGGCGGCACCCGCACTGAACTGCTGGTGATGATGACGCCGCGCGTGATCCGCGACGAGCACGAATTGCGCGCAGTCAGTGAAGAGATCCGCACCCGGATGCGCGGGCTTCGCAGCCAGTTCGGGCAGGCGATCGGGGCGGATTCAGGCGCCCTCGAGCCCCTCCCGGCAGACGCGCAATGAGGCACACGATGGCCGGCACAGTTCCAGGATGGTGCATTCACTGTCGCAAAAGTGCCACATGGTCTACAATTGTGTGCGGCAATTCGCGGGATCCATACGGATAATCGAGGGTTGCATTGGCCGATGGGTTGTGGCATTTTTGCCCACGCTGTTGCATTTTTCACAGCGAATGGCAACGAAAGTGGTTGCAGTACTGGTAACCATCCGCTATGATCGAATTGGCCTCGAGCCAATTCCGCTCCGGAAAACGGACTAAATAAGTCAAGAGGAACTGAATGATGAATCTTAAGCTTAAGAAACTGACCATCGCGACGGCTGCAGCCGTCGCGATGGGCACCGCCGGGCAGGCACAGTCCGCCGATGTGCTCTTCCCCTATGTGGTCGTCAGCGAATCCGTTACGACCATCATTAACGTGATCAATACCGGTGAAGCAGACGAACTGCACTACCGGCTCTGGTACAAGAACGGCCCGAACGCGACCGACAACCTCGCCGCCTGCGAGGAGTACGACGTGATGCTGCCGTCGTCGCCGAAGGACATCCAGACGATCGATATCGGTGCTCGTCTCGATCAGGTCAAGGGCGTGATGTTCAACGACCCGTCGGTCAACAACAACTGGATGGCGTCGACCAACAGCTACGCGCTGGCCGACGGTGCGACCCTGCCGTTGCGCGGCTACGTGGTGATCGACAACCAGACCATCGCGGATCCGCAGGAAGAGGACCAGACCGCCGCGGCGCTGGCTGGCGAAGCGTTCGTGTTCGAATACCAGAGCGGTGCAGCCTGGGGTTACCGTGCGGGCAACGGCTGGAGTACGCCGGACGAAGCGGCCGACTTCCGTATGCCAATGAACGGTGTCGCGTTCAACGAAGGCACGAATGCCGGCTTTGGCAACAGGGCGATGTCGGTCCTTCCGTTCAACGAGGCCACGACCCGTCTGTTCGTGACCCCGCTGGTGGACGACATGCGTTCCGGCAACAACACCTTCGGCGGAGCCCCGGCGCTGGTTCGCACCACGATGGGCGAATTCGGTCAGACCGCGATGTACGATCGTGACGAGAACCCGATCTCCGGGAACCGCTGGCAGTACGTCCGCTGCGTCGGAGCGTTCGACGTGCAGGACATGCTGACGGAGCTGTCCGCGAACCGTCTGGTCGACGGTGGCTGGGGCTGGTTGAACTCTGAAGCACGCGTCGGAAGCGTAGCGTCTAACAGCGCGAGCAGCCACGGCATGTCGGTCATCAAGCTCGAGTTCAACGACGGAACCTCCAGCTTCGCCGGTGCCTCCGCAGGCGTGTTCAACAACGCGTTCCTGCTGCGGAGCCGCGGCTTCCCGGGTGAGCCACTGGGGGTGCGCTAAGGCAGCCTAAGTAGTAGTCGTATAGTACCCTAGGCAGTGTCGGGGCCACCCACGGGTGGCCCCACTTTTTTGGCTTGACCGGCGATGCGCCTGCGGGCGTAAGGCACCGTTCGCCGGTAGGTGATTGCTCCGATTCTCTCGCCCTGGCTCGTGTGCCGCGCTGATTGCCCTTTGCGACGCCGCGGTGCTGACGCTAGAATGGCGCGCCGAAGCCGACCCCCCCCCATTCATCCTCCTGACAGGTTGCTTATGATTGCCAAGATCTATCCATTGACCGTGACCGTTGCCGGTCTCGTTGCCGGCCTTGCGCTTTCCGGCTGCAGCGACCCCGCTACCGAAACCGCGCCGACGGACGACGTAGCGGTCGCGCAACAGGCACCGGAGTTCGCACCGCTGAGCGATGCCGTACTGCGCAACCATAGCCACTGGGGTACCGTCACCGCGGACGGCTACCGGAACTGGGTCGCATTGTACGACGAGGATCGCAGACTGTGGCTGGTCGATCCCGAGGGCGACGCGCACCGGTTGGACGAGAAGGAAGAGGGACAGGCGCCGTCCGGCCTGGCGCTGGCGCCCCGGGGCAGCGAAGCGCGGATTGCGTGGCGCGACAAGGTTCCGGTCAAGGGCCTGTTCGTGATGGACACCGGGCTCGATGATCCGATCGAGATTTCGGGTGCCACCGAGGCCCTGGCGCGCTTCGAATTATTGCCCGGGGACAGCGGTACCCATGCACTGTGGTATGGAGAGCGCTATCGCGCCGAGTCCGATTCCAAGTACAACCTGCACTACGGCTTTCTGCACGACGATGGAACGGTAGATGAGCAGCAGTGGCTGATGCCTGGGATCTACCCGGTCGGACTCGCCGATGGCGATGCCTTTGCCGCGTTCTCCTGGGTGACCGAGGGCGTCGATGAACCGCATATCGCGGTGCGCCGGCGCGCAGCGGACGCGAAAGAATTCGAAGATCCGGTGGTACTCGACAGCGGCATCAAAAACATCTCCCCGCTGTTCGTCGCGAAAGCTTCGGGAGAGCACTGGATTGTGCTCTGGCTGACCGTTGAACGCAGCGGCAGCAGCCCTGAATATTCCTTCGACGGCGCGCGTTCGGCCGACCGTGGCGAGACTTGGGAAAGGTTCTCGATCGAGAGCTTGCGCGGCTTCGACGCCGGCAGTTTCGGGCTGGCGATGCAGGACGGCCAGATCGCATTTCTGGTCGAAGGCATCTGGCGCCGAGATCTGTCGGCCACCGGAGCCGATGGAACGCGGGGCGTGTATTTCGTCTATTCCGACGACGCCGGGGCGACCTGGAGCGAGGCGCGGTCGCTGCGCGATGGCGGCGAGGTGCGCTCGCACGTTGCGCGGTCCCATCTGCTGACCGGCAATGAGCCGGGCGAATTGTGGCTCCTCTGGGAAGACTGGCGCGAGGTGCGGCCGCGGGTGTTCGGCGCCTATAGCCGCGACTTCGGCCGCAGCTTCGAATGGGAGAACGTTCCGGTATCGCCCCCGGGTCTCGAGCGTGCAGGTCTGCCCCAGGATGGGACGGTCAAGTTGCGCGATCCGGACGGCGTACGGGTGGTCAGCAGCCGGTATACCTCCGATGTCTTCGACCGCGTGCAACTGGTGCCGTTTCCGCTCAGCCGGGAGTTCACGCCAGAGCCGCAACCAACGAAGATGACCGACGCGTCTCACCTGCGCGAACGCGCGCTGCGTTACTGGCAGGCGATGGTCGAGCAGGATTATCAGGCGTCCTACGACCTGCTGGATCCGTTCATGCGCACTGCCTGGCCGCTGCGGGATTACGCGGTACGGCTCGGCCGGATCGAGTACCGGGATCCGGAGATCGTCGACGTCGCGTTCTACGGCCATTTCGCCGACGTGACTGTGAAGATCCAGGCGGAAGTTCCGCGGTTCGAGTTCCGGGGCACCACCGTGGAGGTCCCCGAGCGCGAGATCGAGTTCAGCGAGCGCTGGCTGTTCGTCGATGGCGATTGGCACCGGGAGTACCATGAGGAAGGCTCCGGTGTCCGGTTCACCGGCTATCAGGAACGCTGAGCGTTATTGCAATTCAGTTGCCGTGACTGGCCGCGAAAAGGCGGGCGTCGGTCGACGGCGCGACTGGCGGGGAGGGGGGCGCGCCGGGTCGACCGTGCCGACCCCCCGTGCGCCCGGCCGGCAGCCCGCATGCGTATGCCTTCAGGAGCGTACTGATGGCATCTGAACTGGCCGAGACGATCGGGGCCGCGCTCGAGGATCTGCAGCGCGGGCAGTTCCACGAAGCGGCGTCGCGCGCGCAGCGCTGCATCGATGCGCACCCCGAGAACGCCGATGCCTGGCACCTGCGCGCGATGGCGCGCCGGGAACTGGGTGAGCTGGAGGGAGCCGTCGCCGACCTCGAGCAGTGCCTGCGTCTGGAGCCCGCGAATTCGATGGCCTGGCTGCATCTCGGTCAGGTGCACGCGCGGCAGCGGGAACTGAAACAGGCTTGCGACGCCTATGCGCGGGCGGCAGACGCCGATCCCGGCAACGCCGAGGCATGTTTCTGGCACGGGCGCTGCGAACTCGAGGCCGGGCGCGCAGCGGCAGCCGCAATGTGGCTGGAGCGCGCGGCGCGAGGCGCGCCCGGCGCCGTGCTGCTGCGGGCATGGGCGGCGCTCGCCCTGGCGCGGTCCGGACGGATGACCGAAGCGGCTGCCTGGCTTGATGGCATCGAGGAAGCCGCTGCGTGTGATGGCGAAACCTGGTTCCAGCTGGGCCGGGCCCTGGCCGCGACGGGGCGAGTGGAACGCGCCGAGCGGGCGTACCGCGAGGCGCTGGAACGCGGCGACGTCGCCCGGGGCGCGGTACTGAACAATCTCGGCCTGCTGCTTCGGGACAGCGGCCGCCGGCAGGAGGCGGCTGGTGCTTTGCGTTCGGCGGTGGCAGCCGATTCCGGGAACTGGCGGGCCAGGGGCAACCTGGCGCTGGCATATCTGGAGCAAGGCCGGATTGGCAACGCCCAGCGCGAGGTCGACGCGCTGAACCGCGAGTTTCCGGACGCGGCGGGGGTATGGGCGGCGTCGGGTGTCGTGTACGAGCGCCAGGACCGCATCGACGCGGCGCTGACCGCGTATCAGCGAGCCATCGACCTCGGCGACCGCAGCCCCGCAGTGCGGCGCGCAAGGCTGCGAATGGCGCAGTCACTCTGCGACTGGCGGTCTTTCGACGAGGATCGGGATTGGTTGCGGCAACAGGAGGGCAGCGATTACGCCGACGTGCTGGACCTGTTCGGTTTGATGGCGGTGCCGGGATTGACCGACGCCGACTTGGCCGAGCGGACCCGGCCGGTCGGCGAGCGGCTTGCGCGAACCGCGTCGCCCTCGCTCGCTCGGCAGGGTCCGGCGGCGGCTCCGCCGCGTACCCGGCTGCGGGTCGCGTATCTGTCGGGGGACTTCCATGAGCATGCGACGGCATGGCTGATGGCCGGGGTCTTCGAACTGCACGATCGGAACGGTTTCGAGATCATCGCCTACTCGTTCGGACCCGACGACGGCAGTACGATGCGTCGGCGTCTGGAGACGGCGTTCGATCGTTTCCACGACGTTTCGGCGCTGGACGATCGCGCGGTCGCCCAGCGGATCGCCGACGACGGCATCGATATCCTGGTCGACCTGAAGGGCTATACGCGCGGCGCGCGACCGCTGATCGCCGCGTACCGGCCGGCGCCAATACAGGTGAACTACCTCGGCTATCCGGGAACCATGGGCGCTCCGTTCATGGACTATCTGATCGCCGACCGGATCGTGTTGCCGCGCGAGCAGTTCGCGCATTTCTCCGAGCGGGCCGCATGGCTGCCCGGCACGTATCAGTGCAACGACCGCGCGCGCGAGGTCGGGGCACCGACGACGCGGGCGGAACAAGGGCTGTCCGAGGCCGGGCCAGTGCTATGCGGATTCCATAACCCCTACAAAGTCACGCCCACGGTGTTCGATGCCTGGTGCCGGCTGCTGCGCGATTCCCCGGATGCGGTGCTATGGCTGCTCGAGCCGGTGCCCGCAGTGGCCGCGAATCTGCGGCGCGAGGCCGAGCAGCGCGGGGTGGATCCGGGGCGGCTGGTGTTTGCACCGCGCCTGCGCAACCCCGAGCATCTGGCACGGCTGGCGCTGGCGGACCTGTTTCTCGACACATTGCCCGTGAATGCCCACACCACTGCCAGCGATGCACTCTGGGTGGGTGTGCCGGTGCTGACCTGCACCGGCGAGACCTTTGCCGGCCGCGTGGGTGCGAGTCTGCTTGCGGCGGCAGGGCTGTCGGAACTGGTCACCGATTCATTGGAAACCTACGAGGCGAAGGCGCAGGAGCTGCTGGAGAATCCGGACCGGCTGGCCGAGCTGAAGATGCGGCTCAACGAGCAACGCGATCACTGCCGGCTGTTCGACACCAAGGGCTTCACCCGCAACCTCGAGCGCCTGTACCGCGCGATCTGGGAACGCCACCGCGCCGGGCTGCCGCCGGCGCCGATCGAGTGAAGTCCTGCGGCTGGCAGGGTGGGACGGCCAGGTGGGCTGGCCGCGTGGCGCTGCGGTGCCTTTGCCGCCCCGTGTGCACGCCGTGGCCTGGGGTTCGAGCGGCACGCGCAGGGGCGGCGGCCGAGGGTGATGGTCGATGATCCCGGCGCACCTCCGGATCCTCTGGGTCTTCACCTGGCGCGAGTTTCGCGAGCAATACGCCGGATCCTGGTTGGGCAGCGGCTGGGCATTGATCCAGCCGGTAATGACGGTGTTCGTGTACTGGTTCGTGTTCGGCGTGGTATGGGAGCTGCGGTTGCCGGAACCGCGGGATACGGGTAGCACGCTGCCGTTCATCGTGTTCCTGCTCAGCGCGCTGCTGCCGTGGCTGGCGTTCCAGGATGGGTTGAACAAGGCGGCGGGGGCGGTCTTGTCGCGCTCCGAGGTCGTCCGCCACGGGGCGTTTCCCGTTGCCGTGTTCCCGGTCGCGCGGACGATTGTCGCGCACCTGGTGTTCATCCCGCTGGTTCTGGCGTTCGCGCTGGTATTGCACTTCCTGGCCGGGCGCCCGCTGGGGTTCGCGGCCTGGCTGGCGCTGCCACTTCTGCTGGGCGTGCAGTTCGCACTGGCAATGGGCCTGGGTCTGCTATTGGCCGCGCTTTCGGTCTACGTCCGGGATGTCGGTTTCCTGCTTTCGATGGTGCTGATGATGCTGTTCTTCACGGCGCCGATCCTGTATCCGCTGGCTCAAGTGCCCGAGGCGATCCGTTCCTGGATGTGGCTGAACCCGTTCACGCCGTATGCCGAGGGATACCACCAGATCCTCCTCGAGGGGCGCTGGCCCGACCCCGGAATCTGGCTCCTCGCGATCCCGACCGCCATCGCTGCACTCTGGGTCGGGCGGTGGGTGTTTGGGCAGCTGCGGGCGGGATTTGCCGACGTGCTGTGACCGGAAGCGCTGGCTCGGGGGCGAGCGATGCCACCGGATGGTGGGCGGCCGGAGCCGAGCCACCGGGCAGGCCGGCACGGCGGGTTCGGGAGGTGCATGCACCGGGGGATGTTGCGCCGCGGCGGTGCGGGCGCTATGTTCCGGGCGCCATGCCGACGTTACGCCGATGCCCGCTCCTGCCGTTTCCGTGATCATCGTCAGCTTCAACAGCGGTCCGCTGTTGCTGCAGTCGGTGCAGGCCGCACTGGGGTCGTCGCTGCCGGTGCAGGTGCTGGTGTCCGACAACGGCTCAGAGGACGGCAGCATGGATAGTCTGGCCGGTGTCGCTGACAGGGATCCCAGGGTGGAGTTGTATCGGGGCGACCGCAACCGGGGCTTTGCGGCCGCCGCGAATCGAGTGCTGCCACAGGCCCAAGCACCCTGGCTCCTGTTTCTGAATCCCGACTGCCTGCTCGAACCGGATACGCTGGCGCGGATGCTGGCGGTGCTCGAGGACTGGCCGGACGCCGGGATCGCCGGTCCGCTGATTCGGAACGCCGACGGCTCGGAGCAGCCCGGCGGTCGCCGCCGGGAACCGACACCGTGGCGCAGTCTGGCGCGCGTGCTGGGGCTGCAGCGGCTACGGCCGGGCGACCACCGGTTCGCGGATTTCAATCTGCACCGCGACCCGTTGCCGGATGCGCCGGTCGCAGTGGATGCGATCTCGGGGGCCTTCATGCTGGCGCGCCGCGCCGCGCTGGACCGGGTGGGGCCGCTGGACGAGGGCTATTTCCTGCACTGCGAGGATCTCGACTGGTGCCGGCGTTTTCGCGATGCGGGTTTCACTGTGCTGTTTGTGCCGCAGGTGGCCGTCGTCCATCACAAGGGGGTCAGCAGCCGCGCGCGCCCGGTCCGGGTCGAATGGCACAAGCACCGGGGTATGATGCGCTACTATCGGAAGTTTTTCCTCGGCGCCCATCCGCGCCCACTGTTCTGGCTGGTCGGGATCGCGGTATGGGCGCGCTTCGTGCTGCTCGCGGCGTGGCTGACGTTTGAGCGGCGGCGCTCGTGAACCGGGTGCTGGTGACCGGAGCCGCCGGCGTCGTGGGACATTTTCTGCTGCCCCGGTTGGTGGCCGCTGGATTGGAGGTGCATGCGCTCAGCCGCGTCGACCGATTTACGGAAGGGGTTTGTTGGCACCGCGGCGATCTCGAGCAGCCAACGCGGACGAACGGCCTGCCGCCGGCCGATGCCGCGGTGCATCTGGCACCCATCTGGCTGTTGCCACCGATCCTGCCCAGGCTTCGAGAACTGGGGGTCCGGCGGCTGATCGCGTTCAGTTCCACCAGCGCGCTGACCAAGGCCGATTCCGCCAGTGTGGCCGAGCGCGCGCTGGCGCAGCGGCTTGTGGATGCCGAGGCCCGCGTCGCCGGCGAGGCAGGATACGCGCGATGGACGATCTGCCGGCCAACCCTGATCTACGGTGCCGGGCGCGACCGCAACGTTTCTGAAATCGCGCGTTTCGTGCACCGTTTCGGATTCTTCCCGGTCGCCGGCCGTGGCAGCGGGCTGCGGCAACCGGTGCATGCCGCCGACCTGGCCGACGCCTGTCTGACCGCGCTGGCGCCGGAGTCGCCGGCATGCGGGCGGACGCTGAACCTGGTCGGCGGCGAGACCCTCGGCTACCGGGAGATGGTGGTTCGGGTGTTTCAGGCGCTGGGGCGGCGGCCGCGCGTCGTTCATTTGCCTGCGGCCGGGATGCGTGGGCTGATCGCGGCGCTGGCTACGCTGCCCCGCTTTAGGCACCTCGATGCGGCGATGGTGGAACGCATGGATGTCGACATGGCCTTCGATCCGGAGCCGGCGCGGGGAGCGCTCGGATTCGCGCCGCGACCGTTTTTTCCCCAGCGTGAGGATCTGGGCCTGACAGGGGACGCGTGAACAGGGCGATGTGCGCGGTGCCACCTACCGCCGGGCCGTGCATGACCGTTTCGTAATAAACTGGCGCTGATGAGCCTGCTGCTGCCCGGATTACTGAGCCTGCTGTTGGCCGCGGCGTTGACCGCCTATCTGGCGAGCCCAATTGCCCGCATCCGCTGGCTGGACGTTCCGAATGAACGGTCATTGCACCGTGCGCCGGTTCCGCGCACCGGTGGACTCGGCATCCTCGGGGGTGCGCTGGCTGGGTGGCTGGCGCTCAGTGCTTTCGCGATGCCGCCCGCCTGGCTTGCCTGGCCTGCGGCTGCGACGCTGCTGGTTGCCGGCGTGTCGCTACTCGACGACTGGCGGGGGCTGCCGGTGCTGGCGCGGCTGGCCGCTCATGGAACCGCTGCAACCATGGTGCTGATGGCTGGACTGCTACCAGGGTCGGTCGCAATGGGACCGCTGCAGCTTGCTCTCCCCGGTTGGATCATGGCTCCGGTCATGCTGCTCTTCCTGGTTTGGATGATCAATCTCTACAACTTCATGGATGGGATGGACGGGTTCGCGGGCGGCATGGCTGCAGTCGGTTTCGGAACGATGGCATTGCTTGGCGCCCTTGCCGGCGCGGATCTGTTCGCGGGGGTGACACTGTCGATCGCACTGGCGGCTGGCGGATTCCTGCTGTTCAATTTCCCGCCTGCGCGCATCTTCATGGGCGATGCGGGGGCCTCGACCCTGGGCCTTCTCGCGGGCGTCGCAATGCTGTGGGCGGACCACGAGTCGATTTTTCCGATCTGGATCGGGGTGCTGATTTTCTCGCCGTTCATCGCCGATGCGACGATGACCCTGGTCGCACGCGCGCTGCGGCGCGAGCCCGTCTGGCGCCCGCACCGCAGCCATTGTTACCAGCGGCTGGTGCGGTCGGGATGGGGCCATCGGCGTACCGTCGTAGTGGCCTACGGGTTGATGCTGCTTTCGGGGGCCGGGGCGTTGGCCGCGCTGCACTGGGCTCACCCGGTGGTCGACCTGTTGATCGTACTCGTTTTTGTTGCGATCTATGCTACCATTTATACCTATGTTCAAATACTTAGAGAACAACCTTAGAGGCGCGGCATGCCCATCCGCCTGATGCCTCGGCTGTTCAACCGCTGGGCTGCGTTTCTTCATGATCTGCTCTGGGTGCCACTGGCGCTGGGGCTGGCGTTTCTTGCCTATTTCGAGTTCGGATTTTTCGGGCCGGAACTGCTGGTCACCTACCTGGTGCTGCTGGGGATCTCGCTGCCGGTGCAGTCGGTCGCGTTCATGTATTTCGGCCTGTACCGGGGAATCTGGCGGTTTGCCTCGGTGCCGGATCTGATGCGAATCCTGCGGGGCGTCTGGATCGGGTCTGCGGCGACGATCGCGGTGTTCTCGCTGCTGCGCGTGAACCCGGAATTGCCTCGCGGCATCCTGTTCCTGTATCCGGTATTCCTGACCATGGGGCTGACCGGGCCGCGCCTGTTCTATCGCTGGTACAAGGATCACCTGGTTCCGCTCGGCGCGCACCGCCGGGCGCTGGTGATCGGCGCCGGTCGTTCCGGAGAGATGCTGGTCCGCGAACTGATCAACTCTCGCGAGTACCTGCCGATCGGTTTGCTCGACGATGATCCCAGGAAACGGGGGCGCGATCTGCACGGAGTCCGGGTGCTCGGTTCGGTCGATGAGCTGGAGGAAATGCTGATTGACCTCGACGTCGACATCGTGCTGATCGCGATGCCGACGGCTTCCCCAGGCCTGATGCGGCGAATCGTCGATGTCGCCGCGCATGCCGGGGTGTCCTGCGTGACCCTGCCGTCGCTGCAGGAACTCACCGATGGCAGGGTCGAGGTTTCGCGCCTGCGCGAAGTCGAGATCCAGGATTTGCTCGGGCGGGAGATCATCACCGTCGACGACGCCGGGCTGAAGGCCTTCCTCCGGGGCAAACGCGTGCTGGTGACGGGTGCCGGGGGGTCGATTGGGTCGGAGATCTGCCGTCAGGTCGTTCGCTACGAGCCGGCGCAGATCATCATGCTGGATCATGCAGAGTTCGGACTCTACAGCATCGAGCAGGAAATGCATCAGATCCACTCCGGGGCCGAGTTCAGGGTACTGCTCGGGGATGTCGTCGACGAGGTTCGGATGCGCCACGTGTTCGCCACCCATCGTCCCGAGGTGGTGCTGCACGCGGCGGCCTACAAGCACGTACCGCTCGTCGAGGCCAATGCCGTCGAAGGTGCCCGAACCAATGCGCTCGGCACCCGAGTGGTTGCCGAACTCGCAGCCGCTCATGGCTGCGGTAAATTCGTGCTGGTCTCGACCGACAAGGCCGTGCATCCGACCAACGTGATGGGCGCGAGCAAGCGGGCCGCCGAACTCTACTGCCAGAGCCTGAGCGATGAATCGGCTACGGCGTTCATTGTGACCCGCTTCGGGAACGTGATGGGCTCGGCCGGATCCGTGGTGCCGCTGTTCCGGCGCCAGATCGCCGCCGGCGGGCCGGTGACGGTGACGCACTCGGAGATCACGCGCTACTTCATGACCATCCCGGAAGCTGTGAGCCTGATCCTTCAGGCAGCTGCAATGGGCCAGGGCGGCGAGATCTTTGTGCTCGACATGGGCAAGCCGATCCGGATCCGCGATCTCGCCTCCGAGATGATCCGGCTTTCGGGGCACGAACCGGAACGGGATATCGAGATCCGCTTCATCGGGCTGCGCCCGGGCGAGAAGTTGCACGAGGAACTGTTCCACGAGCACGAGAATCCGATGGGAACGGCGCATCCGAAAATCCTGCAGGCGACCGGGCGCAAGGTCAGTCGTGACTGGCTGCGCGCGCCGATGGCGGCGCTGCAGCGGGCGTGTGCGGCCCACGATGAGGGGCTGGTCGTGGCGTCGCTGCAGGAGATGGTTCCCGAGTTCCAGCGTGCGCAGCCGGCATTGCCGGCTTTGTCGCCCGCACCTGCAACGCTGAAGGTCGTGGCCGGAGCGCAACAGGTTTGAGATCCGCGTTCCTGGTGACCTTGCGTGGGGCCGGGGCCTTGCGTTCGGCGGAGGTTTGCTGTTTTCTCCTCGATTGCGACAGCAGCCGACATGATCCTGGCCGAAGAATCGTATGACGTCCGATGAGGTGAGCTCCGCCGAAGCCGGCTCGATGCTGCGCGAACCGTTGCACAGCGAAGCTTTTCGCCTGCTGGTAAGTCTGTTGCTGGGGATGCTGCTCTCGCTGGGTGGTGTCTGGATTTTCGACAGGGTGGGCGGTCAGGAATTGCGGGCTCCTGCAATCGTTCATGATCCGCTGGCTGGTGAACGTGAGCGCCGGGAGTTGGCAGAAACCGTGCAGCGCTTCCGGCTGGATACCGGCGAGGCGGGGCGACCGGTCTCGGTGAATTTTTCGCTGGAGGCGCCGGTATCCGCAAGGCGCTACCGTGGCGTACACCTCGAACTCGAGAACGCGGCACCGGGCTACCAGTTCGGTGTTGCCTGGGTTTCGTCCCTGGATCCGGACCGGGTGCATACAGTTCCGCTGGGTCCGGAGAACACGCTGTCATATCGCGCGCGACTCGACGAACATCCCGACTGGCGGGGGCAGATCCAGGGACTGGCGCTGATGATGCTGGGGCCCCCAAACACCTACGTGAACGTCCAGCAGTTGATGCTGGAGCCGGTTTCCGTGCCGTTCGTCCAGGGCCTCAGGCTGATGTTGGGCAACTGGGCCGAGTTCGAGGGTTGGGGCGGGTACAGCGTCAATTACATCCAGGGCGGTGCACGCCCGGGTGCGCTGCTGTCTCCAGTGGTGTTTGCAGCTTTCTGGGTCACGAGCAGCATCCTCGTCTACGTACTGTGGTCGATTGCGGCCCGGCGCAGGGTCCGGCTGGCACCGTTGCTCATAATCGTGTTGCTGGGCTGGGTGGCGCTGGATCTGCGCTGGCAGGTGGATTTGCTGCAGCAGTTGGAGCGAACCCACGACCGCTATGCCGGCAAGACCTGGGAAGAGAAGCGCCGGGCGGCGGAGGATGGCTCGTTGTACGAGTTCGTCGAGGCGCTGAAGACGCACCTGGGAATCGACCCTGTCCGAGTTTTCGTGGTCAACGATCGCGACTATACCTACTCGTCGCTGCGGGCCAAGTATCACCTTTTGCCCCACAATGCCGACAACCAACTTCCGCTTCTTGAGGAGTTGGCAGACGATGATTACCTGCTGGTCTTCCGCGGCGTGGATCGGGTGAGAGCGGCCAGGGCCAGCATTCCCTCAATGCCAACGGATTCCACACCCGCTACCGTGTTCGTCGAGCCAGAGATGCTGTCGGGCAGCGGGTCCGAGGCCATCCATGAGCCCACGGCGCCAAGCGGAACGGCGCTGCGCCAGCAAGGCCATGGCGGATCCCTGATCGCGGGAGGCCCGCGGGAGGCGCTTGCCCCGGGCTACTACCGGGTTCGCTTTCACCTGGCGGCACCGATGGATTCGGCCTGGGCCCGCCTGGTTGTGGCGCTGCCGGACGCGGCGGGCGGCGAGCCAGTTCGCTATGTGCGCCGCGTCGCACTGCCCCAGGGTGGTTTCCGCGCGCTGGATCTGGGCATCGCGGTACCCGATGCGACCCAGCCGATCGTGCGCGTCACCGGTGCGGACCCGGGCGTGCTGGGCGGCGGCGTCGAGTTTGCGCCGCTGGTTGGGCTGAACGAACCGCGGGTGGTCATCGCCGACGGCCGTCGCAGTGGAACGCGGCGGCTGGTCGAAACCGTGATGGACGGCCCCGTGGCTACGGTGTACCGGGTCCGATGAGTTCATCCGACGCGCTCAACCTTGCGTTCGCGTTGATGCTTCCCTGGCTGGCAGGTGTCGCTTGGGCGGGTTTGTTCTGGCGCCGTCGCACGGCCGGGCGGATCCCTGCCGTACTCGGCTACGGTTTCTTGCTCGGCTGGACGTTTCTGGTTCTGATCCTGCTGGGGCTGGACGCTGCGGGAATTTCGCAGAGTGTGACCGTCGCGGTGGTGCTGCTCGGCGCTGCGGCTGCGCTGGGCCTGTTGCTGCGCCGCTGGGTCGATTTGTCACCCAAGTTCGACAGCCGTGGCGCCACCGGGTGGGCCGCGCTGTCAGTTTCGGGCCGGGTGGCTGCCGGCCTGCTGCTGGCGCTGGTGGCGGTTCGGCTGGGCACGTTGCTGCCTGAAGTCGTCTGGCGTCCGCTGTACCCCTGGGATGCATGGATGAACTGGGCACCGAAGGCGCGGGCATGGTTCGAACATGGGTGGCTGGTCCCGTTCGTGTCCCGCGACGATTGGATGGCGGGAGGAGCGGACGCCGGGTTCTACACGATGATGAATTGGGACCATCCGCCCGCGGTGCCGCTGATCCATCTGTGGTCGGCACTGATGCTGGGGCATTGGGACGATGGCCTGATTAACCTGCCCTGGTGGTTTCTACTCGTGGCAATGGCGTTGGCGTTGTACGGGCAGGCTCGGGGCGCGGGAGCCAGCCCGTTGTTGGCACTGCTGGGTGTGTACTTGCTGGTGTCCATCCCTCTCGTTGCCAGCCACGTGGCGTTGGCAGGGTACGGAGATCTGTGGATTGGCGGCCTGATGCTGCTGGCCGGGATGAGCCTTCATTCCTGGGGCCGCGATGGCAACGCGCGGCAGGGTCTGCTACTGCTCGCCTGCGCTGCGGCACTACCTTTGTTCAAGTCGCCGGGGCTGGTCTGGGCGTTGATTCTGGTCGCGGTCGCGCTGGTCGCACGCCTGCGGGTGCTGCCCTTTTTGATCGCGGCAGCATTGGCCGTGACGGGGTTGGGGCTCCTGGTCGTAACGGTCGGCGTCGACGTCGAACTGCCACGGGTCGGGCGGGTCGCGCTGGGCCCGGACGGCGTGGTCTTGCCCTATATGTGGAGCCGGGACATCCAGGTCTACCCGGTTTGGGACGTCGTTGCGGGGCATCTGTTCGTTTGGGGAACGTGGCATATGCTGTGGTACGCTACCGCCATCGCACTGCTGGCCGGTATCTGGCTCGGGATTCGCGACCGAGGTGTCCGTGCGCTCTGGCTGGTTACGATCTTAGGGCTGCTGTTCCTGTTCGTGGTCTTCTTCCTCACCGGCAAGCATCGGGACGCAGTCGACGGCACGACGCTGAATCGGGCCCTGCTGCATCTGGCACCGGTGGCGGTCGCGCTGATCCTCTCCCTGTTCCATCAGCCGCGGGATGCCGTGCGGATTGCGGGACCAGAGCAGTCCGGCGCAGGCGAAAGACCCCGAACGGTTTCTGTGGGCGGGTGATGCAACCGGACCCGGGTATCTGTGGTGGGATCTGGAGCTAGGACACCGTTTGCCGCGTATGACGGATACCTCGGCCTGGAGTTGGATCCCGGTTTGGTCAATCCAGCTGTGCTGGGATTGACCGTGTTGCGAACAGCCATCGAGGCGTTGCCGTTACAGCTGGCCGCAACGGAGGGCAGGGTGCTGGCCTGGTTGCTGTTGCTGATTCTAGCCGTGGGTCTTGCGCAGAAGCAGAGTACGCCGACCTGGGGTCTGTATGTGATGGTGACGCTTTTGGTCACGGCACGGTTGCCCGCGGGCACAGGCGGGCGGGGCTGAATATGGAAACCCAGAGCCTGGAATTCCTCGGGTTGCGCGTGCACCCTGTGCGCGAAGACCAGCTGCTGGATTTCGTCGACTTGGCGGTCAGTCGCGAAGGGGTGACCGTTATCGCCCACCACAACCTGCACAGCCTATATTTGCTGCCCCGTGACGCAGGACTGAGGCGCTTGCACGCCCGTGCCGATCTGACTTACATCGATGGCATGTCCTTGATCCCGGTGGCGCGGCTGTACGGGCATCGTCTGGGCCGGGAGCAGCGCACGACCTGCGTGGACTGGCTCCCGCGGCTGCTGCGGCATGCATCGGCGCGGCGCTGGAGCGTGTTCGTGCTCGGGGGGCACCCGGAGATCGGGTCGCTCGCGAGGGAACGCCTCGGGCATACGTTGGACGCCATGCAGTTCAGGCACCGGGACGGTTTCTTCGACGCGACACCAGGATCCGACGACAATGCGCGGGTGCTGGACGATCTGCACAGGGCGCGGCCCGACGTATTGCTGGTAGGGATGGGCATGCCGCGTCAGGAACGCTGGATCGTGGAGAACCTCGACTCGATTCCGGCCCGTGTGATCATCGCGGTTGGCGCCTGCCTCGATTATCACGCGGGCCTCATTCCCACCCCGCCGCGATGGATGGGGCGATTCGGCCTGGAATGGCTTTTCCGGCTGTACAGCGAACCCCGTCGGCTTGCGTTCCGCTACCTGGTCGAACCCTGGTCGGTCGCTGCCAGAATCGTGGCCGACCGGGTCGGGCCGGGCCGGTGGGCGCGCAACGGTTCGGGTGCTAACCAGCGAGGCCCGAAATGAGGGCGCAAGGAAGGGTACCGCTGCCTCGCGAGCGCGAGGAACTGATCCGGGTGATGGTCCGCGTCGGCGATTTTTCCATGGTCCTCCTGGCTGGGATCATCGCCTATGCGTTGCGTTTCGGAACGGTCGTGTTGCCGGACTACTACATTCTCGGGCTGGCCGTGGCGGTGTTGCTCACCGCGCTGCTCTTCCCTACGCAGGGGCTTTACCGCGAATGGCAGGGCCGCTTTTCCTGGGCGCAGCTCGCGGGGCTAACCGTTGCCTGGGCGACCGTGCTCCTGGTCCTGGTTCTGGCCGCGGTGGCGACCAAGACCACCGAACTCTACTCGCGGCTCTGGGTGTCCTATACCGCGGTTCTGGGCTGGACCTTCCTGGTGATGTTCCGCTTGGCGCTAGGCATGCTGCAGTCCTGGCTTGGGACCCGTGGATGGAGTCGGCGACGGGTGCTGATACTGGGAGCCGGTGTGCTCGGCCGCGAGGTCGCCGGTCGGGTGCGCGACACCGGGTGGAGCGGATTCGAAGTTGTCGGATTCCTTGACGACAATCCCGGACTGCAAAGGCAGCGGCCGCTTGGAATCCCTGTGCTTGGCTCACTCGATACGGTCGCGAACGCAATCGAACGTGAGCGAATCGACGAGGTCTGGTTGGCGCTTCCGCTACGCGCGGAAATACGGCTGAAGGAGGTTGAGAGCAGGCTGCGCAATACCACTGTGGCGTTGCGCTTCATCCCGGACATTTATGGCTTTCGCCTTCTGCACCACGCCATCGGCGAGGTGGCCGGGGTGCCGATGCTGAATCTGTCGGATACCCCGATGCGCGGGATCAATCGGCTGGTCAAGGCGCTCGAGGATCGCCTGTTGGCGGTGTTGATCCTTCTGCTGGTATGGCCGCTGATGCTGGCGATCGCGGTCGCAGTTCGGATGGAGACTCCGGGCCCGGCGATTTTCCGCCAATTGCGGCACGGTTGGGACGGCCGACCGATCGAAGTCTGGAAGTTCCGCAGTATGTGCGTCGATGCCGAGCCCGCGGATGCAACTGGCTACCGGCAGGCGACGCGCAACGATCCAAGGGTGACGCGGGTCGGCGCTTGGCTGCGCCGTACGAGCCTGGACGAGTTGCCACAGTTCATCAACGTGCTGCAGGGCCGGATGTCGATCGTCGGGCCCCGACCACACCCGATCCGGATGAACGCGCTGTATAGGGACCGGGTGGACAGCTACATGCGCCGGCACAAGGTGAAGCCCGGGATCACCGGATGGGCCCAGGTCAACGGCTTCAGGGGCGAGACCGACACGCTGGAGAAGATTACACGGCGCGTCGAACACGACCTGTACTATATCGAGAACTGGTCGCTTTGGCTCGACCTGCGGATCCTTTGGCTGACCCTGGTACGGGGGTTCGTGGATGCCAATGCCTACTGAGGGGTGCTCCGTCGTGCGACGGAGGGTGCCCCGGTGAGGCCTCTCAGCGCATCTTGCTCCCCCGGGGACCTGGGGGCTGGGGGGGCAACACCGTGCCCGGGGCGGCTGGGCTATCTCTCCGGCGCCCCGCGAGTTTCGACGCGCGCAGAGGCGGAACTCGGCGCCTGCCGTGCCCACGTGCTCGGCGTGATCGATGCTTTCCGGGAAATGGGTTGGACGGTGGATCCCTACGTGGTTGGCGATCGCGTGCCCGTGTCCTGGATTCGCGGTTCGGGGGGCATGCTGGCTTCGAGTCTGTCGCATCGTCTTGGTGCGGACATTGCGCGCTTCGCGCTCAATCAGTGGCATGCCCGCCGGGCATGGCGGGAGCTGCGGGGGCGCTGCGACTGGGTGTACGAGCGGGCGGGAGTATTCCAGGCGCTGGGGCGGCCGTTTTCCCGTGCCGGGATCCCGTGGATCGTGGAAAGCAATGCCCCGCTGCACCTCGAAGGCCGCCACGACCGGCCCAGCATCGGCGCCCAGCCGCTGGTACGGCGCTGGGAGCTTGGCGTCTACCGCGATGCAGACGCGATCGTGACAGTCAGTGCCACGCTGCGGGATATCCTGAGCGGCTATCCGGGGGTGGACGCGGGAAAGATACTGGTCGTTCCCAATGGCGTCGATACTCGGCGATTCGATCCGGAGCGGGTCGTGCCGCAGCGCTTTTTCCCTGGGCCGACCATCGGCTTCGTCGGAACCCTGTTTCATTGGCAGTGGGTCGAGACGCTGTTGAGCTGCGTCGCCGAGCTCAGAGTGGAAGGGGCGGTCCGCTGGTCGGTGGTGATCGCGGGACAGGGGCCGCAATACGCGGCCTGTCGCGCTGCGGCAGAACGCCTGGCACTGGGGCCGGATGCGGTCCGGTTTCTGGGGCAGGTGCCCTGGAGCGAGGTGCCGGCGGTCATCGCCGGGACCGAGATCGGTTACTCCGGCCAGTCCGTGCTGCACGGCGGCGCGATGTACAATTCGCCATTGAAAATCTACGAATACATGGCCATGGGCAAGCCGGTGCTGGCCTCGGCCTTCGAGGACGCGCAGCGCAGCATCACGCACGGCGAGACCGGATTTCTTTTCAGGGGAGGCGACCGCAACGCGCTGAAGCAGGCGCTGCGCGAAGCGTGGCATGCGCGCGATCGGCTGAAATCGATGGGCCGCCGCGCTCGCCAGCGTACGGTTGCCGAGCACGGGTGGGAGCAGCGGGTCCGCGCTATCGTGACTGGTGTCGCGGATCTGCTGGAGCGGCGTCCTGCCTGAGGCGGCGGCTGTCGATGGACCAGAACCGGAATCCTGCCCCACTGACCACTTTCGGGAAGGCATGGCGACTGCTTACGCCGAGGGAGCGCCGGCGCGGTCTGCTGGTGCTAGCGATGGTGATCACCATGGCGCTGCTCGAAATGGCGAGTCTCGCATCGATCATGCCGTTCCTCGCCGTGCTGGGTAACCCGGAACTGGTTGAGACCAACCGCGTGCTCGCGTCGGCTCATGAACTGCTGGGTTTCGAGTCTGTGGACCGGTTTTTGGTGGCTCTCGCACTGGTCGCGTTCGTGGTCATCATTACGGCGGGGGCTTTCCGGAGCCTGACCAAGTTCGCCATCGCGCGGTTCACCGAGATGCGCAGGCACAGCCTCGGCTCCCGGTTGCTGGAGACGTATCTGGGCAAGCCGTACCCGTTCTTTTTGAACCGGAACAGCGCGGATCTTGCCAAGAGCATCCTTTCCGAGGTCGACCAGATCGTCTGGTACGTCTACGGACCCGCCTTCCGTGTACTCGCCTACCTGGTGGTCAGCCTGGCGATCATCGTGCTGCTGCTGGTGATGGATCCGACGCTGGCACTGACCGTGGCTACGGTTCTCGGCGGGGCCTATGGTCTGGTGTTTTTCGTCGTCAAGGGGGTGCTGGGGCGTATCGGCCGGGATCGCAGTGCGGCGAACCGCGAGCGCTTCACGACCGCCGGCGAGGCGCTGGATGCGATCAAGGAGATCAAGCTGTTGCGCCGCGAGCACAGCTACCTGGCCCGCTTCGATCCGGCGTCGATGCGGTTTGCGCGTCACCAGGCCACGGCAACCACGCTGGCCGAGGTGCCGCGTTACCTGATCGAGGCGTTGGGGTTCGGGGGTATCCTGGCGCTCGCGGTGTTCCTGATGCTGAAGGACGGCGATATGGGTAGTACGCTTCCCTTGCTGGGGCTCTATGCCTTCGCCGGGTACCGGCTGCTTCCGGCCGCCCAGCAGATCTACGAAGCAATGTCGCGCATGCGCTTCGGTGCGGCGGCGGTCGATGGTGTCTTCGACGATCTGAAGGATTGGGAGCGCCTGGGGGCCATGCGGGCTGCAATACCCGCGCTACAGCCGCATCGAAGCATTGAGCTGCAGGGCGTGTGCTTCCGCTATCCCGGTGCGGCCGAGGCGGCTCTGCGGGACATCGACCTGAGCATCCCGGTGGGGGCCACGGTCGGGCTCGTGGGCGGTACCGGCGCGGGCAAGACGACTCTGGTGGATATTCTGCTGGGGCTGCTCAGACCGACCGAGGGCGTACTGGCCGTCGACGGTGAACCCGTCAGCGACGAGACGTTGCTGGCCTGGCAGGGTGCGCTGGGTTACGTACCTCAGGATCCGGTCCTGACCGACGCGACCGTCGCCGAGAACATCGCGCTCGGCGTGTCTGCGCAGGAGATCGATCCAGCTGCGGTGGAGAGAGCGGCCCGGATGGCGCAGGTTCACGATTTCGTTACCGACCAGCTGCCACAACAGTACCAGACGGTGATCGGGGAGCGGGGAGTTCGCCTTTCCGGCGGGCAGCGCCAGCGCATAGCGATCGCCCGTGCGTTGTACCACGATCCGGCAGTACTCGTGCTCGACGAGGCCACCAGCGCACTCGACAACCTGACCGAGCAGGCGGTGATGGACGCCGTCAACGGGCTCAGCCACCAGAAGACGATCATCCTGATCGCGCATCGGCTCAGTACGGTGCGGGATTGCGACAAGATCGTGCTGCTGGAGCAGGGACGTATACGGGCGCAGGGCAACTTCGCCGACCTGGCTGCAGGCAGCGAGGGTTTCCGGGCGATGGCGGGTGCGCACGGACCGCACTCGGCGGCGAACGGTGCGCGGCAATGAGCGAAGTGCAGCGGGATCGGGATCCGCGGGTATACGGTCGGCAGGCCGCCTGCTAAGGCCCGCCGCAACAGCCCGGGCGAGTTGTGGGGCGGGCGTCGCAGCTGCCTTCCGGTGCTCCGCGCGGCGTGCCGGTCCCGCGACGATCGGATCAGTCGGAGTCGCCGAAGACCTCGCGCAGCAGGTCGGTGGTGCGTGCTGCGGGATCTGCGCGGATCTTCTTCTCTTCCTCGGCCAGCAGCACGAACAGGCCGTCTACCGATTTGCGGGTGACGTATTCCGGCAGGTCCAGCGCGTCGGCGGTCTCGAGCGCTGGCAGCCGCTGCTTCGCCTGTTCCGATAATTCGCTGAATGCGGCGGTGACGCCCTGTTCCTGCATCGAGTCGGCGATGATCGGGCGGAATTCATCGGCGATCCGGTCGCCTGCGCGCCGGCGCAGGAATCGGGTTGCGCCATCCGGCGAGCCGACGAGGATCGAGCGGGCATCGTCGATGGTCATTTCGCGCACGGCATCGGCAAGAATGCCGCCCGCCTTCGGGGCTGCCTTCTCGGCAGCACGGTTCATGCTCTTCTCGAAGGCATCCACCTGCCGGCCCAGCCCGATGCCGCGCAGCATGCTGCTGGCATCGTCCAGAAGCCCGGGCATCGGGATCCGGATGGCCGGGTTGCCGAGGTATCCGTCGGTCTTGGACGCCGCCTCCACCGCCCGTTGACTGCCGATCGCCAGCGCCTCCTTCAGGCCGGCAGCGAGCGTCTCGTGTTCCACCCCGACCGGAACCGAGGGTGTCGCCTCGTCGGTTGCGGGCTCGGAAGCAGGTGGCACGACGGGAAGGGTGCCCTTCAGGCGGTCCGCCCAGGGCGCTTGTGCCGGGGCGAGGGTGGGAAGTGCGCCCAACGCGCAAACCAGGGCGATAGCGCCGGCCAATCGGTATCGAGCATTCATCGTATCGTCCACCGTTGGTTGCATCGCCGGCGCGCGAACCGAGGGCCGGCGGGTCGACAGCAGGAGCATCGCTTCCCGGCAGCCGGCGAAGCCTGGCCGGTACCCGGAAGCACATGGATATGCAGATTGGCGCAAAGACGGCTACGGGTCAATCGTGCGTGGCGACGCCGCAACGCGACCGCATAGGCGTGCGTGGTGGCGTCAGCTACGACTACGATAGCAACGGAACCCGATCCAAGACGGGAACGCGCCCGGTGCGGGCGGTGTGATTCGCGGCACAGCCCGGGGTACAGGGAAAGGAAAACAGGCGCTGAAACGCGCCTGTTGGCAGGGGAATGGTGGTGGAGCGGAGGAGGATCGAACTCCCGACCTTCGCATTGCGAACGCGACGCTCTCCCAGCTGAGCTACCGCCCCAATCCGCGTATCATAACAGGCCTGGGCCGGGTGGGGGAAGCACCCGTGGGTTCCGGCGAGACGTGAGCCAGAACGGGGCGCGATCATCGGTCGCAGTGCGGTCAGGATGCGCCGCCGATTGGATGGCGGCTGGCTGTCGTCCTGGGGCTCCGGTCTAACTACCATGGCCTATGTGGCCACCCCCGATGATGAAAGACGCGTAGGGCGGAAAAGGCCGAAGGCCGTCATCCGCCAGCTGGCGCCCGGATTGCCGCGGGCGCCTGGGCACTGCGAACGCCGTACGGCGGATGACGCTGCGCTTTTCCGCCCTACGGGTCGCCCGGGACGCGACGCGGGTTCTTTCACGCTACCCTGGTGCCAGGATCAGCGCCGCCAGCGGCGGCAGATCGAGGCGCAGGGTGTGGCTGAAGCCGCGCAATGGCTGGGGCTCGGCCCGGGCCTGCCGAGAGCCGCGCGAGCCGCCGCCGTAGAACTCGGAGTCGGTGTTCAGCCGAACCGTCCAGAGACCGCCGTGAGGCGCGGGTATTGCGTAGTCCTCCCGCGGAACCGGGGTGAGGTTCAGCACGACGATCCATTGCGAATCGCCTCCGCGCCGCAGATAGCTGAGCACCGAACGGCTGGCGTCGTCGCAGTCCAGCCAGGCGAAGCCCTCGGATTCGAATTCGAGGGCATGCAGCGCAGGCTCCTCCTGGTACAGGCGGTTCAGGTCGCGCACCAGCGTGGTCATGCCCTGATGCAGCGGGTACTGCAGGACATACCAGTCGAGTTCGCGGCTCTCGCTCCACTCGGTGCCCTGGCCGAATTCCTGCCCCATGAACAGCAATTTCTTGCCGGGGTAGGTCCACTGGTACGCGTACAGCAGCCGCAGTTGCGCGTGCTGCTGCGCCTCGTCGCCCGGCATGCGGCCCCGCAGGCTGCGTTTGCCGTGCACTACTTCGTCGTGCGAGAAGGGCAGCACGAAGTTCTCGGTGTAGGCGTACAGCATCCCGAAGGTCAGCTGGTTGTGATGGTGTTGGCGGTGGATCGGGTCCAGCCGGAAATACGCGAGCGTGTCGTGCATCCAGCCCATGTTCCACTTCATCGTGAACCCCAGCCCGCCGGTGTCCGGCGGCCGGCTGACGCCGGGCCAGGCGGTGGATTCCTCGGCGATCATCAACACGCCGGGGTGGTTGCTCTGGATGGTGCGGTTGAGTTCGCGCAGGAAGGCGATCGCATCGAGGTTTTCGTTGCCGCCGTATTCGTTCGGGATCCAGTCGTTGGCCTGGCGCGAGTAGTCGAGGTACAGCATCGAGGCCACCGCATCGACGCGCAGGCCGTCGATGTGGAAATCCTCGATCCAGCACAGCGCGCTGGACAGCAGGAAGTTGCGGACCTCGGAGCGCCCGTAGTTGAAGATCAGCGTGCCCCAGTCGCGGTGCTCGCCCTTGCGCGGATCCTCGTGTTCGTAGAGGGCGGTGCCGTCGAAGCGGGCGAGGGCGAATGAGTCCTTGGGGAAATGCCCGGGCACCCAGTCCAGCAATACCCCGATTCCGGCCCGGTGCGCCGCATCGACCAGATGGCGGAAGTCGTCGGGCGTGCCGAATCTCGACGTGGGCGCGAAGAATCCGGTGCTCTGGTAGCCCCAGGAGCCGTCGAACGGGTGTTCGGTGACCGGCAGCAGTTCGATATGCGTGAACCCGCGGTCGCGTACGTAGGGAATCAGCTCGTCGGCGAGTTCGCGGTAGCCGAGAAAGCGCCCTTCGTCCCCGCGCTTCCAGGACCCGAGATGGACCTCGTAGATGCTCATCGGCCGGTGCTTCCACGCGAGCGGGTCGCTGCGCCGCTGCAGCCAGGCGTCGTCATTCCACGGATAGTCGCGGCTGGTGAAGACGCGGCTCGCGGTATTCGGGCGTATCTCGAAAAATGCGCCGTACGGGTCGCTTTTCACGAAAATGTTTCCGGACTCCCGGTTCCGGATTTCGAACTTGTACAGCGCTCCGTCGGGCAGGCCGGGGATGAACAGCTCCCAGACTCCGCTGCCGCCGTGCACCGACATCGGATGGCAGCGGCCGTCCCAGTGGTTGAAGTCGCCGACGACACTGACGCGCTCCGCGCCCGGCGCCCAGACCGCGAAGCGGACCCCGGCGATGCCGTCGCGATGTTCCGGGTGCGCTCCAAGCATGCGGTGAGCGTGCCAGTGGCGCCCCTCGCCGAACAGGTGCAGGTCGAACCCGGAAATGTTCGGGGCAAAGCTGTAGGGGTCAACCGCCTGAAACGTGCGGCCGTCACCCTCCGACCAGACGATCGTCGGATGCAGGGGGCAATCCGCAAGAGGGCCGGTCCAGGTGAACAGGCCGGGCAGGTCGGGGCTTGGGATCATCGGTTCGCGGTGTGCGGCTCCGGCATCGGCCGCGCCACACAGCAGCCAGGCCTCGCGCGCCCGCGGCAAGAAGCTGCGGCAACAGACCGTCTGGTGGTCCACTGCGTGGCGCCCCAGAAGCCCGTGCGGATCGTGCCAGCGGGCAGTGCCGAGACGGGCGATCGGATCGCCGGAAGGACGGATGCAATTGTGCAGGGCTGTTGTCATACTGACGGCCGCTCGCCTGGGGGTCTTCAACGACGATACCGGTAGACTGATGACCCGGTCCAGTTGGGTGCGGGCAATGATACAACCAAAGGACGCAAGGGTTACCGTATGAATCGCCAACCGCAACGCTTCGTCAGCCGTCTGACCCGGGAAACCCTCGCATTGATTCTCGCGGGAGGCCGGGGTTCGCGGCTCAAGCACCTGACGCTGTGGCGGGCGAAGCCCGCGGTGCCGTTCGGCGGCAAATTCCGCATCATCGATTTCCCGCTGTCCAACTGCATCAATTCGGGGATTCGCCGGGTCGGCGTGCTGACCCAGTACAAGGCGCATTCGCTGATTCAGCATGTCCAGCGCGGCTGGAGCTTCCTGCGCGGTGAATTCGGCGAGTTCATCGAGCTGCTCCCGGCGCAGCAGCGGATCGAGACTTCCTGGTACGCGGGAACCGCCGACGCGGTGTACCAGAACATCGACATCATTCGCCAGCATGCGCCGGAATACGTGCTGATCCTGGCCGGCGACCACATCTACAAGATGGACTACGGCCAGATGATCGCCTATCACGTCGAGAGCGGCGCCGACATGACCGTGGGCTGCCTGGAAGTGGACCGCGACCATGCGCGTGCCTTCGGCGTGATGGCGGTGGACGGCGACGGCCGGGTGACCGATTTCCTGGAGAAGCCCGACGATCCTCCAGAGATGCCCGGCAAGCCGGGGACGTCGCTGGCGTCGATGGGCATCTATGTGTTCAACACCGCGTTCCTGTTCGAGCGCCTGATTCGCGATGCCGACGACAGCCGCTCCAGTCACGATTTCGGCAAGGACATCATTCCGGGCATCATCGATCGCTATCGGGTGCAGGCCTATCCGTTCCGCGAAGGCAAGCAGGGGGTTCAGGCCTACTGGCGCGATGTTGGCACCATCGACTCCTACTGGCAGGCGAACCTGGAACTGATCGGCGTGACTCCGGAACTCAACCTGTACGACAGCGAGTGGCCGATCTGGACCTACCAGGAGCAGTGGCCGCCCGCGAAGTTCGTGTTCGACGACGACGACCGTCGCGGCATGGCGATCGACTCGATGGTCTCCGGTGGCTGCATCATCTCCGGCAGCACGGTGCGCCACTCGCTGTTGTTCTCGGATGTGCAGGTCGGCACCGGTTCGGTCGTGCAGGACTCGGTCGTGCTGCCCAGCGTGCATGTCGGCGAAGGCTGCCGCATCCAGCGCTGCGTGATCGACAAGGGCTGCCGCATTCCCGACCACACGGAGATCGGTGTCAGCGACGAGGAGGACGCGCGCCGTTTCTATATCTCGCCGGGCGGGGTGCGGGTCGTGACGCCGGAAATGCTCGGGCAAGTGTCGCGTTATGTCCGCTGAGGTGCCGGCGGCACCCGAGGTGGGCGGTGGGGAGACGGACGCGCAGCTCGACGTGGTGCTGTGCTGGCACATGCATCAGCCCCAGTATTTCGAGCGGGAACGGAACGTCTACGCACTGCCCTGGACCTATCTCCACGCCATCAAGGACTATTCGGACATGGCCGCGCATCTCGAGGCGGCATCCGACGCCCGCGTGGTGGTGAACTTCGCGCCGATTCTGCTCGAACAGATCGACGACTACGCGCGGCGCATCCGGGACCATCTCGATCACGGAGAGCCGATCCCCGATCCGGTGCTGGCGCTGCTGGCCGCGGATGCCGTCCCCGACGATGCGGCGGCCCGCGCCGAGATCATCCGTGTCTGCCTGCGGGCCCATGCGCCGCGGATGATCGAACCGATTCCGCTGTACCGGGCATTGGCCGACATCGCGCAACGCGCACTGGAAGATCCCGTGCTGCTGCGACACCTGGATGCGGGTTTCTTCCTGGATCTGGCAACCTGCTACCACCTGGCCTGGCTCGGCGCGACCGTGCGGCGCGAGCGGCCGCAGGTGCAGCACTGGCTTGAGCGCGAACAGGGGTTCGATCCGGGCATCCGGCGCGAACTGCTGCAGCTGATCGGCGAGGTGATCGCCGGCATCATCCCGCGCTATCGCCGGCTGGCCGAGCAGGGGCAGGTCGAGCTGTCGTTCACGCCCTATGCGCACCCGATCATGCCGTTGCTGCTCGATATCGAGTCCGCGCGCGAAGCGATGCCCGACATCTGGCTGCCGCAGTATCTGGAGTACCCGGGCGGCGAGGAACGCCTGCGCTGGCACATCGAACGCGGGATCGACGTGTTCCGCAAGCATTTCGGATTGGCCCCGGCCGGGTGCTGGCCTTCCGAGGGCAGCGTCAGCACCGCGGCGTTAAGACTGCTCGACGAGTACGGGCTGACCTGGACCGCGAGCGGGCAAACGGTGCTGGCGAACAGCCTCGCGGCCCTCCCGGGCGCCGACAAGGGTCCGCGCGATGGCTGGTTGCATCGCCCGTATCGGCTGGAGGGCACCGAGATGCTCGTGTTCTTCCGCGACGACGGGCTGTCCGATGCGATCGGTTTCCGTTATGCCGATTGGCATGCCGATGACGCGGTCGAGGATTTCGTTCACCATCTCGAGAACATCGTCGATGCACCGCCTGTCGGCGGGGTGGTCACGGTCATCCTCGATGGCGAAAACGCCTGGGAGTACTACCCCGACAACGGCTTTCATTTTCTCGACGGCTTGTATGCCCGCCTGTCGAAACATCCCCGAATCCGCTTGCGTACCTTTTCCGACGTGTACGCCAGCGGTGCCGAACAGGCTGCGGAACTGCCGTCTGTGGTGGCCGGCAGCTGGGTCTATGGCACCTTCTCCACCTGGATCGGCGACCCCGACAAGAATGCCGGCTGGGACCGGCTGATCGAGGCGAAGCAGGCGGTCGATACCGCGCTGTGCCAGCATCCCGAACTGAACAGCGATGCCCTGGCCGAGCAGTTGGCGGTTTGCGAGGGGTCGGACTGGTGCTGGTGGTTCGGTGCCTACAATCCGGCCGGGTCGGTCAGCGATTTCGAACTGCTCTACCGGCAGCATCTGGCCGCGCTGTACCGGCGTGCCGGGCTCGCGGTGCCGCCGGCGCTGTCGCTTGTGCTCTCCACCGGCGGCGGCGAGCCCGATGCGGGCGGTACGATGCGGCGCGGGCAGGCGCACTCGTGAGCGTGTCCGACGCGCCGGCCAATCGACTGCTCGAGAAGCGCAGATCGGGCATTCTGCTGCACCCCACGTCGTTGCCCGGACCGGGTCCGGTCGGACGGCTGGGCACTGAGGCGCGGCGGTTTCTCGATTGGATGGTGAGCGCCGGATTCAGCGTCTGGCAGATCCTTCCGGTCAATCCGCCGCAACAGGGCGGCTCCCCCTACGCGTGCATCTCGGCCTTTGCGGGCGATACGCGGCTGATCGACCCGGATCTGCTGGTCGACGCTGGGTGGCTGCCGTCCGGATCGGAGCGCTGGCCGTTGGGGCAGGCGTTGTCGGAGGCAAGGGCGGCGCTGGCGGCCGATGGCGGCGACGACTGGCGGGACTACTTGCAGTTCTGCCAAGACCAGGCTGACTGGCTGGACGACTTTGCGCTGTTCGTCGTGATCAAGCGCCTCGAGGGCCATCGGCCCTGGTGGCAGTGGCCGGATGCGTTGCGCGACCGCGCGGGTGGCCGGCTGGAGCAAATCCGGGCAGAGATGTCCGAGGCACTGGACGCGGTGAGGTTCGGCCAGTTCGTGTTCTTTCGGCAATGGCGGGCGCTGCGCGAATACGCTAACGCGCAGGATGTGTTGTTGCTCGGCGACATGCCGATCTTCGTCGCGCACGATTCCGCCGATGTCTGGGCGCATCCGGAGGACTTCGATCTCGATGCCGAAGGGCAGCCGAACACCGTGACCGGTGTGCCGCCCGATTACTTCTCGGAGACCGGCCAGCGTTGGGGCAACCCGCAATTCCGCTGGGACCGGATGAAAGAGGCGGGGTATTCATGGTGGCTGCGGCGGATCGAGTGGGCGCTGGCCGGCGTCGACGCGCTGCGGATCGATCATTTCCGGGGCTTCGAAGCCTACTGGTCGATCCCGGCCAGTGAGCCGACCGCGATCGCGGGTCGCTGGGAGCCCGGACCGGGTGCCGACTTTTTCGAGGCGCTGCTCGAGCGCTTTGGCGAGCTGCCGCTGCTGGCCGAGGACCTGGGGGTGATCACGCCCGAGGTCACCGCATTGCGGGACCGCTTCGGCCTGCCCGGAATGATGATCCTGCAGTTCGCGTTCGACGGCGGCGACGACAACCCCTATTTGCCGCAGAACCATGTGCAATGCGGGGTCGTCTACACCGGCACGCACGACAACGACACCACCGTCGGCTGGTTCGAAGCGCTGGAGCCGGAGCGCCGCGCGCATGTACTCGCGGTGCTGGGCGATCCGGCCGAGCCGATGCCCTGGCCGCTGGTGCGTGCGGCTCTGGCCTCGCCGGCGCAGGTCGCGATCATTCCGATGCAGGATGCGCTGGCCCTGGATGGCCGCCATCGGATGAACACACCGGGAACGAGCGACGGCAACTGGGCCTGGCGGTTCGACTGGTCGCAGGTGCCGGACGGGCGTGCGGAGGAACTGCGCCAAATGAACGAGGAAGCCGGGCGGGTGCCGGCGGGTGCTGGGGTGCGGTAAGACCGGGAGTGGCCAGACGAGTCAACGTTCGGGCTTGGTGCCTGCGTGGGGCCGGCGCTGAGGGGCCGCTTGATGCGGGCAGGCTCAGGAAACCTCGAGGAACGATTTATTCGGACGTCGCTTTGCGCTGCCGGCGCAGGCGCCGCAGCAGCCCCGAAATTGCTCGTAGCGCCCCGGTCATGCGCCAGGATCGGGAGTGGAGCATCGCGTGCAGCTGTTCCTCGTATGCCGCTACCCGTGCCTCGAGTGCGTTTGCGCGTGCGCGCAGTTGGCGACACTCGGTTTCGCAGGCACGCAGGCGCTCCGTTGTCGATGTGGTGCCGCGCAGGCCTTCCCCGATCGCTGCAGGAGCCAGGCGCGGCTGTAATTGCTCGGTCCAGGCGTCGACCAACAGCCCTTCCCGGCCCGACGCCCAGTGAAAGAATGCCTCGGCGTGTGAGACCGCGAGCGGCAACGACCAGGCCCTGCAGGCGTTCAGGCCCAGGATCCTCTCCTGGTACGCGTTCTGGTCGTGCTGGGACATGTAGCAGGCCATGGCTGCGGCCTTGTGTTGGGTCACCGGCGTGATGTCCACCAGGGTGCTGGCCAGCCCTTGAACGCTGATCTCGTAGCTCCAGGCCTCCGCATCGCAACCGCTCGCGCGCAATGCGGCCCACGCAAGCCCCGCGCAAGCCCGATGATCCGGATGCGGCTCTCCCGGGTGCGGAAAGAAGACCGCGCGGTAGGCTTGTGCCGAGAGCAGGGACGCCAGTTTCTGGACCAGATCCTCGGTTACTTCAAGGCCGCGGTCGGGAACCCGCCAGAATTCGATCTCAGCTCCCCCCAGCAGCGCCACGGCCGCGCGGGTTTCCGATTCCCGCCGATGCACCAGGTCGGCGCCCTCGCCTCCGCAGGCCCCGTCCGTGAGCACCAGCACCCGCACCGCTTGGCCGTTGCCTCTGGCCAGGGCCAGCGCGCCGCCCATGCCGAAGGTCTCGTCGTCAGGATGGGGTGCCAGCACCAGCCAGGGCCCGTCCGGCAGATGTCCGGGTTGGAACGGAAGGTAATCGGGTTCGCTCAGGATCGGTTTCACGGACGGGCTCGGTCGCCGCTTGGAGGAGCGTCGTCTAGTGCTGCCCGCAACAGGGTGGCGTGGGCGGCCTGGCTTCTGGTAAGCGAGAAACAGTCGGCGCGGTCGCGGCTGGCGCGGGACATGTGCGCACGTCTTGGGGGATCCTCGACCAGTTGGCAGATAGCAGTGGCCAGCGCGTGCGGGTCATCGGGCGCCACCAGCAACCCTGCCTCGCCCAGCACTTCGCGCGGCCCGAACGGGCAATCCGTGGCGATCACCGGGATCCCAAGCGCGGCCGCCTCCAGCAAAGTGTACCCGAAGCCCTCGTAGCGGCAGGTGTGGATGAAGACGCCTGCGCGCGACATCCAGCGCTCGGGCGTATTCGTGGCACCGGCAAAATGAACGCGGTCGGCGATGCCCAGCGCGCTAGCCTGGCGCGCGAGTGAGTTGCGTTCGGGGCCCTCGCCGACGACCACCAGCGGCCAGGGGACGTTGCTGAGCGCATATGCCGAGACCAGGTCCTCGAAACGCTTTTCAGCGGATAGCCGCCCCAGCGCCAGGACAAACTGCCCCGGCACGACGCCAGCCGGCAGTTCGAGCGGGCCTTGCCCCGCGCGCTCGGAACGGTGCCGGTCGATGCCGTTGGGGATCACCTGCAGCTGCGATGGTCTGCCAACGCCGTGGCGCAACAACTCGTCCCGGGTTCCGGAACCCGGAACGGTGATCGAGAACATTCCCCGTGCGGACCGGCGCAGTTGCCAGCGGATCCACCAGCGCCGCGGGAGGTTTGGCTCGTACGCCCGCAGGTGCTCGAAAACGGGCCCACGGAAGCTGCCAATGACACGCGCCGGTAGCCGGTGCCGGCGCACTGCCTGCTCGGCCACCGCAGCCATGTAGTGCATCATGCCCAGCACCACGTCCGCACCAATCGTACGGATCACGACCGCAAGGCGGTTGGCGTCGTGCCTGAGACGTCGTGGGGATCTGAACCAGCCGGCCATTTCCAGTGGGTCGGCGTCGATGATGCGGTCGGCCGCCTTGCTCCAGTGCGCATGCATCCCGCGCGGCGCCAGCACCACGACCTCGGTGAAGTCTGCACGCCCGAGACCGTTCAGTACGTTCAGCGTCGTTCGCTCGGCCCCGCCGAAGGTCGCGGCGAGATGAACGACCAGGAGAACCCGGTTGCGCCGGGGCGTTGCCGACTCCATGGTTCCCGGGCCCGTCAGAATACGTCGGTATCGCCAGGGCGGAAGCGCGGCGCGGGCGTCTCGCAGCGCCCCTCGGGCGTACGGATCCAGACGCAGACGATGCCGGTGGGTCGTACCTCTGCGCCCCGAACGCCGTTCGGAGTCCAGTCGGCGTCCCAGCGCAGCGCCTGCCGGCCCGCGTGGCGCGCCGGCGATGCCAGGCGGTCCAGCGCCGCGCGATCCGGGGCTGCGGCACCCAGCACGTCAACCACGGTCCAGTGGTCCGCTCCCTCTTCGACCACGAACCCCTCGAAACGCCGCCAGCCGGTTCGCCATACCCAGGTTCCGTAGGTGCGGGCGGGATGCGAGTCATACCTCCAGTGGAGGTATTCGGCACTGCGCCGGATGCCGTGAATCGTGCTGCGCCCGTTCAGGTCTGCGAGTTCCTCCGTTGCCGGCAGTCGCTTCAGCCGTGGCCACAGCCCGCGCGAGGGCGAGATGCCTTCGCAATTGCGCTGTGCGAGCGCCATTCGGTGCAGCGGGCGGTAGAAATCCAGTCGTTCGCCGAGCCGAAACGGCCGTTCTCCAGGAAAGCCGAAGCAGAAACCGCCCGGATATCGCGCATCGATCGCATTCTGCAGCGCACGCACGATCCCGCCGTAGGCGCCGCCCAGCGAAGGCGAACCGCGCATCGCCGGGTGCACCATCACGTCGCACCCGTGAATCCAGGGCGAGACTGACCCATGCACCCAGTCGTCGCGGTAGACCTGTGCGCCCATATGGGCTTGGATCTCGCCGTCGTCGGTGCAGCCGACGACGTTGATCGCGTCCAGTGCGGCTGAACGCCGGTATTTCCAACGCCAGAGTGCGGAGGGCATCGGCGCGCCAAATACCGTCGTGAAGAGTTGGCAGAGTGCCGGTACGTCTTCGGGGTGAGCCTGTCGAAAGTGCAGCCGCCGCCTGGCAGCTACCGATGCGTCGACAAGGTTCGCAGCGGAAGGCGCGTTCATTCGTTCGGACTCGGCGCAGCCGGTGGCACGGGTGCCCCTGATTTCCCCGGTTCGACTCGCCAGTGATAGGGCAGGCGCATGATACCGAGTTGGGCATCACTGCGTCGGACCACGACGTTGTCGATATAGCGTTCATCGATCTCGATCAGCGCTTCGTCGTCCCAGACGCGGAGCTGCAGACTGTAGATCCCGCCCAACAGCGGCACCGACGGGAAGGCCAGCGTGCCTTGCTGCGGTCCCTGGCAGGGTGCATCGCCGCGGAACTGGGTTCCGACCACGGCCAGTCCGCGGCCCGAATCGAGTTTCAGCGACACGGACACGTGGTAGCGCACATCGGGATCCGTGTCCGTGCTCCAGCGCACGACCAGGTCGTCGCCTTCCGACATGGGTTGGGGGGTCAGCAGCGTGAACTCGTCGATGCGCACTCGGGTCTGCGCGCGGTTCCCGGTCCCGAGGCGGTCATCGTCCGACAGGGCCAACTGTTCTGCTTCGTACCGGGCCATCACATCGGCAGGTGTTCCGAGCATCCTGACGCGCCCCTGGTCGAGCCACAGCACCCGGTCGCAGAACTGCTCGATCTGATAGCGACTGTGCGAGCAGAAGACGATCGTCTTGTTTGCGCGGCGGAATGCGGTCATGCGGTCAATGCACTTCTTCTGGAAATGCAGATCGCCGACCGCTAGCGCCTCGTCGACGATCAGGATATCCGGATCCAGCGACGCCACGAGCGCAAATGCCAGGCGGACCTTCATCCCGGTCGAGTAGGTGCGCAAGGGCTGGTCGATGAACCCTCCGATTTCCGAGAATGCGATGATCTCGGGGATGCGCGCGCGCACGAAACGCCGGTCGAGGCCCAGGGTGTCGGCATAGAAGAAAATGTTCTGCAGGCCCGAGAACTCCGGGTGGAAGCCGACACCGAGTTCAAGTAGACCGAGCACCGTGCCATGGATCTCCATCTCCCCGGAACTCGGCTGGTGCGACCCGACGAGCAGGTGCATCAGCGTGCTCTTGCCGGCTCCGTTCGATCCCACGATTCCCAGCGATTCGCCGGTGTAAACGTCCAGATCCAACGGCGCGAGCGCCGTGAACTCCTGATGTCGCTTCCTGCGGCTCACAAGCTCCAGCAGTCGGTCGACGGGCTGGGCGTAGACCGCGTAGGTCTTGCCGACACCTCGGAGACGGATCGAGGTGCTGCGCGTGGCGTCGGTCGTTGACATCATCAATTCAAGAGGCTGGCGGGGGAAGGCCGGAAGCGGCCGGTGCACGGGTCAGCAAGAGTCGCGCCCGAACAGCCCCGAGATCCACCTCCCGGTGCGGAACAGCGTCCCTGTGGCCGCATGCCGTCAACGGCTGGCGCGCGGACCGAAAATCAGCCAGAGGATGAACCCCAGCAGCGGGAGCAACACCAGTACCACGATCCAGACGACCTTCGCCGCCGTCGATGCGCGGCTCTGCACCGTGCTGACGATTGCCCAGATCACCAGCACCAGCAGCACAAGGCCCAGCAGGCCGGAAACTTCAATCATATTTTAAAGTCCGCTCTATAAACTATTGTATACGCATGGTTCTTGTGTGCCCCCGATCGCTGCTGAGTACAGTGCGTCAGCGACCGAGCCATTGCAGTGCGCGCCGGCGGGCTTCATCGAGGCTTTCCCGGTCCATCTGGGGCTCGAGTTCCTGGCGGACCCGCTCTGCCGACGGATTCCCGCCTGCTGCGGCCAGGCTCGCCCACTTGTAGGCTTCGACGAGATCCAGCGGCACGCCCTCACCGCGCGCATGCAGCACCGCCAGCCAGTTCTGCAGTTCCGGATGCCCGCCTTCGGCGCCAATGCGAGCGTAGTGAATCGCGCGTGCGCGGTCGCGGCTGACGGACCCGAGGCCGTCCATGTAGATGCGCGCCAAGTAGTAGGCGGCACCGGTAATGCCATCGTCGAGTGCGCGCGCGAGCAGGTCACGGGCCTCGGGCGCTGGATCGGGCTGGACATTGGCCGATGCATCGGCGATCAGTACCGACGCCAGCGCCAGGCGCGCCTTGCTGTCGTCGCGCTCGGCAATCACCCGCCGGAACCACTCCTCTCCCCGGGCCCTGTCGGGCTCGACTCCATGCCCCTGAAGGTTCATCCAGCCGAGCCGCAGGCCGTATTCGTTGTCGCCGGCCTCGTAGGCCTGGCGGTAATAGGTCATCGCGCGGTCGGGATCGGGCTCGACGCCCAGACCCTGTTCGTACAGCCAGCCGGCCGCGCCCATCGCCTCGACGGAACCGCTCTCGGCCGCGCTCTCCAGCCACTGCCGGGCTTCGCCCAGATCGGGCGGGTTCCGCTGCAGGTGCCGTTCTGCCTCGAGCCGCTGCTCCTCGGCATCCAGGGTCGCGGCGAGTTCCGTGGAATAGGACTTCGGGCCCGCCGCAGCCGGGGCCGACAGCACCAACAGGAGCAGGATGAGCAGAGCCGTGCGCATGGGTCAGATCCGGTACCTACGTGGGTCCCTTATGCTACCTTCAAAGGCCGCCCGATGCATGAAGGTTGATGGTCCGTGAAGGAGAATCCGCAGAGAACCGCCGCCGGATCGTCCGCTGCGGGCTGGTGGGTAGCGGCACTGTTGGCACTGCTACTGGTCGCTGCCGGGGGCTGGATCTGGTATCTGGTCTCGGCGCCCGCAGCGGCGCCCGCGCTGAGTGCAGCCGAGGAGCGGATCCTCGATGAAAAGCTGGACCGCCTGCGGGGCGTTGCGGGCGAAGGCCCGGACCGAACACCCGGAAACAGGGTCGCGCCCGGGGACGCCGAGCGGCCGGAAATCTACCGGGAGGACCCGGAGCGGCGTCGGATCGAGTTCAGCGAACGCGAACTCAATGGATTGATCGCACGTGATCCGGCGCTGGCCGGTCGAGCTGCGGTGCGGCTGTCACCGGGCCAGGTCAGCGCGAGCTTCCGGGTCGATCTGCCCGAGGAGATTCCCTTGTTCGGTGGGCGCAGGCTCCGGGTGCAAACCGGCCTGCAACTGCTGACGCGGGACGAGCGCGTGCAGGCCCGGCTGGTGGGCGTGAGCGTGGCGGGCGTGCCACTCCCCGACGCCTGGCTCGGCGGCCTCAAGGGCCAGGATCTGCTGGCCACCAGCGGCTTGGCCGCGCTGGGTGCAGGGATCGAGGCGCTGCAAGTCGACGACGGCCGCCTGGACCTGCTGCTGGCGCCCTGAACCGGCGCGGGGGTCAACGCCGTTCCAGGGTGCGCAGCGTTGCGGCGCCGTATGCGCGTGCTTCGCCGGATACGGTGACCTGCAGCGTCGACTGTCCAGCCTCCAGCGCGGGGGTGGCTTCGACCGTGTCTTGCGCCCGCATCGCGAGCATCGGCCGGGGGCCTGGCAGGCCGTCGTCGTGCAGGGTCAGTGCCTTGGGCACGATATGCGAGGCCCCGATCGCGGCCCCCATGTCCTGGGCGATGCGCTGCCAGCGGCCGATTGCCTCGAGCAGCAGCTCGCGGTGATGCTGCGCGCGCTTCTCCGGGCTCAGCGAGAAATGGATCTGGGCGATGGTCAATCCGTGCTGCTGCAGTTCCCCGGCGAGACCGGCGATCCGTTCGAAATCCCCGCCCTTGAGTTCGAGCACCTGTTCGACCTGCCAGGCTACGGGTTCGGTGCGGCTGCGGTCGCGATCATAGATCGGACTGGTCGAGTAGCGCAGCGTGCGCGTATCGATTTCGGGTTCACGCTCGAGACGGTCGAGCGCGGCGCGCATCCTGCGGTTGACCTCGGCCACCGCATCGCTCACCTCGGCGGCACGGCGTTCCACGCGCAACTGTACGGTCATTCGGTCGTTGTCGAAGTCTCCCTGGGCCTGGGCGGTGACGTTCAGCAGTGTCGAACCGTCGTCGGCCGGCGCGGTCAGCGGCAAGGCCAGCAGGGTGGCGAGCAGGGTGAGGGGCAGCAGAATTCGGGACATTCGAACCTCGGTTGGGTAGTTCTGCACGCAGGCAGTTGAAGTATAGGGGGGCGAAACCCTCCGGTTCTCGCGGGGGCGCAGGACGAGCGCCGTATGGTCGGGCTCAGAGCGCAAACAGTTCCGGGGGGTCATCGGGGACCACTACCAACAAATGATTTTCCGGAATGCTGTGCCAGCGTTCCGGGTCGGTCAGCGGTTCGGAGGCGATCACCACCGCGCCCTCGGGGAAGGATTCGTCGTCCAGCGTGTAGTAGAGGCTGGGGCTCGGATCGTTCACCGCGTGGCGGCTCGCCACCAGCCGTTCTCCGTCGGTCAGGATCACGTTGAACAGTGCCTTACCGGCGGGCTGCACGCTCGAGAAAGCTTCCATCAGGGCTCCTTCCAGGCTCAGGTTGTCGTCGTCCAGCAGCAACTGGCGGATCAGCGCGAACAGGTATTCGGAGTCGGTGGTGCCGAGGATCTCGGCCTCGACATCCGGATCGAGCAACTCCTGGATCTGGCGGCGCACCGAGGGGCGGAAACCCTCGATCAGGCCGTTGTGGCTGAACAACAGATCGCCGCTGGCGAAAGGCTGGGCGTTGACCACGTCTGCCCCGAAGCCCGGTGACGCACTGCGGACCGCTGCGACCCACAGGTCTGCGTACAGGTTGCGCGCCAGGTCACGCAGGTTGGGATCCTGCCAGATCGGCTCCGCGCGGCGGTAGACGACCGCGATGTCATCCTCGCCGTACCACCCGAACCCGAAGCCGTCTGCATTGATGCGGGCATAGCGCAGTTCCCCGGGTTCCGTGGCTTGGCGGAGCAGGCTGTGCGGCGGTCGCAACAGCAGATCCTGCAGCGGAACCTCCGGGCCAACATAGGCGAGATGGCGGCACATCCGGATGACCTCGGGGAGTGGGTGCGGCGACCCCATTCATGGTAGCGTTCCCGCCGGGGGCTTGCACGGACCGGCGTGGCGCCGCGAGCGGTTCCCGAGCGTCGATATGCGTTGATGAAGGGTCGTCCAGCAGATGAAGCAGCGATGAAGACACGGCTGGAACCGGGAGAGCGGTTACTGATCCTGATCCGGCATGCCCAGGCGGGCGACCCGGAGCGCTTTCTGCATGACACGGGTCGTCCGGACCGCGAGCGACCGCTGACCGCCGTCGGTGTCGAGCGCAACCGCGAGGCGGCCCGCGGCCTGGGCCGCCTGCTGAAGCAGGTGGATCACGTCTGGACCAGCCCGTACCTGCGAGCGCGGCAAACCGCGGAGGGGGTGGCGGAGGTCTTCGGCCGCCCGGTGGAGGCGCTCGAGGAGCTGGGTCCGCCCTGGCGCCGCGATCGCCTTTCCGCCTGGGTCGAGCCGCGGCTGCGGGTCGGGGAGAGCGCAGTGCTGGTCGGGCACGAGCCCGACCTGTCCGGGCTGATCGGGCACTGGCTCTGTGCCACCGGCGCGGCACCGGTGCCGATGGAGAAGGGCTCGGCCTGTGCATTGCGCTGCCGGGGGGCGATCACGCCGGGTTCGATGGAATTGCTCTGGAAACTTCCGCAGTACGCGCTGCGCAAGCTCTAACGGCTCACGCGGAAGCCGGCGTGGGCCGGACCGCAGCAGGGGGTACCTTGAATTTCGACACGGTTGCGGCAGTAGATTTGGGCTCGAACAGCTTCCACATGCTGGTGGCGCGCTGGCACGACGGTGAGATCATCACCGTGGATCGCCTGAAGGAGACCGTGCGCCTGGCCAGCGGGCTGGACGCGCGCAACCGGTTGTCGGAGGAAGCGCAGCAACGGGCACTCGACTGCCTGCGGCGGTTCGGCCAGCGCCTGCGCAACCTTCCCCCGGGCAGCGTCCGGGCGCTCGGCACCAACACCCTGCGCAAGGCGCGCGGCGCCCGCGGTTTCCTGGAAGCGGCGGAAGACGCGCTGGGCCACCCGGTGGAAATCATCGGGGGGCGCGAGGAGGCGCGGCTGATCTACCTCGGGGTGGCCCATACCCTGGCGGACGACGGTGGCCGGCGTTTGGTGATCGATATCGGCGGCGGCAGTACCGAGGTCATCATCGGCGAGCGCTTCGAGCCCCGGCTGGCCGAAAGCCTGCAGATGGGTTGCGTCACCTTCAGCAGGCAGCACTTTCCGGACGGCCGCATCACCGCGGCCCGGTTCCGGCAGGCGGAATTGCACGCGCAGCTGGAACTGCAGCCGATCGTCGCGGCCTACCGCCAAATGGGCTGGGAACAGGCGCTGGGTTCTTCGGGGACCCTGCTGGCGCTGGATCGGATGCTGCACGAAGGTGGGATGGAGAAGGCGCTGGGGATCAGTCTGGGCGGCCTGGAGACCCTGCGGGCCCGGATGATCGAAATCGGGCACATCGACTGGCTGAACCTCCCGGGTCTGTCGGAGGATCGCAAGCCCGTGATTGTCGGGGGCCTTGCGGTGCTTCTGGGGGCCTTCCGGGGGCTCGCGATCGAGCGCCTGACGACGTCCGATGGAGCGATGCGCGAGGGGGTCGTGCACGACCTCTTCGGGCGTTTTCATCACGAGGATGTGCGCGCCCGGACGATCCAGAACCTGCGCAAGCGCTTTGCGGTGGAAGCCCGGCATGCCGAACGGGTGGCGACAGAGGCGATGCGCCTGTTCGAGCCGGTGGCCAGGACCTGGCAGCTGGGTGGTGTCGAGGCGGATCTGCTGACCTGGGCCGCCGAACTGCACGAGATCGGGCTTGCACTGTCGCACAGCCGCTATCACAAGCACGGCGAGTACATCCTGACCCATGCGGATCTGCCGGGCTTCTCCCGGCAGGAGCAGGCCGACCTCGCCTTGTTGGTGCGCGCGCATCGCCGCCGGCTGCAGCCGAAACTGTTCGAATCGCTTCCGAAAGCCCGGCGGCGCCGGCTGATGCGGCTCGCGTTGCTGCTGCGCTTGGCCGTACTGCTGCATCGTTCGCGCAACGACCAGCCGGTGCCTTTGCAGGCGGTCCGCGTCGAGCGGCGGGAGATCACGCTGGAATTCGGAGCGGGCTGGCTGTCGGAGCACCCGCTGACGGTTACCGATCTGGAACAGGAAGCCGTGCAGCTGGATCCGCTGGGGTTCACATTACGGTTTGGGTAATCTGCCCGGGAACGCCGGGCGGCCGCGCCGGCGACCGCTCGGCGAACGGATCGATGCCCGGAAGGGCGGCCGGGTCAGCTCTTGTTCGCGAGTTTCTCCAGCAGATCTTCCTGCGCGGAATACCGTGGTTCGCCCGGGGGCGGCTGCTGGCGCTGATAGCTGCCGTCCTTTTGCAGCACCCAGGCGCTGCAGGTATCGCGCATGTAGCAGAACATTGATTCCTCGGCCACGCGATCGCGCAGTTTCGGATCCTTGATCGGAAACGCCACTTCGACCCGGCGGAAGAAGTTGCGTGGCATCCAGTCGGCGCTGGACATGTACAGCTCGGGCTGCCCGTCGTTGCCGAAATAGAACACGCGCGAGTGTTCCAGGAAGCGCCCGAGCACGGAGCGAACCTCGATGCTCTCGGACACCCCCGGCACGCCGGGACGCAGGCAGCAGATGCCGCGCACCAGCAGCTTCACCTGCACGCCGGCACTCGACGCGCGGTACAGCGCCTGGATCACGCCCGGTTCGATCAGCGAGTTCATGCGCGCGGCGATCAATGCCGGCTTGCCCGCCACCGCGATCGCGGTCTCGCGCTCGATCCGGTCGATGATCGACGGATGCAATGTGAACGGCGCCTGCAACAGGTTGCGGAGCTTGGAGACCCGGCCCAGCCCGGTGAGCTGCTGGAACACCCGGTGCACGTCCTCGGTGATCACCGGGTCCGCGGTGAGCAGGCCGTAGTCGGTGTAGGCCTTCGCGGTACCGGCGTGGTAGTTGCCGGTGCCGAGGTGCGCATAGCGGGTAATCTGGTCGTTGTCCCGGCGCACGACCAGCGCCATCTTGGCATGGGTCTTGTACCCGACCACGCCGTAGGTGATGTGCACCCCGGCGTCCTGCATCCGGTTCGCGAGTTCGATGTTGGCCTCTTCGTCGAAGCGCGCGCGCAACTCGATCACCACCGTGACTTCCTTGCCGGCCTGTGCGGCCTCGATCAGCAGTTCGACCAGCTGCGAGCGCGTTCCGGTGCGGTACAGCGTCTGCTTGATCGCCAGCACGTCGGGATCCCGCGCCGCCTGGCGTATGAACTCGACCACCGGCATGAACGACTCGTAGGGGTGGTGCAGCAGCAGCTCCTGCTGGCGGATCGCGTCGAAGATGCTGCCGCTGCCGTGCGCCTTCGGCAGGCTCGGGATGAATGGCGGGAACTTGAGATCGGCCCGGTCCACCAGGTCGTGCACTGCCATCAGCCGGTTCAGGTTCACCAGCCCGTGCACCTGGTACAGCTCGTCGTCGGTCAGGTGGAAGTGCGCGAGCAGGAAGCGCGCGTCGTCCTCCGGGCAGTTGTCGGCGATCTCGAGCCGTACCGCTTCGCCGTAGTTGCGCTGGGGCAGTTCGCCCTCCAGCGCGTTCAGCAGGTCGTCGATCTCTTCCTCGCGCACGAACAGATCCGAATTGCGCGTCAGCCGGAACTGGTAGCAGCCGGTGACCTTCATCCCCTGGAACAGTTCGTTCACGTGGGCATGCAGGATCGATGACAAAAACACGAAATCGTTGTCGCCGCCGGCGACCTCGCGGGGCAGGCGCACGACGCGCGGCAGCGAACGCGGGGCCTGCACCACCGCCCGGCGCGACTCGCGCCCGAACGCGTCCTTGCCCCTGAGCGTGACGATGAAGTTCAGGCTCTTGTTCAGGATGCGCGGGAACGGATGCGCCGGATCGAGCCCGATCGGACTCAGGACCGGCTGCAGCTGTTCCTGGAAGAAGCTGCGCAGCCAGCGCTGCTGCTCCTCGGTCCAGTGAGTGCGCCGGATGAAGCGGATCTCCTGCTCGGCCAGCGCCGGAATCAGCACCTCGTTCAGCGTTCGGTACTGCTCCGCGACCAGTTCGTGCGCGCCGACGCTGATTTTCGCCAGCTGTTCCTGGGCGGACAGACCATCCGGCCCGGGGGTCTGCACGTTCAGCGCGACCTGCTGGCGCAACGAACCCACGCGCACTTCGAAGAACTCGTCGAGGTTGGTCGACGAGATGCACAGGAAGCGCAGGCGCTCGAGCAGCGGAAAGCGTTCGTCGAGCGCGAGTTCCAGCACCCGGCGGTTGAATTCCAGCAGCGAGAGCTCCCGGTTCAGGTAGAGCTCGGGATTGGAAAGGTCGACGGCGTTCATGCATGTTCCATGGGGCGGGAATGGCGAAGACTATACACGTTGCGCGGGCGGCTATCCCGCTTGGCCGTTGCCCCTGCTCATGGTCTCGGCGGGACCGCCGGCCCGCACCGGAACCCCGATCGCGCCGAACCAGCCGGCGAGCGCAGCGTTATCACGGGCGGAGGTCGAAACCGCGCCGGATGCTGGCGAACCCCCCGACGCTGCATGCCGGATCGCGGCCTTCGGTCTTGCTTGCCCTGCGCCGAGGCGGCAATCGCGTTCAGTGGAGGAAGGGTTCGGGTCTTCGTCCCGGGCGCAGGCAGGACGGCCTCCCGCTCATGCCTGCCGGGTCAGTCGCCGGTCAGCAGGAACTCGACCAGTGCCTTCTGGGCATGCAGGCGGTTCTCGGCCTCTTCCCAGACCACGCTTTGCGGCCCTTCCAGCACTTCGGTGGTCACTTCTTCTTCGCGATGCGCCGGCAGGCAGTGCATGAACAGGGCATCGGGGCGGGCCAGGGCCATCAGTTCGGAATCGACCAGGAATCCGGTAAACGCCTGGCGGCGGGCGCTCTTCTCGTCTTCCTGGCCCATGCTGGCCCAGACATCGGTGACCACCAAGTCGGCATCGCGCGTGGCCGCCGCCGGGTCGCGCAGCAGTTCCAACGCGTCCCCGGCAGCTTTCACGATGCCGGGATCGGGGTCGTAGCCTTCGGGGCAGGCGGCGGCGAGCGTGAAGCCCAGCTGCCGGGCCGCGAGGATGTAGCTGTTGCACATGTTGTTGCCGTCGCCGATCCAGGCCACGCGCCGCCCGCCGATGTCACCGCGTTGCTCGGTGTAGGTCTGCAGGTCGGCGAGCAGCTGGGCGGGGTGCTCGTGGTCGGTCAAGCCGTTGATGACCGGCACCGTCGCATGCTGTGCAAAGCGCTCGATCTTCTCGTGCTCGTAGGTGCGGATCATCACCGCGTCGACCATCCGGGAGAGCACCCGCGCGGTGTCCTCGATCGGCTCTCCGCGCCCGAGCTGGGTATCGCGTGGGGACAGGAACAGCGCATGGCCGCCCAGCTGCAGCATTCCCACCTCGAACGAGACCCGCGTGCGGGTCGACGATTTCTCGAAGATCATCCCGAGCGTCTTGCCGCGCAGGAGATAATCGTGCGCGACGCCTGCGCGGGTTTGCCGCTTGAGCTCGATCGCGCGCTGGATGATCGTCCGGACCTCCGATCCGCTGAGGTCGGAAAACGAGAGAAAATGCCGCAGAGTCATGCTGTAACCTTTTGTTTCTTTTGCTCCGTGATGAGTCGGGACACGAGGTCGGCAACGGTGTCCGCGATCTCCGCGATCTGGTCGTCGTCCGTGATCAGCGGTGGCAGCAGCCGCACGACGCGTTCTGCGGTGACGTTGATCAGCAGGCCCCGGTCCAGCGCCTGGCGCACCAGTTCGGTTGCGGGGCGGTCGAGTTCGATGCCCAGCATCAGTCCCTTGCCGCGGATCTCGATCACCTCGGGATGCGAGCCCAAGCGTTCCTGCAGCAGGCGCAGCAGCATGTCCCCGTGCCGGGCGGCCTGTTCGCCGAGCGCCTCTTCCTGCATCACGTCGAGCACGGCCAGCGCCGCACGGCAGACGAGCGGGTTGCCGCCGAAGGTCGTGCCGTGGCTGCCGGGGGTGAACAGGTCGGTCGCAGCGCCGGAAACCAGGCTCGCGCCGATGGGCACGCCGTTGCCGAGGCCCTTGGCCAGGCTGAGCACGTCCGGCACGATGTCCTCGTGCTGGAACGCGAACCACTGGCCGGTGCGCCCGATTCCGGACTGGATTTCGTCCAGCATCAGCAACCAGTGGTGCCGGGTCGCCAGCGTGCGCAGCTCGCGCAGATAGCCCGAGGGTGGCAGGCGGATGCCGCCCTCGCCGGTAATCGGTTCGACCAGGATCGCCGCGATTTCGGGGTCGCCGCCCAGTTCCGCGACTGCGGCCGAGTCGCCGTACGGCACCCGGATGAAACCTTCGACCAGCGGTTCGAAGCCGTTCTGGATCCGCGCGTTTCCGGTCGCCGAGAGCGTGGCCAGCGTGCGTCCGTGGAAACTCCCCTCCATCACGACGATCTTCGGCCGGGCGATCCCGCGCCGGTGTCCGTGCAGCCGGGCCAGCTTGATCGCGGCCTCGTTGGCTTCCGCCCCGGAATTGCAGAAGAAGGCCTGGTCCATGCCGGCAAGCGCGCACAGGCGCCGCGCCAGCTGCTCCTGCAATGGAACGCGATACAGGTTCGACGTGTGGATCAGGGTATGCGCCTGCTCGGCGATCGCGGCGGCGATCTTGGGATGGGCGTGCCCCAGACCGCAGACGGCGATGCCGGACAGCGCATCGAGATAGCGTCGCCCCTCGGTATCCCACAGCCACGCTCCTTCGCCGTGCTCGAAGGCGACCGGCAACCGGTTGTAGGTGGTTTGCAACGCATCTGCCATGGCAATGGCCTCCGAACGAAAGAGGCCGGTGGCATCGAACGACGGCACACCGGCCCAGAAACCGGAGGCGCGAGGCGCGCACCCCCGGTGGTTCACCCGAATTGTGAGACTATTTCATCTGGCTGGCAACGAAATCCCAGTTGACCACGTTCCAGAAGCCCTCGAGGTACTTCGGCCGGGCGTTGCGATAGTCGATGTAATACGCATGTTCCCAGACGTCCGCGGTCAGCAGCGGGGTCTTGCCGTCACGCAGCGGGTTCGCGGCGTTGGAGGTATTCACGATCTCGAGCGAACCGTCGGCGTTCTGTACCAGCCAGGTCCAACCGGAGCCGAAATTGTTCACCGCGGAATCGCTGAACTTTTCCTTGAACGCGGCAAAGGAACCGAATGCGGCGTTGATCGCATCCGCAAGCTTGCCGGTCGGCTCGCCGCCGGCGTTCGGGCCCATACAGTTGAAATAGAACGTGTGGTTCCAGACCTGCGCGCCATTGTTGAAGATGCCGCCGGCCGGCGCGTTGCGCACGATGTCTTCGAGGCTGGCATTTTCGAACTCGCTGCCGGGAAGCAGGCCATTGAGTTTGGTCACGTAGGTCGCGTGGTGCTTGTCGTGGTGAAACTCCAGGGTCTCCGCGGAGATGTGCGGCTCCAGGGCGTTCTTCGCATACGGCAGGGGAGGCAGTTCGTGTGCCATCTTTGGTTCTCCTCGGTTGGTCGACTGCTAGGGGACGACGAAAGATAGACATACCCTCGGTCGGATGCAATTCCCGAGGCTTCGCGTCGGCTTTCGCCGCGGCGACCGGCACGCAAGCGCTGCCGATGGACGGCGTGTTGCGCCAGATCGGCCGCAGGACTGGCGCACGGAACCTGCACAGCGCTGCGCCCATCCCCTAGGCCATCCACTCGCCGATCGAGCGGGCCGGGGGTGCCGGCGCTGGAGGGGTATGACATGGCACGCGAACGCGCCCCGGCGGCATCGGCCAGAGGCATCGGCCAGAGGTATCGGGGATAGTCGGGGCCAGGACGGCGCTTGTATCATGCCGGCTCGATGCGGTCGTTCCGGGAGGGCGCTTGGCGATTCTCGACGCAGGGCTGGCCAATGGTTCGGGTTCGGGCCCCGGATACGCCTCCGGCTGCCGGGTCGATGCAGCCATGGCGGGTGGGGCGCGATGAGGCAGGCGCCACGCCCGGTACCGGCGGCGGCCCCGGCCGTTCCGATGTTCGCGCGGCTGGGGCGCTGGCTGGGACCCGGCGTGTTCCTGGCGTTTCTGGCACTGGCCGCGCCCGCGGGTTTCTCGGCCGAGGCCTGGCTCGTGCTCGGGTTGACGCTGTTCATGGCGATCTGGTGGATCACCGAGGCGGCGCCGATCCCGGTGACCGCGCTGCTGCCGATCGCGGTGCTGCCGCTGCTCGGCGTGGTGCCGATGGCGGAAGCCACCGCGCCGTATGCCAACCCGCTGATCTTTCTGTTCGTCGGCGGTTTCTCGGTGGCATTGGCCGTGCAGCGCTGGAACCTGCACCGGCGCGTCGCGCTGGCGATCCTGCATCTCTCGGGCAATCGACTGGACCGCCTGATCGGCGGTTTCATGCTCGCGACCGCGGGGCTCAGCATGTGGGTCAGCAACACCGCCACCGCGGCGCTGATGCTGCCGATCGCGCTGTCGGTGCTGGCGCTGGTCGAGTCGGATGCGCAGGCGCGCGACGCGGGTTCGCGACCCGCGGTGGCGTTGCTGCTCGGGATCGCGTTTGCGGCGAACATCGGCGGCATGGCCACGTTGATTGGCTCGCCACCCAACGCGCTGACGGCCGCGTTCCTGAATGAGCGCTACGGACTCGAGGTCGGGTTCGTGCAGTGGCTGGCGATGGGGCTGCCGATCTCGATCACATTGCTGGCGTTCACCTGGTGGTCGCTGACGCACTGGGTGTTCCCGGTCCACCGTATCGGACTCGAGGGGCTGGGCGACCTGCTGGCCGGGCAGCGGGCCGAACTTGGCGGCTGGTCGTCGGCCGAACGCCGCGTGGCGGTGATCTTTGCGCTGGTCGCGCTGGCGTGGCTGTTCCGGCCGTTGTTGAACGAGTGGCTGCCGGTGCAGCTGACCGACGCGGGAATCGCGATACTCGGCGCCGCGGTGCTGTTCATCGTGCCCTCGGGACGCGCCGAGCAGCGGTACCTGCTGGCCTGGGAAAACACTCGGGATCTGCCGTGGGGGGTGCTGCTGCTGGTCGGCGGCGGGTTGAGCCTCGGCGCCGCGATCGAGGGCAGCGGGCTTGCCGCGATGGCGGCGCAGACGCTGCATGGAGCGGTCGCTCTGCCGTTGTGGCTGCTGGTGCTCGGCGTGATCGTGCTGACGATGGGCTTGAGCCATGTGACCAGCAATACCGCGACCGCCGCGACGCTGTTGCCGCTGGTGGCGGCACTGGCGCTTCAGGCGCAGGCGGCGCCGCTGTTGCTGGCGATTCCGGTGGCGCTCGCGGCCTCGGCGGCGTTCATGCTGCCAGTCGCGACGCCGCCGAACGCGATCGTTTTCGGCAGCAATCGGCTGGCGGTGCTCGACATGGTGCGCGGCGGCGCGCTGCCCAGCCTGATCTCGCTGCTGGTTCTGGTCATCGTCGCGATGACCTGGGTCGGCGTGATCTTCGAAACCGGCTGACCCGATGGCCGCGCGCCCTGTTCCGGAGACCCGGCTGCGCGCCAGGCTGAACGACATGCTGTGGCTGGTGCCGGTCCCGCTGTTCCTGTTCCTGGTCCGCGAGTGGGCGGCGCTGCTGCCGCAGGCGGCAGTGGTCGGCCTGATCGGTGCGCTGGCGACGCTGATGGCGGCCGGCGTCTGGCTGCGCGCGGCCGTCCGAAGGCGGATCTTCCTGGCCGGAGCCTTGCGGCCCGAGAGTGTCGGGTACCGCTGGCTGCGGGGCGGAGCCGGGCTCGCGCTCGTGTCTCTGGCCCAGGGCGCGGTGCTGGCCACGGTGCTGCTGGTCGCCACCGTGCGCGATCCGGGTCTGCTGCCGCTCGTGTGGATCCTGAATGTGCCGGTGTTCGTGCTGCTGTGGCACGCGGCGTTCCGGCTGGTGGAGCGCCATGCGGTTGCGCGCTTTCGGGCGGGGGTCGCGCTGCGGCTGGCGCTCGGGGTGAACTTCGTGCTGCTGTTCGGCGTGCTCGCCGCAGCCGCGGTGTTCCAGACGTATCCCGATTTCACTGGCTTGAGCCTTCGCGACGCCGTGCTGTTCGAAGCGGCTCGCCAGCACGCGTCGAGCGCGCTGCTGCAGGCGCTGCTGCAGGCCGCGGCGGCGGTGGACGCGGTAGGCTGGTGGCTGGGACAGCAATGGCTGCCTGGGATCACGCAGCCGTGGCTGCAGTTTCTGGGCTGGGCGCTGCTGCTCGCAACCGATGCCCTGGTCGTGTGGTCTTACCTGGTATTCTGCTCGTCGGTGTTGGCGCTGGCGCACTGGCGGAGCTGGCATCCGGGAGTGGGGACATGACCGCAATTTCCGTGCACATGGGCACGGCTGGTAACCTGTTTCGCGCGCTGCTGCTGATCGCGGCGCTGGCGGGGCTGATGGTGCTCGCGCTCGACCCGCGCCCATGGGAAAGGCTGGGGTCGGCCCTGGCGCCTTTCGAGATCCTGGTGGCGAGCGAGCGGCTGACGGTCACGCCGGCGACCGCCCGCGAGATGGTCCGCCAATCGCAGGCCCACGCCACGGCCGGCTCGACGGAGGCAGAGGCGCGGGTGCGTGCGCTGCTCGCGGCCGAGCTCGACCCCCTGTTCGCGGAGCTGTCCGCGCGCATTCCCGACTACGCCGACTGGTACTTTTCCGTTTCCGGCGAGTATGCCCGCATGCTGATGCCGGTGTTGCAGCGGATCGGTGTCCGCGACGGGGATTACCTGGCGGATCGGGCGCTGACACTGGTGTTCGGTGGCGAGGCCTTCGACCGGGAATTGACCGCGATCGACGCGCGGGCGCAGTCCGTGCTGGCGGGGCACGTGCAAGCGCTGCACGCGCGCTGGCTGCAGGACCTGATGGAACTCGCGGCGAACGGGCAGCCACCCGCGCGCGAGCGCGCCCCGGCCGAACAGTTGTCGCTGGACGCGCTGGCCACGGAGATCTCGGGGCACGGCAGCAGCGAGTTCCTGCAGCGGATCTCGACCAGCACCGCCGCGGCCGGTGGAGCGGGAGTGACGGCTCCTGCGCTGGCGCGCCTGCTGGTACAGCCGGGCGGGGCGGCGCTGACCGCAAGCGCAGCCGCTGCCAAGGGCGCGGGCCGTGGTGCCGCCAAGGCCGGCGCAGCGGGTGCGACCGCTCTCGGTTGTGCCGCGACCGGCCCGGCGGCGCTCCCCTGCGCGCTGGCAGTCGGCGGCGCGTCCTGGCTGGCCGCGGACTGGGCGTTACTCAGCGTCGACGAGTGGCGGTACCGCGATGCGCTGATCGCCGACTGGGAACGGCGCCTGGAAGGACTGCGCGCGGATCTCGAAGCGGCCATGCTGGAGCGTTATCTCGACGCGATCGCCGCCTGGCGTGGCGCGATGCACCTCGAGATCGAACGCAGCTTCTCTCCGATCGAATCGGTGCGGAGTTCGGCCGGCGGCCGGACTTGACGCGAACGTCGTGGCTGTCCCCGTTCGTGCAAGGGGAGGTCGGGGCTGTACGACGTGATCTGACCCGCGATGCCGTTGCACCATGCCGTCGAATGGCCCCACGCGCCCAGGCATGGCATGTGCGACCATGGCGCGTGACGGCCCTGGCCCTCTCTTACGGCTCGTTCATCCGATCGGCACCGTAGTCGAAGCCCCATCGCGGCAGGGTCGCGGCCAGCAGCGGGCTGAGGGGTGTCAGTTGCGGGGTGCGGCTTCTTCGGCGAACAGCGCGGCGGCGTTGTCGTGCCCGATGTGGCGCGCGACGTCCGGCGGCAGCTGCGCGAGCCAGGCGCGGATGCCCGCCACGTGATCGTCGAGTTCCATCCAGCGGCGCGTGCTGAACGTGTCGGCACCGATCAGAAACCGGTCGGCGTGCTCGATCAGCAGATCCTGCCATTCGAGCGGCATGCCGCCCGGCGGGTTCAGCCGTTCGCTGCGCATCGACAGGTCGACGTACAGGCTCGGGTAGCGCTCGAGGTAGTCGTGCAGCAGCGGCGGGTACGGAAAACTGCCCGCGTGCGCCCAGAGGATCAGCGCATCCGGCTCGATTTCGTAGGCCCGATCGATGACTGCGGGATCGCCGTGGATCATCACCGGCAGCCCGCGCCGGTGCGCGAGTTCCAGAAGTTCCTGGAACACCGGCGAATGCCGGTCATCCGCGAACAGATGCAGTTCGCCGATCCCGCGCCACGCGCCCGTGGCCAGGCCCGCGTCGAGCCGGGCCCGGACGCGTTCGGGCAGTTCTTCCTGGTGCATCCAGGTTTGCTTGTGCGCCGGCGAGTCGTAGACATCCAGAAACGGCAGGATCCGCCCGGGTGCCGCTTGCATCAGCGCTTCGGCCAGTTCGTCGGTCCGGGTGGAGACCACCGCGCGGACGATCCCCGCGTCGACCAGCGCGGCGGATGCCTGCTCCGGCGGCAGCGCTTCCGCGTGCGGGACGTTGTAATGGAGGTGGGTATCGAACAGCGGCAGAGCGTCGGGGTGGGCGGCCCAAGGGACCAGCAGCAGGGTGAGCAACGCGACGGCAGACAAGCGCCGAATGATCCTGGCAGGCATAAGTTCCTCCTTACTCGACGAACGCGGCCGGCCCACTTCGCGCCAATGAACCGAACGGTCGGCGGATCCACGGGCCTCGCACAAGGACGTCCCGGCCGGTGGCTTTTGTTCCCTGTGCGGTTGCAGGGCTTTGGGGCCCGCGGTGTCGGTGGGTCTGGTTGCGGACGCCCGGCGCGATGGCGGTGCCGGGGGCGGCTCGCCGGGAGCGTCTTCGTGACCGCAGTGCCGGCTATCTCCCGAAGGCGTCGTGCAGCCAGTCCCGGAAGCGATCCATGCCCGCTTCGGTGAATTCGCGATCGGGCCAGACGCCAGGCACGAAACCATGCTGCAAAAAGGGCTCCAACAACGCGGGATCGCCGCTGACGAGGTGTACCGGGACTCCTGGATTGGGGTTGGGGCCGGTGATGATCGAGGCGGGCTGGTGATCGCCGATCAGGATCAGCAGGGTGCGCTCGTCGGTATGGCGGACGGCGTAGGCGCCGGCTACTTCCAGCGCGTAGGCGACCGACTCGGCGTAGGCCTGCCGGACCCGGTCGGGATCCAGCCACAGCACCTCGGGGGGCTCGCCGCTGCCTTCCCACTGCCGGAACACGGAACCGTCACCGATCGCGTCCCAATCGTCCAGGACCGGCAGCACTGGCACCCAGGGCGCATGGCTGCTGAGCAGCGCGATCTTCGCGAATACCGGGCGTTCCTCGGCCCGGCGCACAGCGTGCTCGAAGTGTGACCAGACGAACTGGTCCGGCATGGTCACCCAGTTGAATTCAGGGCCGGCATAGGGCATGTCGCCGGCCCCCCGGATTTCGTCGAAGCCGTACCAGCGGCCCCCGGGCCAGGAACGCACAATGGCAGGCATTACCGCGACCGTCCGATGTCCGGTGCGCGCGAAATCCCCGACCAGTGTCGGACGCTCGGTTTCCAGCAGGAGTTCGTAGCGCGCTTGGCTGGTGATCCACAACCCGCTGAGCAATGTGGAATGCGCCAGCCACGATTGGCCACCGAACATCGGCGCGTTTACAACGCCGGTCGCCACGTGCAGCCGCGACGCCTCAGCGCGTTGCCCGAAGGCGTCGAGGCGCGCGCCGACCACGGGGGAATACCGCTCGTCGAACAGCGCGGAGACGCCGTACGATTCGATGAAACCGATGATCACGTCGATCCCGGCGAGCCCTTCGAGGCGGGTTTCGGGGTCGTCGTTCCGTTCCCGATCGAGCTCGGCCTTGAAGGCCAGTCGTTCGGATCGAGCGTCGCGGCCGAACCGGAACTGGTCCAGCACCAGGGTGATGCCGGGTGTGATCGCGCGCGGCAGGTTGGGTACGGCTTCGCCTGCGTGGAAGGTGGTCGTCCCGGCAACGCCGACCAGGACCAGCGCGGTTGCCACCCCGGTCCGGGCGGTGCCACGGCCGCCGGGCAGGCGGACGAGCAGGCGCGCCGCCAGCAGACCGACCGCGCCCACGGCCAGGAACACGAGCAGCATCGCGAGCAGTGCACCGGGCAGCGACACGCTTCCCGCTGCGAGATCGTAGACCGAGCGCGCCAGCGGGTAGTCGAGATAGAGGTTCAGTGGGCGCGACAGGCTCAGGCGTGCGAGCGCGTCGGCCAGCACCAGTAGCGTTAGAGCGGCGAACAGCCAGCCGGCAAGCGCGGCGATTCGGGCCGTTCTGCGGCCGGCTGGCAGCAGCGCGAAGAGCCCTGCGAGCAGCGCCGCCTCCAGCGCCAGCCAGTTGGGACCGAAGCCTGCATAGCGCGGGATCTCGAGCGCGAGAAACAGCAAGTTCAGTAGGCCGAAGATGAGCAGTAGGCGCAGCAAGGCGGTTGGTCTCTCCGGGACTGGTTGGGCATTGGCGGCGATGGCAAGGGGCCCATCCCCGATTCATGAAAACGATGAACAGCGCTGCCCGGGATCGAGCAGGGCCGAAAACGCCCAGACCATCATCCGCCATGGAGTCGTCGTGTAATGGCCCGTAATGGCCCGGCCGGCCACGATCTGCCCACGCCGAATGCGGAGGTCACAGCCGCATTCCGCCAGTTGGCCGAGCCGTAAGGACTGCGCCCTTCGCGGTCTTCCGCGGCTCGGCAACAACTTCCGCTTGCCGGTATTGTCTTAGGGGTTCGTTGCAGGTTCCACAAATCCTCCGCACGATGCGCTCTTTGGCGGGGGCGAAGCCTGCACTCAACGCCTGACACCGTTTGGCACTGGCATCCCTGGGGATCCGATGACGTCTGGCTGGTTCAGATTCGCGGTTTGGCTGCAGGCAGGGGCGCTGCTGCTCGGCGCGTCCGCCGCCGCGGTGGCAGACGAGGCGGACGCGCTGTTCGAACAGGTCATCGATCTCGCGGCGGAGCGCGCCGCGACAGCCTACCAGCCGCCTGCGGAGATGCTGCCGGAGCCGCTGGCGTCGATCGACTACGACCAGTACCGGTCGATCCGGTTCCGGCCCGAGGGGGCGCTCTGGCGCGGGCAAGCGCGCTTCGAGGTGCAGTTCTTCCATCCGGGGTTCCTGTTCCCGCACCCGGTCACGGTGCACGAGCTGCGCGATGGCGAGGTGCACAGGATCGCGTTCGACCCGGCGTCGTTCCGCTACGAGCACGACGCGGCACCGCTCGCAGACGTCGTCGCACCCGATCTCGGATTCGCCGGATTCCGGCTCCATTTTCCAATCAATACCGAGGCGTACAAGGATGAGGTGATGGTGTTTCTAGGGGCCTCGTACTTCCGCCTGGTCGGGCCCGGGCAGGTGTATGGCCTGTCGTCCCGCGGGCTCGCCGTCGACACGGCGCTGCCTTCCGGCGAGGAGTTCCCGGCGTTCCGGGAGTTCTGGCTGTTGCGGCCGGAGGCGCAGGCCGACACGGTGACGATCCTGGCGCTGCTCGACGGTCCCTCGGTCACCGGCGCGTACCGCTTCGACCTTCGCGTCGCACCGGAAGTGACCGTGGAGGTCGATTCCCGGCTGTTCGCGCGCACCGACCTGCGCAAGCTGGGGGTCGCGCCGCTGACCAGCATGTATTTCCTGGGCGAGGCCAGCGTACGGGACCACGACGACTTCCGGCCCCGGGTGCACGACTCCGAGGGACTGCTGCACCGGACCTCGGCGGGTGAGTGGCTCTGGCGGCCCGTTTCCAACTTCCGGCACCTGCGCGTGAGTTCGTTACGGGACCAGCGTCCACAGGGCTTCGGGCTCGTCCAGCGCAACCGTGCGTTCGATGCCTATCTCGATCTCGAGGCCGAGTACCACCGGCGTCCGAGCCAGTGGGTGGTGCCGCTCGACGGCGACTGGAGCAGCGGCGGTGTCGAACTGGTCGAGATTCCCACCGACTCCGAGATCCACGACAACATCGTCGCGTACTGGGTCGATGACGCCCCGTTTCGCGCCGGCGAACGGCGCCGCTACCGTTACCGGATCCAGGTGTTCGACGCGGAGCCGCCGTCTGGGGTGACACCGCCAGCCCGGGTTCTGCGCACCCGATCCGGCTGGGGGGCGGTGCCAGGGGTTGCCGAGCCTCCGCCCCGCAGCCTGCGCCGCTTCGTCGTCGATTTCGCCGGCGGCGACCTCGACACGCTCGGCCCGGGCGCCGGGCTGGAGCCACGGCTCGAGGCGAGCTCTGGTCGGATCACCGACCTGACCGCTCGCTGGCTGCCGGACGATTCGGGTTGGCGCGCGTCTTTCCTGCTCGAACCCGAGAACGCACGGCCCGCCGATCTGCGCCTGTTCCTCGTACACGATGGCCGCCCGGTCACGGAGACCTGGACCTATGTCTGGCACCCCGACGAACTCTGACGTGGCCCGCGGCTTCGTCGCGGGGTCCGTGGCAGCGGAGAGATCCGGCTCGCTGCGGCTGTACGCCCCGGCGGCGCGGGCACGGCAGGCCGCGTTCTTCGGTGCCGTGCTGGCAACCGCGGTTGCCGGTTCGCTGATGATGGTGCAGGCCCTGTCCACCGGCGGCTTCGGGCCGCTGCAATGGGTGATCCTGGCGCTGTTCGCGGTGACCTTCACCTGGATCGCAGCGTCGTTCTGGACCGCCGTCGCCGGCTTTCTGCTCCAGGCGTTCCGGCGCGACCCGCTGAGCCTGCGGCGCCTGCATGCCGAGGATGGCACCTTCGGGTGCCTCGAGCCGGGCCGGCGCACGGCGATCGTGATGCCGGTGTACAACGAGGACCCCGTGCGCGTGACCCGCGGCATCGAGGCGATCTGCCGGTCACTGCTCGCCACGGGGCAGGGCGGCAAGTTCGATTTCTGGGTGCTGAGCGACAGCAGCGACCCCACGGTGATCGGCGCGGAGGAGCGCGCGCTGCGGCGGCTGCGAGCCCGCCTCGGCGATGGTGTCCGGCTGCGCTACCGGCGGCGGCAGGAGAACCGCGGCCGCAAGGCGGGGAACATCGCGGATTTCTGCGAGCGCTGGGGCGCGGAGTACGAGTACATGGTCGTGCTCGACGCCGACAGCCTGATCGAGGGACCGACCCTGGTCCGGCTGGTGCAGACGATGGATGCCAATCCGAACGCCGGGCTGATCCAGACGCTGCCGCTGCCGGTGCGCCAGCAGACGCTGTTCGGGCGCTTCCAGCAGTTCGCAAACGCCGTGCACGGTCCGATGCTGGCCACCGGGCTCGCGTTCTGGCAGGCGAACAGCGCGAACTACTGGGGCCACAACGCGATCATCCGCATCCGGCCGTTCCGCGAACACTGCCAGTTGCCGGTGCTCCCCGGCCGGCCGCCGCTGGGTGGCGAGATCCTGAGCCACGATTTCGTCGAGGCGTCCTTCCTGCGGCGCGCCGGCTGGGACCTCTGGCTGCTGCCGCAGCTGCCGGGCAGCTTCGAGGAACTGCCCGGCAATCTGGTCGACTTTGCCCGGCGCGACCGGCGCTGGATCCAGGGCAACCTGCAGCACCTGCGGCTGCTTGCGGAGCCGGGCCTGCACCCGCTGAATCGCGCCCATTTCCTGTTCGGAGCCGTGTCGTACCTGGTCTCGGTGTTCTGGTTGCTGATGCTGGCAGCCGCGACCGTCGTCGCGCTGGGCGTCCCCGCGTCGCCATCGGGCGGGCCGCTGGGCGGAGAGGGGGCCTCGCTGTCGACCGCCTATGCGCTGCTCGGCGGCACGCTCATGTTGCTGCTGCTGCCGAAAGCGCTCGGCGTGCTCCTGGTCGCGGCGCGCGATCCGGGCAGGTTCGGGGGCCGGGGGCGATTGGTGCTAGGCGGGGTTCTGGAAACACTGTACTCGGTGCTGATCGCACCGCTGATGATGGCCTTCCATGCCGTGTTTGTCGCGGGGGTGCTGTCGGGGCGGAACGTGATCTGGTCGGCACAGCCCCGCGAGGGCCGGATGGTCGCCTGGAGCGAAGCGCTGCGGCGCACGGGACCGATGGTCGCGGCAGCCCTGGCCTGGGCCACGCTGCTGGCAGTGCTGGCGCCAGCGTTCCTTTGGTGGGTGCTGCCGGTTCTGGTGGGGTGGCTGGCGGCGCCCGCGCTGGTGCGCGGCAGCGGTAGTCGCGCCGCCAGCGCCCGGCTGCGTGTTAGGGGTCTGCTGCTGACACCTGCGGACATCACCCCCGGGCCGGCACTTGCGACGATGGTCCGGTTGGAAGAGCAGCCGGCCCAGGCCGGCGGCGTCAGCGTCCTCCTCCGGGGTATGCGCCGAATGCCGCCAGCGCCGGGCAGGGCCTGGGCCGGCGGCGCCCTGCGCAAGGCCGCCAGCGGCAATTGATGCGAAAGCACTCGCTGGGCTCGTCTCGGGCAACCGGTAGGGCGGAAGAGCGCAAGCGTCATCCGCCACACGGCGTTCATGCCGCCCAGGAGCCGGGGGGGGCGCCCCAGCGCCAGCTGGCGGATGACGGCCTTCGGCCTTTTCCGCCCTACGCTGCTACGCTGCGTTCATGGTCGCGAGGGTGGCTGCTGGCCACCGAAGTTCCCGTGGCAATGCAGACCCGGTAGGGCGGAATAGCGCAGCGTTATCCGCCACACGGCGTACGCGCCGTCCCGAGGGGCTGCGAACACCCTGGCGCCGGATGGCGGATGACGGCCTTCGGCCTCTTCGCCCTACGCTTCGTTCATGGTCGGGAGGGTGGCTGCTGGCCATCGACGTTCCCGTCAAAATGCCGCCACGGAAGAACGCGGACAGCACGGGAAATGAAGTGTATTCAAACTCTTTCCCGATTATCACGAAAGCATTCGCGAATGCCGCTTGTGCGTAGGAGGCGAGCCCTCTCGCCGATCGGGCGCCGGAAAACCATCGGCCAGAGGCTGGCCTCCCACAGATGCGCCCCTTCCAGACCTCGCGGGCCGCCACCGGCGGAGATTTCGTGATAATCAAGAGAAACTCTTTTCCGCGTTCTTCCGTGGTCCGTTTCCTGCCTTCGGGGCGCCCACCGCCCGAGGGTATGGCCGTCAGTCCTGGCGCCGTTGCCGGAACAGGCTCATGCGCTGCATCACCCCATCCCGGCGGATTTTCCAGTGATAGATCGCGCCTGCCACGTGCAGCACGATCAGCGCGACCAGCGTGATGCCGACGATCCGATGCCACAGAAACAGCGTCTCGGATAACGCATCGTTTCGGCCGATCAGTCCCGGCAGCTCGATGTGGAACAGGTGCACCGGAAATCCGCCCGAGGCCGTCGCCAACCAGCCGAGCACCGGCATCACCAGCAGGAGCACGTAGAACAACGTGTGCACGGTCTGGCTCGCGAGGCGCTGGGCTGCCGGCAGCGGCACCGCGTAGGCGGGCTTGCCCAGCGTCAGCCGCGTGGCCAGACGCAGCACCATCAACCCGAGGATCAGCACACCCATCGTCTTGTGCGCCGTGTAGAAGAAATCCGTGCCACCCGCGCCGAAAGTGGCGCGCATGCCTTCGAAGCCCAGAACCCCGATCGTGCCACCGGCGATCAGGGCCAGCACCACCAGGACTGCGACCAACCAGTGCAGCAGCCGTTGAACCAATGCGTACCGTGGCAGTGCCTGTCCCGAAGCCATGTCTGTTGCTGAGCCACTCATACCTGCCTCCCTGGGTCTCGGACCCGGCCTGTCTGGACGATCATTGGAGGTCGGCCGGTCCCGCCAGTTCCCCGCGACCGGCCGCCGGCTGTTTGCGAAGCGCCTTGACCGGAACGCCGTCCCGGCTTAACCTTGCGCTCGGCTCGGGCGGTTAGCTCAGCGGTAGAGCACTGCCTTCACACGGCAGGGGTCACTGGTTCGATCCCAGTACCGCCCACCAGACACGATCTCGCAGAACGCGCGCCTCCGGCAAGACCTTTGGCGCGCGTTCTGCTTTTCTGACTCAGGGCATCCGGGGAGTGCGGCGCAGAGTGCGTCCTGCGATCATATCGCCGACCCATTGGCGCCAGGTCCGTTTATCGGGCAGCCGCACGGAGGAACCCGTTCGGCCGGTGTCGATCTCGCGCAAGGCGTCACCGTACAGCCGGAAAAAGAGCTTCGACGTCTCCAGTCGGATCGGAAAGGGGTGCTCGTTCACCGGGGCGGTCCAGGGGTTGGTGTTGATTTCGTACACCTCGACCCTTCCGTCCACGATTCCGAAGTCCGCGCGCCCGTACTCGGTATGGCCGGTATCGAAAGCGCTGCGGATCACCTCCCGATAGGGGTTCTCGGTGAGCAGCCGGTACTCCTCGTCGTATAATGCTTGCCCGGCCACGCCGCTCTGGCCGATCTTGGCGTGCCAGTCCTGCTGGTGTGCGCTGAGCGTGGGCACCATGCGGTCAGCGACCCGGAACATGGCCAGCTTGCGGTAGATGCCGTTGGCAAGCGGTTGCGCCCGAAATTCCACCAACAGAAGCTCACGCTCAGGAATCCCGGCAGCGAGCGCCCGGGTAATCTCGGCACTCACCTCGTCCGGCGCATGGAGCAGGCCGCTCAGGGCACCTCGATGAGCTGATTCGGTGCGCAGAAAAACGGGGTATCGCGTGGGCTCGCGCGTTTCCTCGACACGCCAGACCTCGAACCGGTTGGCGCCCCGTTCGAACAGCCTGCGCAACAGCCGGAATCGTGTCAGCACTCGCGCGGGATCGTTGAGCACCCTCAGGCCAGCGTCGGCCAGAAGGCGGTAAAGGCGGCCGGCAAGCTCCAGATCCCAGAAGTTCAGGCGGTCGAGGTCGGTGAAGATGTAGGTCGCTCGAGGCAGTCGCAGCGCGTGAAATGCCCGTTCATAGGGCAGGGCCCGCAGGCGTGCTTGGGTCTGCTGCTCCACGGCCGCGTGCGTGCGACTGTGGGTGCGCGTCGTCAGCAACACGATCATCGGGCTGCTACGGCCATGTACGCTCGCGCGCCCTCCATCAACTCCGCAGCGAATCCACTCATACGCGCATGTTCGGCCACGACCCTGTGGCCGGCATCGAAGTTTTCCGCGTCGTTGTCTCGCGCGGCTGCTGCCAACCGCCGTTCCTCGGCGCTGAGCATCCCGGAGTCCAGAAGGCGCGACATCGCCCAGTGCATGCGGGCGGAAACGAAGGTGGCATGGTAGATTCCGTCCATCGGCCGTGGATCCTCCCGTAGCGGCGAGGGGTACAGTTCCTCGTCCTTGTTGAACACCAGCGGTTCCTCAATGCAGAACCCGAACAAAAGGCTGTGTGCGCTCTCGTGGGCGATGACCTCGGCCAGTGCCAGCGGGCTGTCGTGGTACTCGGCATTCAGGAACAGGGCTCCCCACAGCTGGTAGTGCGAGCCGCCCTGGAACGACATCTTCGCATCGGGTGCCCCGGTAACGCAGACGGTGTCACGCACCAATGCGCGTACCTCCGCCGCGAGTTCCGGCACGGCGCGGTCCATCATCGCCATTGCGATCGCGTGCCGCTCGCGAAAGCGACCCACGACCTCTCGGGAGGGGGGCAGGAACTCGATGCCATCGGACAAATCGGCGGACATCTTGGCACGATATAGGTCGCTCCAAGAAGAGGCTCCCGGGGCTTCCAATCCGCGAATCGCGGGCTCCGTTGAGACCGGGGCAACCTCAGCCAGGATCGCAAACAGGCGCTCGGCTTCGCCTCGATCCCCACCGAGCAGGGCCAGCACCAGATCGTAGTACAGCCCGAACGTCGTCGGCGCGTGGACGGCATCCCCCCGGAGACCATCGATCAACGCTTCCATACACGGTGCATCGAAGGCCACCGACCCGCGTGCCTGACCGCAGACCTCTGTGAGGCTGTTTCCGAGTTCCTGGTGCATTCGGCGGTCCAGAGCGACCGCGCGCCCGGGATCGGGCTCGAACTGCAGGTGGATCGTCATGGGTCAAGGCCCTCCAGGCCCGGGATGCAGCCGGGAGTGGGTCGGCGCCAGAGCCGAAGGACCCTGTTGTAGGCCTCGGTGCGATTCGCTGAGGTTCAGGGTCGTGGTGACAGCCATGTGCCCACCTAGCGAAGAAACGTAGACGCGTCGGCGTTGCCAGGGCAAGGGGTGGGTTCCCGCAAGCCAATCCGGTGGCAGACCTGGATCAGGGGCACATGCGTCCCGCTGCGCACGAGATCCAGCATCCTTGGTAGTGCTACATTCCAGAAAACTGTGTTCGTTCGCGCTGCTCAACGCGTGCCAGTGGCTGCGATTCGCGGTTTCACGATGCCGACTTTGGCACCAATCCGAGCACTGATGTCTCGGGCTTCATGCTTCACGAAGCCGGGTTTGCCGCCAATTTTGGCGCCGATCAGGACCCCGCCGATCGGCTTCTGGCCGAACTTGGTCCCGACCTTCGCACCGGCAACGACCCCGGAATGTACTACAGGTTTGCGGCCGACTTTCGCCCCAGGGCCATGGCTTGCAAGGAGGTCTTGCTGCAGGGAGTCGTCTCGATCGCAGATGCGAAAGCCGAGAAGCCGGGAGACGTCGAGCTGAATCGGGTTTGCCATGGCACTACCTCCAATGGGAAGTTCGGGCTTCGTTTTTGATCGGGTTCGTGCTGCGTTCCGAAACGCCCCAAGCCTCGACGAAGGGCGCGTCCATTGGCAGCGGCAAACCTGCAAGTGAGGCTAGCATGGGATGCGTGCTGCTTCAATGAGTTTCAAGCTACCCGTTTTCCAGAAGGTAACCGTCTTGGGTGTCTCGGTCGTCATGCCGACGTGGGGCCCACTGCAATTGGCACTGAGCTCCGGATCCTTGTAATGACTTCGCTTTTCCCAGACCGCACGCAGCGGCACGTAATCCCGGGGGGCGCGGAGGATGGTGGACCGGCCGGTCCACCGCGCAGAACGCGGCCCAGGACGTGTCGCCCAGCGCCGTCATATGCGCTTCGCGTTCCTCGAAGAATCGGACGCCGAGGCCGCGCCCCCGATGCTAGGGCAGCAACAGGGAGGCGCCGAGGTAGAACACCTCACGTGGGCCGTATTCGTGGGCGCGGAACGGCGCGACCACGATGAGCTCCCTGTGCTCTCGGCTGAACGGGTGAATGACGGTACTATATCCCCGTGCCCCGGAGCAGCGCTCAACCAGGGGAGGGCAAGTCGGGGAAGGCTGGACGATGGGCAAACCGAAAGAGCCGGTGACGGCGGCCGTGCGCGTGCTGCGCGCCGCAGATGTCGCGTTCGAGGGGCATCCTTACCGCTACGTTGACGGCGGCGGCACTGCGCAGTTCGCCCGCGAGCACGGCGTCGACGAACGCAGCGTGATCAAGACGCTGGTCATGGAGGACGAAGCGGGCAGCCCGCTGATCGTACTGATGCACGGCGACCGCCAGGTCTCGGTGCGCGAGTTGGCCCGGCAGATCGGCGCGAAACACGTCCAGCCCTGCGCGCCGGCCGACGCCGACCGGCACTCCGGGTACCAGGTCGGCGGCACCTCGCCGTTCGGAACGCGCTGGTCGATGCCTGTGTACTGCGAGGCCAGCATCGCCGAGCTTCCCCGCGTGTACATCAACGGCGGCAAGCGGGGCTACATCGTTTCGCTGGCGACCGCGGACCTGTTGCGCGTGCTGGATCCCATCCTCGTTCACGTCGCACAGCCGGAGCTCGGTAGTACTCGACACGGGGTTCCCGGGATTGCGACATGATTTCGGTGTTTCTCGCAGCGCTGGTCGCCGTGCTGCTGCCGTGGATCGCGACCGCGCTTTGGCTGCGTCGCTCGGGTTCGGGAGGTGAGCCGCTGGGCTGGCCAATCGCCTTGGGTTATGGCTATTTCCTGGGCCTCTTCCTGACGGTTCTGCTGCTCCGGATCTGGGATTCGCTCGGACTGGGCCTGAACGTGGTTCTGACGCTGTCAACCTGGTTTTTTCTCGTGGGCGTCTGGATCCTGTGGTCCTACCGGAGACGTGGGCGATCGGCCTTGGCCTCGCAAGGATCTGTGCCCGGATTCGCTTCAGGCTGGCAACGCTGGGTCTGGTACGGGTTGGCAGCCCTGATTGCTCTGCGACTGGGGGTTCTCGGCGCGGAAGTGCTGTGGCGCCCGTTGACACCCTGGGACGCCTGGACGGTCTGGGCGCTTCGGGCAGAGTTGTGGGCGTACGCAGGGACGTTGGTGCCGTTTGTGCCTCGCGCGGAGTGGCTTGCGAGCGAGGTTACGGGCGCCTACACGATCGACGCCCACCATTATCCGAAGACCGTCTCGCTGATCCCCGCCTGGATTGCGCTCGTCTCCGGAGTCTGGATTGATGGGTTGGCTCTGTTGCCGTGGCTGGGCGCTGTGGTGGCCTTGCTGCTCGGGCTCTACGGACAGGTGAAACGTTTCGGGGGAACGCCCTGGGAAGCCATGCTGGTCGCGTATGTCGTCGTGTCGCTTCCGATGCTGGGTGTGCATACTGCCTTGGCCGGCTACGCCGATCTCTGGCTCGCTGCGGCAATTGGTCTCGGCGGTGTCGCGCTGTGGTCCTGGTGGCAGCGCCGCGAAGGCATTCAAGGCCTGCTCGCTGGTGCGATGCTGCTCGCGTTGCCGACCCTCAAGGTAGAGGGCTGGGTTTGGCTCGTGCCGTTACTTGGGGGGCTCGTGCTGGCTTGGGTTCGCCCCCTGTACGTTCTGTTGGCCGCAGCATTCCTCGCGACCGGGGTTCTCGCATGGGGACAGGTGACCGGGGAGGGTGCGGCTGGCTTTGCCGTGCACGGATGGAGTCTCTGGCTCGACCAGATTTCGATCCCTGGGCTCATTGCCGTGCAGTTGGCCTATGAGCCTGAAGTCTGGAAGGCCTTGGTCCAGGCACTTTTCGTTTTCGGAAGCTGGCATCTGCTTTGGTTCGTGCTCCTTCCCGTTCTGACCTATGGTGCGGTGCGAGCCGGCCGCGACGCCGTGCTCCGCATTCCGGTGTACACGCTGTTCGTGGCGTTACTACTCATGGGGTTCTTGTTCACGTTCACGGATGCGTCGCAGTGGGCGGTGAGTTTCACCAGCGTCAACCGGCTCCTGCTGCATTTCGTCCCGCTGAGCGTGTTCGCGGCGTGGTGGATTCTTCGGGTGGGTTGCAGATCCTGATCGGCGCCCTCCAGCGATGGAAGACGGACCGCCGGGGGTTCTTCGTAAAAAGCGTGTAGTCAATTACACGGGTCATGACGGGGTGATCTGGTGGGCGGTCGGGGGATCCCGTCGGGCAGTCGTGGGCTATGGCGTCGCAAGGTCGGCGAACTCGGGCATAATCAGCGTCCTTTGGGCGGCGCACGAGGCCGCCGACAGGCCCCCCGAGTTAGGGAGCATGCAGATCATAGGGAGTCGCTGAATCATCATGAAGAAGGCAATCATCACAGGTGTCACCGGGCAAGACGGCGCCTATCTGGCCGCTTTGCTGCTGGAGAAAGGCTACCAGGTGTTCGGCGCCTACAGGCGTACCAGTTCCGTCAACTTCTGGCGCATCGAGGAGTTGGGGCTGGCCAACCACCCGCACCTGCATCTGGTGGAGCACGATCTGACCGACCTTTCGTCCAGCGTGCGCCTGCTCGAGCGAAGCGAGGCCGACGAGATCTACAATCTGGCCGCTCAGAGCTTTGTCACGGTATCGTTCGATCAGCCGATCACCACAGGCGAGATTACGGGGCTCGGGGCGCTGAACCTGCTGGAGGCGATCCGTATCGTCGATCCGCGCATCCGCTTCTACCAGGCCAGCACCTCGGAGATGTTCGGCAAGGTGCAGACGGTGCCGCAGGACGAAAGCACCCCCTTCTATCCCCGAAGCCCGTACGGAGTCGCCAAGCTCTACGCCCACTGGATGACGGTGAACTATCGCGAGAGCCACGGGATCTTCGGGGCCAGTGGGATCCTGTTCAATCATGAGTCGCCGCTTCGGGGGCGGGAATTCGTGACCCGAAAGGTGACCGATGGCATCGCCCGTATCAAACGTGGCAAGCTGGAGGTACTGGAACTGGGGAACCTCGACGCCAAACGCGATTGGGGATATGCGCAGGAGTACGTCGAAGGCATGTGGCGCATGCTCCAGGTGGAGAATCCCGACACCTACGTGTTGGCCACCGGGCGCACGGAGACGGTGCGCGACTTCGTGACCATGAGCTGTAGGGCTGCCGGTATCGGTATCGAGTGGAACGGCAAGGGTGAATCGGAGCAGGGCATCGACATGGAAACGGGCAGAACGATCGTGCGCGTGAACCCGCGCTTCTATCGGCCCGCCGAGGTCGACCTGCTGATTGGTGATCCAGAGAAGGCGCGCCGCAACCTGGGCTGGGAGGCGAAGACGAGCCTCGAAGAACTCTGCCGCATGATGTACGAAGCGGATCTCGTTCGTGTCGAAAGGCCTTACTCGTTCTGAGATGGCGAGTCGGCGTGCCCTGGTTACGGGTCTGAGCGGCTTCACTGGGCGCTATCTGGGACGCGCACTGGCCGCAGCCGGTTTCCGGGTCTTCGGATTGGCACCCCATGCATCGGGGTCTCCGGAGCATTTTGCCGTGGACCTTGAGGATCGGGCGGGGTTGTCACGGGTGGTGGAGGAAGTACAGCCCGATGTAGTGGTCCATCTGGCGGCGATCTCCTTTGTGGGGCATGCCGATGCCGCCGATTTCTATCGCGTGAACCTGATCGGAACGCGCAACCTGCTGGATGCCGTGGCGGCAGGTGGTCACGCGCCGGCATGCGTGCTCCTGGCCAGCAGCGCCAATGTCTACGGCAACGTGGCCGGCGGGCCGTTGACAGAGACCAGCGCGGTACGGCCGGCCAACGACTACGCCGTGAGCAAACTGGCCATGGAATACATGGCCGCGCTTTGGACCGGGCGGCTGCCCATCGTCACGGTGCGTCCGTTCAACTACACGGGTGTCGGGCAATCGGGGCGGTTCCTCCTGCCCAAGATCGTTGATCACTTCCGACGCGGCAGCCGGGTGATCGAACTGGGCAACCTGGACGTGGCGCGGGATTTCTCGGACGTGCGCTCTGTGGTGGATGCCTATCTGCGGCTCATCCGGCACGCGCCCGCCGGTCAGACCTTCAACGTGTGTTCCGGGCAGGCGGTGAGCCTGGAGCAGATCCTGGAGATGATGGCGGAGATCGCCGGTTACCGGATCGAGGTTCACGTGAACCCCGATTTCGTCCGAGCCAACGAGGTCAAGCGCCTTCACGGCAGCCGGGCCCGGCTGGAGGCGGCGGTTGGGGAGCTGCCATGGACCCCGCTGCGGGAGACGCTGCGCTGGATGTACGAGGCCCCGGAGTCGGCGTGAGCGAACATACGTCTGCACGGCTGCCGGCGGGGACGTTGCGTGTCGCGTTTGGCGTCACGGCGCTGGCCCACGGCCTGGCGGGCCAGGGGGTCGATGGTATTGGGGCCTACAGCCGCGAACTGGGGGCGCGACTGGCTGGCACGGTGGCTATGGATCTGAGGCCCTTTGTCTACGGTCCACCGGCGGGGCTCCTTGGTGACTCAAGTGCCCGGGACGTCGGGCGGTTCCGCCATCAGGCCCTGGGCGCCCTGCTGACCGGCGCGTCATTTCCGGGCCTGCGAGCGATGGCCAGGGAGGGGCTGGAGCTGATCCATGCCACCGATCATCTGGTGCCCTGGGTTCGTGGCACGCCCGTGGTGGCCACGGTGATGGATGCCATCCCGCTGGCGCATCCCGAATGGGTGTCCTATCCCCTGAAACGCATCAGCAACGCCCTGTGGCGGCGGTCGGTGCAGTGGGCCAACCGGGTGATCACTATCTCCGAATACTCCCGCATGGAGATTGAACGCTGGTTCGGCGTGCCCGGCGAGCGCATCCATGTCATCCCGCTCGGTGTGGACAGTCGCTGGTTCGAACCTCCGGGGGGCGAGGATCTCGAACGCGTGCGGCAACATCATCGGCTTCCGGATGCCTATTTCCTGTTCGTGGGGACACTGCAGCCGCGCAAGAATCTGACACGGTTGATCGCCGCCCACCGACGGCTTCCTGAATACCTGAGACGAGACGTGCCGCTCGTGGTGGCGGGCAGGGCCGGTTGGGGTTGTGACAGCGTGATGGCCGAACTGCGGGCGGAGCGTGATGCTGGCCTGCGCTGGCTCGGCTATGTGCCGGACGCGGACCTGCCCGCTGTGTTTGCTGGTGCCGCCGCCCTGCTGTTCGTCTCCCTGCACGAGGGCTTCGGTCTTCCCCTGCTCGAAGCCTTTGCCGCCGGTGTCCCGGTCGTGGCCTCGCGGACTACCGCACTGCCGGAGGTGGCTGAGGGGGCGGCGCTCATGGTGGATCCCACGGACACGGGCGAGATCGCGGATGCCATGCGTCAGGTGCTGGACGCGGCGGGTCTTGCCGCCCGGCTGAGTGAATCGGGCCTGGCCCGGGCGCGGGAGTTTACCTGGGACCGTACGGCCAGGATGACGCTGGATGTCTACAGAGCAGTGGTCTGAAGAATCGTGGCATGCACCGAAAATGCCCGGAGTTGGTCAACTGAATACGCTATACTCCGGCCGCTGCAAAAGGGGCCGCCTCCCATGTGCCTGATTTCTTGGCTAAAGGCCGGATAGCTCATGACTGTTCATGGCGAGCGGATCGGCGATCGAAATCGCAGGGCGGGGAGGTGAGTCGTTGGTCCCCAGGGAGCGGCGCGCCCCCCGCCAGCACGCACGGAGCGAAGCTATGATCGGTATCGTCAGACCCGTCTGGAATTTTCGCGGCTTCATTCTCGGCAGCGTCAAGCGCGAGTTCCAGTCGAAGTACCGGCGCTCCATGCTCGGCGGCGCCTGGAACGTCATTCAGCCGCTCAGCATGATCGTGGTCTACACACTCATCTTCTCCCAGATCATGCAGGCCAAGTTGCCGGGGGTACAGAGCCAGTTCGCCTACAGCATTTACCTGACCGTCGGCATCATCACCTGGGGCCTGTTCGCGGAGATCGTCGGGCGCAGCCAGACGATGTTCATCGAGAACGCCAACCTGCTGAAGAAGGTGAGCTTTCCACGGCTCTCCCTTCCAGTGATCCTGACCCTCAACGCTCTGGTGAATTTCGTCCTGATCTTTGTGTTGTTCCTCCTTTTCCTGGTTGTGGTGGGCGCTTTTCCCGGTTGGGTGCTGCTGGCCATGATCCCATTGCTGGCAGTCCAGCTTCTGTTCGCCCTGGGCCTTGGGGTCACCCTCGGCATCCTGAATGTTTTCTTTCGCGACGTCGGCCAGACGGTCACCGTGGTCCTTTTCTTCTGGTTCTGGCTGACTCCCATCGTCTATCCGGCGGCCATTCTCCCGGAGGCGGTTGCGTCGGCGATGCGGTTCAACCCTATGTATCCTCTCATGTCCGCCTATCAGGGCCTGATGGTGTACGGCACCATGCCAGACTGGGCCTCGCTTTGGCTGCCGCTTGTCCTTGGTCTCATGCTGTCCGCGCTCGGTGTGCGCCTGTTCCTGCGCCGTTCGGGCGAGATGGTGGACGAGCTCTGATGGGCACGGTCACTGTTGCTGGTGTGGGCAAGGCCTACAAACGCTACCCGACGCGCTGGTCGCGGCTCGTGGAGTGGGTATTCCCCTTTGCAGGCCCCCGGCACGAGCTCACCTGGGTGCTGAAGGACGTCCACTTCACCATCCTGCCCGGCGAGGCCGTCGGCATCGTCGGCATCAACGGCGCCGGCAAGAGCACGCTGCTCAAGATCATCGCCGGGACCACTCAGCCCACTACGGGCACGGTACACGTGAACGGCCGGCTGGCCGCACTGCTGGAATTGGGCATGGGCTTCGACCCCGACTTCACCGGCCGCCAGAACGTCTACATGGCAGGCCAGATCATGGGCTTCACCGTCGCCGAGATCGACGGCATGATGCCCGCCATCGAGACCTTCGCCGAGATCGGCGAGTACATGGACCAGCCCGTGCGCGTGTACTCTAGCGGCATGCAGATGCGGCTTGCGTTCAGCGTAGCCACTGCCCGACGGCCGGAGGTGCTGATTGTCGACGAGGCCCTGTCGGTGGGGGATACCTACTTCCAGCACAAGAGCTTCGATCGAATCCGCAGTTTCCGCAGACAGGGCACCACGCTGTTGATCGTCTCCCACGACCGCACGTCAATCCAGAGCCTGTGCGACCGGGCAGTGCTGCTGGAGAACGGCTTCGTTATCAAGGATGGTCCGCCGGAGGAAGTCATGGATTTCTACAACGCTCTGATCGCGGAGCGCGAGCAGGGCAACAGCACAATCCGGGTGGAGCGCGGCGACGACGGGGTCGCACACACCAGCTCCGGCACCGGCGAGGCGCGAATTATACTAGCCGAGTTGCTCAATGCGAATGGTGAGCCGGTGAAAGCTGTGAACGTGGGCGATACGCTCACCTTGTCCGTGGAAGTCATCGCTAACCAGGATCTGGAGCGTCTTGTCCTTGGCTATCTGATCAAGGACCGGCTGGGCCAGCCCATTTTCGGCACGAACACACACCACTTGGGCGAAGCGCTTGCCAACGCCCGGCGTGGCAGCGTATGGCGGTACCGCTTCACGTTTCCTGCCCAACTGGGGGTGGGAAGCTACTCCATCGCGCTCGCACTCCACGCTGGCGATACTCACGTGGATAGGAACTACGAATGGCGCGACCTAGCCATCGTTTTCAGCGTGCTTAACGTCAACCGACAACAGTTTGTAGGCGCGAACTGGATGCCTCCGACCGTGAAGTGTGAATCATGACCGAGGATTTCTATCGCGCCTTCGAGGAAAGGTATCGTGGCCCGAGGGAACTGATTAAGGGCCGCCTCAAGGTCTATTTCCCGTTTATCGATGGTTTGAGAAGTGTTCATCCCGGGATGAAGGCGCTGGACCTTGGCTGCGGCCGGGGCGAATGGTTGGAGTTGATGCGCGAGCATGCTATCGAGGCTCAGGGGGTCGATCTCGATACGGGGATGCTCCAGGCATGCCGGGACCTGGATCTGGATGTTGTGCAGAAGGACGCGGTCAGGCACCTGCAAGGGCAACCAGGCGCGAGCTTCGGCGTCGTATCCGCGTTCCATGTGGCAGAGCACCTTCCGTTCGAGGCATTGCAGGATCTGGTGAGGGCGGCATTACGGGTCCTGCTCCCGGGCGGGCTGCTGATCCTCGAGACGCCCAATCCGGAGAACTTGGTTGTCGGCACGGCGAATTTCTATCTCGATCCGACCCATATCCGACCGATCCCCGCTCCGCTCTTGGCTTTCCTCCCGGAGTTCCACGGCTTTGCCCGCTGCAAGATCCTTGGATTGCAGGAACCACGACAATCCGACGGTACGCCGCGGGTAACACTTCGCCAGGTACTGAACGACGTGAGCCCCGACTACGCCGTAGTCGCCCAAGCTCCTGGAGGTGCGGATCAGCTTTCCGCGTTGGACGAACCCTTCGCCAGGGATTACGGGAACTCCCTGTCAGGCTTGACGGAGTGTTTCGACCATCAGCTTCAAGCCGGACTGACTGAAATTAAGGATCAGGTCACTCGGATCAAGGAGGATCAGGCAAGGATGTGGGCGGACCGTGCGACGGAGACGCGGGTGTACGAGAAGCTGGCCGCCGTAGCGGAATCGGCCGCAGCGGAATCCGCCGAGACCGTCCAGGCGCTGCGGAAGCACCTGAGTGCGCTGGAGGAACGTCTAGCTGCCGAGGCAGAGAAGTCCGAACAGCGAGTGGAGCTCAAGGAACAGGCCGTACGCGCGGAAGCGCGTGCGGAAGTTGCGGAACGCGAATTGGAGGCCTTGCAGGGTCGCGCAGAGGAGATTGAGAAGAAAAATCATTACATACAGGCCCGACTTGCGGAGGCCGAGGCGCGGGCACAGGGCGCGGAGTTGGAAACGGAGGCGCTGCATAGAAGCCTTTCCTGGCGCATCACTGCACCCTTGAGGTGGGGGCTGGGCGTCCTCTTGCTCATCTCGGGGCGCAGGCCGCGCCCGGCCGCCCCGAGACGCTGGGTTCGTAGCGCCGTGCTGGGAGCCCTTGGAAGACCGCGGTGGGTCGCGTTGGTCCACCGTTGCCTGCGGCCGTTCCCGCGCCTGCACGCCGCGGTCACGAGCAAAGTTCGTGGTATTGTGGCCCCGCCTCGGGCTGCCTCCCATGCCGCCCAGAGGAATGGCTCCAGCGTAAGCGACGCGAACACCACTGGCCTTGAGACGCTCACGCCGAGGGCCCGGCGCATCTATGCGGAGCTGACGGAAGCACTGGAGAAGCGAAGGAAGCCGGATCAATGAGGATCGTAATTGACATGCAGGGAGCGCAGACGGCAAGCCGCTTTCGGGGTATTGGCCGCTATACGATGTCTTTCGCCAAGGCCGTAGTGCACGAGCGTGGTGAGCATGAAGCCTTCCTCGCATTGAGCGGTCTGTTCCCCGATACCATCGAACCCATCCGTGCTGCCTTCGATGACCTCCTGCCGCAGGAGAATATCCGCGTTTGGCATGCCCCCGCGCCTGTAAGTGCATTCGATTCCGACAACGAATGGCGAATGCTGGCAGCTGAAAGAATAAGGGAATCGTTTCTGGCCAGTCTCGAGCCCGATTTGGTGCTCATCACCAGCTTGTTCGAAGGGTTGGGCGATAACGCACTGACCAGTATCGGGACACTGCACCCGGCAGTGCCGACAGCTGCCATCTTCTATGACCTGATCCCCATGCGATTTCCGCAATTGCTTGAGACACCAATGCACAAGGAGTGGTATCAGAAAAAGCTAAAGTACCTTGCCCATGCTGACGTCCTTTTGGCTATTTCGGATTACAGCCGGCGGGAGGCTATGGAATTGCTGAAAATACCCGCTGAACGGATCGTCACTATTGGCACCGCTATTGACCATCGCTTCCATCCCGTTGAACTATCGAACAAAGAGGCTGTTGCGCTCCGGGCCCGGTTCGGAATTACGCGACCGTTTATCCAATGCACAGGTAATGTTGAAACTCATAAGAATCTACGCCGACTGATACACGCCTTCGCGCTTCTCCATCCTGCGCTACGCAGGCAGTTCCAGTTAGTGATAGTTGCAAGAATGGACGATATACACGAGCGCAACCTCATGAAATTTGCGCATTCGTTCGGACTGACCGAGGACGAACTTGTCCTGACCGGTTACGTAACGGACGAAGACCTTGTTTCGCTATATAATCAGTGCCGTTTGTTTGTGCTCCCTTCGGTGCATGAAGGCTTCGGGCTGCCGGCTTTAGAAGCCATGGCCTGTGGTGCGCCCACAATCGGCTCTTGGGGTGGTGCAGTTCCGGAGGTTATTGGCTGGGAGGATGCGTTGTTCGATCCCTACCATCCTGATTCGATTGCGAAGGTGATGCGCCGAGCGTTGTCGGATACGGCGTTCCGCGATGCGCTGATGTCCCGAGCAATTGATAGAGCAAGCGCATTTTCCTGGAAGATTTGCGCCCGGCGAGCCATTGCTGCGTTCTCTAAGATCTCTCAGAATACAGGTGGTGCCCGTAACAACGTCATTCGTTCCCAAGAGGCGACTTTTCCGACGACATTGGTCGATGCCCTTGCCGGCATTGACAGCACGGTATCACCAAAAACGGCTGACTTATGTAAGGTAGCAACAAGCATTGCATTGAATGAACGGTTGGGTGCCGAGCCGCAAATGCTGGTCGACGTATCCGTTCTAGCGGCGCAAGATGCTCGCACCGGCGTTCAGCGTGTCGTGCGCAATCTCCTTAAAGAACTGCTAAACGAGCCACCCACCGGATATCGTATTCGCCCCATATGCTTTGATGCCGAGCATGGCTGGTGCCGATATACACCCCAGGTGGCGACGCTCCCGTCCGGAAAGGTAGAGTTTCCGGATGCGGACCAGCTCATAGATGTCGGTCATGGGGACATCTTTCTGGGCCTTGATTTATCTGCTCACCTGTTTCCTTCTTTTCTTTCATTCTTGCGATTCTTGCGGCGCGTGGGAATCCCGATTCATTTTGTGGTATATGACCTGATCCCGTTGCGGCATCCGGAATGGTGTGATGTTAGCGTACCGGAGGCATTCGCCAAGTGGATCCAGGGTGTTGGCGCGACCGCGGATTCGCTGCTGTGCATATCAAGAGCTACCGCAGACGATGTCCGGGATTGGCTGCAAGATCATCCGCCGGAGCGTAGCCGACCTCTGTGTATCCAGCACTTTCATAATGGAGCCGATATCGCGAGTAGTGTTTCGTCAAAAGGCATGCCACCGGAATCCCATGATGTATTGGCTGCACTGCGCACTCGCCCCAGTTTTCTCATGGTGGGCACATTGGAGCCGCGCAAAGGACATGCGCAGGTGCTGGCTTCCATGGAACGGTTATGGAAAGGGGGGCGCGACGTTAACTTAGTCATAGTCGGAAAACAGGGGTGGGCGGTGGAGAAGCTAGCACAGAAAATTCGTAGGCACGTGGAGCTGAATGCCCGTCTGTTTTGGCTAGAAGGCATCAGCGATGAGTATTTGCAGAAGGTCTACGAAAACAGTACGTGTCTCATCGCAGCATCGTACGCAGAAGGGTTTGGGTTGCCCTTGATCGAAGCTGCACAGCAGGGCATGCCGATTATCGCCAGAGATATCCCCGTTTTTCGAGAGGTGGCGGGAAACCACGCACACTACTTCGACGGACTTGAGGCTGACCACCTTGCGGCTGCACTCAATGAATGGCTTTTCATGCACGAGGAAGGGATAGCTCCAAGCTCCGACGATATGCCTTGGATGACTTGGCGGGAAAGTGCGCGATGGTTGTTGAGCCTCGTGGTGCCAGAAGGCCCACGCGACAACGAAAGAACCGGCCAAACGCGACAGACTGCGTTGTAGTGCGAATGTGCGGTATGAACCGAGGATTATATGGTGGGCAAGAGTCAAAGGGCGACCTGATTAGCAACGAGAGTCAGCCAGCCGCAGGGACTGCTCGGGCAGGGGCCTGCAGTGCGCCGCGGCAACCAGGAGGCGTCCCGGCAATGCGGCCAGATCAAAGCGCCGGTTGAACCGGTAGGCGAAAGCCGCGAGGTAGCGGGGGGCATACTTGGAGAACGCAAAGGCATGGTAACTCCCGCTCAGGCTGGTCTTCAGGTTGCCGAGCACTGTGTTGACCCAGTGGAATTCGGGCAGGTCCTTGGGTTTGCGCCCGGCCACGACCGTCGGTTGGTGCCGGCAACCGGCCATCGTGACCGCGTTGAAACACGCGAGACCATCGGAGTGGACCGTGCTGCCCGGGGTCAGATACGCGCGGGCCCACTCGGTGATGGCCTGGAAGCTGAATCCCGCCACCGGCGTCAGCTTGACCCGCAGGGGACGGCCCGCGTCGGTCAGCGACACCGCCGCCACGAACGGAACCTTGTTCTCCGAGCCTCGCCCGGCCTTGCCACCGGTCCGCTCACCTCCCAGGTAGGCGTCGTCCAGTTGCACGGTGCCGCTGAGCGTGTAGCGCTCTTCCCGCTCGGTCATCGCCTGCATCAGCTTGTGCTTCAGCGCCCAGGCGGTGGGGTAGCTGACGCCCAAGTGCCGTTTCAGCGCCAACGACGCGATCCCGGTCTTGGCCTGGCTGACCAGGTAGATGGCCAGAAACCACGTGGTCAGCGGCAGCTTCGTCCCCTGCATCACGGTGCCGGCGATCAGCGAGGCCTGATGCCGGCAGGCATTGCACTGAAACACCTTGCGCGGGCTGCTGCGCAGGACACAGTGCGCGTCACCGCCGCAGCGCGGACAGCGAAAGCCCTCCGGCCAGCGGACCCGCTCCAGCGCCGCTTCGCACTGGGCCTCCGTCCCGTACTGCGCAAGGAACTCCGGCATCGACATCCCAGCCTGAAACTGGATCCGATTCTGTGCCATGGTGCCACCCTCCGCTCGACGTGTGCCCTCAGCGTACGCCCGGTGGTGGCTCACAGAGTGATCCTGGCTGACTCTCGTTGCTAATCAGGAAGGGCGAAGTCACCCGAGGTCTACGTCAATGGGTAATGGCATGTCGAAACAGAGCGTCCGATGTCTAACGGGGGGCGTCTGTGAAAGCCGAATAGAGGATCCGAAATTCCGAGTGGATTGAGAGAAAGAGGGTATGGGATTGGTGGCCAGCGACTGGAGCGCAGTAGAGAACACGTTTTAGTTGGCAAGGCACGAGCATGGAGACCACGACGCAGGTAGGACAAAAAAAGACAATGGAACATTCTAGTCTGTTGGGCATGGCGAATCTGCTCTGTCGGCACTAGGGCTCTGGTCGCGCGAAGGCGGGACCTCTGGCAACAAGGGAGATCCTGATTATCACGAAACCCGCGCAGTGAGTGCGACGCCGTGCGGCATCGATCGTCACTGCGAGCGTAGCGCGGCACCAATGCGCGCAGCGCATTGAACAGCCGAAGGCTTGCCCGCAGGGTGAGCGCAGCGAATAATCCAGGCAGCGCGGGGAGGACCAACGCCGTTTGGAGCGCCACGTTGCTTCGGTCCTCGCGATGACGGTGGTTTCGATGACGGCCCGTTCTAATTTACAGAGCTTCCCTGATGATCATCATGAGGGAGATTAGGAAATTATATGCAGTACGATGGGTTAGACCGGATTTATGTAGGGGTGATGATCTCCTTCCTTGTCATCGCGATGTCCGCTTTTCTTTCCATGCGAGTAGGCATGTTCAGCGTAGACGTGGTGGCCATAGCGCTGGTGGTTGTGCTGGCCGCTATGGCGGTTTATGGGAAGACAAGGGGGTTGGGTGCATCGGCGGGAAAACAAATGGATTTGCGATTGAATCATCAGGTGCTCACGCCGGTTAACGGTGTGCTCTTCGGTCTGCTTCTGGCTGCCGTTCTCCTTTATGCGCTCTTTCCCACCTATTACCTTCTGGGTGGACGTGATCCCGGCCTTTACCTGGTGTTTTCGGTGCACATCGCGAATACAGGGGGATTGGTCCTCGACCTTCCCGTGCTTCGGGATCTTCACGCGACGCACGGCGATGTCATTCGTCTTGGATTCCCGGGAATCTACAGCGCATATGCTCGCGGTTTGTCGGGCGATCCGGCGGAACTAATACCGCAGTTCATGCACCTTTTTCCGTCGATCGGCGCTATTTTTTATCAGCTCGCGGGCCTTGAGGGATTGGTCCGGACCAATGCGGCCATTGCAGTCTTCGCGCTTTGGTCATTCTTTATGGTGGCACGACGTTTGGCAGGTCCGCCTACGGCATTGCTTGCGACGCTGGCGTTGGCTTTGAACGCGGCGTTCATTTGGAACGCTCGGATCACCCTGACTGAGGTGCTTGCGGTGGCGTTCTTGTTCAGCGGACTTTACCTGTTGATAAGAGCCTTTGATTCGCGATCCGCCGTCTGGGCCGCAGCGAGCGGGGCCATTCTTGGTCTGGCGTTATTGAATAGGGTAGATTCAGCCCTGAACGTTCTCATCATTCTCGGCGCGGTGGGAGCTGCGTTCTTCCGTCCAAGCGATTTCAGACCTGTGGTGCTGCCATTGATGGTTACGTATCTTGGGTTCAGTACTTGGGGGTTTGTGGATGGGTACGTTCACACCTTTCCATATTTCTATGATTTATGGATGGGTGGTAGTTTGAAGGGTTTGGTATATTTGAATTACGGGATTCCGGTAATTGCCGGTTTGGCATTTGCGCTCAGGGGTAAGATCCCTCTGAAGCGGGTCGAACAGTGTTCCCTTGTTGAAGGATTATTGAAAGGGGCGGTTATTCTTCTTGGAGCATGGATTTTGTTTGCGTGGTCCCTGTGGCCGGTTTTTGATGACGGGTTCAATGCCAGGGCGATCGGTGAGTTGGCGTGGTATGTCACGCCAGTCATGTTCGCTGTTTTTTTGTATGGTTTGTGGCACGCGATCAGCATGAAAAGCAGGAACCCGCTGGTCATTCCGTTGATTGTGATGGCTATAAGTGTTCTGTTTTTGTTTACGTGGCGTCCGACGATCACACCCGACCACATTTGGGCGGCTCGGCGTTGGACTCCGCAAGTCATCCCGCTGCTTATCTTGTTTGCGGCTGTGGGCCTGAGAGTGTTTCTGGATAAGGGTGGAGCTAGGCTCGCCCGAGGAACGGCTGTCGCGCTAGTGGTATTGTACTACGTGGGTTCGTCTCTCGCGTTCGCGTCGCCCTACCTGTTTCAGTCAATGATGGCGGACCTGCGAACAGGGTATGATTCAGTCGTAGAGGCTATTGACGAGGTGGGATTCCGGAATGGAGTGTCCCTTTCCCGGGACAATCCCCGAGACTATCAGACGGCGTCGATCCTGACCTATGTGTACGGGAAGAAAACCGTCCTAATTAGAGATCAAGGGGTGGACCTGCTTGGAAGCGGGGCCATGGATGGCTTGTTGTTCTTGGGGTTTGATGAGTTCTCCAGTGGGGAATGGTTTTATCGCGGAAGCTTGGAGGGGCGTTTTCTCGAGAAACAGCGGGGACAGAAGCCGCAGTCTTTGTATTTCCGCTCGTATAGTACGAATTTTGGGCGGATTGACACAGCAGGGCCGGTGATCTTTAGAAGCGTTCCGAGTGGAGGCCGGTTTGGGTCGAGGGTCGGCGTGTTTGCAAAAGAGGTTGGCGAGGTGCAATCATCAGGTGAGAAGGGCGTGTTGTTGTTCGGCCCCTATATACCCGTTGAACCCGGGATGTATCGTGTGATCTGGAAGGGGGAGTGGGTCGATGTACTGCCGGAGCCCGGTGATGTCGGGTTTGTGGATGTGGTCCATGGCAAAGGCACGGAGCAGGTGGCAAGCGCACGGGTGGTCCCGGCGGAGTTAAGGGACGGTGTTGTAGGAGAGATCGAGTTCGTGCTCACAGAGGCGGTGAATGATCTCGAGTACCGGTATCACGTGAAGGATCGTGTGCATGTGCGGATTTCCGAGGTGATGTTTGAAGAGATAACGGAGCGTGGGCATGAGGGTAGAGAGTAGTGGTCCAGTGCGCTTTGGTGTTGAGAGTATAGCAAAAGTGACCCATGGTGAACGGTATTCGCGTGAGCAGAGACGCGGGCGGTCGACCGGCGGAGATGGGCAAGGACTTGGCGGTTTGATGAAGGTTGCAGACGAGTGGCAAAAGGGCGCCAATGGCGGCAATTTGGAGATTTAGTTGAAGCTTATTATCCAGATTCCCTGCTACAACGAGGCCGAGACGCTCGGTGTCGCCCTCTCGTCCCTGCCGCGGAAGGTGCAGGGTTTCGATTCGGTTGAGTGGTTAGTGATCGACGATGGCAGCACGGATGACACGGTCCGGGTGGCCTGCGAACACGGCGTTGATCACGTGGTATGGCACACCGACAACCAGGGCTTGGCGCGGGGCTTTATGACCGGCCTGGAAGCCGGCTTGCAACGCGGTGCGGATGTGATCGTGAATACCGATGCAGACAACCAGTACAACGCGGACGACATCCCCGCCCTGGTGGCGCCGATACTCGCCGGGGAGGCGGAGATCGTGGTCGGGGCGCGCCCGATCGAAACCATCGAGCACTTCTCGCCAGTCAAGAGGGTTCTGCAGAAGCTTGGTAGTTGGGTAGTGCGCATGGCGAGCGGAACCGATATTCCGGACGCGCCGAGCGGGTTTCGCGCGATCAGTCGGAGCGCGGCGCAACGGCTGATGGTCTTTAGCGACTACACCTACACGCTGGAGACGATCATCCAGGCAGGCCAGAAGAACATGGCGATCGCCTCGGTACCCGTGCGAGTCAACGGAGATCTTCGTCCCTCCCGGCTGGTGAAGAGCATACCGTCCTACATCCTACGCAGTATCGTCACCATTGTCCGGATCTTTGTGGTCTATCGCCCATTCCGTTTCTTTGCGACGACTGGCGCGGTGCTGTTTGGTGCTGGTGTGTTGATCGGGTTGCGGTTTGTCTGGAAATGGCTGGGTGGCGAAGGCGAAGGACATATTCAGTCGCTGATCTTGGCTGGCGCTTTGCTCGTGATGGGCTTTCAGACGATTCTCATTGCGTTCGTGGCCGACCTGATTGCGGCTAACCGGAAGTTGCTGGAGGAGTTGCGGTTTCATACGCGTCGTGATGTCGGTCGTGGGACGGCGGTTGAGGGGCGCGGAACAGTCCGGTAGCTGGCGGGCTGGTCAGCTCGATTTGCCCGTGAAACGCGCGAAACCGCAAGAGCGGATTCTTCGTGAAAGCGTCTTCGGTGCGAGCGTGGGGTGCAAGGCCGATACCCTGCTGGACGTCGGATATGAGTCGCGCTGATAGCTATCTTGGCGCGCAAACTCAGTAGAAGTAGACGCAAGGGAAAAATGGGTATCTCACGGCGATGAGTTCTGCCGGTTCGGCGGGCAACTTTGGGGAGGATTGGGTTATGGCGGATCAGGGTGCGGAAGGGGTCTTGTCTCCTTGGTTGCAGAGACGGCGGTTCGCGGCGGCATTGCCCTACTTGACCGGGCGGGTGTTGGATGTGGGTTGCGGTTCTGGGGCCCTGGCGGGTCGGTTGAAGGCGGACCGATATTACGGGACCGATGTCGACCCGGAGTCATTGGAACTAGCGCGCTCGCGATTTCCTAATTATGTCTTCTCTTCTCAACTGCCGGCGTTGGATGAACGCTTTGATACGGTGGTGGCGCTGGCCGTGATCGAACATGACGCTGAGCCCGGTGATTTCCTCAAGCGTCTAACCGCTTACATGCGAGATTCAAATTCGCGCTTGGTTGTCACCACGCCGCATCCGTCCATGGACTGGATTCACGACGTGGGGGCGGCGATTGGCTTGTTTAGTAAACACGCTAATGAGGAGCATGAAGGCCTGCTTGATCGTGCAACCCTCGTCCGTGCGGGAGCCGTTGCGGGGCTGCGCCTGAGCTCCTATCGTCGTTTTCTATTCAGCGCTAATCAAATAGCGGTTTTTCAAAAGGAGGACCGATGAGCCTCGTCGTGGGGTGGGCTGTCGTAAGTCGTGCTGGCATGGTTCAGTGCGGCGTTCTCGCCAAGCTTACTGTGCTGTCCGCCTGCTCAAATCAGCTTCGGGAAGTATGTCGCTCGAGCTGGGCCATGCGACGGTGCGGTTCCATTGGCACTGATTTTTGAACAAGCGTCTGCGTTGGGCTGGATCCCTGCTCGCCATCGGGGGGATTGTCTTTGTCGCTCTGGGGTTGCGTGAGCATGCCGCCGCGATCGACCTGACTCGCATCGGTTCGGCTGATTGGCTGATGGTGATGGGGCTTGCTCTCGTTTACGGTGTTGCCAGTCTGTTGCTCGCACTGGGCTGGTGGAACCTGCTGGGCCAGTTTGGCACGCGGCTGTCGCTCGGCTGGGCTATCCGGGTCTATGGCATTTCGCAAATCGCGAAGTATTTGCCGGGCAATATCATGCATCTGGCGGGCCGGCAGACAATGGGGATGGCGGCGGGAGTGCCGGGCTGGACGCTGGCCAAATCGGCAGTTTGGGAACTGGCGTTGATCGCGGCCGTTGGTGCGTTGTTTGGCGGGTTGGCTTTGCCCCTTGTCGTAGAGGGGTTTCCCGCAGAGGCGGGAACGGCGCTTTTCCTGGGTATGGTGTCTGTCGCTTTCGTACTGGTGTGGCGTTCTGCTGGCCCATCTGCCGCTCGCGCACTCGTAGCGTATGCAGTTTTTCTCGCCATATCAGGCGGGCTCTTTGTGGCTCTGGTCGATGTTGCGAGCGCGGGTTTTGAATGGACTGGAACCCTCCTCTGGTTTCCGGTCGTCGGCGCCTACGTGCTGGCCTGGCTCGCAGGTCTCTTGACTCCTGGCGCCCCGGCCGGAGTAGGCGTTCGGGAGCTGGTGCTTCTTGTGTTGCTGAAGGGCGTAATCGGGGAGATTGAACTGTTGCTCGCTGTACTTCTGAGCCGCTTGGTGACTGCCCTTGGTGACGTCTTGTTTTTTGGCATGGCTCTATTGGGCGACCGGAAAAGTCCGCGGCAAGGGGCGTGATCGGCGAGTAACGCGACCCGCACAGCGCGTGTTCCGTGCGGGTCGCTGCTCGCTTGTATCCTTAAAACTGGTTCAAGGTTTGGGCATGGCCGCCATATGGATGTCGCGTTCGACCAGTCGCCCCTCAATCTGACTCAGGCGAACCTCGATCGCCTCGAGTTCGGCGAGACGGCGCTCAAGACGGTCGATCTGGTCCCGCTGTGCGGCAACTTCGGCTTGATAGCTCGTTAATTCAGCCTGCTGGGTCTTGAAGCCCTCGATGAGTACTGGAACGAGGGCGGAGTAATTCAAGGCTTCCACCAGCCCACCTTCGTCGCCGCGGGTAACGAGTTCAGGAAACACCTCAGCCACTTCCTCGGCAATCAGTCCGAGCGAAGCCTGGCCCGATTCCTTCCAGGTGAATCTCACGCCACGCAACCGCTGAAGGGCCGCCCCGGGATCTCCGATCGCTTCGATATTCTGCTTGTGACGCTCCGAGCTGGTTTCCACAACGGAGTGCGCGTGAACCGTCCCGGGGAAGGTGACGGATCCATCGTTGGAGATCATCATTCGATTCAATCCGTAGCCTCCTACGGCTTGGCCTAGGTCATTGATGATAAACGCTCCGTTATTTGGACCCGAGGCGACCACGCCGACTTGGAAGGCCTTCCAGGGATTCCAGTTCGAATCGGTTCGCACCAAGAAAAACGCCGCCCCATCGCGATCGCGGTCCATCCGGAATGCCGCGTTGTCACCCTGCAGGTGCAGCTGCCGTACTGGATCATCCACTCCGATTCCTACGTTTCCATTAGCCTCCAGAACCAGTGCATCGGTCTGTGCATGGACAGGGTGCGGAAGGGTGAGTGTTGCGAGAAGCGCAGCGACGCCGGCAGCCGCAAATGCAACCGCACTCCGCTGAACGAGGGTTCCTTCGTGTTTCATTGAGTCATCTCCGTTTCGTGAAAGGATGGACATGGTGCCGGTGGTCGCTCCTGAAGTGCTCGTCGGAGATCGAAAATCCCCGAGGGATCGCCCGATTGTGTACCGTAGGGCGAATGTCGGCAAGTTCGAAAGCGGGTCTCCCCATGCCTTTGTGGGACGCTTGCGTCCGTCCTTAACGACAAGGCTGCCGCAAGGACCGTGTTCATTGGTCGCCTGCCGGGGAAGCCGGCCGCACCAGCCTCACGCCGCTGAAGGCGGAAGCCTGGTAGGGCTGGGCGGTGCCGCGGTTGAAGTCCACGCCCCAGGCCTGGCCATCAGTGTGAGTGGAGCGCGACCAGAACCAGCCGCCGGCGGCGGAGCCGGTGGGGAACACCGTGGGCTCCAGCGTCGGAATGCCATGGCTGCCCCAGCACCCGGTGCCATCGGGGAAGTGCGCGGGAGTGCCGCTGGTGCAGTACACGAGCCCCTGGAGTTCTCCGACCTCGGGCAACCGCCATTCGGGTTCTTCCGACGCACGCGAGCGGTTGAACGCGGCCGTTGCCTGCTGGGCCTCAGCGTGGCTGTAGGAACCGGCGGAACCGGTGCAGGCAGCGCCATCCCACTGTTGGCCCAGCGCACAGCGCCGCCATTCGAGCCCGGTGTCGAGATCCACCACGGTGGGGGCGTCGAGCGCTTCCAAAGCGTAGCGGCCGGCAATCAGCACCGGACCTGCTTCCGGAGTCGCGCCGACTTCGATGCTGGCCGCACTCTCGCGGCCCCCGCGGGTGGCGGTGACTACGAAGAAGTAGTCGCGATCGTTCTCCAGGTCGGCGACGATCGCTCGCGCGTCGGGCACATTCCCCAGGAAACCCTCGTAAGAAGCAGCCGTGAACGGGTGAATGCCGGGATTCCGCGACCAATACACATGGTACCTGTCGGCTTCCGGCACGGTTTCCCAGCGCAGCGCCACCGAGCCATCGCCGGGTATCGCGTCGAGCCCGGCCGGTGCGGTCAAATCGCTTTCCTCAACGCTGCCCGGATCGCCGTCCCCGATCGAAATCGGAGCACCGGCGCGTTCCTCGGTCGCTGTAGCTGCCACGCCTTCACGCCTGCGGGCATCGTCGGCTTCGGGTATCCACCACCGAGTGGCCCGCGTAGATTCTGCGCCCGGCGCTCCCACGGCCACCGAACCCTGTTCGGCCAATGCCGGGGACGCAGACGATGGATAAGTCGAATCTACTCGGGCCGACAACTGGCCACCCGCAACAACCCGGACACCTGGCCGGAACACGATGCGCTCGCGCGCGACCAGTTCCAGGCTACCCGTGGCCGGCACGATCACCCCGTTCTCCACGAAGATTGAACGGCAGCCGGCCACTTCCTTGGTGGCGCCCGGTTGCGGACCGGCGGTGACGGTATGGTCGTCGTCGGGGCCGCACACGGCGCCCTGCGCTGGGGTGTAGGTTGCCCGCAGGGATAGACCCGTGTACGCCTCGTATCCATGGATCATCACATAATGCGTACCGGCCTGAGGATTCGTTGCGACACAGGTTTCCTCGCTGCCCCATAAGTACGGTCGGCAGTCCCAATTATCCAAGGTGGGCACCTGCCCGTGGCGGACGTAGAGGTCGACAATGCCGCCGCTGCCCCCCCAGATTTCCACGCGCAGCTCGGTGCGATCGGCAGGGATTTCGATACTGAAGAATTGCTGGCTGCCCTGGTCACCACTGAGCTCGTGTACGGCGACACCATTTTGTAGTTGGACCGGTGTAACCTCGGGTAGCGGGGTGGTAAAGCTGACGATGTTGGAATATTCGCTGTGGTTACCATCGTTGTCATAGGCTCGAACGCGCAAGCGGTAGGTCCTATCGGGACTCAGGGGTTCAATAGTTACGTCTGTGCTGCCGGCGGTGCCGATCTCGACAAAGTCTGAGCATTCAGCTCCGGTGCAATACTCGATCTTGTACCCCGCCAGCCCAGAGCCGCTGTTGTCCGTTGAGGCCTCCCAGACAAGGCGAGCCGATGTGGGCTCAACATCTATGGCCGAAAGATTACTTGGTGTGGTTGGCGCGTCGACCGGGCAGGCACTGGTAGTGAAGGTTCGGTTGCTTCCAATGCTGGTGCCGCCAGAGTTGCTGGCACGTACGCGGAAATGGTACGTAGTGCCACAATGTAGGCCAGAAATGACTTGACTGCCGCTGACACTGGAGGTGCCGGAGCCCGCACTCTGACTTGTCGTGTCGGAGTCGTAGTTGGTCGTGGTTCCAAAGTCGAATCGGTAAGTCGTACTGGCACCATTCGGGTTGATCGAGGCGTTCAGGGTCGCCGCGTTTTGCCCGATACTCGTTGCAGGATTGGTAGTCACCGTTGGCGCGTCGACCGGGCAGGCACTGGTGGTGAAGGTTCGGTTGCTTCCATTGCTGGTGCCGCCGGAGTTGCTGGCACGTACGCGGAAGTTGTACGTAGTGCCGCACTGCAGGCCAGAAATGGACCGACTGCCGCTAACACTGGAGGTGCCGGAGCCCGCACTCTGACTTGGCGTGGTGGAGCCGTAGCTGGTCGTGAGTCCGTACTCGAACCAGTACGAGGTGCTGGCGCCATTCGGGTTGATCGAGGCGTTCAGGGTCGCCGCGTTTTGCCCGATACTCGTTGCAGGATTGGTGCTAGCCGTTGGCGCCTGGACGGGGCAGGCACTGGTGGTGAACGTTTGGTTGTTTCCAAACGTTGTACCTGCCGAGTTCAAGGCGTATGCCCGAAAGTGGTATTGGGTTCCACATGCAAGGCCCGAGACGGTGCTGCTGCGACTGATGGCAGAAGTACCTGATCCTGCGTCGGCGAAAGTAACTATCGAGCCGTAGGCTGAGGTCGTTCCGTACTGAAATCCTCCCATAGTGCTTGCGCCATTCGGGTTTACCGTGGCGTTCAGCGTCGCACTGTTTTGGCTTATGCCGGTTGCCGGGTTGGTTGTGACGGTCGGCGCCTGAGCAATATCGCAAGACACCGCTACCTGGTTGGCGGGCGAAACTATATAGGCATATGGGTCTTGGTAACCGTAGGTGTTCGCATTTCCGGGAGTATACCCCCAATACTGGCCTGAACCGGATGGGTTATGAAGGACATTTGCGTTCTTAATTTCGAAATGAAGATGGGCGCCATAATAGTTTGAAAGCCCATATCCTGACCCACCCATTTCCCCAATAAGGGTGCCTGGCTGCACACAGGTTCCAATGTTAATGCCGCTTTGAAAATGTTGTAGATGAGCATAAAGACTATAGACTTTTTCTCCATTGGTGAGTGTATGCTCAACGATTACGGTATTACCCAATCCACGATCAAGGCAGCCGCAACCGGGGCCATTGCAGCTTGGAGCGCAACCTTCACCGTTTATTTGTTTTCGAACCACCACCCCGTGACTTGTTGCGCGCACCTCGCGGTTGCTGCTCCAATAGTCCGTTCCGGTGTGATAATGCCCGGGAACCACTTGTCCGTAGGCGTTATACTCTTGGGTTACAGTGTGACCGGTCACTGGTCGCTCGAAATTCCCCGCTAATACGGGGGGCGAAAATAAAATCAGCAGGAACAAGAGCACCTTAAAAGCGATGGGCCCAGTGTGTTTTGAGGATACCGTTGGAGAAGTACGATGGGGCAGGCGCTTGGTTAGCATGTAGCAGTGACCTCTTTGAACGTCTTACTGGGTGCTGGACCCGAGCGCTTTCCCGCCTCATAGTCGTTCAGACTGGAAGCCACGAGAGGTGGCGGGTGGCAATCTCCCCCGACCTTGGCCAGACAGTATGACCACCCGGACCAGGGACCTGACTGATGCTTCGCCTGCACCATATCTTTGCTGAGGCGCAACGAATGGCCAATTGCCCGCTGGAACATGCGCAGGTTTTGGCCGGTACACAGGGTGACGTGCATCCACTTCCCTGCGACGTCCTTCAACCCCATGCAGCCCAGAAAAGTCCGAGGCTTGATATCCCGCCAGTGGAATATCCAGATCGTGCTGCGCCGCCCAACGCGGGAGAGCCGCGAACGACGGCCTGCCCACGGCGGACAGCGTTGGTGGGCAGCTAGAACGTAGCCTTGGCGAGGCATCTGAGGTCGGGAAGTGCTTGGTCGCGACGGTGGTGCTGATGCTGAACCTGGTGCAAGAGTGGCCCAAGTAGGCGAACAGTATGAAGTAGCAGGTTCCCCACTCACGAGCTCCGAATGCACTGCGTTCTTGTTTGGCGCTCCAGCTTGGTCAGCACCTGAGCCAGTCGACCCATACCCTTTCCTTGCCTGCGCCGGCGCGGCTGCATGGGCATGGCACCAGAACCGGGGCGCCAGCTGGCTCGCGGTAGCGTTGCGCGTGAGTTGAAGGCGCATACTAGCCGCGCCAGAGATCGAGGGATACCGCCCGTGACTGCTGGTCCACAACTCTCGACCCGCAGGCCAGTAGTGTGCCCTTTCCTCCCGACTCTGATCCAAGATCGTTGCGGTCAGGCGTTGACTCCCGCAATGGAGTGTGTCACCCATTTTCCCGAACGGATTCATTCGTTATCCCCCTCAGAAGCCGGCCGCACCAGCCTCACGCCGCTGAAGGCGGAAGCCTGGTAGGGCTGGGCGGTGCCGCGGTTGAAGTCCACGCCCCAGGCCTGGCCATCAGTGTGAGTGGAGCGCGACCAGAACCAGCCGCCGGCGGCGGAGCCGGTGGGGAACACCGTGGGCTCCAGCGTCGGAATGCCATGGCTGCCCCAGCACCCGGTGCCATCGGGGAAGTGCGCGGGAGTGCCGCTGGTGCAGTACACGAGCCCCTGGAGTTCTCCGACCTCGGGCAACCGCCATTGGGGTTCTTCCGACGCACGCGAGCGGTTGAACGCGGCCGTTGCCTGCTGGGCCTCAGCGTGGCTGTAGGAACCGGCGGAACCGGTGCAGGCAGCGCCATCCCACTGTTGGCCCAGCGCACAGCGCCGCCATTCGAGCCCGGTATCGAGATCCACCACGGTCGGGGCGTCGAGCGCTTCCAAAGCGTAGCGGCCGGCAATCAGCACCGGACCTGCTTCCGGAGTCGCGCCGACTTCGATGCTGGCCGCACTCTCGCGGCCCCCGCGGGTGGCGGTGACTACGAAGAAGTAGTCGCGATCGTTCTCCAGGTCGGCGACGATCGCTCGCGCGTCGGGCACATTCCCCAGGAAACCCTCGTAAGAAGCAGCCGTGAACGGGTGAATGCCGGGATTCCGCGACCAATACACATGGTACCTGTCGGCTTCCGGCACGGTTTCCCAGCGCAGCGCCACCGAGCCATCGCCGGGTATCGCGTCGAGCCCGGCCGGTGCGGTCAAATCGCTTTCCTCAACGCTGCCCGGATCGCCGTCCCCGATCGAAATCGGAGCACCGGCGCGTTCCTCGGTCGCTGTAGCTGCCACGCCTTCACGCCTGCGGGCATCGTCGGCTTCGGGTATCCACCACCGAGTGGCCCGCGTAGATTCTGCGCCCGGCGCTCCCACGGCCACCGAACCCTGTTCGGCCAATGCCGGGGACGCAGACGATGGATAAGTCGAATCTACTCGGGCCGACAACTGGCCACCCGCAATAACCCGGACACCTGGCCGGAACACGATGCGCTCGCGCGCGACCAGTTCCAGGCTACCCGTGGCCGGCACGATCACCCCGTTCTCCACGAAGATTGAACGGCAGCCGGCCACTTCCTTGGTGGCGCCCGGTTGCGGACCGGCGGTGACGGTATGGTCGTCGTCGGGGCCGCACACGGCGCCCTGCGCTGGGGTGTAGGTTGCCCGCAGGGATAGACCCGTGTACGCCTCGTATCCATGGATCATCACATAATGCGTACCGGCCTGAGGATTCGTTGCGACACAGGTTTCCTCGCTGCCCCATAAGTACGGTCGGCAGTCCCAATTATCCAAGGTGGGCACCTGCCCGTGGCGGACGTAGAGGTCGACAATGCCGCCGCTGCCCCCCCAGATTTCCACGCGCAGCTCGGTGCGATCGGCAGGGATTTCGATACTGAAGAATTGCTGGCTGCCCTGGTCACCACTGAGCTCGTGTACGGCGACACCATTTTGTAGTTGGACCGGTGTAACCTCGGGTAGCGGGGTGGTAAAGCTGACGATGTTGGAATATTCGCTGTGGTTACCATCGTTGTCATAGGCTCGAACGCGCAAGCGGTAGGTCCTATCGGGACTCAGGGGTTCAATAGTTACGTCTGTGCCGACGGCGGTGCCGATCTCGAAAAAGTCTGAGCATTCAGCTCCGGTGCAATACTCGATCTTGTACCCCGCCAGCCCAGAGCCGCTGTTGTCCGTTGAGGCCTCCCAGACAAGGCGAGCCGATGTGGGCTCAACATCTATGGCCGAAAGATTACTTGGTGTGGTTGGCGCGTCGCAGGCATCAGTAGCAAAAGTCTCGTCGTCTCCATTGCTGTCGAACCCGTCGGAGTTGCTCGCGCGCACCCGGAAATGATACGTGGTGCCACACTGGAGGCCTGTAACGGTGTCAGTGCCACTGACGTTGGAGGTGCCAGAGCCCGCAGAGTGAGCAGCAGTAGTCGAGCCGTAGCTGATCGTGGGTCCGTAGTCGAACCAATAGATGGTGGGAGTCCCGTTCGGATTGATGGACGCATTCAGCGTGGCGCTGTGCATAGTAATGTTGGTTGCAGCATTGGTTACCGCCGAGGGCGGCTGGGAAGGAACAACGCCTACACCGGACACGGTCAGGGTGTTGGTACCCGAGGTTCGGTTCGAGTAGACGGTCAAGGAACCGGAATAGTTCTGTGCGGCGGTGGGTGCGAAGGTCACCGTGACATCGCGTGAGCTGCCGGCGGGGATGTTTCCGCTCCAGTTGCCGCTGAAGCCGCTGGGGTACGAGATCGACGAGACGTTCAGAGTGCTGTTGCCGTCGTTGTGGATAGTTAGTGTGCGTTGGCTGCTTTGCCCAACGGTGACATCGCCGAAAGACAGGCCTCCAGTTAGGCGAATGATGCGGGTGGCACAGGCAAGGGTGGTGAACGTTTGGTTTCCACCATAGGCTAGCTGCTGATTAACGTTGCCCGCCACAGCTTGAAAATTGTATGTGGTGCCACAACTTAACTCAGTAATCGTTCGAGAAACATTCTGTGTATTCGTGCCAGCACCTATGTTTTCCCCGTCAATAGTAGTGCCGTAGCTCGTTGTCGTTCCATATTGAAAGAGATAAGCAGACTCCACACCATTCGGATTTACCGTGGCGTTCAGTGTGGCGCTATCTTGTCCAATGCTAGTTGCAGGATTGGTAGTCACGGAAGGTCCCTGTACCGGGCAGTCGACGTTGAGCGTAATGTTGCCGGTGGCGTTGTTGTAACCTGCGACGGCGATCTGGTATTCAGTGCCGGCCATTGCCTGGAACTCCACGCGCGATTGTAAGCCACCGCCGGCATCGTCGTTGGCCGCAACCTGGGTCAGCGCATTGACCGCCGAGCCGGTGAAGGTCGCCAGCGTCGTGTCGAAGTTGCTGCCGAAAGTGTCGATGGTCGCCGCGCAGTTGTTCGCAGGGGTGAAGCGCCACCACACGGCGTTATTGCTGTTCGATGTGGCAATCGTCGGCTGCCCGGGTTCGGACGTTGCGCCGACATTAGTCCCCGTTACCGTGCCCGGCACCGAGATATTGATCCGGTTGGCGAACAGGTTGTTCGGCGGTCCGGCGGCCGGCCGGTAGGCGGCGATGATCTCGCGCACCTCGTTCTTCCAGCGCTGGGCATGGGCGGCACCGGTCGTCCCTGCCGGGATCCCGGTGGCTCGGCCTTCATGAAGGACGGCGGGGTTCGAGAAGTTGTTGATCCGCGTGCAGGAAAAGCCCGAGTCCGTGCACTGGTTCTGGTAGGCCATGACCGTCCGGAACCGCCCGGCCAAGTTGACATAGCCATAGTTGTAGGCCGTGTTCGGCGCCGGATCGCTGACATAGCGGTCGTGGTGCAGGCCGAAGTTGTGCCCCAGTTCATGGGCGAAGGTGTGGTTGCTGATGCAGCCGATCGTCGTGACTGAGTACCCCCATTGGGCCGTGCTCGCCGAGGGCATGTTCGGCCGCCAAGCGATCCCGCAGTACTGCTGGTTGTCCACCAGCAGGGCGACCAAGTCCGCGCCGGTGCTGTTGCGCAGGGTATGGACGGTCTGGAACGGCGCCAGGATGCCGTTGGTCAGGTCGTGTAAAAGGGTACTATAGCTGCTGGGCTCGGTGTAGCCGGACACCAGATGCGTGCCGACGAGGCGATATTGGACCAGCACGCCGCTGCGTGTGAAGGCCGTGTTGGAGAGCGAGATCGCCAGATTGGCCTGGGCTTGGATATCGGAGACCATGGCGGCGGCGGCGCTGGTATAGGTGATCAACACATCGACAATGGTCGTGTTCTCGGCGGCGGAGCTGCCCTGCGGCAGGTGCTCGGCCTTGGTCTCATGGGCGTGGTCGTGGTCATCATGCCCGTGTTCATGATCATGGCCGTGATCATGGCCCTCGCCCCGCGGATGCGCCTCGGCGGGGAACAGGGCGCTGTCCAGCTCGGTGATCCGATGCAGACCCTCGTTCGGTAAAGGATCGATGCGGTAGGCGCGCGGTTCGGTGCCGAAGACCGTGACATGGCCGGTGATGCGTCCGTCGCGGATCACTAGGTCGGCCCAGGCGGCCGAGGGGCCACGGCCCTCGCCGGTCCAGACGAACCCGCCGCCGAAGGCCTCCGAGATCGAGGTGCGTTCCAGATCGGCGACGATCCCTGGGAAAAGCTCGAGCCGAACCGTCGCCGGCGCCGGGACAAGGCCAAGGCGCCCCTGGACGTGGTCGACATCGGGAGGTGCGATCCGCTGGGCCAGATAAGCCGGATCGATCGCTACGTCACGCACCCGGTGGGCGGCAAGCGGGACGCTGCCCAGAGCTGCGGCACTGTCGGCCTGCGCGGCCTCTAGCGGCACGAACAACCCGTTGGCCGCAGCCGATGCGGCAAACGCAAGCGATAGAAGCATCGCCACAAGAACTTGGCGCGCAAAGGTCCGCATCTTAGCCTCCATTTCCAACATACTTACGATCAGGCTTCGGCTTCCAAAATGGATCGTGTTACCCATTCTCCCAGATGGATTCATTCATCGCCCCTCTCAGAGACCGGCCGCAGCAGGCGCACGCTGCTGAAGGCCGATGAGTGGTAGGGCTGGGCGATGCCGCGGTCGAAGTCCACGCCCCAGGCCTGGCCATCAGTGTGAGTGGAGCGCGACCAGAACCAGCCGCCGGCGGCGGAGCCGGTGGGGAACACCGTGGGCTCGAGCGTCGGAATGCCATGGCTGCCCCAGCACCCGGTGCCATCGGGGAAGTGCGCGGGAGTGCCGCTGGTGCAGTACACGAGCCCCTGCAGTTCCTCGATGGCCGGCACCCGCCATTCGGGTTCTTCCGACGCATGCGGGCGGTTGAACGCGGTGGTCGCCTGCCGGGCCTCGGCATGGCTGTAGGCACCGGCCGAGCCGGTGCAGGCCGCGCCATCCCACTGCTGACCGAGCGCACAGCGCTGCCATTCGAGCCCGGTCTCCAGATCGACCACCGTGGGCGCGTCGAGGGCTTCCAGACGGTAGCGACCGGCAACCAGCACCGGACCCGCTTCCGGGATTGCCGCCACCTCGATGCTCGGCGGACTCTCGTGTCCGCCGCGGGCAGCGGTGACCACGAAGAAGTACTCGTGGTCGTTCTCGAGTTCGCCGACGATCAGCCGGGCGTCGCTTACGTTCGCGACGAAGCCGTCGTAGGAGGCGGCGGTGTACGGGTGGATGCCGGGATTCCGCGACCAGTACACATGGTACCCGTCCGCTTCCTGAACGTTCTCCCAGTACAGCCCCACCGAGCCATCGCCGGGAGTCGCGGTGAGGCTGCGCGGGGCGGTAAGGGCCTGTTCATTCGCATCGCCACTTCCGCCGCCGCCGGTTGACGTGGATGTGCCCGCCGCTTGCGCAGCCGTCGTCGAAGCGCCGCCTTCGCGCCTGCGGGCGTCCTCGGACTCGGGTGTCCACCAGCGGGGAGACTCCGCCGAACCCCCGCTCGGCGTTCCCGCACCCTCGGGGTCCGATATCGCCAGGTTCGCCAGCCCCGCCGACGATCCGTAGGTTGGATTCACCCGGGCCGACAGATATCCGCCCGCGGCAACCCGGACACCCGGCCGGAACACGATGCGTTCGCGTGCGACGAGCTGCAGGCTGCTCGTGGCTGGTACTAGCACCCCGTTTTCGACGGAGATCGAACGGCAGCCGGCCACTTCCTTGGTCGCTCCGGGCTGCGGGCCGGTGGTGACGGCACGATCCTCCTGCGGGCCGCACTCAGACCCGGAACCTGACTTGAAGTTCGCCGAGACCAGAACGCTATCGGTCACGCCAAAACTGCACGTCAGAGCAGACCCGGCGCATTCCCCTGACCATCCGCTGAAGTTAAGCGAACCACCGCTGACAAGTGAGACCTGAAAGTGGCTTCCAAAGCTAGAAAGCACATCGCACGTGCCGGTGCAGGTTTCCTCGCGGCCTGCGCTCTCCAAACGAAAGATGGCGTCTGGGTTTCCCACAGCTTCGATTCGAACAGAAAAGAGAGGAAGTTCGAAAGTCAGTGGGATGGCAAAACCGGGGCTGCCATCGCCCGGTGTCACCGTAATCATAGCCTCAAGCACAGGGCTTCCCGAAAGATCTGGAAGGGCGCTCGGTTCGATCCAGAAGCCGATGCCCCCGGCTGCCGACGGGGCTATGCTGAGTGACGTGTTGGCGAGAGACAACCATGACACACTCGACTCTAGGCTTACGGCCACTGCGGTAGCACTACGGTTGGCAAGCAGGATTTCGGACGTACCCGGTGCGATCGAAAAATCCTCCTCCAATGTGACTGTGAACCCTGCCGTTAGCCCCTCCGAGTTGACGCCTAGCACAGTGCCCCCGCTCTGGACCACTGCTATGGAGACATCATCCACGGTCAGTGTGCCCGAGCGTGTGGTTGCCCCGGCGTTATTCATTGCGAGAACAGCGGCTCCCGTTGCCGGGGCTTCGCTGCCAACCAGTGCTTGCCCCGAACCCTGAACCTGGAGCCAGGGAACATCCGAGTCGATACTCGCCTCACAGGCACTGCGAGTCCGGGCACCGGGCATCGTGAAGCCGCCGGATCCCGGCAATTCAATCTGATCCCGGTCGAACAGATAAAAGCATTGGCCGCGTTGCTCCACCCGGACCTTCGCGCCCCGAACGTCGAGGGTCGCGGACCGATTCTCTTCGGAAGGGTTGGGGCTGGCCTGAATGGTAAACGCACCGGGTCCCCTCCGATTGGACCCATTAGTGACCGCCAGCCACGAAGGCGCGCCCGACACCGACCACAAACATGCGCCTTCCATCTCGACATGGAGAGATTGCGATGCTCCTGTCGCTGCCAGCGCTATGGAGCCCGGTTGTACGCGGGGGCGACATCGCGCAAAATGTTTTTGGTACCGAATTCTAGCGTTGCCGAAATCAGCAAGTCCGTAGGCACGCAACCACCAAGTTCCCTGTTGAGGATTCGGAACAACAACGATCTCATTTCGGTTAAAGTTTGTGCTTTCTCCCTGGTAGTCGTAATATTCCCAGGTACAGCCCGAAGTCCCCGACTGGCACCGAATGGTCGGCGCTTGCCCGAACCGAGCGGCAATGGCTAGCCCCCCGCTATTGGGCGTTTCTCCTTCATTATTGTAGCGCCAGAACTCGAGTTCGCCCACTTCCTCAGTATCCGACACGGCCACGGTCCAGTCCCTTTGATACCCAGTATTTCCACTCTGCCCCGATTGTTGAGTACCCAATAGATACACGTGGTTGCCTTCGATCAACGTAGGACCCGTACCATGCTGCAGGATGGGATATTGGACCCCACCAATCGTAATGGAGCCACTCCGGTTCTCTGCCGTCTGGTTCGCACCCACGCTGTAGGAGATGCGCGCGCTGCCCGTGCCCGAATGGCTGCCGGATCCCAACGTGATCCAGGTTCCCGTGCGCGAGGCTGTCCACGAACACCCCGGTTCAGTCGCGATATCGATATGGAAAGTCCCCGACTGTCCGGTGTGGTTGGCAGATCCGGGACTGAGTTCGATGGCGCAGTTCCGGTTTCCCACGTAGCCGTTAACGAAGTCGCTCAGTTCCGTACACGAACCGGCGTGGCAGCTTTGCACAGCGTACTGGTACGTTGCGCCGTAGCTTGCGGTATTGTCGAAAAAAAACGGTTCCGACAAGCCCTCTGCAAGAAGTATATGGCTCTGTCCCGGTCCGTTCCGGCGGTAAACGTTAAACCGTTCGACCGATTGCGCCACCCAACTCGCGCGGACGCCATCCGGAAAGACCCCCTGCGATGCACGCACGGAGTATGGCGCCCGAAGCGGAGCCGGCTCCTGCGTAGCGGAAAGAAAACGCGTTGCGTGAACGCCCGACCGATAGGAAAACGCAATCTGATCGGCATACTGCGCCAATCTTCCCCCGTTCCCCTGCGCGCCCCAAGCCCAATCAAGAAATTCCGCTGCGGAAACACCCAATAGCGAGGCGACTTGCTTATACAACCACTCCCACCGGGACTGGTCTTCGCTATAAAGCTGGGCTAGGCTAAGAAGATCGTAGTACTTGATCGAATGCAGAGTCTGGTGCGCTTGGAGGTTTAGTTCCAGTCGATCGGCATTCCACGCTCCGCCTTTGGGCTCTAGCGAGGCTCGATAACCTTCCAGGGCCCAATAAACTTTATGTGAGAGAGAACCCATCAGTCGAACAGCCCGTGTGGATTCTAGGTAGGCTGAGACGAAGCGATAATTCGAGTAGACGGCGTAGCCAGCTAGTACTACGCCGGAGAAGGCTTTGGATGCGGAAGCTACGATCTCATACTTTAGTTGTAGAGCTGCGGCGAGAGTTGTGTTGCCAGCTTTATAGGCAGCCAAAATCTGCGCGTTTAATTTTGCAAGGGCGATTTTCGTAAGTAGAGTATTCGTCACCAGCAAACCGTTCTTTAACTGTGGCGCCCACTCAACCCAAGCCAAAAGTGTCTCTTGAAGGCTGGATTCAACTCCATAGGTCTGGAACATCGCCAAAGCCTGTGCATACGCGGGATCATCGATAAACTCCCCCGCCGCCGAGAACAGGCGATATCGGGTATGGGCTTCGGCGCCCATCTGAAGTACGCTGACAAGCGATTGCTGCAGTTCGCGTTTGTTTTGAGCCGAAATGTCGTCAAAAAGGTTGAGCACCGAATCGAGGGTGTTGAAGACAGCGGAGATAGTCCCTGTGGAACTTTCGCTTATAATATCAAGAACAGTAAACAGGTCAGATGCGACACCAGTTTGTCTTTTTATTTGTGGTTTTTGGTGGTTTTTGAGATCATCAAAGACGCGATGAAACAAATGAAGATCGGACTGGAACGTCTCGTTGGGATAGGCCGCCTTAAGGGCAGTAATGAGTTCTCCTTCAAAACCGATCGGGTGGATGTGTCGGCCAAACCGGTCGAAATAATCTGCCATTATCAGGGTTTCGATCATTAACGTGTAATAGGCGTCACGTCGCTCCTCGGTATCCCCGAGAAGCGAAAGGAACGCGGAGTCCTCATGCAGGTATTCCGGGACGGCAAACTCGATGCCTCCAATAGAAATACTGGGGTGTTCCAGGTGGGAATTGACACGGCTACGATAAAGAAGCTGCCAGACAATGTCAGCGATTTCCACGGGCGAAAGCGTTGTGAACCCGATGACTTCGATTCTGTCTACGCGAGGGAGCGAGCCGTCTTGGCCCACATGAAGGAAGTCCTGTGTTATCTGAAGGGTTGGCTCGCCATAGCTTATGCGGAGCGTGAACTCCTCGTCCGGTAAGCTAATGGGGATATCTTGGGTCGCTTGCGGGGAAGCGTTTCCGGAGAACGCCAACAATACGAGGAATGCAAAAAGGATTTGTGGTCTCATGAGGTCCGCTATGTGTCAAGGTAGTTGGCACCTGAGTTAAGCAGCTTTTTGGGCTGCGAGGGTCGAGCTGCCGCCGGGATCTTGCCGGTCAGGGTTGAGCCAAACGAGGAAGATCGGATCCCAGTTGCGGGTGTGGCGCGACCACCGGCGGGGATGCCGCTGGCGCGCTTGTTCGTAAAGCGTCGCGCGTTGCGCCAGGATCGCCGCATCGAGGCCCTGGTGGCGCTGGGCCGGGGTAACGAACCGGATCGCGCTGTGGCGATGCTGATGGTTGTACCACTGCACGAAGCCATGCACCCAGAGACGTGCTTCCTGGAGGCTGTCGAAGCCCTCTGCCGGGTAGTCCGGGCGGTACTTGCAGGTCCGGAACAACGCCTCGGAGAAGGCGTTGTCGTTGGAGACCCGTGGGCGACTGTGCGAGGGCGTGATGCCGAGCCGCTCCAGCGTGACCCGCAACGCCGAGCCCTTCATGGGGCTGCCGTTGTCGGCGTGCAGGATCAGGGGCTGGTGCGCGCACTGCTCGCGCAGGACGGCGCGTTCCACGACCCGGCTGCTATTGGTCGCATTCTCGGCGTCGAAGGCCTCGGCACCGACGATCTTGCGGCTGAAGACGTCGATGACCAGATACAGGTACAGGAACACGCCGCGCACGTGTGTAGGCAGGTAGGTGACGTCGTAGGTCCAGACCTGGTTGGGTCCATCGGCTACATGGCGCGGCGGTGGGCTCGGTGCCCGGGGTGGAGCGGCCCGCCCCCGGTGATGTTGCTCGTTGGCCGCACGCAGAACCCGATAGAAGCTCGATTCCGAGGCGATGTAGGTACCCTCCTCATCGAGCAGGCGGGTGACGATCTGGGCCGGTGGCAGGCTGGCAAAGTCGGGCCGGTGACAGGCGTCGAGAATCGCCTGGCGTTCGGCTTCGCTCAGCGCATGGGCCGGCGCCGGCCGCTCGGCGGCAGGACGCTTGTCCTCCCGGTCGCGGGACCAACGCCGGTAGGTGTTGACACCGATGCCCAGCTCCGCGCAGGCGCTCTTCAGGCGGGCACCCGCGGCACGGGCTTCGTTGACCAGCTCCAGGGCGTGCTGGCGATCCGGGGTGCTGGTCATGCGTCCTCGTCCCCCCAGATCGCCGCGGCTTTTTTTCGCAGCGTCAGCAATGCTGCGGTCTCCGCCAGCGCCGCCTCTTTGCGGCGCAACTCCCGTTCCAGTTCCCGGGTGCGCTTGCGCTCCTGGCGCAACACCGCGCCTTCGCGCTGCGACACAGCCTCGGTGCGCGCGTTGGCTTGCTCGCAGGACCGGCGCCAACGCTGGATCTGCTCCGGATACAGGCCGCGCTGGCGGCAATACTCAGCCAGTTCGACCTCGCTCAGCGCAGCCGTTTCGATCACCGCACTGAACTTGTCCCGCGACGACCAGCCTTCCGGATCCCGGCCGTGATCGGGCAGCAACTGCCCCTTCGCCCGGGCCTGCTTGCGCCATGCGTACAGGGTGGGTGCCGAGATGCCTTCCTCGGCAGCGACCTCGGCCACCGGCCGGTTCTCCGGCGGCAACAGCTTGCGCAGGATCGCTTCTCGACGTTCTTCGGAGTACTTCATCGGAACCTCTTCTCTGCCCCCCTCAGTGGTGGAAGATTCTAAACACAGTTCAGGTTCCAACTAGTCTGACACCGGGGGGGTCGTCTTCTCGGAGAATTCTATTTTCTCACTATTGCGATGGAGGCATTGTGGGTAAGGCATCGGTAGATGGGTAGATGTCCCCCGCACAAGGAGACCGAGGCAGGCAAGGCCTCGATGGCAACCTGCCTGTGGGTGCGGAGTGCGGATTGTTGGTGTGCGCTGTTGGCATGCTTCTGTCGGTGCACGCCACCCGCACTGTTCGCACCGAGACCGGCACGCCGAAATCCCGGGCAAGCACGCCGCTACGCCAACGCCTTCCTCCGTGGCGGGTCTGTGTTTGGCGCGTAGCCTCATGTTTCCCCCTGCGTCCCCTGCAGTGCCGGCGGCGATCCGCGGATAACCCCTGCGCACTTCCCTGGGGTCCCTTGCGCGGGTGTCCTGCGCTTGACAAGAGGCTAATCGATTTTCGCCTCCGGTGTTTGTCAACGTAGTTGTCCGCTTTTTCATGCCGCCTGAGCGACCATCAGGGCTGGCGTTTGGGCATGTTCCTTCGGTGGGTTGAGCCAGACGTGATCGATCGGTGTCCAGTTGCGCGTGTGCCGCGACCAGCGTGTCGGGTTGGCGCGTTGGGCGTCTTGGTACACCCGGTGCCGGTGCGCCAGGATCGCGATGTCCTCCCCGCGATGACGCTGGCCGGGGGTGACGAAGCGGATCTTGCTGTGGCGATGTTCCTCGTTGTACCAGTGGACGAAGCGCGCGACCCAAGCGCGGGCGTCGGCGAGGCTGGCAAACGGCTGAGGCGGAAAGGCCGGCGTGTATTTCAAGGTCCGGAACAGGCTTTCCGCGTAGGGGTTGTCGTCGCTCACCGAGGGGCGACTGAAGGACGGGACGACACCCAGGCGCTGCAAGGTGCTGAGCATGGTGGCACCCTTCATGGGGCTGCCATTATCCGAGTGCAGCACCAGGCCCGGGCGATGGACGCCCTCGGCGAGACAGGCGCGTTCGATCAGGCGACTGGCGTGTTCGGCGCTTTCCTCGGTGTGCACCTCCCAGCCGACGACCTTGCGGCTGAAGACGTCCTCGATCAGGTACAGGCGGTAGAACTGCCCCCGGATCGAAGAGGCCAGGAAGGTGATGTCCCACGCCCAGCAAACATTGGGCGCAGTCGCGCAGACCCCCTCCGGTTTGGGCACCTGCCGTGGGGCCGCCGCCCGGCCCCGGCGCTGTACCTGGTCATGGGCCCGCAGCACGCGGTAGAAGCTCGCCTCGGACGCGATGTACACGCCCTGGTCGGCCAGGCGCGGCACGATCTGGGTCGGTGGCAGGCTACGGTACTCCGGCGCGTTACAGACCGTCAGGATCGTCTCCTGCTCTTCGGCACTCAGGCGGTTGGCCGGCACCCGCGGGGTGCAGGTGCGCCGGTCCACCAGCCCGGTGTCGCTGCCGGCGAGGGCGCGCCAGCGGCGCAGCGTGCGCGGCGTCAGGCCGAGGACCGCACAGGCCGGGGTGAGCCGGGCACCGGCGGCGACCGCCTCGTCGATCAGGTCCAGCGCCAAGGCACGGGTCTCGGGCGTGATCATGCGTCCTCGTCGTCCCCCCAGATCGCCTGGGCTTTTTTTTTCAACACCAGCAAGGCGGCTGCCTCGGCCAGGGCTTTCTCTTTCCGGCGCAGCTCGCGCTCCAGGTCGCGCACGCGCTTCTTCTCCTGCTGCCAGGCGGCACGCTCGTCCCGGGTCAGCCGCTGGGGATCGGCGCTGCCGGCCATGGCCGCTTCCTTCCAGCGCTCGATCTGCTCGGGATACAGACCCTTGCACCGGCAGTACTCCGAGAGCGCCTGCTCATTCAGCGCGGCGGTTTCGATCACCACCGCGAGCTTGTCCCGGCCACTCCAGGATTCCGGGTTCGCCGGATCCGCCGGCACCGCATGCCCCCGGTCCTGGAACTCCCGGCGCCAGGCATACAGGGTGGGTTCCGACACCCCCGTCTCCCGGTGCACGTCGGCCACCGCCCGGGCATTGGGCGGCATCATCTTCTCGACCACCTTGGCTTTGAACTCTTCGCTGTACCGTGGCATTCCATCCGCTCTCTCCGCCCCCTCGAGGGTTAAGTTTACTGCGTCCAATCCAGCGGACTTCTATGCTGACAGAGGGGGCCTCCGATTAAACCCGTTGCTTGGCTCGGATAAATTGTGTTTAGGTTGGCGGCTCCTGAAAGGGGGATGGCGGTGGAGCCGGGCTGGTTCGTGGAAGGGCACGCCTGGCAGAAACTCCGGCCGGACTCGGACTGGACCTTGGGTTGGCCAGGCTGCGCGTTACAATCTTCGCGGCACCTCCGTCTTTCAACCGGGCTGGCCGGACGTTCGGCGGGTGTCCGGATGCTTATAGCGTCGGCGCCTTGCGCCGCGGACCAACGCAGCAGAATCAGGGAGGGCACCGCATTGAAAATCGCCGGCAACGGTTTTGCGCTGGGCATCCGGAACGGCACTGGTCTCACCACGTATTCGCGCGAACTGGCCGGCACGCTGATTCGGGCTGGTCATACCGTGGACGCGGTGTTCAGACTGAACGGGGTAGGGCGTCGCGAGAGCCTGCTCCGGGCGCGCTGGCTACAATGATTCGCCGTGCACGGGGACCCGGGAACGTTTGCGTGGCGGGACTGGCTTCGTTATCTGCCTCCCGACCTTGGGGTTCGCGCGCTGGGGCGGCCTCTGTCGCTGCGCATGATTCCCGAAGGCTTTGCGCACGGGGGGTTCTCCCTGCTCGACGCTCTGCCGGCGTTCGATCGCGTGTTCAACCCGCCGTCGCTGCACCGCGTGGCTCAGGCAACCGGCGGCATCCTGGGAATGGCGTTGCGCATCCGGCCGTCGGTCGGGCTCGAGGTGGACCATCGCACGTTGCTGTTGCCGGTGCATATGGAACCCCTTCTTGGTTCTTTGTGTCTCGCGGCACACTTTGATCTCGTCGTTATCGCGAGGAGCAGTGTGGCCGAGCGAACCACAGATCGTCTTGATTTTGCGGGCGTTGTGGGGCCGCTTTCGCAACGACAAGAATCTCTATTCCCCTCGCTCTTCGGGTGTGGCAATCGGGCTTGGCGGCAACATGGACAAAGGCCGGACCAACCTTACGCCGCTGCCGGCCGACATCTGGTAGGAGAGAGCCTGCCCGCGGTTGAAGTCCACGCCCCAGGCCTGGCCATCAGTGTGGATGGAACGCGACCAGAACCAGCCGCCGGCGGTAGAGCTGGTGGGGAACACCGTGGGCTCCAGTGTCGGAATGCCATGGCTGCCCCAGCACCCGGTGCCATCGGGGAAGTGCGCGGGAGTGCCGCTGGTGCAGTACACGAGCCCCCGGAGCTCCCCGATCTCGGGCAGCCGCCATGCGGGTTCTTCCGACGCACGCGAGCGGTTGAACGCGGCCGTTGCCTGCTGGGCCTCAGCGTGGCTGTAGGTACCGGCGGAACCGGTGCAGGCAGCGCCATCCCACTGTTGGCCCAGCGCACAGCGCCGCCATTCGAGCCCGGTGTCGAGATCCACCACGGTGGGGGCGTCGAGAGCATCCAGGCGGTAGCGACCGGCCACCAGCACCGGGCCTGCTTCCGGAATCGCGGCCACTTCGATGCTGGCCGCACTCTCGCGGCCGCCGCGGGTGGCGGTGACCACAAAAACGTACTCGCGATCGTTCTCCAGGTCGGCGACGATGGCTCGTGCGTCGGGCACGTTCCCCAGGAAACCTTCGTAAGAAGCGGCCGTGAACGGGTGAATGCCGGGATCCTGCGACCAGTACACGTGGTACCCGTCGGCTTCCGACACGGTCTCCCAGCGCAGCGCCACCGAGCCATCGCCGGGCATCGCGGTGAGGCCGCGGGGGGTGGGGCCGTCGTGTTCCGGGGAGTTTGCAGTACCGCCGTCCAAGGTGCCGGCTGGTTCCGAGGCCCGCGTTGTTTCGGGGCCTTCGCGTTCGGGAGCGTACCCTACCGTGGGTGCCCACCACCGGCCGGACCCCACGGAAATACGGCTCAGTGTTCCCGTTCCCGCACGATCTTGTTCGGACGCTTGTGCCAGACCCGCCACCGATCCGTCGGTCGGGTTCACTCGGATCGATGATTGCCCACTAGCCTCGGGATGAGAAGCCAAACCGGGCTCGATCTCGGCACGGAACCGGCCGCCGGCCCGAACCGCGAAGCCGGGGCGCAAGCTGATCCTCTGCCCGGCCCGGAAGGTCGCGTCGCCGGTGGCGGTCACGACGAATGCAGGACCGGCGGTGATCGTCCGACAGGCGCCGTAGAACGCCGGGCTAGTCACACTCGTGTTCTGGAGCGTCAGATGATCGTCGTATGGACAGGCGCTGGCGCTCAGCGAGTCGATCGCCGCATCGACATTGATCCGCGGGATCGTGCTCCCGGCCGAGCTGATCGCGGTTCCGGTGTCTCTCAGCGCGTTGCGGATCTGGATAATGGTGGCAGTGGGATAAGCCGCGCGGACCGAGGCAAAGGCGCCGGCGACATGCGGCGCGGCCATCGAGGTGCCCGAGAGATGGGCGTAGTGGCTGTTGGAGGTGCCGCTGATAAAGGCAGCGTTGATCGAAGAGCCAGGTGCTGCGATGTCGACCAGGCTGCCCCAGTTCGAGAACGAGCTGCGCTCATCCGACTTGGTGGTGCTGCCGACCGCGATCACCTCGGGAATGCATGCCGGTGCGCGGATTGAGTAGTTGGAGCCATCGTTGCCGGCGCTGGCAACGACCGCAATGCCGACATTAGTCAGCTCCTGGACGATCCACCGTCGCGGGTCGGCAGTGCACGCCGAGAAATACTGTCCGTCGCCAAGACTCATGTTCACTGCGGCGAAAGCGCGTGCAGTGCGCCGCGCATAGACCCGTTCCAGCGCGGCGATCTGGTCGGACTGCCAGGTCAAGAGGCAGTGGGTGTATCCGCCCGGTAGGCGGCCGCAGTAACCGGTGTCCTGATGGAACAGCGAAAAGACGTTGGTGGACATGATCCGCGCGTCGGGCGCCACTCCGTGCGGCGGAACACCTGAGCCGGGGTTGGCCACGAAGCCAGCCGCGGTGCTGGCCAGATGCGTTCCGTGACCGCAGCCCAACCAGGTGGAACTGGTGCAGTCATCGCCCGACTCGAGTGTCGTGGCCGACCCGGCCCCGCCCGGACAGCGGCTGGTGGACGGCACCCACGAGCCGACCCGGTTGTAGCACGCACCCTCGACGATGCGTGTGGACAGATGCTCATGCGTGAGGCGGGCTCCGGTATCCAGCACCGCAACTACCTGCCCCGTTCCGGTGCCGCCGGCGGCATAGGCCGCCGGCATGCCGATCAGCGGCAACGACTGGATCAGACCCGGGGTGCTGAGGCCGTTGATGTGGATGCGCACGACCTCGGTATCGTCGGCCAGCGCACGCAGCAACTCGGCATCAGCGGTCAGCGCGAACATTGGCGAATAGGTCATGCGCTGGATCGCCAGCACATCCTCGGGATCGGTCTTGGTGCGTGCGCGGCCAAGGATGCGATCCTGCGCCTGGCGCACTGCCGTTCTGATGATCTGATCAGCCTCGGCGCTGCCGCTCTGCACCTGCGCCGGCAGTGATGGCGGTGCGAACTCGACGATCAAATGGACATGTCCCCGGTCGCGCAATTGTTGGGCCACGGCCTTGGAGTCGACCAGCCGGGACAGCGCCTTGGAAGAGAGGCCCCCAAGTCCCGTTTCTGCCGCAAGGGCCTGACCAAGCGCCAAGCTCAGCGCAGCCACGAGCCACCACATGATCCTGAAGACAGACCTTCCGCCACCCCTGGATCTGGCATTGGCGATCGACAGCAACGGTGATCGCCAAGACATGTCTTCAAGCCTCATGGGCAGCCCTCCCGGCGATTCTGATGGCGCGAATCCGAAATCCGTGATGGCTTTCGGAAGCTTTCCCATCGCATCGGGCATAAACAACGATCCGTGTCCAATTCGCGATGCGAGCATTTCGCGCCATTACGATGAACGCAGATCTTTCTCTTTCCCCCCGGCGTCTTGCTAGAGTCGCGACCCGACGGTTTTACCGCCGACGCCGGACTGCACTGGCGGACTATGGCCGCAACGTCGGATCAATGAATGCTCTGAGCCTCGCGCCTGGCTCCACCCCGAATCCGGGGCGCAGCAGGACCCTTTCACCAGCGACGAACGTCACATCGGCGCTGTTTCCAACAATCAAGCTCGGGCCGGCACTGAGCACGCGGCACGCGCCGTGCGTCTGTGTCCCCGAAAGCACGGTGTCGCTCAGCACGACGTCGTCGTTGTATCCGCAGGTTCCCGGAACCTCAAAACTGGCTTCGAGGGTCACGCCGGAGTAGGCGCTCCAGCCATGCAGCATGATGTGGTAAGTGCCTGCGTCGGGTTCCGCGATATCACAGGTTTCATTGGTCCCGGGCAGCACGGACTGGCAATCATGGTCGTCGAGCGTCGGTGCGGCCTCGAAACGTAGATAAAGATCCACATCGCCAGTTCCGCCCCCAGTGGTCACCACAAGGTTGGTGGCGCCCTCGGGCACCTCGATGGTGAAGAAGCGCTCGCTGTCCTCAGCCCCGGCAAGTTCGTGGACTGGAACACCGTTGGACAACGCCATCGGGGGCATCTCGAAGGTAGCTGTCACCGAGCGTGCGGAGCTCATGGTAACCGTACAGGTGTCGGTGCCGCTGCAGCCTTCGCCACTCCAACCCGCGAAATCGGACCCCGGCTCAGCGACTGCACTCAGGATGACTAGGCTGCCCTCGGAAAACTCGGTGCTGCACGATGTGCCGCAGTCGATGCCAGCAGGGTCGCTGGTGACCGTGCCCGTACCGGCCCCCGCGCGGAACACCGTCAGGTTGTGGTTGACAATGCTTCCCACGACCGGAATGCAGGCCGGATTGGCAGCGGCAGCTGCAGCGACGGTATTGAACATGAGGTTGGGGACCCGATCCGCAGCAACGCCGAACGGGTGGTCGCGGCCAAGAGTCCCGGCAACATTACCCAGTCCCCCTGAACGCAATTGGCAATAGCTCATGATGGTTCCCTGCCGCTCGCCCGGTACGCCTCCTGTCAGCGAGCCCATGCCCGGTAGGCTGACCGCGTCGGACCAGCAGGTTCCGGTCCACGGTGGATCGTCGGGCTCGCCAGCATAACAGGCGTCGACCGGACTCGAATGGTCATCAATGCCGCCATAGCAGTGCGTGTGGGGGGAATTGAAATTGTGTCCGATCTCATGAGCCACGACTATCGCGTCCCAGGCGATCCCGCCCGAAGTCGAAATCGTGCCGTTCAGGCCCCCGCTAACCCCGAAGTCCCCGCCGACAAGCACATTACCGAGCGAGTCGCATCCGGTGGGCGCGCTGATTTCCCAGGTTCCTTGGCACAGCACATCCTGCCAGGCGATTCCACCCCAAGAGGGCCGCCCGCTCAGGAAGTGCGCGATCGTCCGTTCCACGCTTTGCCGGTAATCGCGCCAGTAGCGCCCGAATTCGTATAACCGGCACGCGGTATCGTCGTTTTCTACCCAAGGCTGGCTTGCCGCGGTGGTCCACAGAAAAGTATCACCCACCAGAAGCTGGGTTTGCATTTCCTGTTCGTAAATCCCGCCCACGTAATTGAACAGATTAGCGATATATGTCAGCGTCGACTCCGTGTCCCCGAACTGAGCGTAAAGCTCATGGTCGGTCTCGAGCGCGACGGTTACCTCGTAGAGCTGCCCTTCCGGGAGCGCGGCGGGAACCGGCAGCTGACGAGGGTGCTGGAAGTCCTGGAGTTGGCGTTCCCTGAGCAGCGTGGGTTGCACCAGCCGATCCGCCTGACATCGGAATGGCTCGGCGGGAACACTCTCCACGTCCAGCCGCGTCGCTTCGAGCGCTTCGTCCCAGGGGCGGCGTTGCAGTTCCCAGGTTACCTCCCCATCATTGAGAAGTCCGGTGATTCTGCCATCCGGGGCCACGCTGACAGTGACCAGGGAACCTTCAATTCCACGCACCCGGCCACGTAGGTGGCGCGTGCGGTTGAGCGACGCATGAGGCAAGGGAGTACCGTTGTCGATCACAACCCGAGCGTCCGGTGCGAACACGTCGACGGACCGCAAATCGAAATCAAAGGTACCGCGCCCTTCGATTTCGATTTGCCGCAGCCGCCAGCTCGGGGCCGATTCGCTCAACAGCCGGTCCAGTTCAGCTCGGTGGTTTTCGATTTCCACGCGGTCGAACGCGCTGGCGGCAGCCGCGCCGACCAGCAATAACGTGGTGAACAACCCGGAAAGCGCCCGCTTCACCCCACAATACAGCCCACCACGAAACATCATCCACCCCGCGTCCAGCGCACCGTCCCCAGAATAGCCACGTACATCGGCAGAGAAAAGCACCCGCGCCGCGCCCCACCCCGTAGGAGGCCAGCCCCTGGCCGATCGGGTTTCCCCGCCGCCGGATCGGCGAGAGGGCTCGCCTCCTGCGGGGGGCTATGATGTGACGTAGGAGGCCAGCCCCTGGCCGATTCCCTCAAAACGAGGTAAAACAACCCCGGCGCCCCCGATGACCCACGGAGCAAGCCATGGATGGCAAACCGCACGCCAGCGCGTTGCGGCGCGGACGCTATTCCGAGCCCGGGCGCATTTAACTCGTGACCTCGGTGACAACCGGCCGCCACCCGGTGTTCGCCGAACTTGCCGCCGCCCGTGTGCTGGTGCGTGCGTTGCGGCGTGAGCAAGAACTCGAACGTGCGAGCACGCTGGCGTTCGTCGTAATGCCGGATCACCTGCATTGGCTGCTGGAATTGGGCGAACGGCGGTCGTTATCGGTGGTGGTGCGTGCGGTCAAGGCAGTCACCGCCCACGAGCTGGGCCGAACCATCTGGCAGGCCGGTTTCCACGATCATGCGTTGCGCCGGGAGGAAGACCTGGCCACGGTGGCGCGCTATGTGGTGGCGAATCCGGTTCGTGCCGGCCTCGTGCAACGCGTCGGCGATTATCCGCATTGGGACGCCATATGGTTGTAACCGCCCCGCCTCCCGTGTAGGAGGCCAGCCTCTGGCCGATGGGGGTTGCCCCGGCGCTGGTCATCGGCGAGGGGGCTCGCCTCCTACAAAACCGGGGCGGGGTATGGTGTAGGAGGCCAGCCTCTGGCCGATGGGGTTTGCCCTGGCGCCGGTGATCGGCGAGGGGGCTCGCCTCCTACGGGGGGCAGGGCGGGGTGTGGTGTAGGAGGCCAGCCTCTGGCCGATCGGGGTTTGCCCCGGCGCCGGTGATCGGCGAGGGGGCTCGCCTCCTAACGGTGGTGCATGCCCACGCGTCGTGTCACGGGCTCTGGGTGGCGTGCAGAGCGTCGGGATGCAGCACTCGCTGGTAGAGGCGATATAGCTCCGGGATCTGGCGGGTGATGTCGAAGTGCGACGCGAACCGCTTTGCGCCCTCGTTGGCCAATCGGCTGCGCAGGTCGTGGTCATCGGCCATTCGTTGCAGCGCCTGCGCAAGGGCTGCAGGGTCACCGGGCGGCACGAGCAGCCCGTGGCCGCCTTCGCGCACCACCCAGCCGACACCGGAACCGGGGATGTCCGATGCGATCACCGGGCGGGCGTAGCGCATGGCTTCCACCAGGACCAAGCCAAAGGCTTCGCTGCGGTCCAGGGATGGAAGACACACCACGTCGCAGGCGCACATCAACGCCCGCAGCGTTGCGGTGCTGACCGACCCGAGGAGCTGCACCCGCGCGGTGAGACGGTGCCGTGAGATTTTTTCCGCCAGGGTGGTTCGGGCCGTGCCATCGCCCACAATCAACAGACCGGCGTGGGGGCTGCGGTTCACCGCCTCGATCAGCACGTCGAAGCCCTTGTAATAGGTGAGTCGGCCGACGGCCAGGACCTTCAGCAGACCCGTGCCTGGCCAGCGCGCCGTGGCTGCCTCGGTCGCGGCCCGCGTTGGCTGGGTAAGCCGTTCGGGTGCAACGCCGAGCGGGAGCGTGGAGCAGCGATCACGCCACGGTTGGAGCGCGGCACTCGCATCCCGATAGGATGGCGACGTGGCGATGGTGACCGCGCCGCGTCGCAACATCGCTTGCTCGAGGGGGCGATAACCTCGGTAGGCCCAGCGGATACGCCAATCAAGGGCGGCGGGGTCGACATCCGCGTGCCAGTGGATCACCCAGGGTAGGCGGCGTGCCGACGGTAACGCCAGAGCGGCGAAGGCCGACGTGTTCGGCAGGTGGAAATGCAGTAGGTCCGGACGGAACGAACGGATGGCGCGGGACAGGGCGAGCGGAAAGCCGGGACTGATCGGTGCGTAGAGGAGTTGCCCGTAACTTCGCGCGGTGTACAGGGGGTAGGGCTTGGGAGGCAGGGCCGGCGGTATTGGTTGGAGGCTTCCCGACGAAGACCGGTGGTCGCGAGGTGCCATGGCTGGGCGGCCGTCGTCTGGTGCGTGTTCAGAAGAGGTTGCGTTGGGGATTGCCCCTCCATGCGGCAGGTGCACCACGGCGGAAACCTCGGCCCCCGTTGCGCTGGCCGCACCCAGCAGATCCGAAAGGTAGGTCTCGATCCCGCCCCAAACCGGGGGAAAGAACTTGCCGATGTGGAGAACGCGGGGTGGCCGTGAACGTTCGCCCGGTGGGCCGCAGCGCTTACTCTCGCTGGCCATGATCGGAGTAATCGGGTTCGTCGCTTTGGACGTGGTCGTTGGACGGCAGCCGATGCGGCCGGTGCGCAACGGATTGCGGTGCGGGAATTCCTCGCTCGTCCATCAGCGCTTCAAGTATGGCGATCCGCTGTGTCAGTCGTCGAAGGTGTAGTTCCTGGCGTGAGCGCTCTAAATCCTGTGTCAGCATCTTGATCAGGATGAGCCCCATGCCAAGGAATACCGGCAGAATCGGTGGGTAGGAAATGCCCAGGCCGTGGGCGACCAGGTTGACCGCCTGCGGGAAAAGGCCCACCAGGACGATCACGACCGAGGCCGCGAGCCACCAGACGGCGTAGGGGCCATGCAAGTGGTCGCGGCGCACCAGGTACAGGATGGCCCCTGCAATGAGCAGCCCAATCGCTGCGCTCGTCCATTGATAAGGAATCACAGCTTCATCGGGCTCTGTCGGTGGCTCGAAGGGTTGGGCCTTGGTTTGCTCTAGAGCCGCTCAGGTTGGCGAGGCAGAGCACGGTGGTGTGGACCATATATCGGAACACCATCCACCAGGACGAGAACACGCGCGATATGCCGTCGCGGCGGTGGGTGATGGGAATGTTCACCTCACGCACCCGCAACGACTTCGAACGCATCAGCATCAAGACACCAACGTCCTGGTAGTCGAGCAGAGTCGCTTGCGGTGACGTCAGCACCTCGATCGCCCGGCGGTTGTATGCCCGGAAGCCCGAGGTGAGGTCTTCCAGTCGGAGGCCGGTCAGTCGGCGGAAATACGCCCACGCGAGTCGTCGCAGGGGGCTCACTCGCAACGGGCACGAGCCGATGACGACATCCGCCTCGCCATTGTGCAGGGGTGCAAGCAGTTCACGTATGAGGGCGGGTTCGTGCTGCCCGTCCGCATCGAGGGTGACGACGGTATCGGCTCCCTGCAACAGCGCATACCGCAGGCCAGTCTGCGTGGCCCCCCAGGCCCCCAGGCGGGCGGCCAACGACAGTACCTGGGCCCCGGCTTGGAGGCCGGCAGCACGTGTTGCGTCAGAGCTGAAATCGTCGACCACCACCACGTGGGGAAAGCTTTGCCTGGCGGCCCGTACCACGGTACCCAGTGAGGTTTGCTCGTTGAGAGCCGGGATGACGATCATGATCGCCGCATCGGCCGCGTCGCGGTTCATGGGCGCTCCCTGGTCAGCCCCGGTGTCGGCTGCGGACAGTGTCGTTGCGGCTGCGGCTTCGCGGGCCAACGTAGGCCGCGTATCACACGAAGAGTCTTGAACGGCGGGGTTGTGCAACGCGCCCCCACAGATAAATACGACGGACCGTGCAGAACACACTGGTTGGTCGACAGATGCAGCCAACGGGGGGCACGAGCTTCACCCATGGTGCGGATCAGTGAGATCGGGTATCGCACTTTTCGTCCTGGGCAAGGGGTGGTGCGCCCGAAAGTATTCATTGGCTCGTAAGCAGAAATAGTCCCAGGGCAAGAACCAAACTAACATGATATCGATCGGGCTCATCCGGGGTTCATTTTTCCCACAGAACTTAGAAACAAAGAAGAGCCGATATCGCGCGTAACAGTTAGGGCCTGTTGGCGCCGCCTCCGGCTGTCACGGGGGATGCGCGAATGGTAGTACGGTTCGCAGCTCGTGTCACGGGCGCCGACGGATCCACGAGTATCTGGCACCGTCCTGTCCCGGATTCTCCCGGAAGCCGTGGTGCTGATGTGGCGACCGGATGAGGCTGGCGAAGAATCCCGGGTGGATGCTGGCCCGCTTCTGGTCAGTCGGCCCAGAGTGCGTCGAGTGGGAAGCTGATTGCGTCGAACGGGGGGAGCTGAATGGGATTGTCGTTTTCGTGCACGCCGAGGAGCAGCCAGCGGCCATCGAGATTCTCGAAGGCCTCGAGCGTGCGCAGGTCGGGATCGATCAACCAGACGTGGGGCACCCCGGTGGCGGCATAGATCGGCAGTTTCTCCGCCCGGTCGGTGCGCGCCGTCGATGGCAAGAGCACCTCGCAGATCCAGTCGGGCGCCAGTTCGAACCAGGCCGTCTCCGGAAGGGAAGGCAGGCGCTCGCGGCGCCAGCCCGCGAGGTCCGGAACCAATACATCTGGCCCAAGATGCAATTCGGGTTCGTCCAGAATCCACCAGCCACCGGGGCCGCCGCGACCCTTGCCAAAGGGGCTGACGAGTTCATCGCCCAGCGCGGAGCTCGCCATTGCATGGCGCGGCGACGGGCGCGGATGTGTGACCAGCTGCCCATGGATGATTTCCGCAACCAGGTTCTCCGGCACTTGCAGCAGGTCCTCGTAGGTTGCAGTGCGCATTGCGGGGGCGTTCATCGCGACGAACTCCTGCGGGTTGGGCATCTTCCTGCAAGCCTACCCTGCGCGCCAGGTCGCGACAATCGCGGCGCAGGGGCACAAGCAACCCCACAGGTCCGGCGCCTTGCGCCGGGTCATACCGCATGTACCCGGGTCAACACGTCGTCTCTCTACCGGTCGGGAGGGCATCGGGCGTGAGTACATCCACCGCGACACCCAGCAAGTCGCTCAGTTCGACACGGATCGCGCCGATGTCGAACAGCGAGGTTTCCTCGGTGGGATCGGCGAGGATATCCAGATCGCTTGCTTCGATGTCTTCCCCCAGCAGTACCGAGCCGAACACCCGGGGATTGCGGGCGTGGTGACGGGCGACGATCTGCCGGATCGCCTCCCGGTGCCTCCGCAATGCGATGGACGGTTTCATGCTGTCGCGCCCCAATATCGTTTCGGGTCGTCTGACGATGCCCGTGCGCGGATCATGCCATTGCCCCTCGTCGTTCGCCGCCTTCAGGTCAGAGACTCAGGTGATTTCGCTCGAACAAGACACCGTCCTTTCGGTCTCTTCGGCCCGTCCGTTCATGCGCCGCGACTTCCTCCGGACCACCCTGCGCCAGCGGTCGCCGCCCTGAGCACGTCTGCAGCGCTGGAATCGCCGGTCACGTTCCGACGGAATGAGCGGTCACGTTGATCCGGAATACGCAACCTTGGCGCCGGACCGGAAGATGAATGCGGGAGGGGGACGAAGGTGGCTCGGAGCCAGAAGGTCATTTCAGGCATTGCTGGCCGCACTGCCATGAATGACGGTCACGAAATGGTCACGGAGCGTTTCGAGGACATAAACGAAAAAAGGACCAGGGGCTGTAAGCCTCTGGTCCTTCTCGTGTTTTATGGCGCGCCCGGAAGGATTCGAACCTCCGACCACCTGGTTCGTAGCCAGGTACTCTATCCAACTGAGCTACGGGCGCGTAGGGCAGGCGCGCATTATCTCGGTCTGCGGCCGGGGATGCAAGCCCCCGAACCGGGGGTGGTTCAAGCGCTTCCCGGTTTCGGGATCGGACCGTATGGGGAGCTGCGTACACGGTCGTGCTCGTGCATGCGGTAGTGCACGAACTTCGCGACGTCCTGGAAGTGCAGGAAGGGGTTGCCCTTGGCCTGTTCGTCGAGGGTCGAGGTGGGCTTTTCGGCGTAGTTGTGCCCGGGGTGGATGCAGGTGTGCCGGGGCAGTCCGCTGCGCAGGTCGTTCAGCGTGTGGAACATCTGCTCCGGGTCTCCGCCGGCCAGGTCGCAGCGTCCGCAGCCGAAAACGAACAGCGTGTCGCCGGTGATCAGGTCGTCGCCGGCCGGCAGGTGGTAACAGGCGGAGCCCGGGGTGTGGCCGGGGGTGTGCAGGATCCGGATCTCGGTGTCGCCGAGCCGGAGCACGTCGCCGCCGTGGTGCAGTTCGGGGCGGGCCAGATCCCGGCCCCAGAAGTCGGCCTCGGGCTTCAGCAGGTGCAGTCGGGCGTTCGGCGCGGATTCGAGCACCCGCTCGATGCCGTTGATGTGGTCGTGGTGGCTGTGGGTCAGCAGCAGGTCGCTGATCTGCAGGCCCTTGCTTTCGGCCAGTGCCACGATCGCCTCGGGTTCCCAGGCGGGGTCGACGATTGCGGCCCGGCCACTGGCGATGTCCTCGATCACGTAGATGAAGTTTTCCATCGGCCCCAGTTCGAGGGCGTGGATGCGGTAGGGCAGGTCAGGGCGCGTGGGGTTCATCGCGGCTGGGCTCCGGCGGCTCGATGCTTCGGAACCTGGAGGGTCGCGCAAAGCGGTTGGCGGATGCAATACATCCGCGAGTCGCGGGGCTTGGGGCGTACCGACACCGGCCCATTGGAACAGGCCGGTGTCGTGCCGGGGTGTATCCTAGCTGAACGCCTGGCCGGGGCTCACGCCCATCTTCTTCAGGATCAGCGCCAGCGGGCAGAAGCCGGTGAAGGCCGACTGCAGCAGGTTGAGGCCGACGAAGGCGGTCAGCAGCAGCCAGGCCGGGCTGAACAGCCAGGCCAGCAGGGCGCTCAGCAGGACGACGGTGCCGGCGACGGCGAGAACGAGTTGGTCGATGCGCATGGGTTTCTCCTGATCAATATTAGATGCATCTAATCTACGCAAGCGTGTTGTGCGGCGCAAGAAGGCACATGTTTCGGGTGAATGACCGGCGCGTGTAGTCGTCGACGGGCCACGGGCCGCCTGCGGTTGTTCAGCGGGTTTCGATCGGCACGTAGTCGCGCGCCTGGTACCCGGTGTAGAGCTGCCGCGGGCGTCCGATCCGCGATTCCGGATCCTGCATCATCTCGTTCCAGTGCGAGATCCAACCGACGGTGCGGGCCAGCGCGAAGATCACCGTGAACATGTTCAGCGGGATGCCCATCGCGCGCAGGATGATGCCCGAGTAGAAGTCGACGTTCGGATACAGCTTGCGCTCGATGAAGTACTCGTCCTCGGTCGCGATCTTCTCGAGCTTCAGCGCTACCTCGAAAAGCGGTTCGTTCTCGCCGCCCATCTCGGCCAGCAGCTTGTGGCACATCTCGCGGATGATCTTCGCGCGCGGGTCGTAGTTCTTGTACACGCGGTGGCCGAAGCCCATCAGCCGGAACGGGTCGTTCTTGTCCTTCGCGCGGGCGACGAATTCCTCGACCTTCTTGCCGCTGTGCACGATGTCCTCGAGCATGATCACGACCTTCTCGTTCGCGCCGCCGTGCAGCGGGCCCCACAGCGAGGCGATGCCGGCGGAGATCGCAGCGAACGGGTTGGCCTCGGAGCTGCCCGAGAGCCGAACCGTCGACGTCGACGCGTTCTGTTCGTGGTCGGCGTGCAGGATCAGGATCAAGTCCAAAGCGCGCACGAACGTCGGGTTCGGTTCGTAGGTGCCGGTGGGTACGCCGAACATCATCGCCAGGAAATTCTCGGTGTACGACAGACGGTTCTTCGGGTACATGAACGGCTGCCCGTTCGCGTACTTGTACGACCAGGCGGCAATGGTGGGCATCTTCGAGATCAGCCGGTGCGCCGAGATCTTGCGGTGTTCCGGGTTATGCACGTCGGTGGCGTCGTGGTAGAAGGCGGACAGTGCGCCGACGACGCCGACCATGATCGCCATCGGGTGCGCATCGTGCCGGAAGCCGTCGTAGAAGCCGCGCACTGCCTCGTGCAGCATCGAATGTTCCTTGATGATCCGCGAGAACTGGTGCAGTTCGTCGGAGCTGGGCAGTTCGCCGTTCAGCAGCAGATAGCAGACTTCAAGGTAAGTGCTCTGTTCCGCCAACTGTTCGATCGGGTAGCCGCGGTAGAGCAGGGTGCCCTGGTCGCCGTCGATGAAGGTTACGCCGCTGCTGCAGCTGGCCGTGGACAGGTACCCCGGGTCATAGGTGAAGTAGCCGAGCTCCTTGTACAGGGTACGGATGTCGATGCAGTCGGGTCCGTGGCTGCCTTCGTGCACCGGCAATTCGATGGTCTTGCCGGTGCTGTTGTCGGTAAGCGTTACGGTTTTCGCTGTCATGGGGCTCCTTCCGTGTCCTTTCAGAGACCGACGGGGTCGCTGCAGGTCAGTGTAGTGCCTTGCTGCGTGCACTGCACCATTGCATTTCGGATGGGCTTCAGATTTCCAGCCCGAGGTAGGCGGCCAGCTCTCGGCTCGACATCACGTGGCAGTAGATCCGGTTGATCACTTCGAGTTCGTGCCGGTGCAGGGCCTCGGTACCGGCGGCACAGCAGTCCTCCACCAGCAGCACGTTGAAGCTCTCGTCGGCGAGGCTGCGCACCGTCGACGACACGCATTGGTCGGTGTAGATCCCGGCCACGACCACGTTGCGGATACCCATGTTGTGCAGCACCAGCCGAAGGTTGGTGCCGGTCAGCGCGCTGTCGGTGGTCTTGGTGACCACGATCTCGCCCGGGGCCGGTGCCACCTCGGGGGCGATCTGCGACTCGCCCGCGTGCAGCGGCATCAGCAGGTCGTTCCACCCGGGCATCTTCTGGCTCAGCGACCGGTCCCGGCCATCCTCGAGCAGGCAGGCGATGCGGGCATGGAGCACGTCGAGCCCCCGGCGGCGAAAGGCCTGCTGCAGCGCACGGAGCGTGGGCAGCACGGTTCCGTGCATGCGTCGGTGGAAAGCCTCCCACCGGGCGCGTTCCCGCGGGTCGTCGGGGAGCTTCAAGCCGTAGTTCTGCACGTCGATGCAGAGCAAGGCAGTCTCCTGGGGCTCCAGCACCGGATCCTCGGGTTCGGGGTCGTTCGCGTAGTAGAAGGAACGGTGGTCGGTCTTCCAGCTCATCGGGCGGCCCTCGTCGCTTGTCATCTGCCTCGGGGCTTCAGTCTGATGCAGGTGCATGCCCGTGGACAATTGCGCGCGGGTGGAACCTGAAGGAAGATCGAACGCGTCGCGACGACCCCTTCTGGTGCCCGGCGTTGGCCGGCCGCTGCCAGCCGCGGGCGCCGCGCCGGGTACCGGTAGCGGCACAGGTCCGGGTTGGAAGAGACACAATGGTGCAATACATCGTCAGACACTGGCGCGGCGAGCTCGGTCTCGCGGTCGCTTTCTGGATCAACTTTGTGGGGTTGAATCTGCTCCTGCTTTCGGCTCGGCCCCTGGTCGAGCAGTTGCTCGGAGCCATGGCCCTGGACGGCGATCCCAGGCTGGTCTCACGTCTGGCGGTGCTGCATGTGGCGTTCGTGTACGGACTGGTCTACCCGTGGCAGGTCGTCGGGGTATGGCGGGCCGCCGCTCCGCACCGGGCCGGCTTGCGCCGACGGGCCTGGGGCCGGGTTGCCCGTGTGATCCTGGTGGTGAGCGTAACCGCTACCGTGGTGACGATGGCGCTGGCTGCGCCGATCTATCGCGATATTCTGACGATCGCGTTCGGTCCTGACCGTTACGGCAGTTTCACGGTCACGCGGGTCGGCGATGGCGAACTGATCCATTTCGAGGGCTACCTGGGGTACGACGCGGCCCGTCAACTAAGGCGGGCATTGCGCAACGAGCCGGAGGTGCAGGGGATTATTCTGGACAGTCGGGGCGGGTGGATCTCCGCTGGCCGCAGTGTCGGTCAGGTGATCGAGCGCCACGGCCTGAACACCTATTCTTTCGACGGCTGCCATTCCGCCTGCGTCACGGCATTTGTCTCGGGCGACAAGCGGTACCTGGCCGACGAGGCCCGGCTCGGCTTTCACCAATACGCTGTGCCATTCGGCGGTCTGAGAGCGTTTTCGGACATGGGGTTGGAACAGCAGCGGGATCTCCAGCACTTTCGCAGGCAAGGAGTGCAGCCGGCATTTCTCGCCCGGCTGTTCCAGGCCGGACACGACGAGATCTGGTATCCAACGCAGCGGGAGTTGCGCGAGGCTGGCGTGATCCACGACGTGCTGCGCTCGGAAGAACTGCTGTTCGGCCGCGCTCCCAGCTCGGGCAACGCCCACGAACCATCCGTGTAAAGCGCCGTACCTGGCGTTGTGCCGAAACCGTCGGGACGTCAGGCGGCGGGAGCAGCTGCCGGAGGGCGGGGGCGGGCGAGCTGTCCCATGCTGCCGGCGCGGGCTATGGAGCGACCGAGGGCAGGTTCGCGCGAAGCGGATCGCTCTCGGTTTCCCAGACCCCCGCCTCCTGCGTGCGGCCGTCGGTGTCGAGCACCAGGAAACTGCGGTGGCCGTGGTGCCGAAGCATGCGGGTGATGTTCTGCAGGCCGGTGGCATTGTCGGCGCTGACTACCGCGGTGCGCGTATCGGGAAGGGTCCACATGCGGGCATGGCCGCGTTGAGCGATCCCCGGCGCCGGTTCCGGGATGCCGGTTCGGGTCATCCAGTCGGCCACGTCCCGGGTGCTGCCGATCACCAGCAGCGGGGCATCCGCCTGGAACGCCTCGGCCCGCTCCGGGCTTCGGTCGAGGATCGCCCGGGCGAAGGGTTCGAGGCCATCCTGGGTGGCGATGAGACGGGTATCGGGATGCAGGCTCGCGGTGCGCAGGATCGGCGGCGGATTCGATACTCTCCGGAGCAGCTCGAAGTCCGGGTCGACGGTCACCGCGGTCGCCGGTGCGGGCAGATCAATGCTGAACGTCGATTGGCGCTCGTCCAGCGTGACCAGCGAACGTTGCGGGCCGTCGCGCGTGTCGATCGCCACCGGCACCCGCAGGGGCCAGGGGGGCTCGGATTGTACCTGCTCGATGACGCCGGTCAGCGTCCATTGGTCGGCGTCCTCGCCCTGCGAGACCGAGTGCAGAGCCAGTTCCGGCAGGCCCGGCCGGCCGGTCCAGGTGGTGAAGAACGGGCGCAGGTCGCGCCCCGCAGCGTCGCTGAACGCCCGCGCGAGGTCGTTCCAGCCGGCCTCGTCGAACAGATGGCGGTCGCGCAGCAGTCGCGCGCCGGCGTCGAAGTCCGCGGCGCCGATGTCCTCGCGCAGCATGTGGAACATCAGCGCGCCGCGATTGTAGCCCACGATGCGGGCCGCACCCTGATTGCCGCCCCGAAACGATACCAGCGGTCGATCCAGTTCCGGCGGCAGCGCGGCCAGATCCAGCAACCACCGGTAGCGGGTCTCGCGATCGCGGCCGTGCAGTTCGTCCAGGTGGTAGTCGGCCATGAAGGTCGTCAGCGCCTCCGACCAGTTCCCGGTCGCGTAATCGACGCGCACGCCCGTGCCCCACCAGCTGTGCATCAGTTCGTGGGCCAGCGACGTCCGGGGAATGAACGGCAGCGGGATCACCCGTTCGCCGAGCAGGGTGAACCCGGGAAACGCGAACCCGACCGGCATCGGCGACGCGGCGATCGTGAAACTCTGGTAGGGGTAGGGGCCGGCCCGTTCGCTGAACATCGCCAGGTATTCTGCCGCGTGCTCCAGGTAGGTCGACGCATGGGCCTCGTCGAGCGATTCGGGGAACAGCGTGCGTACGCGCACGCCGTTCGCCTCCACCTGGCGCTCCTGCCACGGTCCGGTGGCGACCACGATGGCGTCGATTCGAGGATGTTCGTAGACCGACGAGCGGTAGCCGGCCTGCGACAGGGACTCATCGACCAGCGAACCCGTGGCGACCGCACGTTGGCCCTCCGGTACACGCAGCTGCAGGCGCAGGAGGAACACCTCCAGGCCATCGAAACGCGGGTACCAGCCGGCATCCGGGGGCAGGAACCCGCCGTCGGGCGCCAGGAATCCGCGGGTGTCCGACGGCAGTTCGCCCTGCCAGGCCAGCTGAAGCGTTCCGGCCTCCGGCAGGTGGATCCGGTAGCGATCGCCCGCCGCATGAATCGCCTGCGGGTCATGGTCGCCGATCCGTGCCTGCGTGGGTTCCAGGCCCGCAGCGAGGCGGAACCGGTGGTCGCCTGCCGGCAGGTCGACGGACAGTTCGCCGCCGATCGTGCCGCGATCCGGATCCAGGTGGACATCCAGGCTCAGTGTTGGGGGGGCGGCCCATGCGGCCGATGTCAGCAGGAGCAGCGCCGGCAGTACCCTGAGCAGAATGTGCGGTATCCGCCACGCGAGTTGGTCTGGGCGCATTGCGGTTACCTCAGAGCGTGTGGCGGTGCGTTCCGCCGTCGTGAAAGGATCCCGGAGCCGCCGGAGCGGCGTGCGGCGGGCAGGCCATCGGCGCGGTGGCGGTACACCTCCGGGGCCGCACAAGGACGTCGGCGTCGGTCGGCACCGCGGCCAGCAACAGGGCAAGGCTGCACATGCCTTCAGTCCGTCAGTCCGTTCGTGCCGGGAAGCGGGCCAGCACCTCGCGCGCTTCACCGTCGCGCAGCACGGTCAGTGGAAGAATGGTTCCAGGCGCGTGGCGGCGGACGATCGCGACCAGATCTCCAGGGAGTACCAGGTCAACGCCCGCGGCGGCTGTCAGGATGTCGTCTGCCTGCAGTCCGGATGCGTCGGCGACCGAGTCGGGCTGTACCGAGCGCACGCGAATCCCGGCCGGGTCCGATTCGATCCGGACGCCGAGCAGCTGCGGTGGCTGGGGTTCGTGCAGCGGTCCCGCCGCAACGCCGAAGATCGCGTCGGCGACGCCGGGTTCTGGTGCGCTACAGTCTTCGTTGCTGTCCCAGGGCAGCAGCGTGTGCTGGTGTTCGAGGCCGATCCCCAGATCCGCCAGTTGGTGGGGGACGCCGTGGTGGAATTGCAGGTGCCCGGAACCCATCAGTCCGACGACCAGTGGATAGTACTCGGCCGCATCGGCGAGGCCAGAGGCCATCGCGCGGTCCCATGCCAGTTGGGCCGCAACGAAGCGATCCAGGTCCGGGTCGTCGAGGACGCCGGCCGGGTGATCCTTCAACACCGTATCCAGATAGTCGCGGTAGGCTTCGGGAGCGGGCGCCGGCGGCGAAACCCGGTGACGCTCTTCAGTCGGAACGCTGTCCCAACCGTCGGAGGCCAGACGCCGAACCAGCGAGCGTTCCAGGTTGATCGCCAGCAGGGGCACCTGGTGCATACGTGCGAAATGCAGGATGGGCAGGTACAACTGCGGATCGAAGCCCCAGGCTTGATGCCAGTTGCTCTGTTCCAGAAAGCTCGGTTCGTCCAGTTCGCCGGCAACCCAGGCATCGAGCGCCGGCTGCGCCTCGCGCGGCAGCATCTCCAGGCCGATCGCCATCCCGGGCCTGCGGGCGTGCAAGCCCGCGAGCGTATGCAGTTGCCAGCGGTGATGCTCCATCCGGTCGTGAGTCTCGCCGAGCAGCACGACGCGGGACCTTTCCAGATTCTGGAACAGCCGATCGGTGGCCAGCGGTGCCCCCTCGCCATTGAGCCATTGCCCCGGAGCAGGACAACCGGCGGCCGCGTGCCCCGCGGCGAGCAACGCGAAAACAACGAGAGCCGACAAAGGGCCGGCACGGCGGATTCTGCGAGTCATTGGGTGGCTCCAGGCACGGGCATGGCCTTGGGAGTCGCCGCGAGGCAGGGAAGTTCGATCGGCCATGCCCGGGCATTCGATTCTGGCGATCGGCCGAGGCCTGCAATGCGCACCGATGCCGGCCTGACCGGCCGGCACCGGAGGTAAGTCTCAGGATCCGGGCGGTCCTCCCATGCTTTTCTTGACCAGAAAGAGCAGCAACCCGACGATGACCAGCACCGAGGCACCCAGGGCCGCGATCGTCAGGTAAACGATCACATCACCGTATTCCATGTAATTCCCCCTTGATGGCACTTGACCAAAGCAAAGGATAGGCTTGTAGTCACAGTAACGGCAAGGGATTCTTCGCCCCGCGATGCTTGGTGTGCGGACCAGGAAGCATCAGGCGGTTGGTCCGGGGGCAGGCGTTCGCGGGGGAGCGGAACTGCGGCGCAGCACGTTGGATCCATGGTAACGTAATGATTTAATTTTGTTTTTTTGTTTGATTTCTCAAGAGAAAGGCTCGTGAGTCCGGCCGTTGCCGAGCGGCCATCCGTTACGAATGCTTTGACACCGAGCGCGAAGGCGGTAGAATCTGCGCCCTGTCCGAGACAGGCGCGTAGCTCAGTTGGTTAGAGCACCACCTTGACATGGTGGGGGTCGTTGGTTCGAGTCCAATCGCGCCTACCAAACAGCCAACGAGAACGGCAACCCGCAGGGCACTTCGGGTTGCCGTTTCGGTTTTGGGGTCTGCGTTCGGGCAGTTCCCCGCCACCGCCACGCGGTTTCAAGACCTGGGCCAACTCGCTACCGATGCGCGGGAGTGTAGGCCCGAGCGCCGTGCGTGCGCCTCGGCCTCAGCCGGTATTCAGTGCAGTGGCCGGGGCAAGGTACACTCCGGGCATTTCGGCCGCGCCCTACGCAGGGCACAGGAGACCGCCATCGCCCCCGTCACACAGGTGAAGCGCCGCGAGATCTTCGGCTGGGCGATGTTCGATTTCGCCAACCAGGCCTACACGCTGTTGATCATCACGGTCATCTTCGGGGATCTGTTCACTCGGGTCATCGTGGGGGATGCGCCGGACTACCGGCTGGGCAATCTTCTGTGGAGCCTGGCGCTGGCGGTCAGCTACCTGCTCGTGCTGCTTGCGGCCCCGGTGGCGGGCTCGATCATGGACGCGACCCGCTCGCGCAAACGCTTCCTTCTCATGTCCTGGCTGCTCACCGTGGTCACCACGGCGATGCTGTACTGGGTCGAGCCGGGGCTGGTGGCGCTGGGCATGGTCCTGATTGTGATCTCGAATTTCGGTTATGCGATCGGCGAGTCGTTCATCGCCAGTTTCCTCCCCGACCTGGCACCCCCCGACCGCCTGGGCTGGGTCTCGGGGCTTGGCTGGGCGCTGGGATATCTGGGCGGGCTGTTCGCGACGGCCTTCGCCCTCGGCCTGCTGGGAGACGTGTCGGCCGACAATTTCGAGCGAATCCGCTGGGTAGGACCGTTCGCAGCGGCTTTCTTCCTGGTCGCTGCGCTCCCAACCTTCCTGTTCCTGCGCGAGCGCGGGCCGCGGCGGCGGGTCGATAGGCGGCTGCAGTTGAGCCTCGGGTTTCGCCGGGTGGCGCGCAGCCTGAGCACCCTGAGCGACCGGCCGGGGCTGCGGGATCTGTTCCTGTCGGTGTTCTTCGTGATGGCCGGGATTTACATCGTCATTGCGTTCACGTTCATCTACGGCTCTCAGGTGATCCGTTGGGACGAGTCCACGCGGGTGGCGATGTTCGTGATCACGCAGGTCACGGCCGCTGTGGGCGCGCTGGGTTTCGGCTGGCTGCAGGATCGCGTGGGCCCGGTACGGGTATACCGGTTCACGCTGCTGCTGTGGACGATCGCGGTGCTGGCGATCTTCCTGACCCCGCGGCTGGCCGAGTGGCTGACTGCGGTGCTGGACCGCACGGTCGAACCCCAGCAGGTCTTTCTGTATGTGGGTGCGATCGCAGGGCTGTGTCTGGGCTCGGCACAGTCTGCAGGCCGCGCGCTCGTGGCCCTGATGGTGCCGCGAGAGGAGGCGGGACGCTGGTTCGGATTCTGGGGTCTGGCGGCCAAGGCCGCCGCCATTTTCGGTTTGATCGGGATCGGCCTGCTGCAACTCTGGCTGGGGTTGGCGAATGCCATCCTGTTCTGCATGCTGCTGTTTCTGGCAGCGCTGGTCGCGACCCTGCGTGTTCGGCTTCCGCACGCGAACGCCTGAGCGGGAACGGTTGCGCAGAGGGGCCGCTCGAACGCGGCGTGATGCCAGGGTTGGGGCAACGGCGGGGAACGCTCGCGTGTCGCGAGTGATTGGCCCCGGGCCCGGTGGGCCTCGCTCCGGGTGGGCATCGAGTCGTCGCATCGGTGGATGCATCACTGCTTCCAGTGGCTCCAGGCACACTCCTCGCGAATCGAGCCGGTAAGGGAATATTGGGTATCGGCTGCGCCTGATGTATGTTGGGTCCGTAGCGAAAATTTCTATCAGGCTGGCGCCGGGGGCTTTGCATCCCGTAGACGCCCAAACTGCGTCTTGGTCCGACAGGATGGTGACGCGGCTCGGAAAGGATGATCTGAGGCATGGCAAGACCATTGCGGATTGAGGTCGAGGGTGGGGTGTATCACGTCGGCACTCGGGGTAACGCGCGAGATCCGGTTTATCTCGATGCCGAGGACCGGCAGTCCTGGCTGGAGCTTCTTGGCGAGGTTTGTAGCCGTTTTCACTGGTGCTGTTTCGCTTGGTGCCAGTTGCACGATCGCTACCGACTGGTGGTGGAAACGCGCGAAGCGAATCTTTCCAGAGGGATGCGACACCTCAACGGGGTGTATACCCAACGGCTCAATCGCCGCCATGACCGTACAGGGCACGTTTTCCGCGGGCGCTATGATGCGGTCCTTTTGGAAAAGGACCGCTTTCTGGCACAGGCTGTCCGCGACGCCGTGCTGGCCCCGGTGCGCACCGGGTTCGTCGAGCGGGTGTCCGATTGGCGTTGGAGCAGCCTTGCCGCCACGATCGGGCGCCAGGCCGCGCCGCCCTGGCTCGACACCGGATGGCTCGCGGACCACTTCGGCGACAACACGGATGCCGCGCGAGCAGCGTTCCTGAGCTTCCTGGAGCAGGGGCTCTCGGCTTCGGACCTGACGGGCACGCGGCGTGCGCCGGTAGTACTCGGGAGCTCGGCATTCCTCACCGCCGTTCGGAATGGATTCTCTTCAGGCCCTGATTTCAGCGAGGTGCCGCGGATTCACCGCAAGGCACTTACCCCGTCGTGGGAAGAATACGAGAGAATCCCGGATCGGCGACGTGCTATGGCCGAGGCTTACCTCTCCGGCGGTTATACGATGCGCGAGATCGCCGAACGGTTCGGTGTGCACTATTCCACCGTGAGCCGGGCAGTACGGAACCATCGGGCGGCATCGAACGGGGGCGGTGTAACCGGGGCAGCGGAACGGTCGCCGGGGGGCGCCGATTCTCACGAGGAATAGGAAAGGCCCCAGGAGCACGAAGCCCCCGGAGCCCCAGTCGCACGGTACCGACCTGATTGGGCATCGTCCGTAATCGCCGGCTCGTCCATGATTACCGTTCGTTGCGACCGGTGCAGTGTCCTCGATTTCGGTAGCAGAATTCAACCTTTTTTGGGAAATCCGTCGCACTTTTGTGGTGCGTGGTTATATCTTTTGGACAGGTAGCGGAGTTCGTGATGGGGTCAGGTCTTGCAAAGCGATAACCAACGTGCTTTTGCAAGACCTGACCCCAGCGGTTCCTTTGAATGGGTCCGGGTTTCGCCATGCTGTTCGCAGTTCCGCTGCAGCAGGTCCTTGCCGCTTGTGCTGCGGGATTGCAATCGCCGGAGTAGCATGTTGGTGCATTCCTGCGCGGTAAGCAGTCTGCTGCCGGGCGAGCCGGGATCCGGTTCGGCGCAATGAAGATGCTAACTGTCATGGTGCGGGCAGCCACCCCCGATGATGAAAGAGGCGTAGGGCGGAAAAGGCCGAAGGCCGTCATCCGGCAGCTGGCGCTCGGATTGCAGCGGGCGCCTGGGCACTGCGAACGGCGGATGACGCTGCGCTTTTCCGCCCTACGGGTCGCCCGGGGCACGAGACAGGCCGTGACTTTCACGCTAACTGTCATGCCATCGGGGGTGAGGCACCCCCGATGATGAAAGAGGCGTAGGGCGGAAAAGGCCGAAGGCCGTCATCCGCCATCCGGCGCCCGGGGTGCTGCGGGTGCCTGGGCACTGCGAACGCCGAGTGGCGGATGACGCTGCGCTTTTCCGCCCTACGGGTGGCCCGGAACACGAGACAGGCCGTGACTTTCACGCTAACGGAATGCAAGAGGGTGGTTCTTGCGCGTGATCATGATGATGCTGGTGTTGCTCGTGCTGGCCCTGCTGGTGGCACGCCAATGGGGTGGGGTAGCGGGTCCGGGCGCCCGCGTGCCGGGTGCTGGGACCGAACAGCCTGCATCGCAGGTGCCTCGGCATGTTCAGGATTTGCCGGCCTTCGAACGCGAGATGCGGCGCATCATGGACGACGCGGCGAGGGATCGGATGGAGGCGGCCGGGCAGTAGGGCGCGCAAACAGCCGTGTGGGGCCGGCGCCCCGGGTCGGGCCCTGGGTCATGGCCGCTGGGGGCGGTCCAGCGTACGGCGTAGCCGGAGCATGCGCAGCAGCCAGTACACGGCCACGGCGGCGAGCAGGTGCTTCAGGGTATGCCCGCTCAGCCATCCTTCGGTCAGCGCGTGCAGTGTATGGTCGAGTGATTCGGCCAGCAGCGCGAGCAGATACCAGCCCGCGGCGATCACGAAATCGCGACCGCGGTCGTAGCGGCTTCCGTACAGCAGGATCAGCAGCGGGCCGATCACGATCGGCACCGCCTGCACCAGCAGGTAGAGCCGCAGATCGCCTGCGCCGGCGCGTTCGCTGAACAGCCAGTAGGTCGTGGCAGCAACGCCGGCGAGCACGAGCCCGGGTAGGGCAGCGAGTCCCAGCCGATACTCGATGCGTTCGCTGAGGATCGCGGCGAAGATCGCCATGAAGGCGATGCTCATCGGCAAGCGATCCCAGAACAGGCGTTCGTTGGTCGGCGCCCAGTGATAATACGCGGACCCGATGCCGACCAGCGCGATGGCGCCGAACAGCACGATATAGGGCCAACGCTCGGACGCGCGGATGAACGGGCCGCTGGACTGGCCGCGCTGGCGCCAGGTCCAGGCGAGGCCGGCGATCCCCACCAGCAGAAAGGGCAGGTTGGAGATCACGTCCGCGAAATGGGGAACGCCGAACACAGTCGCCGTTGCCGCGAACCGATGGTATTCCTCCGGTTGCGGAATCGCCGGGAGCAAGGCGGCCCCGCCAATGAGTGACGCGACGGCGATGAGGATCGGGAAAACGCGCCAGTCGGGTTTCATTCCGTCCATGATAGACATTCGCTCGCCGTTGCCGTGCTCCTGGCGCAATCCTGCCTCGGCTGGAGTGCAGCCGACCTTTTGCAGTTCCGGGGGTTCTGGTAGAAGGTGCATCAATGAGAGGAGTTCAACGTTGGCGATGAGGGAACACGGCCAGGTGGCGGCCAACGGCTGGCAATTCTGGATCGACCGCGGCGGAACCTTCACCGATGTCGTTGCACAGGCGCCGGATGGCCGCCTGGTGACGCGCAAGCTGCTGTCCGAGAATCCAGAGGCCTATGCCGATGCAGCGGTCCAGGGAATCCGGGACGTACTGGGCCTCGACGCCGGCCAACCCCTGCCTTCCGGCGCGATCTCGGCGGTCAAGATGGGCACTACGGTCGCAACCAATGCGCTGCTGGAGCGCAAGGGCGAACCGACACTGCTGGTGATCACGCGGGGATTCGGCGATGCACTGCGCATCGGGTACCAGGCCCGCCCTGACATTTTCGCCCGCAGGATCGAGTTGCCGGAACTGCTGTACAGCCGCGTGGAAGAGGTCAGCGAGCGGGTCGCCGCGGACGGTACGGTGCTGGAGCCGCCGGACCTGGCGGAGCTGAGGCCCAGGCTGCAGCGCGCGCTGGCCGATGGCCTGCACTGCGTCGCGGTCGTGTGCCTGCACGGGTATCGGTATCCGGCACACGAACGCGCGATCGCGGCCCTTGCCCGTTCGCTGGGGTTCCGCCAGGTGTCGGTGAGTCACGAGACGAGCCCGCTGATCAAGCTGGTGGGGCGCGGCGACACCACGACCGTGGATGCCTACCTGTCGCCGATCCTGCGGCGCTACGTGGACCGAGTGTCGTCGGCATTGGGGGAGGTGCGCCTGCAGTTCATGCAGTCCAGCGGGGGGTTGACCGATGCGCGGCTGTTCCAGGGGCGGGACGCGATCCTCTCGGGACCGGCCGGGGGCGTAATCGGTGCCCGCGAGGTCGCGCACCGGGCGGGATTCAAGCGGATCATCGCGTTCGACATGGGTGGAACCTCGACCGACGTCGCCCATTACGCCGGGGAACTCGATCGGGTCTACGAGACCCAGGTCGCCGGCGTACGGCTGCGCGCCCCGATGCTGGATATTCACACGGTCGCTGCGGGGGGTGGATCGATCTGCTGGTTCGACGGGCTGCGCCTGCGGGTCGGGCCGGAATCCGCCGGTGCGGATCCCGGGCCCGCAAGCTACCGTCGCGGTGGGCCGCTGACCGTCACCGACTGCAATGTGCTGCTCGGGCGGCTGCAGCCCGGTTATTTCCCGGCCGTGTTCGGGGCGCGCCAGGACGAGCCGCTGGACCGATCGCGGGTGCAGGCGCTGTTCGCCGAACTCGTCGCAGAGATCGCCGCCCGTGGTGGCCCCCGGCGCACTGCGGAGGAGGTAGCGGAGGCGTTTCTCGAAATCGCGGTTGCGCACATGGCCCAGGCGATCAAGAAGATCTCGGTTCAGCGCGGGCACGACGTTCAGCAATATGCGCTGGTGTGCTTCGGTGGCGCGGGGGGGCAGCACGCCTGCCAGGTGGCCGATGCCCTCGGAATGCGCGAAGTGCTGCTGCACCCGCTCGGCGGGGTATTGTCGGCCTGGGGCATGGGCATCGCCGAGGTGCGTGCGCTGCGTGAACAGAGCCTCGAGTATCCGCTGGCCGAGCTCGATGCCGGTGATCGTATCCAAGGCTGCATCGCGCAGCTGCGCGAGGCCGCGGTGGCGGAACTCGAGGCGCAGGCGCTGGGGCATGCCGGGATCACGGTAGTGACCACGGTGCAGATCCGCTACCAGGGCTCCGACACCGCGCTGGGTGTGCCGTTCGGAACGCCTTCCGAAATGCGCGCCGCGTTTCGACAGGGGCATCGCGAACGCTTCGGCTTTGTACTCGAGGACCGTCCGCTGGTCGCCGCCACCTGTGTGGTGGAGGCCGTGGCCGCGGCCCGCGGGTCGCAACCGGCCCTCGACGCCTCCCGCCCCGCAGCGGGCGATCCGCAGCCGGTGGCCCGGGTCGACGCCTGCTTCCGGGGCGTCACCGGCCCGGTGCCGCTGTTTCGGCGCGAATCGCTGCAGTGGGGGCAGACCCTGACCGGGCCGGCCATCGTGATCGAGGACACCGCGACGCTGATCGTCGATCCCGGCTGGCGAGCCGAGGTCCAGGCCGAGGGGGTGCTGGTGCTGTGCCGCAGCGAGTCGTCCCCACCGCGGCGCCGGGTGGGAACGGACTGTGATCCCGGGCAACTCGAAGTCTTCAACAGCCTGTTCATGTCGATCGCCGAGCAAATGGGCTACACGCTGCAGAACACCGCGCATTCGGTGAATATCAAGGAACGGCTGGATTTCTCCTGTGCGCTGTTCGACGCCGGCGGCGGGCTGGTCGCGAACGCGCCGCACATGCCGGTGCACCTGGGTTCGATGGGCACCAGCGTGCGCGCGGTGTTGGCACGATTCGGGCCCGAGATGACGCCGGGGGACGTCTATGTGCTGAACGACCCCTACCGGGGCGGAACCCACCTCCCCGACATCACGGTGGTGACGCCGGTGTTCTCGGACGACGGCCAGGAAATCCTGTTCCACGTCGCCTCACGCGGCCACCATGCCGACATCGGCGGCATGAGCCCGGGATCGATGCCGGCGTTTTCGCAATCGGTATACGAGGAAGGGGTGCTGATCGAACCGATGTGCCTGGTGCGCGGAGGCCGGTTCCGCACCGCCGAGATCCGGGAGCGGCTGGCGCGAGGCCCGTGGCCGGCGCGCGACCCGGAGCAGAACCTGACGGACCTGCAGGCCCAGGTTGCGGCCAATGCGCGCGGAGTCGAGGAACTGCGCCGGATGGTCGGCGAGTATGGCACCGCCACCGTTCGCGCCTATATGCGGCATGTACAGGAGAACGCCGCGCTGGCGGTCCGCAGGGTGATTCCCCGGCTGCGTCCGGGATCCTTCCGCTATGCGCTGGACAATGGCGCGGTCGTCTGCGTGCGGGTGGAGATCGACCGGGAACGGGAGCGTGTCCGGGTCGATTTCGGCGGAACCAGCGCGATCCGTGCGGACAATTTCAATGCCCCGTCGGCAGTGGCTCGCGCCGCAGTGCTGTATGTGTTCCGGACCCTGATCGACGACGAGATTCCGCTGAACGAGGGCTGCCTGGAGCCGATCGACATCGTGATGCCCGACGACTGCATGCTCGCGCCGCGCGCTCCGGCGGCCGTGGTGGCGGGCAACGTCGAGACCTCGCAGGTGATCACCGACGCTCTCTATGGCGCGCTCGGCGAGCTGGCGGCTGCCCAGGGCACCATGAACAACCTGACCTTCGGCAACCACCGGTACCAGTACTACGAAACGGTTTGTGGCGGTGCCGGCGCAGGTCCCGGCTTTCCCGGCGCCGATGCCGTACAGACGCATATGACCAACTCGCGCCTGACCGACCCGGAGGTGCTGGAGAGCCGCTTCCCGATCCGCGTCGAGGCGTTCGGGCTGAGGCGCGGCTCGGGCGGAGACGGCCGTGACCGGGGCGGCAACGGCGTGGTCCGGCGCCTGCGCTTTCTCGAGGAGATGGAATTCGTGGTGCTGGCGAACCGCCGTCGGGTGCCCCCGTTCGGGCTGGCTGGAGGCGCGCCCGGCGCAACCGGCAGCACCCGGATCGAACGCGCGAACGGGGCGGTCGAGGTGCTGGATTCCTGCGACCGGCGCCAGGTCGGGGCCGGGGATTGCGTCGTCCTCGAGACGCCCGGCGGGGGTGGATACGGAAGGCCCGAACGGCCATGAGTTGGTGGCCCGTGAATCTGCTGCCGCTACGCCGCAGGCGGCCAGACCCGCAGGGGGCGGCGGGTTCGAGCGAGTCGGCGTCGGAGGTGCAGCGCGCGCATTGGCTGGACCAGGCCGTGTTTCTGCTCATCGGGGCGGTGATGCTGGCGGTTGGCGGTTTCTGGGCGGACCACTGGTGGGCCAAGGGTGTGGATTCCGACCTGCAGCGCCAGCTGCTCGCCAAGGCCGTGGCCATCGCTCGAACCGTGAATCCGGAACGGGTGGCGATGCTGGCGTTCGACGCATCCGACGCCGGCACCGCGCCCTACGAGCGCATTCGGCAGCAACTGATTGCGTATCACGAGGTCTCCGGGGTGCGCGGCATCTACACGATCGCCTTGCGCGACGGTCAGCCGTTGTTCGGCCCCGAGTCCTACGCTGCCACCGACCCACAGTACTCGCCTCCGGGAACGCCGTATCTGGAGCCTCCCGACGAGGTGGCCCGCGTGTTTGCCGAGGGACGTGGGTACACGACCGGGCCCTATGCCGACGAGTTCGGGAGCTTCGTCACGGCATTGGTTCCGGTCACGGACCCGGCCAGCGGCGAGGTATTGATCGCAGTCGGGATCGATATCGAGGCCGAGGACTGGTTGGAAGAGGTTTACCGGGCCCGGGCCATGGTCTGGGTCGCCGTGTTCGCTCTGCTGGCCATCGTGCTGGGTGGCTGGAGTGTCGTCCTGAGCCGCGACCGCGTGTCGTCGGGGCAGCGCTGGGGGCTGCACAATGTCGAGGTCTGGCTGGCCGTGGTGTTCGGACTGGCGTTGACGCTGATCGCGTCGCTGACCTTGCATGCGGTCGAGGCGCGCGCCCAGCACGCGCAGTTCACGCTGCTCGGAGAAGCCAAGGCGGTTCGCGTGATCCAGGAATTCCACACGTTGCGGGATCACCAGTTTCAGGCGCTGGCAGATGCGCTGGAACAGATGGAAACCATGGATGCGCAGAGCTTCCGCATGCTTTCGCGTGCGCTGCTGTCGAAGCTTCACGTGGTTGGGGCTGGCTGGGGGCCCCGGATTTCCCGCGACGAGTTGCCGGCCTTCGAGGCGACGGTCCGGGAACAGCAGGGCGGGGATTTCCAGGTGTTCGAAACCGACGCCGACGGCCGGCCCCAACCCCTCTCGATGCGGGATACGCATTTCCCGCTGCGCTGGGTCGAACCGGACCGGTTCCACTCCCTGATCGGGTTCGACCTGGCGTCCGAGCCCGCGCGCGAGCAGGGGATCACGCTGTTGCGGCATACCGGGCTCCCCAGCGCCACGTCGGTGGTGCCCACCGCCGACGCCGGCGACGACGTGGTGTTCGCCTACGCGCCGGTGCCGCGGCCGGCGCAAGACGATCTGGTACGGGGGGGCGACGCCAATTTCGCGACCCGCGGGATCGTGATCATGGCGATGCGTGTGGAGGAGCTATTGCGTTCGATGGTCACGCAGGAACGTATGGCCCATGCGCCGGTGGTTATCGAGCTCTACCAGCTCGAGCCCGGCAGCCGTCCCCTGTATTTGGCCTCGTCGTCGTCCCGGTTGGAGCCCATGAGCGAGCCGCTGCAGGGTGGCTGGCCCGGGAGCGACCGGTTCGCGCTCACGCAACCGCTGTTCGTGTTCGGTCGGGCGTATGCGCTGCAGGTCCGCGCCACTCCCGAATACCGTGCCGCGAATCCGCCGCGTATCGGCTGGTCGACGGCACTGCTCGGCGCGCTCCTGACGCTGCTTGCCGCCACGCTGGTGCAGTTCCTGATCCACCGGCGGGCGCGGCTGGAGGCCCAGGTGATGGCACGTACGGCGGAACTGAGTCAGAGCGAGAGCCGTTACCGGCAGGTCGTCGACAATATTCGGGAAATCGCGTTCCAGATCGACAACGACGGTCGGATTGTCTTTCTGAACACAGCCTGGGAAGTGGTCACCGGGTTTCCGGTGGCGGAAAGCCTTGGCACCCGCCTGCTCGATTACGTGCAAGAGGAGGACCGGGACGGCTTGCAGGCAATGCTCGACGGGCTGGTGGTGGCGCAAGGCGAGCACAGCCACGGCCAGTTTCGATGGCAGAGTCGGGATGGCCGCTACCGCTGGCTCGAGATTACTGCCCGAGCCGGGTGGGACGCCGAGGATTGTCTGGCCGGTGTGTTCGGGACACTGGAGGACGTGACCGAGCGTCGCCACCGCGAGGAAGCGATTCGGGCGCTGGCGTTCCACGACGCGCTGACCGGCCTGCCGAACCGCCGCCTGCTGCTGGACCGCCTGCAGCAGGCGCTGGTTTCCAGCCGGCGCAACCGTTGCCACGGAGCTTTGATGTTCATCGATCTGGACCGATTCAAGGATCTGAACGACACCTTCGGACACGAACAGGGCGATCTGTTGCTGAAGGAGGTCGCGCAACGCCTGCGTGTTCAAGTCCGCCAGAGTGACACCGTTGCGCGCTTCGGCGGCGACGAATTCGTGGTGATCGTGGCGCCGCTCAGCCGGGATGGCGGCGAGGCCGGTGTGCAGGCGCGGCAAATCGCGGAAAAGCTTCGATCCGCGCTGTCCGCGCCGGTGACACTCAATGGCCAGCCCTATTGCGTGACGCCGAGCATCGGGGTGCAGATGTTCGCGGGCGTCGACGTCACGGTTCCCGAGCTGCTGCGCGAGGCCGACGAAGCGATGTACGCAGCCAAGGCGGCAGGCCGCGACCGGGTCGTCATGCGCCCGGTTGCTGCCGCTGCCGCAAACTGAACGTCCTTTCGGGCAACGGTGCAGCGTAGCCTTCGACCTGGAGGGCTACAGGGGAGGGCGTGGCGCCAAAAGGGTGTGCCGGTGTCGCCACCGGTGGGTCCGCGATCGCCGGGAACCCGCCGGGGCCCGGGTGGGTCCATGCTGAGACGATTCCAGGAGGCGGCATGCGCGAGACGATCGACCACCCGGGGCGGCTGTGATGACGGCGGCTGACGGCTGGAGCCTGTTCTTCTGGGGGCTGCTGGCGTCGCTGGCATTGATGACCCTGGTCTGGGCATTTAGCGTACCCCGGCGGGATGCGAGTCTCGTCGACCGTTTCTGGGGGCTTGGGTTCATATGGGTCGCGCTGCTTTGGTGGTGGCTGGCCGGTAGGCCATTGAACGCCTGGGTGATGCTGGTGCCGGTGATTCTGTGGGGCGTGCGCCTGTCGGCGCACATCACCTGGCGCAACTGGGGACACGGCGAGGACGCCCGATACACCGAGATGCGCGCGGGTCGGTCCGACCCTGCGTTCGCGCGGCGCAGCCTGGTCACGATCTTCTGGCTGCAGGCGTCGCTGCTCGCGGTGATTGCGCTCCCGATACTGGCGAGCGTCCTGGGCGATTCTCTGTTCTGGCCGCTGGTCTGGCTGGGCTGGGCGGTCTGGCTGTTCGGATTCGTCTACGAGAGTGTGGCCGACTGGCAGCTGGCCTGGTTCAAACGGGATGCAGGCAACCGGGGGCAGGTAATGGACCGGGGCCTGTGGCGATTCAGTCGGCATCCGAATTACTTTGGCGAAGTCGTGGTCTGGCTGGGCTTTGGCCTGATCGGACTCGCGTTCGGCGGTTGGTGGGCTCTCCCTGGCGTGGCGTTGATGGTCTTTCTGATCCTGCGCGTCTCTGGCGTGGCACTGCTCGATCGCCGCCTCGCCGAAACCCGCCCCGGGTACCGGGAGTATGCGCGCCAGACCAACGCCTTGATCCCGGGGCCCGTGCGCCGCTGATCCAGCGACGGAACACGGTTTCTGCGATCGTAGTCGCGGTTTCGAGCGGGAACGGGGGTGCCCGCATGCGGGCATGGCGTATGCTGCGAGCGCCGGGAAAGGCTACAATGCGCCGATGTTCGATTTCCCCGATTTCCAGGAACGGTTCTCCCCGGTGAAAGATGGCCCGGCCAGGTGAAGCAATGAGCGCAGGGGCCGGCAGCGTGCACGCGATCGAGCTGAAGGGGCGCATGATGCTGGTGTCGGTCCTGCGACTGCACACCGCCGATCGCGAGGCCCTTGAAGCGGCGCTTGGCGAGCGCATGGCCGAGGCACCCGATCTGATGCACGACATGCCGGTCGTGGTCGACCTCGCGGCGCTCGCAGCGCTGCCGGTTGCGGATCTGCTGGTGGTACTGGAACAAATCCGGCGGCAGGGATTCAAACTGATCGGCCTGCAGCAGAGCGCAGCGGTGCCCGAGGGATTGGCGGCAGCGAGTGGGCTGCCATTGCTGGTGCTGGGCGGGCGTGCTGCGCCCGAGCCGGTTGCCCGGAGTCGCCCGGCGGCGGAACCCCGGCCGGAGGCTCCGCAACCGGTGGCGGCGCCAGCGGTGCACACGCCCACCCGTGTGGTTACGCAGCACGTGCGCTCCGGGCAGCAGATTTACGCGCGCGGCGGGGATTTGATCATCACCGGTGCCGTGTCGGCCGGGGCCGAGATTTTGGCGGATGGGCATATCCACATTTACGGCACCCTTCGGGGGCGGGCGCTTGCGGGTGTGCGCGGGCTTGCGTCGGCCACCATCTTCTGCCGCCGGCTGGATGCGGAACTGGTGTCGATCGCCGGGCACTACCGCATCGCGGAAGACATTCTCGACAGCGAGCGCGGCGAGAACCGGCTGGTGACGCTGTCGGGCGAAACGATCGACATCGCAGAAATCTAGACGGTTCGAACCCGTCTCGTGGTTAAGGAGATGCAGGCTTTATGGCACGCGTTGTAGTGATTACCTCGGGCAAGGGAGGGGTGGGCAAGACCACCACCTCGGCGGCGCTGGCGACCGGTCTGGCCCTGGAGGGTCACAAGACTGCCGTCGTCGACTTCGACGTCGGCCTGCGCAATCTCGACCTGGTAATGGGGTGCGAGCGCCGGGTCGTGTACGACTTCGTCAACGTGATCAACGGCGATGCGAATCTGCGCCAGGCGCTGATCAAGGACAAGCGCACCGACAACCTGTTCATCCTCCCGGCTTCGCAGACGCGGGACAAGGAAGCGCTGACGCCCGAAGGCGTCGAACGGGTATTGACCGAGCTGGCGCAGGAATTCGACTTCGTGATCTGCGACAGCCCCGCCGGGATCGAACGTGGCGCGCTGATGGCCGCGTACTATGCCGACGAGGCGGTCGTGGTCACCAACCCCGAGGTCTCGAGCGTGCGCGACTCCGACCGCATGCTGGGAATCCTGTCCAGCAAGACGCGCCGGGCCGAGCAGGGCGAGGGTGCGATTCCGGCGCGTCTGCTGCTGACACGCTACTCGCCGGAACGCGTGCTGAAGGGCGAGATGCTGAGCATCGAAGACGTACAGGACATTCTGTCGATCGACATGCTCGGCGTGATCCCCGAGTCGCAGGCGGTCCTGAATGCCTCGAACTCCGGCGTGCCGGTGGTCATGGACGACGTTTCGGACGCGGGCCAAGCCTACCTTGACGCAGTGGCGCGTTTCCTGGGCGAGGACCGCCCGTACCGCTTCATCACCATGCAAAAGAAGGGCTTCTTCGGACGCCTGTTCGGGGGTTGAACGGCATGGGCATTTTCGATTACTTCCGCTCGCCGAAACCGAAATCCGCATCGGTCGCGAAGGAACGGCTGCAGATCATCGTGGCCCGGGAGCGCGCGCACCGCTCGGGCCCCGACTACCTGCCGGCACTGCACCGCGAGATCCTCTCGGTCATCCGCAAGTACGTGCATGTGGACGACGAGGCGGTGCAAATGAACCTCGAGCGCGAAGGCGACTGCGAGATCCTCGAACTGAACATCACCCTGCCCGACAAGGGCTGACCGCCGTTCGGCCGTGCCCGTTGCGCGCTCCGGGCGCAGCACGCTGCGCTGCCGCATACCCGCGATGGACCGCCGGCATGCCGGCTCTGCGGGCGACGGGACAGTCGGCGCCGTAGCGAGGCTCGTTACCGGCGCAGGAAGCGCAGCCAGGCCCAGATGTTCAGCAGGCTCATCAGCGATTGCGCGACATAGGTATAGGCGGCGGCCTTCAGGATGCGCTGCGCGTGCGGGTAGTCGGTTTCATAGAGGTACCCGCCGTCGCGCAGGATGGGGAGGGCGCGGTTGAAGCTGGCGTCGAGTTCCGTGGGCAGCGTCACCAGGTGCACGATCGCGGCCAGCCCCATCGACAGCAGGCCGGCGAGCAGGAACATTGCGCCTGGCGCGGGGTGCCGGGTCAGAATCGTGATCACCGGGATCGCGAGCATCAGAAACGCACCCAGCCGCTGGCCGCTGGCCGCCCAGCGCACCAGCTCGCCGCGCAGCCGCAGCGGCGCATAGCCCTCCGCGTGCTGGATCGCGTGGCCCACCTCGTGTGCGGCTACCGTTACCGCGGTCAGCGAGCGGCCGTGGTAGTTCCCGGAGGTCAGGCGCACCGCGCGGTCCTCCGGGTCGTAGTGGTCGCCACTTTCGGTCACCTCGACCGCGACCTGGTGCAGACCGCGTTGGTTCAGCAGGTGGCGGGCCAGCTCGCCGCCGCTGCCCTGGTAGCGCTCCTCCGGCTGGCTGTATTTGGCAAGGGTACGGCGCACCCACCAGCCTGGCCCGTAGGTCGCAAGGATCAGCAGAGGCACCAGAATGATCAGCAGCCGAAGCATGGCTGCGATGGTAGCCGATGGCCATGGCGGCTGCCGTTTCCCGCTCTGCCCGTCGGGGCGTCGCGGCCGCGGTGCGGGTCGTGCCCGGCGGTCCGATTTTGAGCACAGCGGGGCTGCGAGCCCCACGATCGTGCTGTCGCTCCGTTACCGCCCTCACGACCCATGAGCGGGAACGGCCGCATCGACCCGTATCGGATCGAGCCAGCCAGGGCCGAGCTGATGCATTTGCTGTTCGATCCACTGGCGGCGCCGCGCGACGGACTCCGAAGGGGAGGTCGGTGACCAATTGCGCGGGCTGGGCAGGATCGCGGCCAGCGCGGCGGCCTGTTCTCGGCTCAGCGACCGCGCCGGAATGCCGTAGTGATAACCGGCGGCGGCCTCGATGCCATAGACTCCAGGGCCCCACTCGGCAAGGTTGAGGTATACCTCGAGGATCCGCGCCTTGGGCCACAGGGCCTCGATGGCCAGCGTGAATCCGGCCTCGACGGTCTTGCGCAGAAAGCTGCGGCCATGCCAGAGAAACAGGTTCTTCGCGACCTGCTGGCTGATGGTGCTGGCCCCGCGCAGCGACCCGCCGTCCAGTCGCTGCTCCACTGCCTGTCGGATCGATACCCAGTCGAAACCCCGGTGTTGCGGGAAGCGCTGGTCCTCGGCGGCGACCACGGCCAGCGGCAGGTGAGCCGGTAGCGTTTCCAGCGGCTGCCAGGTGGTGCGCAGCGTCGGAACGGTCCCCGGGGCGCCCTGACTGAGCATGTACATCGAATAGGGCGGATCGACCCAGCGCAACAGCAGCACGATCAGCGCGGTCAACAGGAGCAGGAACGCGAACAACGCGACGAGTGCGCGGGCCAGCCGCCGGCGCAGGCTGGGACGCCTTCGCGTGCGCGGGCTTCTGCGGGTCCGCTTCTGCGACCGGTAGCGCTTCATGCGGCCATTCTGCCAGATCCGCGTCCTGTTCCTGGCGGCGCGCAGGCAGGTTCGGCGGTTGCGCCTGACCGCGGTTCTCGAGGGTGAACTAACGCGCGCCGATCCGGACTGAATCCACAGCGGTGGCGACCGTTACCTCGAGGGCCGATCATGCCGAGCACGGATCCGATATCTGCACCCAGCGTAGACCCCGAAGAGGTGGCCCGGTATCAGCGGCTCGCCGCGAACTGGTGGGATCCACAGGGTCCGTTCTGGCCGCTGCACGTGCTCAATCGCGTGCGCAGCGGATGGATCGTCGAGCAGCTGGCGCGCGAACTCGAGCGTGATGCCTCGGCCGCGGAGCCGCTACGCGGCCTGCGCATGCTTGACGTGGGTTGTGGCGGCGGCATCCTGTCCGAGAGCATGGCCCGCCACGGGGCCGAGGTGCTGGGAATCGACGTGGCGCCGCGCAATATCGCCATCGCCCGCGATCATGCCGAGGCGCAGGGGCTGTCGATCCGCTACCGTCCGATCGCCCTCGAGCACCTCGACGAGAACGGATTCGATGTGGTGTTGAATCTGGAGGTGATCGAACACGTGGTCGACCCGCAGGCCTTTCTGCGCGAGTGCCTGTCTCGGGTGCGTCCGGAGGGGTTCTTGGTGCTCGCTACGTTGAATCGTACCCTGGCGTCTTTCGTGGCCGGTATCATAGGCGCCGAGTACCTGTTCCGCCTGTTGCCGCGCGGAACCCACCAGTGGCGCCGATTCGTGCGCCCGAAAGAATTGACCGATCCGCTGCAGGCCGCGGGTTGCCGGATCGTCGCGCGTTCCGGAGTCGGGGTGAACCCGCTTACCCGGCGCATGCGCCTGATCCGCTACGAAGGCGTGAACTACATGCTGATGGCGCGGCTTCCTGCCGTGTCCTGAGCCACCGATTTCCCGATTCTGGAGTACACCATGGATTTTCTTCCCTACGAATTCACTACGCCTGGCGGCGACGCGATTTCGTTCGAGTTTCGACTGCACCCCGAGACGGGATCCGCGACCCGCGTGCACCAGCTGCTGGACCGGATCCTGCACACGCTGAACCACGAGATCGCACTGTTGGGTGAGACCCGCAACGGGGATCTGCTGCAGGCGCTGGCGATGGCGATGGCCGTGCGCACAGAGATGATTCCGGCCGACCCCGAACTGACGCGCCGGCTCGCGCTCGAGGTCATGGAACAGGCGCTGCGGTCGCTTCAGCACGCACGCCATCAGGAGATGCCAGTCGGCCACGCCTGACCAGCGCCTGTGCGGGTTCGGTGCGGCTGCAAACGCTTCGGTCCCGGCTGCGCAAACCCCTGCATTCGCTGGCGTTTCAACCTTCGAGAAAGGCGCGGCGGGCGAGCAACGCCGCACCGTGGGCCGCTTCCTCCTGCGCGGCGCTGCGTACTGGTACCCCGGTCACGCATGCACGCAGCGCGGTCCATTGGGGGTTCGCGGCGCCGCCCCCGACCGTGACGATCCTCGCTACCGGTGCGGTGCCCAGCCGGGTCAGATGCGCGTAGCCGGCGGCCTCGATCCGTGCGATGCCTTCCAGCAGGCCGTGCAGGAATCGCGCGTCGTCGGCCGGGCGGGGGCTCAGTTCCGGAATCCGCCCGGGGTCGTTCGCCGGAAACCGCTCGCCGGGGCGGGGCAGCGGGTAGTACCTGAGCCCGGAATCCTGGTGCGGGTCGATCGCAAGACTCAATTCGGCGATCTGCGCCGGGGTGAAGTGCACCGCCAGCGCCGCGCCACCGGTGTTCGATGCGCCGCCGGCGAGCCAGCGGCCCAGCACGCGATGGCTGTAGACGCCGGTGTCGGGGTCGAACACCGGCTGGGCCGACCACTGTTTCAGCACCAGCGTGCTGCCCAGACTGGTGATGCCCGTGTGCAGGTCGTCGACCCCGGTGGCCAGAAAGCCGGCGATGCTGTCGGTGGTGCCCGCGACGATCCGGCTCAGCGGATGCAGCCCGGTGCTCCGGGCCACGGCCCGATCGATGCGGCCGACGACGGTGCCGGCAGGCACGATTCGGGGCAGCAGGCCGGCGACAGGTCCCAGTTCGGCCAGCCACCAGTCGGGCCAGCGATCCTCGGCTGCGTCGTATCCGAGCTTCAGCGCGTTGTTCGCATCGCCGCGGTCGTATCGGCCGAGCAGACCGCCGCTGATCCATTCCGCCTGGTGCAACACCCGCGCCGCTTCGCGCGGCAGCCCCTGGTCGCGCAGCCAGAGCAGTTTCGCAGCCGAGGAGGCAGCGCCGTGGGCCGCGCTCTCGCGCGGGGCCAGGGCGGCCAGCCGCGCGGCTTGCGCCCGCGCCCGCGCGTCGTGGTAGAGCAGCGCCGGCCCCAGCGGCTGGCCGTCGCGGTCGACCGCCAGCAGCGTACCCGAGGTGCCGTCCACCGCGATCGCCACAGGGCCGGCGGGCAGCCGCGCGCCCAACTGGCCGAGCAGGCCCCGTACCGCGTCCCACCAGGCCCCGGGATCGCGGCCGCTGCGCTCGGCGTCGCTCCAGTTGCGGCGCAGCGAGGTCACGGGGCGGCCGGCCGCATCCAGCGCCACCGCGCGCACGCCGGAGGTGCCTAGATCCAGACCGACGAAATGTCCCGGAACCGCGTTCATCCGGGTCGGCGCCGTGCGGTGTTCAGCGCGGAATCGGCTGCGGGAGTTCGACCGCAGCCGCGGGCGTCCAGCCCGGAGCGCGATGTTCGGCCACGACCTGGGTGAAGATCCCCCCGCGCACGTTGAAATCCGCGGTCAGGCGCATGAACCGGGGGTCGATCGCGGCGACGAGGTCGTCCAGAATGCGGTTGGTGACCGCCTCGTGATAGGCCCCCTCGTTGCGGTAGGACCAGATGTACAGCTTCAGCGATTTCAGTTCGACGCAGGTCAGGTCCGGAACGTATTCCAGGTGCAGCTCGGCGAAATCCGGCTGGCCCGTCGCCGGGCACAGGCAGGTGAATTCCGGGATGCGCATGTGGATGGTGTAATCGCGGGCGGGCTGTGGGTTCGGGAAGGTGTCCAGGGTCTTGCTGGGTGCACTGGGCATCGGGGATCCTTGGGCTCGAGAGTTCTCGGCAGCCGGGTCAAACCGGGGCCGAACCATGTAAGATTCTACCTCTTGTCCCCATCGGACCCTACCCACCCGTGCGACTCGCCCGCATAAAACTGGCCGGATTCAAGTCTTTCGTGGATCCCACCACACTGATGCTGCCCGGCAACCGCGTCGGCATCGTGGGGCCGAACGGCTGTGGCAAGTCCAACACCATCGATGCGGTGCGCTGGGTGATGGGCGAGTCCTCGGCCAAGCATCTGCGCGGGGACTCGAGCGAGGACGTGATCTTCAACGGATCGGCTTCGCGCAAACCCGTGGGGCAGGCCAGTATCGAGCTGTTCTTCGACAACAGCGAAGGCCGGCTGGGCGGGGAGTACAGCGGTTTTGGCGAGATCTCGGTCCGGCGGGCATTGTCCCGCGACGGTCAGTCGAAGTACTACCTGAACGGCCAGCGCGCGCGCAAGCGCGACGTCACCGATCTCTTTCTCGGGACCGGCCTGGGGCCGCGCAGCTACGCGATCATCGAGCAGGGCATGATCTCGCGGCTGATCGAGGCGCGCCCCGAGGAACTGCGCGTCTATCTCGAGGAAGCGGCCGGTATCTCCAAGTACAAGGAGCGCCGGCGCGAGACCGAGAATCGGATCCGGCACACTCGCGAGAACCTCGAGCGGCTCGACGATGTCCGCGAGGAGGTCGATCGCCAGGCCGGCAAGCTGACCCGCCAGGCCGAGATCGCCGAGAAGTACCAGGAACTGGCCGCGCAGCGGCGCCAGCGCCGGGCCGAGCTTCTGCTGTTGCGTCTGCGGGCGCTGGAACAGCGGATGGAGACCGAGCGCCTGCAACTGGTGGCAGCGGAGACGGCGCTGGCCGGTCTGCAGGCCCGCGCGCAGCAGAAGGAAACCGAGAGCGAAGCACTGCGCCTGCGCCGGGTGGAACTCGAGCAGGCGCAGCAGGCGGCGCAGGCCGGCTTCTACGACGTGTCGGCGGACGTCTCCCGGCTCGAACAGTCGATCCGCCACGCCGAGGCCGAACTCGAGCGCGAGGCGCGCGAACAGGCGCAGCTGGAGGCCCGGGTCCAGGCGTCGGCGCAGTCCGCGGAAGAGGCCCGAAGCCGCGTCCAGGAGGCCGAGGCGGCGATCGAGGCGCACGACCTGGACTGCGAGGCGGCCGTCGCGGCGCAGGAACTCGCCGAGAAGGCGTCGGAGACCGCCGAACAGGCGCTGCAGGCGGCACGCGAGGAACGCTCGCAGTGGCACCGGGCGATGGCTGAGCCGCAGCAGGCGGCACAGGTGGCGCGTACCCGGATGGACCACGCCGATCAACTGCTGCAGCGGGCGCGCCTGCGGCACGAACGCCTGCGCGAGGAACGCGAGCGGCTGCCCTCCGCCGAAGGCAGCGCCGACCTCGAACAGGCCGAAGGCGAGCTGGCCGTCGCGGCGCAGGGGTACGAACAGTTGCAGGAGCGCCGCGCCGCGCTCCGCGACGCGCTATCGGAACGGCGCTCCGAACTGCAGGCGGAACAGGAGCGGTTCCACGATTCCGAGCGCAGGGCGCGGGAAATCGCCGGGCAGCTGGCGTCGCTGAAGATCCTCCCGGGGCTGGATCGGGACGAAGACCGCGCGGCCTTCGCCCGCTGGGCACAGGAGCACGGAATCGATCCCGGGCGCCGGGTCGCAGCGCAGATCGACGTCGATCCCGGTTGGGAGGCGGCGGTCGAGGTCGTGCTGGGACAATGGTTCGAGGCCGTGTTCGCATCGCTGGCCGAACTGCCGCCGGCGCTCCCTGAAGCAGCGTTCCGGGCGTTGGATCCGGGTGTCGGCGCCGCGTCGTTTCCCGACGACTCGCTCGCGGCCCGTGTCCGTGCCCCTGACGCGCTGCGTGCGCTGCTGGCCACGGTGCAATGCGCCGCAACGCTGGACCAGGCGCGGGCGCGGCTCGCTGCGGGGGGGGCTGCGGGAACGAGCGTCGTGACCCCGGACGGCAGCTGGATCGGTCCGGGCTGGCTTTGTCATCGCACGGTCGATCGGCAGGTCGAGGGCGTGATCGAGCGGCTGCGGCTGGAGCGCAGCCTCGAGCAGGAAGCGGCGCAATTGCGGGCGCAGGGCGAGGCTTTCAGCGCGCGCCTGGACGAACTCCGGGAGGTGCTGCACGGCCTCGAGGGCGATCTCGAACAGACCGAGTCGGGGCTGCGCGAGAGCCAGCGCGAAACCAGCCGTCTCGACGCACAGCTGCAGCGCCTGCGCGAGCGGGCCCGGCAGGCGGACGAGCGGCGCCGGCGCCTCGACCAGGAGATCGCGGAACTCGAGGACGAGATCGAACGCGCGTCGGAGCAGCGCGACGAGGCGCTGGCGGAACGCAACGAGGCGTTGTCCCGCCTGGAGGGGCTCGATCGCGACCGGGAGCGGCTGGAACAACAGGTGGCCGAGGCCGAGCGCCGCCAGCGGGAGGCCCGGACCGCGGCGCAGCAGGCGCGGGACCGTGCGTCCGCGATGCGCCTGGCGGTGCAGGAGGCCCGGCACCGCGTGGCCATCGAGCAGGGGCAAGTCGAACGTCTCGAACAGCAGCGCGCGCAGGATCGCGAGCGGCTGGCCCAGCTGCAGGATGCGCGCATCGGGCGCCTGGCGCCGCTGGACGGATGGCGCAACGATCTGCAGCAGCGCCTCGAACAGCGCCAGGAATCGGAACGGGCGCTTGCCGATGCGCGCGCGGACCTCGATGCCTGCGACGCCGAACTGCGGCAACTGGCCGCGGATCTCCGCGAACTCGCCGGACAAGTGGAACAGGGGCGGGCGGGCTGCGAGGAGCGCAGGCTGCAGCTGCGCGAGTTGGCCGTGCAGCAGGAACAGCTGGCGGGCCAGTTCGGCGAAAGCGGATTCGAGGTGGAGGCACTGGGCGCGGATCTGCCGGAGGATGCGGCAATCCCGGCCTGGGAAGAGACGGTCGCGATCCTGGACCGGAAGATCGAACGCCTGGGTCCGATCAACCTCGCCGCGATCGAGGAGGCGCGCAGCCTGGTCGAACGCAGCCGCTATCTCAGGGAGCAGCACGACGACCTGATCACCGCGCTCGAAACGCTCGAGGGCGCGATGCAGAAGATCGACCGCGAAACCCGGGCGCTGTTCCGGCAGACCTACGAACAGGTCAACGAGGGGCTGGGGCACAAGTTCCGGCGCCTGTTCGGAGGCGGCGAGGCGCGGCTCGAACTCACCGGCGACGACCTCCTCGACACCGGCGTGGCGATCATGGCCCGGCCGCCGGGAAAGCGGCTTTCGACCATCCACCTGATGTCGGGAGGCGAAAAGGCGCTGACCGCGGCCGCGCTGGTGTTCGCGATCTTCGAACTCAACCCGGCGCCGTTTTGCATGCTCGACGAAGTGGATGCCCCGCTGGATGAGGCCAATGTCGGTCGATTCTGTGCGCTCTTGCAGGATATGTCGGAGCGGATCCAGTTTATCTTCATCACGCACAACAAGACGACGATGGCCATGGCGGAGCAGCTGATCGGCGTCACCATGCATGAACCGGGCGTGTCGCGCCTGGTCAGCGTGGATATCGATGCCGCGGTGGAACTGGCCGAGGCCTGAAGGACACGAGAGGTCTTCCTGGTGGATTGGTTGCGGATCAGTTTGTTGATTATTGGAGTGGGCCTGGTCGCGGGGATCTGGATCGCGCATCGGCTGCGCACGCGCGGGCTGCGGGCGAGCTCCGGTGGCGGCGACGACGATGACTGGGGCGATGAAGGGGCCGTGCACATCCGGGCCCATCGCAACGGGCACGAGATCGAGCCCACGCTGGGCGGCAGCGGCGAGGACTTCGAACGCCTGCTGGAAAGCGAGCCTGGCGATCGGCCATCGCGGCCCGCGGCACTGGGGGTCGAGCCCGAGCCATGGCCGGACGCGGCCGGGAATGGTCCGGCATCCGCTGTGCCGGACCGCGCTGCTCCGGAGCGCGACCTGCCGCCGCCACCTGAAACCACCGGCTCGGAGCCGCCACGGGCGCAGCTGGAACCGGACCCGGCGGCTGCCACGCCCGGGGCATCGTTGCTGGCGGGATTGCGACGGCGGTTGAGCGCGCTGGGCGGCCTGCAGGAGGCGGGTGCTCCGCCGGCTCAGGCCGAGGAAGAACGCGCCGCGGGCACGCCCGAGCGGCGCTGGGCATCGCCCCACGACGACGTCTCGGAACCGCGGGTAGTCGGCCGCAATCCGCTGGCCCGGGGGCAGCATCGGGAAAAAATCCTGGTGCTGCACGTCGTCGCTCCCCGCAACCGTCCGTTCACCGGGGTCGCGCTCGGTGCCGCGCTTCGCCGTGCCGGCCTGGCGCTCGGCGAGATGGCGATCTATCACTACCGTGACGACGAGGCCTCGGCGGGCGGTGCGCCGTTGTTCAGCGTCGCCAACATGGTCGCTCCGGGAACGCTGACCGACGACGACATCGCGAACATGATGACGCCCGGCATCACGCTGTTCCTGCAGCTGCATGCCTGCGAGCACCCGCATCGCGCCTTCGAGGCGCTGCTGGAGACCAGCCACGTGCTTGCGCGTGACCTCGGTGGCAGCATTCTGGATGCACAGCAGTCGACCGCGACCAACCAGACCCTCGCGCACATGCGCGAGGACATGAACCAGTGGCTGCTGCGGCATCGCCCCGACCTGCTGCGGCGCAAGGCCGACCGGTGACGTCCCTCACGGACGCCGCGCCCGCCCGCCGGGCCGCGGAATTGCGTGAACGGATCGCGCATCATGATTGGCGCTATTACGTGCTGGACGACCCGGAGGTCAGCGACGCCGAGTACGACCAGCTGTTCCGGGAGCTCCAGCGGCTCGAGGCCGAACATCCGGAACTGGTGGTGCCGGAGTCGCCGACCCAGCGGGTCAGCGGAGCGCTCACCGGCGGGTTTACAGCGGTGCGGCATCGCCTGCCGATGCTGTCGCTGAACAACGCGTTCTCCGAAGACGAAATCCGGTCGTTCGACCGGCGCGTCCGCGAGCGCCTCGACGCGGATGCCGCGGTCGATTACATGGCCGAGCCCAAGCTCGACGGGCTCGCGATCAGCCTGCTCTATCGGGACGGTCGCCTGGTGCGGGCGGCCACGCGCGGCGATGGCGAGACCGGCGAGGACGTGACCGGGAACGTGCGCACCGTGCGCGCGATTCCGCTGGCGTTGTCGGGATCGCAGTGGCCGGACGAGTTCGAGGTGCGTGGCGAGGTGTTCATGCGCCGCCGGGATTTCGAACGCCTGAACCAACGCCTGCAGGACGCCGGCGAACGTGGCTTCATGAATCCGCGCAATGCCGCGGCCGGAAGCCTGCGCCAACTCGATCCGGCGGTGACCGCAAGCCGGCCGCTGAGCTTCTTCGCCTATGGTCCGGGTGCGGTGGGCGACTACCCGCTGCCGGAGACGCAATCCGCCGTGCTCGACTGGTTCGGTTCGCTCGGGATCCCGGTGTGCCCCGAGCGGGCCCGGGTCTCGGGGGTCGACGCCGCGCTCGCGTACTACCGGGAGCTGGCGCAGCGCCGCGCGGCACTGCCCTACGACATCGACGGCGTGGTGTTCAAGGTCGATGCGCGGGAGGCGCAGCAGCGCATCGGGTTCGTGGCCCGCGCACCGCGCTGGGCGATTGCGTACAAGTTCCCGGCCGAGGAGCGCACTACCCGGCTGGTCGCGGTGGATTTCCAGGTCGGGCGCACGGGGGCCCTGACCCCGGTGGCGCGGCTGGAGCCGGTGCTGGTCGGCGGGGTGATGGTCAGCAATGCCACGCTGCACAACATGGACGAGGTTGCACGCAAGGACGTTCGCATCGGCGACCGCGTGGTGGTCCGCCGGGCCGGCGACGTGATCCCGGAGGTGGTCGGGCGCGCGGGCGGCGAGCGCGACCCGCAGACGCAGGCGATCGAACTGCCCGCTGCCTGCCCCGAGTGCGGCTCTCGGGTGGAGCAGGAAGACGGCAAGGCGGTGGCGCGCTGCACCGGCGGTCTGGTCTGTCCGGCGCAGCGGCGCGAGGCGCTTCGCCACTTCGTCTCGCGCAAGGCGCTGGACATCGAGGGCTTCGGGGAACGGCTGATCGAGCAGCTGGTTGCGTCGGGTACGGTGGCCAACCCGGCCGAGCTGTTCGCGCTCGATGCCGGGCAACTCGAGGTCTTCGAGCGTATCGGGCCGAAATCGGCGCAGAATCTCGAGCGGGCGCTGCAACAGGCCCGGGAAACGACCCTGGCCCGGTTCGTCTACGCGCTCGGGATCCGCGAGGTCGGCGAGGTGACTGCGCGTGCGCTGGCCGCGCATTTCGGCGCACTGGAACCGCTGATGCAGGCCTCGGTGGAGGAATTGGAATCGATCCGCGATGTCGGTCCGGTCGTCGCGCGGCATGTCGCGAGCTTTTTCGCGGAGCCCCACAACTGCGAGGTGATCGCCGCCCTGCGCGCTGCCGGCGTGCACTGGTCCGAGTCCGAGCCGGCGGATACGGGCGTACGGCCGCTCGAGGGGCATACCTACGTGTTGACCGGAAGCCTCGAGGAGATGACGCGCGAGCAGGCGAGCGAGCGCCTGCAGGCGTTGGGCGCGAAGGTCACCGGCAACGTCTCACGGCAGACGACCGCGGTGATCGCCGGCGCCAGTCCGGGATCCAAGCGGGCGCGCGCCGAGGCCCTGGGCGTTCCGGTGCTGGACGAGGCCGCGCTTCGAGAGTTGATCGGCTGACACCCTCCGGGGCGTCGGCCAGCGCGGCGACCCTTGTTCCGGTGAAGCTAGCGGCCCTAGGGTTCCGGGTGCTCCGGGAACTCGACCCGGGCCGCGGCCCGGAGTTCGTCCATATAGGTGCGCAAGGCGCGGCCCTGCAGGATTTCCTCGATCTCGGGGCGCACCTCGTCCAGCGGCGGCGGCGCGATCTCGCGCAGCTCGTCGAGGCGGATCACATGCCAGCCGAACCGCGTCTGCACCGGTTCCTGCGTGTGCTGGCCCGGCTCGAGATCGGCCACCGCCTCCGCGAACGGCGCGACCATCTGCCGGGGCGCGAACCAGCCGAGATCCCCGCCGCGCTCGGACGACGCATCGACCGAATGCGCCATCGCGAGTTCGGCGAAATCGGCGCCGTCCCGGAGCTGGGCGATCAGGTCCGCGGCCGCGTCCTCGCTGTCGACGAGGATGTGGCTGGCGCGGTACTCGATCGGATCCATCGCGGCGACCTGGTCGTCGTACTCGGCCTGGATCTCGGCTTCACTGAACTGCATCGACTCGGCATGGCGCTCGATCACCTGCGACGCGAGCAGGTTGGTCTCGATGCTTTGCAGCAGCATCCGGACCTCGTGTTCCTGGTCGATCCCCTGGGCCACCGCCTGCTGGCGCAGCAGCTCCAGGTTGATGACCTCGTCCAGCACGTTCTCCATTCCCGGCATGTCGGCAGTGGCGTCGAGCCCGGCATAGGCGAAGAGCATGGCGCGTGTGATCGGGGTGTCGTTGACGATCGCGACCGCATCGGCGTCCAAAGTCACGGGTTCCGGAGGCGGTTCGGCGCGTTCGCAGGCGGTCAGTGCAAGCATCAGCAATGCTGCGGCAGCAGGTGCGAGAACGGGGGGCATATGCAGGAATCTCCAGGACAGGGGCATTCGCCGCCGCGTGCCGGGACGGGCGGAGGCAGCGCGATTCAGGGCAGTACGCGCTTGAAGGGCCGCACCGTGACTTCGCGGTACACACCGGCGGCGCGATACGGATCGGCGTCGGCCCAGGCCTGCGCCGCTTCCAGCGACGGAAACTCGGCCACGATCAGGCTGCCGGTGAAGCCGGCCGGACCCGGATCGGGACCGTCGATCGCGGGAAATGGCCCCGCAAGCAACAGGCGGCCGGCATCGCGAAGCGCTTCCAGCCGAGCCAGGTGCTCCGGGCGGGCGGCAAGCCGGCGTTCCAGACTGTCGGGGGTATCCTGACCGATGATCGCGTAAAGCATAGCGGACACTCTCCAGCAAACTGCAGGGGCGGCCGGGTGCGGCCGGGTGCGCGGCATTATACAAGCCTTCCGCATGGCCGTTGCCCGGGCGCCATGCGCGGCGGCCGGCGGCAAACGCACACCGGCTGGTATACTCGTGCGCCGAACACCCGTCGATCCTAGTGCATGAACGTTCTTACGATACACCCGGAGAATCCCCAGCTGCGGCTGGTACGGCAGGCGATCGAGCGCCTGGAGCAGGGAGGCGTGATCGCGCTGCCGACCGATGCCTGTTATGCGCTGGCCTGCATGATCGGAGACAAGTCCGGAGCCGAGCGTATCCGCCGCCTGCGTCAGGTCGACGAGAGTCACCACCTGACGCTGCTGTGCCGCGACCTTTCGGAGCTGGGACTTTACGCCAAGGTCGACAATTCGGCGTTCCGCCTGATGAAGACGCTCACACCCGGACCGTACACCTTCATCCTGCCCGCCACCCGCGAGGTGCCGCGGCGACTCCAGCATCCGAAGCGGCGTACCGTTGGCCTGCGCGTTCCCGACAGCCGGGTGGCCCAGGCGCTGCTGGCCGAACTCGGCGCGCCGCTGATGTCGGCGACACTGCAGCTTCCCGGGGATGAGCACCCACTCAGCGAACCCTGGGAGATGGCCGAGCGGCTGGGCGGCCAGGTGGACGCCATCGTCGACAGCGGGGCCGGGACCCTGGAGGCGACCACGGTGATCGACCTGACCGGTCCGGCACCCGAGGTGCTGCGCCCGGGGCTGGGCCCGGTCGCTTTTCTCGATTGAGGCGGGGGAGCGGCGGTGCGGTTGGGAACGTCGATGCCGCTGGAACGGTCCTGATGGTAATGCCGGGTCGTTGAGCGGGTTGGGTATACTCCGAAGATGGAATCGTTGATACAGGCCATCGCGATCTGGACCTTGCCCGTGCTGTTCGCGATCACGGTGCATGAAGCCGCGCATGGCTATGTGGCCCGTGCGCTGGGCGATACCACTGCGGCGATGCTGGGGCGGCTGACGCTCAACCCACTGAAGCACATCGATCCGGTGGGGACCATCGCGGTTCCGCTGGGCCTGCTCACCATCAGCAGTCTGACCCCGGGGCCGCCGTTCGTGTTCGGTTGGGCCAAGCCCGTTCCGGTCAATACCCGCAACCTCGGGCACCCACAGCGCGACATGGCGGTGGTCGCGGTGGCCGGTCCGCTGGCCAATCTGCTGATGGCGGTCGGCTGGGCGCTGGTGATCAAGGTCGGCCTGGCAGTGGACCATGCCTACAGCCTGGCACTGGTCTACATGGGGATGGCGGGCATCGCGATCAATATCCTGCTGATGGTGCTGAATCTGCTCCCGCTGCCGCCGCTGGACGGTGGGCGGGTGGTGGCGGGCTTCCTGCCGGCGCGTGCCGCCCGCCAGTTCGAACGCATCGAGCCCTACGGGTTGCTGATCGTCCTCGCACTGCTGGTGACCGGCCTGCTCGGCACGGTGATCGGGCCGGTGTACTCGTTCTTCATGGATGTCATCAGCGCCGGCGTCGGGCTACCCTTCGCGGGGATCTGATGCCGCGCTCGCCATTCTCCAGGAGTCGTCTGTGCGTAAGATCGTGATACCGATTCTGTTCCTGGCCGTGGTGGCGGTGGCCTGGCCGGTGTATGTGGGGGTGCAGGTCGAGAACACGTTGCGCGAGCCGCAGTCGTCGCAGCTGGGCGACGTTCGCGTGCACCACGCGATTCGAAGCTACGAGCGCGAGAATTACCGGGCGCGGGCCAGCAGCGTGCTGGAGTTTCGCAGTGACGACATCGAGTTCGAACTGGTGCTGGATCACAGGATCCGACACCGGCTGCTCGGCGCCACGGTGAAGACCGAGCTGGCCGATTCGCGGGTCGGGCAGGGTCTGCCGCTGGCGCTGGAAGATGCCATCGCGCAGGCCGCCCCGCGTGCGGAAACCTGGGTGGGATTGGGCGGCGGGCTGAGTTCGCGGCTGTCCAGCCGTCCGGTGCGGCTGCAACTCGGCGCTGCCGGTCACGGGGAAAACGACACATTGCAGCTGGAGCTGGGCGCGGGCCAGGGCGGCGTGTCGTATTCTCCGGAGCGGCTGCTGCTGAGCTTCGACACCGATGGCGCTGCCGTGGCGGAGGGACGGAAGCGCCTCGACCTGGGACATCTGCACTACGGATTGCTGGTGCATCCGGGGCCGGATGGCCGCTACGGGCGGCTGCCGGACTATGACCTGAGCTTCGGCGTGGGGCAGCTGCGATTCCAACACGGCGAGGTCGAGTCGCTGGCCGCGGACAAGTTGCAGCTCAGTGCCTGGCAGAATTCGACCCCCAAGCATATCGACCAGGTGATACGCATGCGTACCGAACGGCTGCGTTCCGGTTCGCTGGAACTGTTCGCGCTGGAGTCGCATCTGAACGCCCTGCGCTGGCACCGTCCGACGGTGCTGCGCCTGCTGGACGATCTGCAGCACCTGCCGTTCGCGTCCGCCGATCCTACGGCACGGTCGGGGCTGGTCGCGGCCATTCTGCTCGAGGGCTTGCAGCAGATGATCGCGCACGATCCGGTCGTCTTCGGCGAACTGCGATTGAATACCGAACCGGAGAAGCGGCTGCGGCTGGACCTGGATCTCGGCTTGCGTGGGGATGCCGATCTGCTGGCGAGGCGGCCGCTCGAGTCGCTGGCGGCCAGCCTGGACATGGAATTGGGGGTGGAACTGATCGGCGAGATGAGCGACTGGCTGAAGGAGCGCGCGCTGCTGGACGACGCCGAGGTCACCGCGTTCCGCGACTGGCTGGAACAGGGCACCGAGAAGCAGTGGATCCGCCAGCGCAACGGCGTTCTGAACAGCCGGCTGCAGCTGGAAGGCGGGCGATTGACGGTCAACGGGCGCGACCAGACGGCGCTGCTGCTGGCGCTGGTGTTCGGCGCGGCCGGCGGCATGTTCTAATACCCGGCTGTGATTTCATCGTAAAAGGGCGTTTTCGTGAGCAATCAGGGTTCGAACCGGCGTGTGCTGTCGGGCATGCGGCCGACCGGGCGTTTGCATCTGGGGCATTACCACGGTGTTCTGAAGAACTGGCTGGAACTGCAGCACAGCTACGAATGCTTCTTCTTCGTCGCCGACTGGCACGCACTGACCACCCATTACGAGGCGCCCCTGGATCTGGGCCAGCATGTGACCGACATGGTCATCGACTGGCTCGCAGCGGGTGTCAGCCCCAGTGCCGCCACCGTGTTCGTGCAGTCCCGGGTGCCCGAGCATGCCGAGCTGCACCTGCTGCTCTCGATGATTACCCCGCTGGGCTGGCTCGAGCGCGTGCCCACGTACAAGGATCAGCAGGAGCAGCTGCGCGAACGGGATCTGGCGACCTATGGCTTTTTGGGCTACCCGGTGCTGCAGAGCGCGGACGTGCTTGCCTATCGGGCCGGCCTGGTTCCGGTTGGAGAGGACCAGGTCGCCCACCTCGAGGTGACCCGGGAGATCGCCCGGCGCTTCAATCACCTGTACGGACGCGAGCCGGGTTTTGCCGACAAGGCCGAGGCGGCCGTCGACAAGATGGGCAAGAAGATGGCCCGGCGCTACCGGGATCTGCGCAAGCGTTTCCAGGAACAAGGCGAAGAAGAGGCGCTGGATGTCGCGCGGGCGCTGCTGGAGGGCCAGCAGAACCTCTCGCTTGCCGACCGCGAACGCCTGTTCGGCTACCTCGAGGGGGGCGGCAAGATCATCCTGCCCGAGCCGCAGCCGATGCTGACTCCGACCGCGAAAATGCCGGGCCTCGACGGGCGGAAGATGTCCAAGAGCTACAACAACGCGATCAGCCTGCGCTCCGAACCGGCCCAAGTGGATATGCAGATCCGGACCATGCCGACCGACCCGGCGCGGGTGCGGCGCACCGACCCCGGCGACCCCGACAAATGTCCGGTCTGGGGGCTGCACCAGGTCTATACGCCGGAGGAGACCCGGATCGAACTCGCGCACGGCTGCCGAACCGCCGGGATCGGCTGCCTCGACTGCAAGCGTCCGCTGATCGAAGGCGTGCTCGCGGAGCTCGCGCCGATCCAGGAACGCGCGCGCGAATATGCGTCGGATCCGGGCTTGGTGCGCAGCATCATCAACGAGGGATCCGAGGCTGCGCGCGAAGAGGCGCGGGAGACGCTCGACGAAGTGCGCCGGGCGATGGGACTGGATTACCTGCGGTGACATCCTCGCCGCAGGTCGGTCGTCACGCGCAGCGTCGGGCCCTGGCCGGGGCACCGGGGGCGTACCCGGCATGACCGCCGAGGTTCTGGAGGATCCCGAGGCCGAGGTCGGCGCCGATTGGGCCTGCCGGGTCAACGGCGAGCCGCTCGGGGAGCTGCCTACCGACCTGTACATCCCGCCGGACGCGCTGGAGATCTTCCTCGAATCGTTCGAGGGGCCGCTGGATCTGTTGCTGTACCTGATCCGGCGCCAGAATCTCGACATCCTGGCAATCCCGATCGCCGAGATCACCCGCCAGTACATGGCCTACATCGAAGTGATGCAGGCGTTGCGCCTGGAACTGGCGGGCGAATACCTGGTGATGGCGGCGCTGCTGGCTGAGATCAAGTCGCGCATGCTGCTGCCTCGCCCCCCGAGTGCAGGCGACGACGATGAGGAGGATCCGCGGCTCGCGCTGATCCGGCAGTTGCAGGAATACGAGCGGTTCAAGACTGGGGCACAGCGCTTGGATGCGCTGCCGCGCCTGGAACGCGACTACTTTCACGCCAGTGCTTCCCGGGATGCGCTGAGCGGGCCGCCGGCGCCGGCGCCTGCGCTCGAGGATCTGCTCGATGCGCTGGCGGGCGTGTTGCGCCGGGCCAGCCTCAGCGCGCATCACCAGATCAGCGCGGAGGCGTTGTCGGTGCGCGAGCGCATGACGCGCATCCTCGAGGGCCTCGATCACGACGAGTTCGTCGATTTCGTCAGCCTGCTGGTGAGCAGCGAAGGCCGGCCTGGCGTGGTGGTGGCGTTTCTCGCGGTGCTCGAGCTCAGCAAGGCCGGCTTGCTCGAATGGGGACAGGGCGAGCCGTTCGGCCCGATCCGCGTGCGGCGCCGGCAAGCAGAGGACGCGGCATGAACGAGGCGCTCCCCGGAGCCGATGAAACCGGGTCGTACGACCGTCTGGAGTTGCTGCTCGAAGCGGTGCTGTTCGCGGCCCTCGAGCCGGTATCGATGAAGGAACTCCAGGCCGCCTGCGCGTCGTTGGAAGGCATCGGTCGGGCAGAGATCGAGACAGCGCTCGAACGCCTCGCCGAATCCTACCGGGAGCGCTCGATCGAGTTGGTGCAATCGGCCGGCGGCTATCGGTTCCGGGTGCGCGAGCGGTTTTCGACGGTGGTGCAGGCCGCGCAGCCGGAACGACCGGCCCGGCTGTCGCGGGCGCTGCTCGAGACCCTGGCGATCATCGCCTATCGACAGCCGGTGACCCGTGCCGAGATCGAGGAGATTCGGGGAGTCGCGGTCAGCACCCAGATCATGCGCACCCTGACCGAGCGTGGCTGGGTGCACGCGGTCGGTCACAAGGAGGTGCCGGGCCGGCCGGCGTTGTACGCCACGACACGGGCCTTCCTCGATGACCTCGGCCTGAATCGGCTCGACGAATTGCCGCCGCTCGACGCGCTGCGCGAGCTGGCCGACCTGCCCGCGGGTGTGGAGCTCCCCGACGCGGAACGCGCCCGAATCGCGCCGCCGGCGGACGATCCGGCGCAGGATCCGGACGTTCCCGCCGGCCCGGATGCACCCCCCGAGCAGCCGCACTAGCGCGTTCCGGGGCGCGGGGTCGTCGATTACGCCCCGCGGCGGCCGCGCAGTTCGACTATAGTCCTGCATGCCAGTACCGCTTTGCCCCGGGGACCGCCCGGGCGTGGGGGAGCGGGTGCATCGCGGGAGTATCCGGTATTCGGGCGCGCAACCGTCGCGCCTGCGGCCGCTCCCGGCGTCAGCAAGTACACGGACTTCAGGGGGGCGTCCAGATCATGTCGGAAAAGAGCTTCGTGCTGCCCAAACGGGTCGGCCTGATGATGGCCGAGATCTTCAAGCTGGGGCTGCTGTTCATCGCGGGCTTCGGCATCCTGTGGGCGACGATCCTGGAGGTCACCGGGTTCGTAATGCAGGGCGGGCCTGGCCTCGGCGATGTGCTGATGCTGTTCCTGCTGATCGAGTTGGCGGCGATGGTCGCGATCTATTTCCGCACCAATCGCCTGTCGGTACGCTTCCTGGTCTATATCGCGATCACCGCGCTGACCCGCGTGCTGGTGGTGGATGCAAAGACGATGGATAACAGCACGGTGCTGACCCTGGTCGGCGCGATCTTCCTGCTCACGCTGGGGGTGTTGGTATTGCGCGGCTGCGAGGTCTGGTTCGGGCAGGATGACGAACAAAAGGAGTGACCCCCATCCGGCCCGACGCGCAAGAGCTCAAGTCATTCCCGCAGACGCGGCATCAGCATGGTGAGATTGCAGGGGCGCGTGCGCGCATCCAGCTGCGCCTCGATGATCCGCGTCCAGCAATTCGACCCGCGTTGCGCCGGAGCTGTCGTCGGCCAGGTCGCGGCTGTCGGAGACGGTTAGCGTGAAAGTCACGGCCTGTCTCGTGTCCCGGGCGACCCGTAGGGCGGAAAAGCGCAGCGTCATCCGCCGCTCGGCGTTCGCGCCTGCCTGGCGCCTGCGGCAACCCCGGCGCCAGCTGGCGGATGACGGCCTTCGGCCTTTTCCGCCCTACGCCTCTTTCATCATCGGGGGTGGCTGCCCGCGCCATGACAGTTAGCGTGAAAGTCACGGCCTGTCTCGTGTCCCGGGCGACCCGTAGGGCGGAAAAGCACAGCGTCATCCGCCGCTCGGCGTTCGCGCCTGCTTGGCGCCTGCGGCAACCCCGGCGCCAGCTGGCGGATGACGGCCTTCGGCCTTTTCCGCCCTACGCCTCTTTCATCATCGGGGGTGGCCACACGGGTCATGGCAGTTAGCAGTGCGGTGAAGGCATCGGTCATGGCGGTGTCCTTTTCGTGTATCGTCGCAGCCATCATAGTCAGCCGGCACGACCCTCGAAATGGCAGAACGCTTGCAGAAGTACCTCGCGGCCCGCGGGCTGGGATCGCGGCGCGAGATCGAAGTCTGGATCGCCAACGGCGAGGTGATGATCAACGGCCGGGTCGCCGCGCTCGGGGATCAGGTGCAGGCCGGGGACGAGATTCGCGTGCGCGGGCGGGTGTTGCGCGGCGAGGATCGGCCGCACCGCTGGATCGCCTATCACAAGCCGGAAGGGGAGATCTGCAGTCGCTCCGATCCCGAAGGCCGGAGCACCGTATTCTCGGCGCTGCCCCGGTTGCGCGGTCAGCGCTGGGTTTCGGTCGGGCGGCTGGACCTGAACACCTCGGGACTGTTGCTGTTCACCACCGATGGCGATCTTGCACATGCGTTGATGCATCCGGCGCAGGCGCTGGTACGCGAGTACGCAGTGCGCGTGTTGGGGGCGGTTCCGGCCGAGACCCTGCAGAGACTGCTGGCCGGAATCGAACTGGAGGACGGACCGGCGCGTTTCGAGACGCTGGCCGAGGCCGGAGGCGAGGGCGCGAATCGCTGGTTTCACGTCACGGTCGCCGAAGGCCGGAACCGTCTGGTGCGCCGCCTCTGGGAGGCCGCGGGATGCACCGTCAGCCGCCTGATCCGGATCCGCTACGGACCCGTGGCGCTGGGCCACGGCCTGCGCGCCGGCAGGTTCCGGGATCTCGCCGCGGAGGAGGTGGCGGCGCTCTACACCGCCGCCGGACTGCCGCGCCCGCGCGCCGCTCGCGCCGGTCGCGGGCGGCCCGGTGCGCGCCCGCGTGCAGGTGGCAAGCGGGTGCGCGGCGGCACGAAGCGAAGCCGCTGAGCGTCAGGTCCGGGCTGCCGCTGCAGGATCCGGTGCAGACGCGCACGCTACACTGTGGTCTTGGGCGGCTGACGATCGTCGACCGCCGTCACGGGCATGTGCAAAGGGGGGGCAATGATCGACTTCCAGAAAACCGGCAAAAGGGCGTTGCATGTGACCGAGGTCGCGGTGCTGGCCGTGATCGCGGTCGCGACGGTGATCGCGATCCTGCAGGAAATCGCGCTGATGGTGCGCGCCCTCGAGGTTACGCTGGCGGACCTCCTGCTGCTGTTCATCTTCCTGGAAGTGCTCGCGATGGTCGGGATTTATCTCAAGTCGGGCCGGTTGCCGGTGCGCCTGCCGCTGTACATCGCGATCGTCGCTCTGGCCCGTTACATCATCATCGACATGAAGGCGATGGATTTCTGGGCGATGCTCGCGGTGTCGCTGGCAATCCTGCTGATCACGATCGCGATCCTGGTGCTGCGCTACGGGCACATCCGGTTCCCCTATACCGACGAGGGCGACGGCGCCGAGCCGCCGCTGACCTACAGGGAACGGCGTGACAGCTGATGTCGGGGGTGGAAATCCTGGTCCCGGGGCTTTGGTGTGACGTTCCGGAACGACGAGATCCAGCCGCGCCAACGCCACCCACGCTGTCCCGGGTGCTCGGTCGGGGGCGGTTCGAGCAAAGCGGCGAGCGGGGGTGGGAAGAGGTGCTGGCCGCCCGGCTGGGATACGCGCGGGGCGAGCGCGATCGGCAGCGCCTGCTGGCGTTTCCGGTCAGCTTGACCCCGGGGCTGAACGACCTGGTCGCGTCGGCGGCGCTGGACCTGACCGCCGGGGAATCACGGGCGCTTTGGGACGCCGCGCTCCCCGAGTTTGAGCGAGCCGGCTGCCGGCATCGCGAGGCGTTTACTGGAATCCGCGAACTGGAATTCGACGGCGACGACGGCTGGGACGGGCCGCCGCCATCGGCGGGCCTCGGCCGGCCGATGGCGGCGCCGCGCCTCGCGAACGCCGCGGCCCGCCGGCTGCAGGTGCTCGGCAATGCGGTGCAGATGCTCTGGTTCGAGCACCCGGTCAATCGCGAGCGCAGCGCGCAGGGGCGAACGCCGGTCCACGGGCTGTGGTTCTGGTCTCCGGGCGTGCAGCGCACCGCACCGGCGATCCGCCGGGTGGCCGGTGGCGGGCTGCTCGCGCAGTGGCTGGCGGAGCAGGCGGCAGTCGACTGGACCGCCGATCCGCTCGACGCGCGCGCCGATCTCGTGATGGTCGATGCGCTCGCGGCCGCGGCGACGGCGGAACGCGTGGAAATATTGTTGCATTCGCTGTCGGAGGAGATCCTGCGCCAGCACATCGAGCGCCTGCGCCGCGGTGCCGTGACCGAGGTCCGGATCCACGACCCCGGCACCGCGCGGGTTCGGGTGGCGCGCGCCGACTGGCGCCGGTTCTGGCGCCGCCCGCGTCCGCTCGGCCTGCCGGCCGTCTGATCCGGGACGCGCGCGGGCAGCGGGCGGGGCGTATGCCGGGACTGGGTCTGCGGCGCCAGTATGGTCCGCCGATCCCGTGATCCGAGTCGAAGCAAGGTCGCAGCGCCTCGGTTGTTCATGCGTGCACGGTCGGCGTTACCCATCGGGGATCCGTGGTAGTTTGGCCCGCGGAGTGCAGACTCCAGGGGTTCATTGGAACCGCCCGACTGGTCGGGGGGGAGCGTGAGTACGGGATCCCGTGAAGTAGCGTGACCCCCGTGCTAGATTGGAGACCGCCTGACTCCACCCTGCAGAAAATCATGCCCCGCAAGCTTGTCCTGTTCGGTAATGGCGCCGTCGCCGAGGTGCTGCACCACCAGTTTTCCCGTCATACCGATTACGAAATCGCCGGTTTCACCGTCGACCGCGAATTCGTTGGCGACGGCTGGTGCTGCGGGCTTCCGGTCGTACCCTGGAACGACATCGCGCAGGCGTTTCCGCCGGATAAACACGAACTCATGATTGCGATCGGCTACGTACGCGTGAACCGGCTGCGCGCGGAACGGTTCCAGGAGGCGCGTGAAATGGGGTATCGGCTGGCGAGCTACGTTCATCCCCGGGCGTCGCTGTGGGACGGACTGATCGTAGGCGAGAACTGTCGCATCAACGAGAATGTGATCATCCAGCCCTTTGCGCGCATCGGGGACAACGTGTTCATCGGCGCCGGCAGCCTGATCGGCCATCACACGGTGATCGCCAGCCATTGCCACCTGTCGGCGGGTGTGCACCTGGCCGGCCAGGTCGAGATCGGACCGTACTGCTACTTCGGCATCCATTCGACGGTGCGCAATCGCGTGAAGGTCGCACCCCGCTGCGTCGTCGGTGCCGGCGCGGTGGTGCTGGGTGACACGGTGGAACGCGGGGTATACATGGCGCCGGCGGCCGAGCGGTTGCCGATCGACAGCGACCAGCTACAGCCGGCCTGACCGTATGGCGGACACAATGACCGCAGCCCGCCGCATGCTTCCGCCGCTGGATCCTCAGCGTTCGATTCCCGCACGGATTGCCGAGATCGCGGCGTACATGCCACACGCGCTGGCCGTGACGAGCGCCGGCTCCGCGTGGACCTTCGCCCGTCTGCAGGCCGAGTCGGTGCGCATCGCCCGTGCGTTGCTGCGCCAGCCCGTCGGAACGCGGCAGCCGGTTGCGTTGATGTTCGGTCAGGACGTGCAGCTGATCGGCGCGATCCTGGGCACCTTGTACGCGGGCCGATGCTTCGCGGTGCTGGACCCGGGGTTCCCGACCGAGCGCAATTTCGAGATCCTGGACAACCTCGGCAGTGATCTGTTGATCGCCGATCGTGCGCATGCCGCCGATGCCGCCGCGGTCACGGGTCCGGCGTGCCGTGTGATCATCGACGAAACGCTGCCGGAGTTCCCGAAGACGTCGTTACCCGGCCTCGACGCCTCGCCCGACAGCCCGCTCGGCGTGTTTCACACGACCGGCACGACCGGGGCGCCGAAGGGCTTGCTCTGGCGCCAGTCGCTGAGCCTGCGCCGTGCGCTGACCGATCGTGACGACACCCCGATCGACTGTGGCGATCGTCTCGCGCTGCTGACGTCACTATGCTTTCCGGCAGCGATCTCGGACACGTTCAACGCGTTGCTGAACGGTGCCTCGCTGCATCTCTACGACATGCGCCACAGCGGCCCGACCTGGCTTGCCGAGTGGCTGCAACATGAGCAGATCAGCTGCCTGCGCTCACCAGTTGCGCTGTTTCGCAGCTTGGCGGGCTCGCTCGCACCCGGCGCGCGGCTTGCCGGCCTGCGTGCCCTTGGTTTGTCTGGAGACGCGCTGAACCCCTCGGATGTGAGCACCGCACGGGGCCTCCTGCCCGACGACTGCCGCATCATTCATCGGTATTCGATGAGCGAGGCCGGCATGGTCGCGCGCAACATCCTGTTTTCCGACACGCCGATCGATGCCGACGCCGACGCCGTGCCCGCCGGCGTCGTAGCGCCGGGCAAGACTGTGCGGCTGCTCGACGCGGACGGGCGCGCCGTGCCGGGTGGAGCAGCGGGCGAGGTCGCCATCGGCGCCGATGGCCTCGTCGCCGGATACTGGCTCAACGGCCGGCTCGTGCCGCTGCCGACGGTGCCGGATCCGGAACGCCCCGGAGGACGCCTGTACCGCAGCGGCGACATCGGACGTTTCCTTGGCGACGGGCGGCTCCAACTCGTGGGCCGAGCGGATCACCGCGTCAAGATCCGCGGCTATCGGGTCGAGGTGCAGGCGATCGAGGCGGCACTGCGCGCCCTCGGCCAAGTGCACGATGCCGCCGTAGCGGTTCATCCTGACGCATCCGGCGAACGATCCCTGACCGCCTTCGTGGTGCCGGTGCGCGGGGCGACGGCGGCCGACATCCGGCACGAACTTCGCAAGAAGCTCCCCGGCTACATGGTGCCATCGACCTTCGTGACACGTTCCTCGCTGCCGCTGGCCGCCAACGGGAAGGTCGACCGCGGCGCGCTGGGTCCAGAGGCCTGCATGCAAACCAGCCAACCCGCCCGTTTGCTGGCGCCGAGCAGTACTGCTGACCGCATCGGCCGTATCTTCGCCGAACTGCTCGGGCGCGACGACTTCGGCCCCGACGATGACTTCTTCGCGCTGGGCGGGCACTCGCTGCTGGCCGCACGCGTGCTTGCACGTGTGGAGGCCGAGTGCAACCGCCGGCTGCCGCTGTCGGCGTTCTATGCCGCGCCGACTGCCACCGGGCTCGCAGCGGTATTGGAATCCGGCGAAGCGACGAACCCGTCGCCGTCGGAAGCGCTCGATCAGGTGCGCCAGCGTGCGCTGCACGATCTGGGCTGGCTATGATGCCGCGTCTACCTTCACCCGGAATCCCGCACCTGTGGTGGATCGACGCCGAGGCACAGGAGGTGGCGCCATGGCGTGCAGGGATCCTGGCGCGCTACCTCGGTGTGCTGCCGGCAGACATCCGGATCGTCCGGAACCGCTTCGGCAAACCGATGCTGGGTGATCCCGCACCGCTCGCGTTCAATACATCGCATTCCGGAGGATGGACCGTTCTGGCCATCTCGGGTGGCGAGCCGATCGGGGTCGACATCGAAGCGGTGCAGGCCTTTCCGGAACTCGGCGCCGTCGCCCACGTGCATTTTGCAGCCGACGTGGCCGCGGGGATCCACGCGTTGCCAGCCGGACGCCGCGCGCGAGCGTTCGCCCGGGAATGGACCCGGCTCGAGGCCCGATTGAAATGCGCAGGACATGGTTTCGGCCGACGCGAAACGGCCTCATGGCGTGAAGGGCAGATCGTGTCGTTTTCGTTGGGGACGATCGTCGGCGCGATCGCATCCGAGGTTCCGCTGATGGCGCCGCGCTGGTACCGTATCGCCCGGAGCCAGCCCCGGACTTCGATCGGAGAACGCCGTAGCGGTCTCCCGCCCATTGCCGACCTCGAGCTTGCATGAGATACAGCCACGCATTGCCACAACCAGGTTCTGAGCGTCAGACGTCACTCGTCGTCGGGGTTCTCGCCGGCGAGGGCATCGGACCCGAGATCGTTCCGCTCGCGCTCGATCTGCTGGAACGCGTCGCGGATGCAGCCGGCGTACGCGTCGAACTGCGACACGGCGGACTGATCGGGAAGCCAGCTGTGACACGCCATGGCGCGAGTCTCAGCGACGAGGTGATCGCTTTCTGTGAGGGTGTCTTCGCCGACGGCGGCGCGCTGTTCTGCGGCGCCGGTGGAGACCGCTTCGTGTACGAATTGCGGGCACGCTTCGATTTATTCTGCAAATTCACTCCGCTGTGCCCGCATCCTGTGCTGTCCGACTCCGGCGCGCTTCGGCCCGAGCGGCTTGAGGGGGTCGACATCGTTGCGGTGCGCGAAAACACGGGCGGCATGTACCTGGGTGAGTGGTCGATGGAGCAAGCGCCCGCGGGCGGCCGCACGGCTCGCCACGCGTTCAGCTACTGCGAGCCCCAGATCGCGCGCATCGTCGATGTCGCCGCGCGGCTTGCGCAGACCCGGCGCGGGCGGGTCACCGTTACGACCAAGCCCGGCGGTGTACCCGCCATCAGCACGCTCTGGGAAGAGATCGCCAGCGAGCGCTGCGATGCCGCTGGCGTGCATATGCAGGTACTGGAGATCGACAACGCGGTCTACCAGCTCATTGCCGATCCGAGACAATTCGACGTGGTCGTGTCCCCGAACATGTTCGGGGATGTGATGGCCGATGGCGGTGCGGTGCTGCTCGGCTCGCGCGGAATGTCGTTCTCCGGCAATTTCTCGCCGGAAGGTCGCGGCGTGTTTCAGACCGGCCATGGCGCGGCGCACGACCTTGCGGGCAGCGATCGCGCGAACCCGGTAGGGCAGATGCTGTCGCTGGCGATGATGCTGCGCGAGGCCTTCGGTCTCGACACCGAGGCCACGTGTGTGGAACACGCCATCGCCGATACACTCGCCCGCGGCATCCGCACGCCGGATATCGCCGGACCCGGGTCGACCGTGGTCGGTACGCGCGACTTCGGCCGGGCCGTCGGCGCAGCTTTGTCGGCGCGGCTTGAAGGGCGCGAGGCCGCGGCTCACAGGGCTGCCTGAAGCTTGGCCGATCGTACCCGCGGCGAACCGGCGCGAGGCCGCTCTGCCCTGCTGCTGATCGACGTCCAGAACGACTACCTGTCCCGTTCCGATCTCGCGCCGCCGCGTGCCGCGCTGCTGGACGGTGTCGCGAGATTGCTGGCACGGGTTCGATCGGCAGGCATGCCGATCGCCCACGTCCACACCCGCGTCGCACCGGACGGCAGTAATCGCATGCCGCACCAGCGCACGAACGATGTGTGGTGCTGCGTCGAAGCGACGCTCGGTGCCCAAGCACCTGACGAGGCCCGTCCCGGTGCCGGCGAGCCGGTCTTTGCGAAGACCGTGTTCGATCCGTTCTCGAACCCCGATCTGGCGGCGTGGCTTGCCGCGGAGAGAATCGAGTCCGTACTGGTCGCCGGTGTGCATACGCATGCCTGTGTGCGTGAAACCGCGCTGGGCGCGTACCAGCGTGGTTTCCGGGTCGCCGTGATCGAGGATGCCGTGGCGTCGTACGACCCGCTGTACGCCGAGCTGACACGAAACTACCTCGAAGCACGCCAGGTGCGGTTCATTCGTTCCGACGCTGTGCCCGGAGCCGAGCCAGAGCAGCCGGGGGTGCTGCCCGGGCATCGCGTCAGCAGCGCGCCGGAGTCCGTTGGTCGGTGGACGCGCCGGAACCCGTCGCGGCTCGACGCCGTTCTCGGGTTTGTGACGGCGGCGACGACGAAGCAGGTGGACGATGCCGTGAAATGCGCGCACCGGGCGCAGGGCGAGTGGGCCGCCCACCGGCCGGAGGTCCGCGGCGAGATCCTTGCCGGGATCGCGGATGCACTGGAAAACCGTGCCAACATTCTCGCTGACGCACTCGTGCGCGATATCGGCAAGCCGTTGACCGAGGCCCGTGCCGAAGTCGCCCGCGCGATCGAGCTTGCGCGTGTCGCGATCCGACAGTACGGCGCCGCGCACCCCTGGGAACGCTGTGGCGGTGACGTCCGGGCACGCCGCGTGCCCATCGGAACCGTCGCCGCGATCACGCCATTCAATCACGCGCTAGGCATTCCGATCGGCAAGTTGTTCCCCGCTCTTGTACTCGGCAACGCCGTGATCTGGAAGCCGTCGCTTTTTGGCGCAGCCGTGGCGGAACTCGTGGTGGAGGCCTTCTCGGCTTCGCCATTGCCGGTCGGCCTCGTCGGTCTGCTGCATGGCGATGGCAGCGTCGCGCAGCAGCTGGCGCGTCATCCCGGCATCGAGGCCGTATCGGTCACTGCATCCGAGTCGGCAGGGCGGCAGCTCGCGCTTGCCTGTGCGGCTCACTTCAAGCCTCTCCAGGCCGAACTGGGCGGCAACAACGCTGTCGTCGTGATGCACGACGCTGACATTCCCGCCATAGCCGCAGTGCTCGCCCGGGCGGCCTTCGGCTTTGCCGGTCAGCGCTGCACCGCCGGGCGGCGCATCCTTGTCGTCCGGGAGCGCGAGGCCGAACTCCTCCAGGCTCTGGAGGCCGCGACCCGGGCCCTCGTCGTCGGCGAACCGGGGGATGTCTCGACCGAAGTCGGGCCGCTGGTTTCCGCCGAGGCGCGTGACGCAATTGCGGACGTCGTCACGCGGGCCCTCGAGGGCGGCGCCGGAGTCGTCTGCGGTGGCATCGTTCCACGCGGGTTGGATCACGGTGCCTGGTACGCTCCGACGCTGCTGCGCAACGTCGCGCCGGAGACCCGCATATTTCGCGAGGAGAGCTTTGGCCCCGTCGCCCTGGTGTCCACCGTGCGTGATTTCGACGAGGCACTGACCCTCGTCAATGCCGTACCCCAGGGGCTGGTGGCCACGCTCTACAGCGATGACCCGCACCTGCAGGAACGCTTCCTGACCGAAGTGCGGGCCGGGTTGTTGAAGATCAATTGTCCGCCAGCGGGGGTGCATGCCGAGGCGCCGTTTGGCGGTTGGAAAGCGTCCGGCCTCGGTCCACCGGAACACGGTCGATGGGACGCCGAATTCTACACGCGCGTGCAGGCCATCTACGGAATCACGGGCCCTCCGAAGGACTGACCCCAGCCATCCCGACGCGTGCAGGTCAGCCATTCCGGGGCATTTCGGTGCGTCGTCCCCCGCCACAGGTGGGTCTGAGGATACACGTCGTGGGCGCCGGAGAACGAGAAAGTTCTCCGTGCGCCTTCGGCTGGTATAATGCACGGCTTTGCCTGTGGATGTGACCATGGAACTCAATCCCTACTACTCGAACATCGCTGACCTGAAGGGCCGCCTGGAAGGCCTTAGGGGGTATCTTTGACTTCGCCCACCGCGAAGAACGACTGGAAGAAGTGCTGCGCGAACTGGAAGATCCCGCCATCTGGAACGACCCGGAGCGGGCCCAGGCGCTGGGGCGGGAGCGTGCCCAGCTCGAGGCGGTGGTCCTCAATATCCGCGAGATAGAAGCGCAGCTCAGCGATAGCCACGACCTGCTGGAGTTGGCCGAAGCGGACGACGATACGTCGACGGTCGACGCGGTCGCGACCGACCTCGAGCAGCTGAACCGGCGGGTCGAGGAGCTGGAATTCCGGCGCATGTTCTCCGGGGAGATGGACTCCGCGAACGCGTTTCTCGACATCCAGGCGGGTTCCGGCGGGACCGAGGCGCAGGACTGGGCCGAGATGCTGCTGCGCATGTATCTGCGCTGGGGTGAGCGCCGCGGTTTCCGGACCGAGATCATCGAACTCTCCGAAGGCGACGTGGCCGGGATCAAGAGCGCGACCGTGAAGTTCGACGGCGAGTACGCGTTCGGCTGGCTGCGCACCGAGATCGGCGTGCACCGCCTGGTGCGCAAGTCGCCGTACGATTCCGGCAACCGCCGCCACACCTCGTTCGCAGCGGTCTTCGTTTCCCCGGAAATCGACGATTCGATCGAGATCGAGATCAATCCGGCGGATCTGAAGGTCGATACCTACCGCGCGAGCGGGGCAGGCGGCCAGCACGTGAACCGCACCGAGTCGGCGATCCGGATCACGCACATGCCCTCGGGAATCGTGGTGGCCTGTCAGAACGACCGCTCCCAGCACAAGAACCGGGACACGGCGATGAAGCAGCTGAAGGCCAAGCTCTACGAGATGGAGATCCAGAAGCGCAACGCCGAGAAGCAGGCGTTGGAGGAGACGAAATCCGACATCGGCTGGGGTAGCCAGATCCGCTCCTATGTGCTGGATCAATCCAGAATCAAAGACTTACGAACAGGTGTTGAAGTGGGGAATACGCAATCGGTATTGGACGGCGACCTCGATCCCTTCATCGAGGCCAGCCTGAAGAGCGGGCTGTGACCGCGATGGATGCACAGCGCGATGGTGGCGACGCCCGCCTGGACGAGAACAAGCTGATCGCGCAGCGCCGCGACAAGCTGGCCGCGCTGCGGGCGGAGGGTCCGGCGTTTCCGAACGATTTCCGGCGCAACGCGCTCGCCGGCGATCTGCACGCACGCCACGACCCCGAAGAGCCGGAAATGCTCGAGGCGGCGGCGGTCGAGGTGGCGGTGGCCGGGCGCATGATCGGCAAGCGGGTGATGGGCAAGGCCAGCTTCGCGACGCTGCGCGACCAGTCCGGCGACATTCAGCTGTTCGTGCAGCGCGACGCATTGCCCGAAGGCGGGTACGCCGCGTTCAAGCAATGGGATCTCGGCGACGTGCTCGGCGCGCGCGGCACCTTGTTCAAGACGCGTACCGGAGAACTGTCGATCCGGGTGCAGGAACTGCGGCTCCTGACCAAGAGCCTGCGCCCGCTGCCCGAGAAGTTCCACGGCCTGTCCGACCAGGAAACGCGGTACCGCCAGCGCTACGTCGATCTGATCACCTCTCCCGAGACCCGGGAGCTGTTCCGCACCCGTACGCGCATCATCGAATACATCCGCGACTACTTCACCGGCGAGGGGTTTCTCGAGGTCGAGACGCCGATGATGCAGGCGATCCCGGGTGGTGCGACCGCACGTCCGTTCACCACGCATCACAACGCGCTGGGAATGGATCTGTACCTGCGCATCGCACCGGAGCTCTACCTGAAGCGGTTGGTGGTCGGGGGCTTCGAGAAGGTGTTCGAGATCAACCGCAACTTCCGCAACGAGGGGCTCTCGACCCGGCACAACCCCGAGTTCACGATGCTCGAGTTCTACGAGGCGTTCGTGACCCACCATGAACTGATGGATCGGACCGAGGCGTTGATGCGCGGGCTGTGCGCGGACGTGCTGGGAACCACGCAGATCAGCTACCAGGGAGAAGTGCACGATTTTGCCAGCCCGTTCGCGCGCATGACGGTGCGCGACGCGATTCTTGCATTCAATTCGGACATCCCGGCCGGTGATCTGGAGAACGCGGAGCGGATGCGCATGCACTGCGAACGACTCGGGATTCCGCTGAAGCCCGGCTACGGCCTGGGCAAGCTCTGGATCGAGGTGTTCGAGAAGACGGTGGAGGCCAAGCTGCGCCATCCGACCTTCATCACCGCGTATCCGACCGAAGTCTCGCCGCTGGCGCGCCGCAACGACCAGGACCCGTTCGTGACCGATCGTTTCGAGTTCTTCGTCGGCGGTCGCGAAATCGCGAACGGGTTCTCCGAGTTGAACGACCCGGAAGACCAGGCCGAGCGTTTCCGTACCCAGGTCAGCGAGAAGGAGGCCGGCGACCTCGAGGCGATGCATTACGACGCCGACTACATCCGTGCGCTGGAATACGGCCTGCCGCCGACCGCGGGCGAGGGCATCGGCATCGACCGGCTGGTGATGCTGCTTACCGACGCACCGTCGATCCGCGACGTGCTGCTGTTTCCGCACCTGCGCCCCGAAACCTGACGCGCCCCGGCGCCGCGCACGCCGTCTGCGACCGGCTTGCGCGGCCTGGGCCTGTGGTACATTGGCCTCGTACCCATTCGAGACCGGAGGCGATGGCATGAGCGGCTGGGGTTGCCCTCACGAAGCCCGTGGCGAGTGCCAGCGGGTTCCGGGCCGCCGGTGCGAACCCGGCATGAAGGGCTGTGTGTTGGCGGGACGTTTCCTGTTCAGCGATCCGGACAAGAACACGCCGCGGATGCTGCGCGAAAAGGGGGCGGGGCAGCAGCCCGTCCGGCAAGGTCCACGCGGGCGTTCCAACGACTCTCGCTGACCGAGCGGATCCCGGATGACTCGATGCCGTGATCCCAGGGTCTTCGATCCGGTATCGTGCCAGCCTTTGCTGCGGCGGAACGGACTGCGGCCGGCCCATCGATGAGCCAGCCGATCGTCACTGCACTGCTGCAAAATGCAGCGCTGCTGCTGGCGCTAGTGGTCGTGCTGACCCTGCTGCCCCGCGGCCTCGATTCCTATCAGGCGCGCGTCCGGGTATTGATGGGGTTCGTGCTCGGGGTCATCGGCATCGGCATCATGTCGACGCCGTTCGTGCTGGAACCCGGAATCGTTTTCGATACCCGCTCGGTACTGCTCGCCGTCTCCGGGGTGTTCTTCGGTGCGCTGCCCACGGCCATCGCGATGGCCATCGCGGCCGCGTACCGCCTGATCCAGGGCGGCGCGGGGGCCTGGACCGGCGTTTCGGTGATCGTCGCATCGGGACTGATCGGAATCGCCTGGGCCCAGCTGCGCCGGCGGCCGGTTGCAGAGATCGGCGCGGGGGAGCTCTACCTGCTGGGCGTGGTGGTGCACGCGGTGATGCTGGCGCTGATGTTCACGTTGCCCGGGCCGATTGCGGTCGATGTGGTCCGTGCGATCGGAGTACCCGTCGCGGTCATCTTCCCGCTCGCGACGATGGCGCTGGGCATGCTGCTTGCCAACCGTCTCCGCCAGCGGGTGGCGACCCAGGCACTCGAGCGCAGCGAGGCCCGGTTCCGGCAGCTGTTCGAAAACATCGACAGCATCGCCGTGCAGATCTACGACACGCGGCGCCGGGTCCTCTACTGGAACCATGCCAGCGAGAAGCTGTATGGGTATACGCGCTCGGAGGCGCTCGGGCGCCGTCTGGAACGCCTCGTCGTTCCGCCGGCGATGCGCCCTGAGGTCATCGCGCGCGTCAGCAAGTGGGCTCGCGAAGGGTTCGACAGCTTCAGCGAGGAACTGGTGCTGCAGCGCAAGGACGGTACGCCCGTGAACGTGTTCTCCAGCCACGCGATGCTGCGCAATCCGGCTGGAGAACCGGAGCTGTACTGTATCGACATCGATGTCACCCGCCTGCGCGAAACCGAGGACCGCCTCCGCCGTTCGACCGAAGAACTCGAGTTCCAGTCTCAACATGATGCGCTGACCGGGTTGCCCAACCGGTTGCTGTTGCGCGACCGGCTGGAGGTCGCGATGCGACGGTCCGGCCGACGGGCAGGCTGCGTTAGTGCGCTATACATCGATCTGGACCGTTTCAAGAACCTGAACGATTCGCTGGGCCATTCCCTGGGCGACCAACTGCTGCAGCAGGTGGCGACCCGGCTGCAAACGCACCTGCGGGCCGGCGACACGCTCGCGCGGGTGGGGGGCGACGAATTCGTGCTCGTACTGGAGGGGGACGACTGCAAGCGCCACGCGGGCAGGGTGGCAGGAAAACTGCTGGGGTTGCTTGGCACGGGGCTGATGGTCGATGGTCAGCAACTGTTCATCACCGCGAGCATCGGAATCGCGCTGCATCCGGCAGACGGTGAGACGGTCGACCAGCTGCTGAAGAATGCCGAGCTGGCGATGTACCGGGCGAAGTCCCAGGGCCGCAATACCTACTGCTTCTACCAGGAAGAAATGTCCCGAGAGGTGATGGCACGCCTCACGCTGGAGAACGCGCTGCGCCTCGCTCTGGCGCGCGAGGAATGGGTGCTGCATTTCCAGCCGCAGGTGCACCTGGCCACGCGGCGCCTGACCGGTGTCGAGGCCCTGGTTCGCTGGCAGCACCCGGAGCAGGGCCTGATTCTGCCCGGCAGGTTCATCCCGATCGCCGAGGAGATGGCGATCATCGGCGATCTCGGCGCATGGGTGTTGCGTGCCGCCTGCCGCCAGATGCAGGAGTGGGATGCCCTGGGCTGCGCTGTCCCGCGCGTTGCAGTGAACCTCTCGGTGCAGGAACTCGAGCGTGCCGCGCTGGTGCCGCTGGTTCAGGAGGTGCTGCGCGAGACGGGGCTGGCGCCGGAACGGCTGGAACTCGAGGTCACCGAGTCGATGATCATGTGCGAGGCCGGCCGGGCCATCGAGACCCTGCGCGCGTTGCAGCAGCTGGGTGTCAGTGTCGCGGTCGACGACTTCGGGACCGGGTACTCGTCGCTGCGCTACATCAAGAACCTGCCGCTGAATCGCCTGAAGGTCGACCACGCCTTCGTCCAGGACGTCGGTCGGAGCCACGACGACGACGCCATCGTGCGCGCGATCATTGGCCTGGGCCACAGTCTGGACCTCGAGGTCGTGGCCGAAGGCGTGGAACGCGAGGAGCAGCGCGAGTTTCTGCAGCGTGAAGGCTGCGAAGTCGGGCAGGGCTACCTGTTCGGGCGCCCGGTCCCTGCAGAACAGATCGTGGCTCGACCACTCGCGGATGGAGCGCGATGATGCCCGCGCTCGGGGATCGGCTGCAGGCGGTCACCTTCGATGCCGCGGGGACGCTGTTCGGCCTGCGCGATCCGGTCGGTTCGGTCTATGCGGCGGCCGCCCGCGCGCATGGGCTGCCGGCGCGCGACGGCCTCGAGGATCTGCTCGAACGGCGTTTTCGCGAGGTCTTCCCGGCGCTGGCTCCGCCGCGGTATCGGCCGGGTGACCGTGCCGGCAACGATGCCGAAGACCGGGCGTGGTGGAGGCGTCTGGTTCTGCGGGTGATGGATGGGTTGGGTCCGCTCGCGTTCGACGCGTTCTTCGACGAGATCTGGCGAAGCTTCGCGGAGCCTTCAGCCTGGCAGAAATACCCGGAGATCGACGCGTTACTGCAGGGATTGCGCCGTTCCGGCCTGCGGCTTGCGATCGTCTCGAACTTCGATGCACGCCTGGTTCCGGTCTGCCGCGGTCTCGGGCTGGAGCCGCGCGTGGACACCGTGGTCTTCGCCGCCGAGGTGGGCGCGGCGAAACCGCGGGCCGGGATCTTCCACGAAGCCGTCGCGCGGCTGGGAGTGGCGCCTGCCAATACCTTGCACGTCGGAGACTCGTTCGCCGAGGACGTCGCTGGCGCGCGTGCGGCCGGCCTGCGCGCGGTTTATCTACAGCGCGACCAGGCCGACCACCGGCCAATGGGCGACCCAGAGCACCCCACGATCCGCGATCTGCGTGCGCTCACGGCACTGATTCACGGCGAAGTTCCCGGGCGCGCGCCGCCAGCCTGAATCTGCGGCTCCGGCAGGGAGCAGCGGGACGCGCCCGTCAGCACGCGCGCGCCCCGGTCCTTGGGGGCACCGCGCCGCGCACCCGGGGCGTCAATGGACCTCGGTGCGCCCGTCGTAGGCGCTCGCCAGGCGCCCCTGTACGTCGGGCGGGGCGGGTTCATAGTCGGCGGCCGACATCACGAACTCGCTGTCCCCGGCGCAGATCGACTTCAGCCGTGCCTCGAAGCCTTCCATCTCGGCCAGGGGTACCAGCGCATGGATCTCGCTCCAGCCCGGAGCCGGGCTGCCGGTGCCGATTACCCGGCCGCGCCGGCTGGCGAATTCCGCGCTGACGTCGCCGAAGTGGTCCTCGGTGGCCTTCACGGTGACGTTCACCAGCGGTTCCAGCACCACCGGGGACGCGGCCCGCACCGCATCCAGCGTCGCCTGACGCGCAGCGGTGGAGAACGAGATTTCGTTGGAGTCCACGCTGTGGTGTTTGCCATCGACCACGGTGACGCGCAGATCCTGTATCGGAAAACCGGCCAGCGCGCCTTCATCCAGCGCCTGCTGCACGCCCTTCTGCACTGCCGGCATGAAGTTCCCGGGGATCGCTCCGCCCTTGACCTCGTCCTGGAATTCGTAGCCGGCACCGCGGGGCAGGGGTTCGACACGCAGCGCGACCTCGCCGAACTGACCGGAGCCGCCGCTCTGCTTCTTGTGCCGGTATCGGGCTTCGGCGGGCCGGGTAATCGCCTCGCGATAGGGCACCGCCGGGGTGGCAGTCTCGACCTGTAGGTTCCAGCGGCCCTCGAGTTGTTCGAGCAGGATCTTCAGGTGCAGCTCGCCGAGGCCCCGGACCACGGTCTGCCGCGTCTGCGGTTCGAACGCGATCTCCAGGCAGGGATCCTCGTCGAGCATCCGCGACAGCGCTTCCGACAACTTTTGCTCGTCGCCGTGCTTGCGCGGCAGCAGTGCCAGCCCGAACACCGGGCGCGGGTACTGCGGCGGCACCAGGTGATGCCGGTCCTCGTCGTGGGAGTCGTGTAGCACCGCGTCGCGGTGGATTTCGTCGACCCGGGCGACGGCGCAGATGTCGCCTGGAACCCCCCGTGCGGTTTCGACCTGTTCGCGCCCCTGCAGCCGTAGCAGGTGCGAAACGCGGAACGGCTTGCGTGCGTCGCCGATGAACAGCTGCGTGTTCGGGCTGATCGTCCCCTGGTGGATGCGGAACAATGCCAGCCGGCCGCGGAACGGGTCGTTCTGGACCTGGAACACATGGGCCACTGCGTGGCGATCGGGGTCCGGCAGCACTTCGACCGGTTGCGCCGCAGCGCCCTCGCCCTTGACGAAGTGCGGGGGATTGCCCTCGGTCGGATCGGGCATCAGGCGGCCCAGGATATCCAGCAGTTCGCGGATGCCGGCACCGGTGCGCGCTGACACGAAACAGACCGGCACCAGGTGCCCTTCCCGCAGCGCCTGCTCGAACGGGTCATGCAGTTGCTCGGGATCCAGGTTTTGCCCCTGCTCGAGGTAACGTTCCATCAGCGCTTCGTCGAGTTCCACGACCTGGTCGACGATCGCGTCGTGCGCCTCGGTCACGCTGGAGAAGGCCGTGGCGGCCTCAGGGTCGGGCTGGAAGAAGCAGTCGATCACCCGCGTGCCGTCGGGAGACGGCAGGTTGATCGGAAGACACTCCGGGCCAAAGGCCTCGTTGATCGAGCCCATCAGGTTGCCCAGACCGGAATCCGCGGCATCGATCCGGTTGACGATGATCATCCGGCAGCGGTCGCCGGCAGCCGCCATCGCGCGCCGCGTCACCGCCTCGACCCCGGCGCTGGCGTTGATCACCACCGCAGCGGTCTCCACGGCAGGCAGCGCGACCAATGCCCGCCCGACCAGGTCGGGCAGTCCCGGCGTGTCGAGCAGATTGATCCAGTGCCCGGCCCATTCCAGATGGGCCGCGGTCGTGCTGACCGAGTGCCCGATCGACTTCTCCAGCGGATCCTGGTCGCTCAGGGTATCGCCACGCTCGACCGTGCCCGAGTTCTGGATCGCCCCGGCGGCGGCGAGCAGGGCCTCCAGCAGGCTGGTCTTGCCGCTGCCGGTATGGCCCAGCAGCGCGACGTTGCGAATATCGTGGACTGAACTCGGTGTCATGAAGTCGTTCTCGTTCGTCGGTGGCATGGGCCCGAAGTCTGGCCTGCCGCCGATTGGATGACAATGGGTGGCAGCAGTCCGGCGCGTGGCAACCCGGGGGGCCGTAGTGCCGGGTGCCGCGGAAGTGGATCGGCGGCGGTCAGAAGTATCCGTCCAGCCGCAGGTAGCCGATCACGAACAGCAGCGCGAGCACGCCGGCAATCGCGTACAGCGTGTTGGAGAGCCGGCGGTTGTCGGGGCGGCTGAAAAAGGCCGCCCACAGCACCAGCACGATCAGGACTGCGAAGAAGAACAGGAAGCGCATCGTTCAGGCCCCTTCGGGTACGGGATAGGGCAGGGGAATCACATGGGCGGCCGGCCCGGTCGGGTTGCCCCAGCACAGCGGCTGCTCGGCGGCCGGAGTCTGCAGTACCGCCAGCGCGGCCCAGAGCCCGTCGGGGTGCAGCACCGCGTCGACGATCGTGCCGTCGGGCTGAGCCGGATCGCCGCCGGCACGAAACACCGGGCTGCCCGGCTGCGGCCGATCCTGGCCCTCGATCGCGAGCCGGAACATGCGCCGTTTCAGCTTGCCGAGGTAATGCATGCGGGCCACGACCTCCTGTCCCGGGTAGCAGCCCTTCTTGAAACTGATGCCGTTCAGCGCGTGCAGGTTGATCATCTGCGGCACGAAGGCCTCGCTGGTTTCCGGATAGATCTCGGGCAGCCCGGCCAGAATGTCGAGCAGACGCCAGCTCTCGGGTCCGACCGGCGCACAGTGTACGTTGAGGTCGTTCCACAGCGGCTTGCAGGCATCGATCTCGCCAAAGATCTCGAAGCGAGGATGCATCATGCACGGAACCCGGACCGCCGAGACCTCGCCCCGGGTGAGCACGTCGTTGACCTCGACCGGAAAGGCGCCGAGCGTCTGCTGCAGCTGCTCCTCCGCATTCGGGCCGGAGAGGCCGAAGCGGATTCGCGTGTCCTCGGCATTCTCGATCACCACCTGGGCCCGCATCACGAACATCGTCAGCCGCTTGCGCACCGCCTCGGCCCGTTCTGCGCTCGTCTCGAGCAGGTACGCGTCGCGGTCCAGCAATACCCGCATCACGGCATAGGCGCGCCCCTTCGGGTTCGAATAACTCGACAGCTGCGAGCGCGTCCCGGTCACTTCGCGTACATCGTTGCCGAACTGGCTCTGAAGGAAATCCCGGGCATCCTGCCCCCGCACCTCGAGCAGTCCGCGGTGGGACAGGTCGCAGAGTACCGACCCGTTCACCGCGATACTGCGCTCGCGCTCGGGGTTTCCGAAGTCGCGAAGGTGGTCGCCGTCGTCGAACTCGGCGCCCTGGTCGATCAGGTGCTTCTTCCAGTCTTCCCGCATCGCTTGCCCCCCGCGCTGTCGCTATACTGTAGAACCAACGGGGCCCCATAGTAGACGAAGCCGTCGATGGGTGTCAGATAGGCGGGGTAGACCCTGCCCGACCAGGAGAAACGAATGGCCAGCGTGGTCCGTCCGATCTTTCTCGATCTGCGCAGGATCCGCCTTCCGGTCAATGCTCTCGTCTCCATCCTGCACCGCGTGACTGGCGTGCTGCTGATCGTGTCGATGCCGCTGGTGCTGTGGCTGTTCGCGGTCTCGCTGGCCGATCCGGAGGGTTTCGAGCGGGCCGTCGGGATTCTTCGTCATCCGCTCGGCCTGCTGCTGTTGCTCGGCTGGTTCTGGCTGCTGGCGCACCATTTCTTCGTGGGGCTGCGTTTCCTGCTGCTCGAGTTCGGGGTCGGCGAGACGCGTGAGGCCTCGCGGGCAACGGCCTGGTGGGCGCTGGGCGCCGGTCTGGTCACCGCATTGCTGCTCTGGGTGTTGTTCCTGTGAGTCTGCTGGGCGGGCAACGCGCCTGGCTGCTGCAGCGGATCACCGCGGTATACGCGGGCCTGTACCTGTTCGTGGCGGTGGCGGTGCTGCTCGCGCGCGCCCCGGCGGATCACGCCGCCTGGCTGGCGCTGGTCGCGCATCCGGCCGTCTGGTTGGCCACGGCCCTGTTCGTGCTGGTCCTGCTGCTGCACGCCTGGGTGGGCTTGCGCGACGTGATTCTCGACTACCTGAAACCCGCCTGGGTTCGGCTCACCGTGCTGACGCTGGCGGCCGGAGCCTTTCTGGCGATGGGGTTCTGGGCCCTGTGGATCCTGATCGAGGCGGCGCTACGATGAAGCTGAATTCGCGCAAGTTCGATGCGCTGATCATCGGTGCCGGAGGCGCCGGGCTGCGCGCGGCGCTGCAGTTGTCCAATGCCGACGCGCGGGTCGCGGTGGTCTCCAAGGTGTTCCCGACCCGATCGCATACCGTCGCGGCCCAGGGCGGCGTGAATGCCGCGCTGGCGAACGTGTTGCCGGACTCCTGGCACTGGCACATGTTCGACACCATCAAGGGTTCGGACTATCTGGGCGACCAGGACGCGATCGAGTACATGTGCCGGGCCGCACCGAAGGTGGTCTACGAGCTCGAGCACTTCGGCGTGCCGTTCTCCCGCCTCGACGGCGGCGGCATCTACCAGCGGGCATTCGGCGGGCAGAGCCAGCACTTCGGCAAGGAACAGGCGGCGCGTACCTGTGCCGCGGCGGACCGCACCGGGCACGCGATCATCCACTCGCTGTACCAGCAGAACCTGCGTGCGCGCACGCATTTCTTCGACGAATATTTCGCGATCGACCTGATCAAGGACGACGACGGCTACGTGCTCGGCGCAGTCGCGTTCGAGATCCTCTCCGGCGAGGCGATCGTGATCGAGGCGAAGACCACGCTGATCGCAACCGGCGGCGCCGGGCAGATCTTCCGCACCAACACCAACTCGCTGAGCAATACCGGCGACGGCATGGCCATGGCGCTGCGCGCCGGGGTGCCCCTGGAGGACATGGAGTTCGTGCAGTTCCACCCCACCGGCATCGCCGGGCGCGGAATGCTGATCACCGAGGGCGCGCGCGGCGAAGGGGGATTTTTGATCAACGGCGAGGGCGAGCGGTTCATGGAGCGCTACGCCCCGAACGCGAAGGATCTGGCTTCGCGCGACGTCGTCAGCCGCGCGATCGCGGTCGAGGTGCGCGAGGGACGCGGCTGCGGAAAAAACCGGGACCACGCGCTGCTCGATGTGCGCCACCTCGGCGCCGACACGATTCTGAAGAAGCTCCCCGGGATCCGGGAGATGAGCATCACCTTCCTCGGCATCGATCCGATCGACGCGCCGATCCCGGTGTTCCCGACCTGCCACTACAGCATGGGCGGCATTCCCACCAACCGATTCGGGCAGGTGGTGGTCCCGGTCCGGGACGCGCCCGAGGACCCGGTTCCGGGCCTGTATGCGGCCGGCGAGACCGCGTGCGTCTCGGTGCACGGCGCCAACCGGCTCGGCGGCAACTCGCTGCTGGACATCCTCGTGTTCGGACGTGCGGCGGCCAACCATATTCTCGGGTACCTCGACGAAAACCACTATCACCGCCCGTTGCATCGGCCGTCGGTCGACCGGGCGCTCGAGCGCCTCGCGCGCTGGGACCGCAAGGGCGACGGCGAGGCGGTGGAGCCGCTGCGGCGCGAGCTGCGCAAGGCGATGGAAGACCACTGCGGCGTGTTCCGCAGCGCGGAGGTGATGCGGGAGGGGGTAACCCGGCTGCAGGCGCTGCGCGAGCGGATCGACCGGGCGGTGATCCGGGATCACACGCAGACGTTCAACACCGCGCGGGTCGAGGCGCTGGAACTCGAGAACCTCTGGGACTGCGCGATCGCGACCCTGCGTTCTGCACTGGGCCGCGAGGAGAGCCGCGGCGCCCACAGCCGGGTCGACTTCCCCGAGCGCGACGACCAGCGCTGGTTGAAGCACTCGCTCTATTCGCTCGACGGTGACCTGCTCGACTACAAGCCGGTGCGGACGCAGCCGATGACCGTCGAGTCGTTCCCGCCGAAGCAGCGGGTCTACTGAAGGAGTTCCCGATGGCCCGGATACAACCCGTCGCAAGGTGGATTCCGGAAGCGGATCCTGACGAAACCTCCGCCACGCGTGTGCCGCGGCTTGGTGTCGGTCGCCATTGCCAGCGCAGGCGTTTGGCTTTAGGGCGAAGTCCCACCACGCGTGCGCCGCGGCTTGGTGTCGGTCGTCATTGCGAGCGCAGCGCGGCAATCCATCCGGTTCGGTTCCTGCGCGCGTGCGACGAGCGGGCCACAATGCCTGCCGGCAAGGCCCGAGGCTGAGCGCGATGGAATTCTCGATCTACCGCTTCAACCCCGACACCGACCGTGAACCGCGGATGCAGTCGTTCACGCTGGCCGACGACCGGGTCGAGCCGGGCATGATGCTGCTGGACGCGCTGATCCTGCTGAAGGAACAGGATGACAGCCTCGGCTTCCGCCGTTCCTGCCAGCACGGCGTCTGCGGCAGCGACGGCATGAACATCAACGGCAGCAACGGGCTGGCATGCATCACGCCGCTGGCCGGGCTGAAGTCGCCGGTGGTGCTGCGGCCGTTTCCCGGAATGCCGGTGATCCGCGACCTGATCGTCGACATGGACAACTTCTACCGTCAGTACCGCGAGGCCGAGCCCTGGCTGATCAACCACTCGCCGGAACCCGAGGTCGAGCGCCTGCAAAGCCCGGAGGATCGAGATCGGCTGGATGGCCTGTACGAGTGCATCCTCTGCGGCTGCTGTTCGGCGTCCTGTCCTTCGTACTGGTGGAACCCGGACCGCTTCCTCGGCCCGGCCGCGCTGCTGCAGGCGGCGCGTTTCATTCAGGATTCGCGCGACCAGGCAACCGAGCACCGGCTGCAGCGACTCGACGATGCCTATCGCCTGTACCGCTGCCACAGCATCATGAACTGCACCCAGGTCTGCCCGAAAGGTCTGAACCCGTCGAAGGCGATCGGCGACATCCGCCGAACGATGATCAAGCGCTCGCTATGATGCGGGCCGCGCGATGTCGATGGTAATGGCCAGTGCATTCCCGGATCTCCCGGTTACCGCCGGGTGCATCGGTGTTCGGCCCTGGCAACGTGTTCCAGTCGGGCGAACCCGGGGGCGGATGTGAGACCGGACGCGCGCACGCGCTGGCGCTGCCGCCGCGGCATGCTCGAGAACGACCTGCTGCTGGGGCAGTTCCTGGATCATGGATACGATCAACTCGACCAGGAGGGTCGCGATGCCTTCGAACGCCTGCTCGGGTATCCCGACGACGTGCTGCTCCAGATCGTTCTGGGGCGGCAGGAAACGGTCGATTCGGGGATAGCGCGGCTTGTCCCGCTCATCCGCGCCGCCGCTAAGGCTTGCACTGAAGACTGACCGCGTCCTGCCGGCGCTGGGGGCCGCGGGGCTGCTGCTGCTCGCCACGGGTGTACTGGTCCACGCACTGCGCTACAGCCACCCGGCGTTCGCGCTCGCGCTGGCGGTGCTTGCCTCGGCAGCCGGCATCTGGAGCTGGATGCAGCGCGTCCCGCGCTGGGACTGGCTCGGCTGCGACGCCCAGGGACAGTGGTGGGTGGCCACGCGGGACGGGCTCCGGCACGAGCAGCGTGTGCCGGTGGATGTCTGCCGCGACAGCCGGGTATTCCTGCGCATGGTCGTGCTGGTGTACCGCATGGCCGGCGATACCCGCGCCCAGGTCCTGTGGCTGCCGTGGTGGCGGCTGGAACGCGACGATTTCCGCCGCCTCCGGGTGCGGCTGCGCTGGCCACCGGCGCCGGAGGCGACGCCGCGCGCGCTGGACCGGCTTCGTTCGGGGGTGTCCCGGGCCGCCGCCATGCTCGGCGCGAGGGCCCGCTTCGCCGTGCAGGACCGCAACGCCGCGCGCGAGATGCCGGCGGTGGAGCATCTGCTGAACGACGATCCGGCGCATGTCTACAGCGACAGCGAACTCGACGCGATCGAGGCCATCGACGCGGAACTCGCGCTGCGGCTGGACCGGGCCCAGACCTTCGCCCGGCGCCAGGCGAACGCCGTACCCGCTGACGGGGCGGTGGACGAAGCGGCGGTGCGCCAGGCCGTCGACGAGGCGCGCCGCATCCTGATGCAGGACGGTGGCGACGTCGAGTACGTCGGCCTGGACGAGCGCACCGTGCAGGTGCGGCTGCAGGGTGCCTGCGTTGGCTGCCCGCGCTCGGCGCTGGATCTGCGCAACGTGGTCGAACGCCTGGTGCGCGCGCACGCGCCGGGCGTGGAGCGGGTCGTCAATACCGGCTGATGTCTCGCTCCGCTGCGATGCGCCGCGCTCGGTTGCGAACGAATCGGGTCAGGTAATCACGTCCGGGCGATCCTTGCCCGTGCAGCCGGTGATGTCGGCGATCTGCTCGGCCAGATCGATCAGCGGCGCCAGCGCGAACTGGCTGTCCTGATCGAGCTGGTCCGGGCGCGTCTCGTGCCGTTCGAGATAGACTCGCAGCGTCGCTCCGTGGGTGCCAGTGCCCGAGAGGCGATAGACCAGGCGGGAGTCGTCCTCGAACAGGATACGCAGACCCTGGCCCGTGCTGATGCTGCCGTCGACCGGGTCGGTGTAGCCGAAATCGTCGGCCGCTCGGATTCGCAGTGCGCCGAATTCCTGCCCCGGAAGCTCGGGCAGCGCGCTGCGCACCCGTTCCATCAGCGCCTCGGCGCGCTCGCTGTCGATCTCCTCGTAATCGTGGCGGCTGTAATAGTGGCGGCCGAACCGGCGCCAGTGGTCGCGCACGATCTCGGATACCGATTCCCCCCGGGCCGCGACCAGGTTCAGCCAGAACAGCACCGCCCAGAGGCCGTCCTTCTCGCGCACATGGTCGGAACTGGTACCGAAGCTCTCCTCGCCGCAAAGCGTGATGCGCCGGTCGTCGAGCAGGTTGCCGAAGAACTTCCAGCCGGTCGGTGTTTCGTAGCAGGGGATGCCCAGCGACTGCGCCACCGCGTCGACTGCCTGGCTGGTCGGCATGCTCCGGGCGACGCCCCGGAGCCCGTCGCGGTAGGCCGGTACCAGACGGGCGTTGGCCGCCAGCACGGCCAGGCTATCGCTGGGGCTGACGAAGAACCCGCGCCCCAGGATCATGTTGCGGTCCCCGTCGCCGTCGGACGCGGCGCCGAAATCGGGAGCCTCGCGCCCGAACATCAGTTCCGCCAGTTCGCGAGCGTGGGTCAGGTTGGGATCGGGGTGCCGCCCGCCGAAGTCCGCGAGCGGCTCGGGGCGCATCACCGTGCCTTGGGGCGCGCCCAGACGCTCCTCGAGGATCTCGCGGGCATACGGCCCGGTCACCGCGTGCATCGCATCGAAGCGCATCTGGAACCGGCCGGACTGCAGCAGCGCGCGCATCGCGTCGAAATCGAACAGCGACTCCATCAGGTCGGCATAATCCGCGACTGGGTCCACGATCTCGATTTCCATCTCGCCCAGCTGCGTGTGCCCGACGTGATCGATATCGACATGGGGCGCGCGCGCGATCCGGTAGTGCTGGATTTCCCGGCTGGCGGCGTAGATCGCATTGGTGACCGATTCCGGCGCGGGACCGCCGTTGGCGACGTTGAACTTGATGCCGAAATCACCGCCGGGGCCACCGGGGTTGTGGCTGGCCGAAAGCACGATGCCGCCTGCAGCACCGCGTTTCCGAATCAGGTGACTGGCCGCCGGGGTGGACAGGATGCCGCCGCGGCCCACGGTGACCTTGCGGATCTCGTTGGCCAGCGCCATGCGCAGGATGATCTGGATCGCCTCGCGGTTGAAGAAGCGACCGTCACCGCCAAGGATCAGCTCGGCCCCCTGGAGGCCCGGCTGGCTGTCGAAGATGCTCTGGACGAAATTCTCGAGGTAATGCGACTTCCGGAAGTGCGCCACCTGCTTGCGCAATCCCGATGTGCCTGGCTTCTGATCGTGGTACGGATGGGTCGATACGACGCTGATTTCCATCTTCGGTTGAAGTCCCTTGCCTGAGCGGGGCGCACCGACGGTGCTGTGGCTTGAAGGTAGCAGAAACGCGCCCGGGTGTCTGCGCAGCGCGGGCTTGCGGCGGCCAGTGACCGGATAGCGACCAAGGACACTGGGTGCTTGAACGCGGACGACGCAGTACACTGCCGCGCATGTTTCCCGGATACACCAGCGCGGCTCATCTGCACCCCGGCGCCGGCGACTTCGCCGCGCTGATGGAGCTGTACGAGAACAACTATCTCCGACTGCGCCGCCTGTGTCCCAATCTCGACAGCATCGAGAGTGGGCAGGTGTCGGTCGTGGAAGGCGCCACGGATCTGCACCTGGCGATCCTGGAACGCACGCCGTACACGACGCTGCTGCGGTTGACCTACGAGTTTGGATCCGACGGGCGGACCAGCCGGCAGCCGGATCTGCGCATTCGCTTGTTTCATGACGCCCGCCAGGCCGAGGTCGTCGGCCGCCACTGCCGCCGCCGGGGTGAGGGCGACCTTTGGTTGGACGCGGCGGCGGGCATGCCGGGGCTGGCCTGCCGCTGGCGGCACAATCGCTTCCTGTTCAAGTGGCTGGGATTCTGTCTGGTGCAGGGGCATCGCTTCGATGGCTCGGAGACGGCCACCGTCACTACCGGCGCACTCGACTCCCTCAGCTGACAGCCCGGGCAACACGCTCTGCCCAAGGGGCGCTCCGGTACCTGCCTTGCCGCGTTGCACCCACCGGAGCGCGGCGTCCTGCGTTCTGCAACCTGCCCGCGGCTGGGCAGTGTGGCGGCAGCCGAGGGAACCCGCGCTCACGCCGCGCCGGGTTCGCCCCGGGGCGTGCCGCGGAATCCGGGGATGCTCAGCGTTCGAGGTATTTCAGCTTGTCGGGCTTGCCGTCCCACTCCTCGGCATCGGGTAGCGGATCCTTGCGCGTCGTGATCACCGGCCAGGTGCGCGCCAGCTCGGCGTTCAGTTCGATGAACGCCTCCTGGCCCTCCGGCACATCGTCCTCCGGCACGATGGCCTCCGCCGGACATTCCGGCTCGCACAATGTGCAGTCGATGCACTCGTCGGGGTCGATCACCAGGAAATTCGGCCCCTCGTGAAAGCAGTCCACCGGACAGACTTCCACGCAATCGGTGTACTTGCACTTGATGCAGTTATCTAGAACGACATAGGTCATCTGGTTCTCCGTGCTTCGGGTGGCCAATCGCGTACCTTGCGTCGCGCATTCTAACGCCACAGGCAAGCCCGGATGCCAGCGCCCGTGCACGCCAGCGGGTGCCGGCAACCCCGTCCCGGTTTCTGGGCTACCCGCAGCGTGGCCGCCAACGAGTCCTGGAGCGCGGCCGGCCGTGCCGCGGACCTATACCAGCCCGCGCAGAGGCGTAGGGCGGAAAAGGCCGAAGGCCGTCATCCGCCATTCCCACGCCGGGGTTGCCGCGGGCGCGCAGGGGCGCTCCGAACGCCGTACGGCGGATGACGCTGCGCTCTTCCGCCCTACACGTCGCCCCGAGAGAAGCCGTGCGGTTTCACGTCAACAGTTCGCGCAGACGGTAGAGCGCGTCCAGCGCTTCGCGCGGACTCAACCGGTCCGGATCCAGCGCTTCGAGCGCCTCGACCACGGCGTCTGCCGGCCCGGGCTCGGCGATCGCGGGGGACGGCGCGAACAACGCGAGCTGGGTCGGGTCGGCGGTGGCCAGGGCCCGGGACTCCAGCTCCGCGAGGTGCTGGCGCGCGCGCTGGAGCACCCCCGCCGGCACCCCGGCGAGGGCCGCCACCTGCAGGCCGTAGCTCTGATTCGCCGGTCCTTCCTGAACCTGATGCAGGAACACCACCGTGTCGCGGTGCTCGATAGCGTCGGTGTGCACGTTGGCCACCCCGCGCTCGCGTTCGGCGAGTGTCGTCAGCTCGAAGTAATGCGTCGCGAACAACGTCATCGACCGGTTCTTCCGGGCGAGACGCTCGGCGCATGCCAACGCCAGCGCAAGGCCGTCGAAGGTGCTGGTGCCGCGACCGATTTCGTCCATCAACACCAGACTCTGCGGCCCGGCGTTGTTCAGGATGTTGGCGGCCTCGGTCATTTCCACCATGAACGTTGAGCGCCCGGAAGCCAGGTCGTCGGAGGCGCCGATTCGCGTGAAGATGCGGTCCACCGGTCCGATCCGGGCGGTTTGTGCCGGAACGAAACTGCCGATGCAGGCCAGAATCACGATCAGCGCCGCCTGGCGCATATAGGTCGACTTGCCGCCCATGTTGGGCCCGGTGATCACCAGCAGACGCCGCGACTCGGGATCCAGTCGCAGGTCGTTTGGCACGAACGGGTCCTCGCGTGCCGATTCCACCACCGGGTGTCGCCCTGCTTCGATCGCGATCCCCGGCTCATCGCTGGTTTCGGGGCAGACCCAGTCCCGCTGCACGGCGTTCTCGGCAAGCGCACAGAATGCGTCGAGTTCGGCCAGCGCGTCGGTGAACGCACGCAGCGAGTCGACCTCCTGCTGCAGATCCTCGAGCAGCCGTTCGAACAATTCGCGTTCCAGGCTCAGCGCGCGATCCCGGGCCGAGAGGATCTCGTCCTCGAACTGCTTCAGTTCCTCGGTGGTATAGCGCTCGGCGTTCTTCAGCGTCTGCCGGCGCACGAACCGCGCGGGCACCCGGTCGGACAGCGTGCGCGGCACCTCGAAGTAGTAGCCATGCACGCGGTTGTACGCCACTTTCATCTGCGTGAGCCCGGTGGCCTCGCGCTCCCGGGTCTCGATCGCGCGCAGAAAACGGTCGGCATCGGCCTGCATGCCGCGCAGGCGGTCCAGTTCGGGATCGAACCCCGGGCGGATCACGCCGCCGTCGCTGACGCGCAGCGGCGGCTGCTCCTCCAGCGCGCGGCGCAGCAAGTCGGCCAGCGCGGCGCGCGGCTGCAGCCGATCGCGGATTCCGTTCAGCAGCGACGGTGGCAGGTCCCCCGGCAAGGTCTGATGCAGCGCCGGCAGGCGTTCCAGGCCGGCCAGCAGCGCGACCAGGTCGCGCGGGCGCGCAGTGCCGAGCGCAATGCGGCTGACGATGCGTTCGCAGTCGGCGACCCCAGCCAGCAGCTGGCGCAGGTCCCGGTAGCCGCCGTTGTCGATCAATTCGCGCAGCACCGCATGCCGTTCGCGGATCGGTGCCCGCTCCCGCAACGGCTGCCCCAGCCAGCGCCCCAGCAGCCTCGCCCCCATCGCCGTGCGCGTGCAGTCGAGCAGCGCCAGCAGGCTGCCGCCGCGCTCCCCGGACAGGGTGCGGGTCAGTTCGAGATTCTGGCGCGTGGCGGGATCCATCTCGAGCGTGGCCGAGCGCGATTCGCGCCGCAGCCCGGTGATGTGGCCGAGTTCGCCGCGGTAGCGTGTCTGGACGTAGCCGAGCAGGGCACCGGCGGCGGCCAGCGCCAACGGCAGATCGTCACAGCCGAACCCGGCGAGATCCCGGGTGCCGAAATGCGCGGTCAGCACGCGGGCAGCGGAGACCGGGTCGAAATGCCACTCGGGCAGCGTCTGGCTGTCGGGAATCCTTTCGCTGCAGCCCTCGGGCACCAGGCACTCGACCGGGTTCAGCCGCGCCAGTTCGGCCTGCAGTGCCGCCTCGTCGGCCACCTCCAGCACGCTGAAGTGCCCGCTGGCGAACTCCAGCACTGCAATGCCCGCAGGCCCGTCGGGGTCCTCGGCCGAGTGGGGACGTACGGCCACGATCAGGTTGAGCTCGCGTGCATCGAGCAGCGCCTCTTCCGCGAGGGTACCCGGAGTCACGATCCGGACGACCTCGCGCTGCATCGGGCCCTTGCCGCCCCCCGGTTCCCCGGTCTGCTCGCAGATCGCCACCGCGAGTCCCTTCTTCATCAGGCGCGCGAGGTAGCTCTCCAGCGTGTGCACCGGAATGCCTGCCATCGGAATCGGCTTTCCCGCGGACTCGCCGCGCCGGGTCAGGGTGATGTCCAGCAACGCCGATGCCCGCTGGGCGTCGTCGTAGAACAACTCGTAGAAATCGCCCATCCGGTACAACAGCAGCGTATCCGGGTACTCGGCCTTGATGCGCAAATATTGCTGCATCATCGGGGTGTGCGCGGTCAATGGATCGGATTCGGTCACGTTGGGACTCGCCTGTGCTGGCGCACGCGCTGGCTGCGCAGCGCGTGCCTGGTCGCTGTCACGCCGCGGCGCGGCGTGTGGCCGTGCCGGCAGGCCGGGTCGCGCGCCTGCCACCTCGGCGCACCCGGGTCGGGGCTGCGTCGGCCACGAACGCGCATGATAGCGGCAAGGGATCCCGGGTTCGCGTCCCCGATGCGGTTCCGTCGGGCAGTTGGTGCCATGCGCCGGGGTCGCCGAGGGCGCGAGAACGGTCCGTTGGCTCGGTCCAAGACCAGAGGCCGCAAACCCGCGGTGAGCCGGCGTTGAGGTCGACGGTCCAGTCCGGTAGCGTTTGCCATGCGTGGTCCTGGCGACGGGCGCGCGAGATGGCAATCGAACGCCCGTCGTGGCAGCACGCGTTGCGGCGAATGGTGGTCGGATCCTGTGCGGGGAAGGATCGATGGCGGATGCGGTAGCCAAGGTCGTGGCGGTGCTCGCGCGGCAATTGCAGGCGCGCGGCCTGCGGGTGTGCACCGCCGAATCGTGCACTGCCGGCGGGATTGCCGCGGCGCTGACCGATCTGGCCGGCAGCTCGGCGTGGTTCGAGTGCGGATGGGTGACCTACAGCAACGCCTCGAAGGTGCGGTTGCTCGGCGTGGATCCGGGCCTGCTGGAACGTTGGGGTGCAGTGAGCGAGCCGGTGGCGGCCGCAATGTGCGCCGGAGCGCTGGAGAGGAGCACGGCGGATCTTGCGCTGTCGGTGACCGGGATCGCGGGCCCCGGCGGCGCGACGCTGGAGAAGCCCGTCGGCCTGGTCTGGTTCGGCTGGATGCGCCGGGGCGGCACAGCGCGCACCGAATCCCGGGTATTCCCCGGCGACCGCGCCGCGGTGCGCGCTGCGGCGGCAGCCTGGGCGCTGGGGCAGCTGCTGGAGCACGAACTGGCAGGAGAATGACTCCGCCCCGTTCCTGTGCATGCACCTGAGGGGCGGCCGGCTGCTTGGGCTGGCATTGACGGTTGTGGGATACTCGGGCGCCGTCGGAACGACCGCATTCACCATGGAGGACGCAGTGGACGAGAATCGCAAGAAGGCGCTTGCCGCCGCGCTGGGGCAGATCGAACGGCAGTTCGGCAAGGGTGCCGTGATGCGCATGGGCGACGGCACCGCGGTGCGCGATATCGAGGTCATCTCCACTGGCTCGCTCGCGCTGGACGTGGCGCTGGGGATCGGCGGGCTGCCGCGTGGGCGCGTGGTCGAGGTCTATGGCCCGGAATCCTCCGGCAAGACGACCCTGACGCTGCAGGTCGTGGCCGAGTGCCAGAAGCTCGGCGGAACCGCGGCGTTCATCGACGCCGAACACGCGCTCGACCCCGGCTATGCGCAGAAGCTCGGGGTGAACGTCGATGAACTGCTGATTGCGCAGCCGGATACCGGCGAGCAGGCGCTGGAGATCGCGGACATGCTGGTGCGCAGCGGCGCGGTCGACCTGGTGGTCGTCGACTCGGTTGCCGCGCTGACGCCGAAGGCGGAAATCGAGGGCGAAATGGGCGACGCCCACGTCGGTCTGCAGGCCCGGCTGATGTCGCAGGCGCTGCGCAAGCTCACCGCCAATATCAAGCGGTCGAATACCCTGGTCGTGTTCATCAACCAGATCCGCATGAAAATCGGCGTGATGTTCGGCAGTCCCGAGACGACGACCGGCGGCAATGCGCTGAAGTTCTATTCTTCGGTCCGCATGGACATCCGGCGCATCGGCGCGATCAAGCGCGGCGACGAGGTGGTCGGCAACGAGACCCGCGTGAAGGTGGTCAAGAACAAGATGGCGCCGCCGTTCAAGGAGGCGTTCTTCGAGATCCTGTACGGCGAGGGCATCTCGCGCCTCGGCGAGGTCATCGAACTCGGCGTCAAGCAGGGCCTGGTCGACAAGGCCGGCGCCTGGTACAGCTACAAAGGCGAACGCATCGGGCAGGGCAAGGAGAATGCCCGGCAGTTCCTGAAGGAACATCCCGAAATGGCGAACGAGATCGAACAGGCGCTGCGGGAACGCTATCTCCCGGAACGTTCGCATGCGCAGGCCGAAGCCGAAACCGCCGAGGGATGATCCAGACGACGCGTATGCCGCCGCGCTAAGGCTGCTGGCGCGGCGCGAGCATGGCGTGCTCGAGCTGACCCGGAAACTGCAGCAGCGGGGATTCACCGCCGACGCGGCCGGCGCCGGGGTCGAGCGCCTGGTCGCCGAGGAGCTGCTGAGCGAACGGCGCTTTGCCGAAACGATGGCGCGCCACCGGCTGTTCCAGGGCTATGGAGAGACGCGCATACGCGCGGAACTGGCGCAACACGCGATTGACGCGGCCGACATCGACCATGCCATCGAGGCGCTGGAAGCAGACTGGCCGGCGCAGGCGATGCATCAGGCGCGGCGGCATTTCGGTCTGCCGCCTGCGACCGCCGACGACCGCAAGCGCGTTCTGCGCTATTTGCTGCAGCGCGGTTTTGCGGCGGCTACGGCGAATGCAGGGCTCGCCCGATGGCGGGAAAGCGAGCATTCTTCGGAATGAAATCTGCGCAAGTGTTGCATCCGCGTGGTAATCTGTGCGTTTCCGCAACATGCATCCGATTTCATGAAGAGCGCCGACATTCGCCGGAGTTTTCTCGACTTCTTTATTCGCCACGGCCACGTGGAAGTGCCGTCGAGTCCGCTCGTTCCAGGCAACGATCCCACCCTGCTGTTCACCAATTCGGGAATGGTGCAGTTCAAGGAGGTGTTCCTCGGGCGTGAGAAGCGGCCGTACACCCGAGCGGTGAGCAGCCAGCGCTGCGTGCGCGCCGGTGGCAAGCACAACGACCTGGAGAATGTGGGGTACACGGCCCGGCATCACACCTTCTTCGAGATGCTCGGCAACTTCAGCTTCGGGGACTACTTCAAGCGCGAAGCGATCGCCTATGCCTGGGAGTTCCTGACCGAAACGATCGAGATCCCGGTGGATCGGCTCTGGGTCACGGTATACGAGACCGACGACGACGCTTACGCGATCTGGGTGAACGAGATCGGCGTGGCGCCGGAGCGCGTACTGCGTATCGGCGACAAGCCCGGCGGCAGTTCCGATAACTTCTGGCAGATGGGGGACACCGGCCCCTGCGGCCCCTGTACCGAAATCTTCTACGACCACGGTCCGGAAGTCGCCGGAGGCCCGCCGGGTTCGCCCGACGAGGATGGCGACCGCTACATCGAGATCTGGAACCTCGTGTTCATGCAGTACGACCGGGACAGCAGTGGCAACCTGACCCCGCTGCCGCATCCGTCGGTCGACACCGGCATGGGGCTCGAACGCCTCGCTGCGGTATTGCAGGGCGTCCACTCCAACTATGAGATCGACCTGTTCCGCGACCTGATCCATGCCGCGGCGGAGATCGTGGGAACAAAAGATCTCGATTCTGCGTCCTTGAAGGTCATTGCGGATCACATCCGTTCGATCGCATTCCTGATTACCGACGGGGTGATGCCCGGCAATGAGGGCAGGGGCTACGTGCTGCGCCGGGTCATCCGCCGCGCCGCCCGCCACGGACACAAGCTCGGCTGCGACGAGGCCTTCCTGTACCGGTTGATCCCGGCGCTGGTCTCGGCGATGGGCGAGGCCTACCCGGAACTGGCAGAAGGGCAGGAAAACCTGGAGAGAGTCCTCAGGAAAGAGGAGATGAAGTTCCTGGAAACATTGGAAAAAGGAGTGCGGATCCTGGAAGAGGATCTCGGCCGGCTGCAGGGTTCGACCATTCCGGGCGAGACCATTTTCCTGCTGTACGATACCTACGGGTTTCCGGTCGACCTCACCGGCGACATCGCCCGCGAGCGCGGCCTCGAACTCGATCTGGAAGGCTTCGAACGCGCGATGCAGGAGCAGCGCGACCGCGCCCGGGCGGCCAGCCATTTCACGATGGACACCGCCCAGGCGCCGGGGATGGACGTGGCGACCGAGTTCACCGGCTACGAGCGGCTGGAGGACGAGGGCCGGGTCGTTGCGCTGTTCCGCGACCACGAGCCGGTCGACGCGCTGGAACTCGGCGAGGGCGGCATCGTGGTGCTCGACCGCACGCCTTTCTACGCCGAATCCGGCGGCCAGGTGGGCGATATCGGCACGCTGAGCGCGTCGGGTGTCCGCTTCGAAGTCGGCGACACGCGCAAGCAGGATTCGGCGCACCTGCATGTCGGACAGGTGCGCGCGGGGCGCATCGAGCGAGGCATGACCCTGCGCTGCAGCGTGGCCGGTCCCCGGCGGGATGCGATCCGCCGGCACCACTCGGCGACGCACCTGCTGCACAAGGCCTTGCGCGACCAGCTGGGTGGGCATATCCAGCAAAAGGGTTCGCTGGTGGATGCGGAACGGCTGCGCTTCGACTTCGCGCATTTCGAGCCGGTGTCGGCCGAGCAGCTGCGGCAGATCGAGGCGCAGGTGAATGCCGAGATCCTGGCCAACGTGCCGACCGACACGCGGCTGATGGACATCGAATCGGCACTGGCCTCGGGCGCGGTCGCGCTGTTCGGCGAGAAGTACGGCGAACGCGTACGCGTGCTCACCATCGGTTCCTCAACGGAACTGTGCGGCGGCACCCACGTCGCGCGCACCGGCGACATCGGCCCGTTCCGGATCGTGTCGGAAGGCGGCGTGGCCGCTGGTGTGCGCCGCATCGAGGCGGTTGCCGGTAGCGTGGCCCAGGCCTGGGTCGACCAGCAGGTCGGCACGCTGGACCGGGTCGCGGACCTGGTCCGGGGCGGCCGCGGGGAAGTCGTGGACAAGGTGCAGGGCCTGGTCGACCGCAACCGGGAGCTGGAGAAGGAACTGGAGGCGTTGCGCAGCCGGCTCGCGAGCCAGGCCGGCAGCGATCTCGCTAGCCAGGCGATCGATCTTGGCCCGCTGCGGGTGCTGGCCGCGCGTGTGGACGGCGTCGAGCCCAAGGCGCTGCGCGAGATGGTCGATCAGCTGAAGCAAAAGCTCGGGGCCGCGGCCGTGGTGCTGGCCACCGTGACGCCGGAAGGCAAGGTGAGTCTGGTCGCCGGAGTGACCAAGGCGCAGACCGGGCTGATCAAGGCAGGGGAACTGGTAGGCTTCGTCGCGGCGCAGGTAGGAGGGCGTGGCGGCGGTCGGCCCGATATGGCGATGGCGGGCGGTCAGGAGCCGGAAAAACTCGACGCGGCACTGGCCTCGGTGGAGAGCTGGGTGCGCGAACGCGCCGGCGGTTGATCGCGACCAGCCTGTTTTGGGAACGGCCACGGCCTTTGTACTCCGTTTTATTCGAGTCGGGTAATAGTTCAAAAGCTATATTGTAATAGTTATAAAGATATATTCGAATACATGGTCTTGGAGATCGCGAAAGCTCCGCCAGTGCGAAATGGCAGAATCCGCCGCCACCGTCATCGCGCGGAACGCAGCCTTTGGCCGCGAGCGCAGCGTTACGGGGCGTCGCGACCCATCGCCGTCGGTCCGACCGACTCGCAGGGATGACTTGCCTCGCTCGCGGCGGCGGTCGGGCTGAGCAGTGGTTCGGCCTTCCACGGAGCTTTCGTGATGATCAGTAAGCGGTTGTCTTGCTTGCGTTGAACTGGAATCGAGAACGCCTCATGTCCCTGTTGGTTCTGAAATTTGGAGGTACGTCGGTCGGAACGCCGGAGCGTATCCGGAACGTCGCCGAACGCGCGTTGCGGCTTCGCGGCGATGGCCATTCCCTGGTCGTGGTGGTATCCGCGATGAGCGGGGAAACCGATCGCCTGCTGGGTCTTGCGCGCGAACTCCATCCCCGTGCAGAGGGAAGGGAGCTCGACGTGCTGCTGTCTACCGGTGAACAGGTGACGATCGCGTTGCTTTCCATGGCACTGGAGGCATATGGCTGCCCTGCGCGTTCCTATACCGGAGGGCAGGTGCGCATCCTGACCGACAGCGCCCATAATAAAGCGCGTATCCGCAGCATCGACGACAGCCGCATTCGTGGCGATCTCGAAGCCGGGCGCGTAGTCGTGGTGGCGGGATTCCAGGGCATCAGCGAAGAAGGCGCGATCACCACGCTGGGACGTGGCGGATCCGATACTACCGCGGTGGCGCTGGCGGCAGCGCTGAATGCCGACGAATGCCGGATTTATACCGACGTCGACGGTGTCTATACCACGGATCCGAGAGTCGTGAAGCGTGCGCGGCGGCTGGAGCGCATCACCTTCGAGGAGATGCTGGAGATGGCCAGTCTCGGTTCGAAGGTGTTGCAGATTCGCGCAGTGGAGTTTGCCGGAAAATACAATGTGCCCCTGCGGGTATTGTCCTCGTTCGAGGAAGGTCAGGGGACACTGATCACAACGGAGGAAGGCCGCGTGGAGCAGGCGCTGGTGGCAGGTATCGCGTTCAACCAGAACGAGGCACAGTTGACGATACAGGGGGTGCCGGACCAGCCGGGTGTCGCCTACCGGATCCTGGGCCCGATCGCGGACGCGAATATCGAAGTCGACATGATCGTGCAGAACGTTGGCGCCGACAACACCACGGACTTTACCTTCACGGTGCACAGAAACGATTACGAGAAGGCACTGGGCATACTGGAACAGGTGTCCGGCGAACTGGGTGCCCGCAACGTTGCCGGAGACACCAAGATCGCGAAGATCTCGGTGGTCGGTGTCGGGATGCGGTCGCATGCGGGTATTGCGAGCCGCATGTTCGAGGCACTTGCCCGTGAATCCATCAACATACGGATGATTTCCACATCCGAGATCAAGATTTCCGTAGTGGTGGACGAGAAGTACTTAGAGCTGGGTGTCCGTACGTTGCACGATGCCTTTGAACTCGAGCAGGAACCGACCGGTCAATCCACGGACCGGTAACGGCGGAAACAACGGCAAGCGGGCGACCGAAACCGTCCGACACGATACAGGCAGTCTGGAGAACAGCATGCTTATTTTGACGCGACGCGTGGGCGAGACCTTGATGATCGGAGAAGAGATCTCCGTGACGGTGCTGGGTGTCAAGGGCAATCAGGTTCGGATCGGGATCAACGCACCGCAGGACGTCGCCGTCCACCGGGAGGAGATCTACGAGCGGATCCAGCGCGAGAGCCGCGGCGAGGGCGGAGATCCCGGCGTGTCCGACGACCCGAAAGCCAGTACCAACTGAGGCTGAACGGGTATGGGCGACTGCAGGCCCTGGAGTGGTTTTCAGGGCTCGTGGAAGTTCGGCGCGCGATTGGCGCCGGCGGATCTGCTCTTCCCATTTGGCCCCCAACCCCGTATCCTTTGCCCCCAGTTCGGAGAGATGGCCGAGTGGTCGAAGGCGCTCCCCTGCTAAGGGAGTATGGGTCAAAAGCCCATCGAGGGTTCGAATCCCTCTCTCTCCGCCACTCTCTACGAGGAATCAGGCACTTTTGAGTGCCTTTTTTGTTCCCCCGCCATGGGTCGGGAACTCAGGGTTGGGCAGCGCCGTCGTCGGTGGGGTCCCGCACCAGTTCCTTGCGCAGCACTTTCACGTCTCGTGCTGCGGCGATGCCGATCCGAACCTGCTCGTTCTTGATGCTCACCACGGTGATGCGAATCCCGTCCCCAAGGACAAGGGTTTCACCGGTGCGTCGGGTCTGGATATACACGATTGCGCGCTCCTTGCGTCGGATTCCTGCCAATAAGAATCGGACAGACACGCCAGCAGGTCAATGCGGCGTCGCAGCGCCGCATGCTTCGGGCGCGCGGGTGGCGTGGTCGGGGTGAAAGCGTGTGACAGCCCGCGCCGCTGCCCGAACCTCCATGGATTGACGGCCAGACTCCCGGCGCGCCGCAAGCTTGCGAGGCTTGCCCCTCGTGGTGCATTGATGCAAGGTGCCGAGGTCAGGGACGCGGGCTGGGACCGCTGGACCACTGGATGGGGGGAGGGAGATGGACGAGCCCGTAGCGCAGCATCCGTTGCTGGACGCATCCTGCCGGGTGGCGTTGGCCGCCTACCTGCACGACCTGGGAAAGTTCGCCGAACGCGCGCGGCTGGAAGTGCCGCCGGACCGGCTCGATACCCACCTCACGCAGTATTGCCCCTACCACGAGGCCGGCGGTCGCGGCTGGCACAGCCACCGCCATGCCGCCTACACGGCGTTGGCCTGGGACTTGATCGAACGCCGTTTCCCCGAGCTCGTGGGCCGCGACATCGCACCCTTTGCGGCGTGGAACGCCCCGGATGTCGACGACTCGATCGTGAATGCCGCAAGCCGGCATCACAAGCCCGAAACCTACCTGCAATGGCTCGTGGCCACCGCCGACCGGGTCGCTTCCGGTTTCGAGCGTGAGGCCTTCGACGAGTACAACCGGTCGAAGGACCAGACGCGCGAGGGCCGCAACCACTTCACCGCCCGCCAGCTCACGCTGTTCGAACAGGTTGCGGCCGGCACCGACCGGGGCAGGGTGCGGCGGCAGGATCTGCATTACCGCTACCCGTTGCAGCCGCTCTCCGTGCAGGCCATCTTCCCGGTGGCTGCGGCGGGCTACGAAACCGCAGACAACACCGTCGCTCAGCGGGAGTATGCACGGCTGTGGGATGCGTTCCGCGGCGCGCTGGACGCGATCCCGTCCAGCCACCGCGGTAACTGGCCGCTGTGGCTGGATCACTTCGACTCCGCCTGGGCCTGCTACACGCAGGCGATCCCGTCGGCAACCGCGTTCGGCACCCGCCCGGATGTCTCGCTATACGATCATTCCCGCACCACCGCCGCGCTGGCCACCGCGCTCTGGCGCTACCATCACGATCGCGACGACGATCGCGCGCAGGTTCGCGCACGCCTGGCGGACTGGCATCGCCCGGACTGGGACGAACCGAAACTGCTGCTGATCCAGGGCGATCTCTTCGGCATCCAGGAGTTCATCTTCGCCAGCGGCGGCGAGACGCAGAAGCGTGCGGCAAGGCTGCTGCGCGGCCGATCGTTTTACGTGTCGCTGCTCACGGAATGCGCGGCACTGCGCATCCTCGATACCCTGGGGCTGCCTCCGACCAGCCAGGTGATCAACGCGGCCGGCAAGTTCCTGATCGTCGCCCCGAATACCGACGAGACCGTGGCGGCCCTGCAGCGCGTACAACGCGAACTCGACGCCTGGTTCCTCGAACACTGTTTCGGCGAGTCGGGGATCGGGCTGGCCTGGCTCCCCGCCTGCTGCAACGATTTCCTGCGCCGCAAGGATGCGGCCGAGGCCCCGTTCCAGCGCCTGATCAAGCGTTTGTTCGAAGCGCTGCAACAGGCCAAGGCCCGGCGCTTCGACCTGTGCGCGGCGGGCGCGCCGGCGCCGCTGTTCGAGGGCTTCCTGGATCGCTTCGACCCGGCACTCGGGGTCTGCGAGATCGACGGGCGCGCACCGGCGACGCGCCGGGAAAACGGGGTCGCTGTCAGCCGTCTGGCTGCGGACCAGATCGCGGTGGGCCGCCATCTGGCAGGGAAGCAACGGCTGCTGATCACCCGAGATTCGTTGGACCACAACACGCTGGAACTGCCGGTGTTCGGCTATGCCGTGCAGTTTACCGGTGGCGACGACCAGACCGGGCGATTCGGCATGGCCGCGCGCAACGGCAACCTGCGCCGCGCCTGGGATTTCAGCCTCCCGGACCGCGAGGATACACCGCTGTTCTCGGGCTATGCCCGGCGCTTTATCAACGGGTACGTGCCGCGGTTCGGCAGCCAGAACGAGTGGGAACAGGGACGTTACCAGCGCCTGCCGGCAGAACTTCGGGAAGGGCTGGAACCGCAGGCTCCGAAGACCCTGGAGCACCTCGCCTGCGACGACCGCGAGCCGGACGCCGCCGGGAATTATCGCGGCATCGAGGCGCTGGTCACGCTGAAGGGCGATGTCGACAACCTCGGTGCGATCTTCGAAACGGGGCTGGAGCCGCCCACCTTCGCGAAGATGGCCGCGCTGTCGCGGCAGATGAATGCGTTCTTCGCGATCTGGTTGCCCTGGCATTGCCAGCAGAAGCGGACTTCCGCCTATACCGTCTTTGCCGGCGGCGACGACTTCTTCCTGATCGGACCCTGGCGCAGCACCATGCAGCTGGCCCGCGAGATGCGCCGCGAGTTTGCCCGCTACGTCGCCGGGAATCCCGGCATCCACTTCTCCGCCGGCTTGGCGATGACCAAGCCGGGTCTGCCGATTCGCCAGATGGGCGCGCTGGCCGACGAGGCGCTGGACCAGGCGAAGGCACGGCAGAACGAGGCCGGAGAGTATGTGAAGGACGCGCTGACCTGTTTCGGCTACACGGTGTCCTGGGAGGACTGGGAAACCCTGTGGGGGCTGCACGACGAACTGGCGGCTGCGAGCGGCGAAATCGCGCTCAGCACGAGTTACCTCTATGGCTTGCATGGCCTGGCCGACATGGCCGGGCGCCTGCAACGCGGGGAAGGCCGCATCGAAGATGCGTTGTGGAACTCGCGTTTCGTCTACCGAACACGCCGCATGCTCGAACATCACCGCGGGATGTCCCCCGCCGCGCGCAATCTCTGGCAACAGCGTCTGGGCACCCTGCTCGGCGGTGGCATCCAGCGCTTTGGCAGCACATTCAAACTGGCGCTTTTCCCCTACCTGTATCAACACCGTTACTGAAGGAGTTGGCCATGGCGCAGCAAGGAACACCACAGGGCGATCGCAGGCGGGGTACGTTTGGCGGTGGCCGCCGCGGGCCGGGCGGCGGCAAGGGACCGGCGCCGTTCGAGCGCCTGGACACCTCGCGCATCCAGCTCAGCCCCCCGGAGGGCGGCCACCTGCCGCCGGATTTGTTCGACGACGTTGCCCGCCGGGCCGCGCAACAGGTGGCGGGGGACCGCAAGAACCAGAAAAACAAGCCGACCCAGTTGCGGCAGTTCTACGACGAACTGGTGATGTGGGAAGAGAAGGTACGCCGTGACGAGGACCGGTTCCACGAGTACCTGCCGTTCATTCGCATGCTGAACGCGAAGGCCGCGTATGCCGAGGGGCGCAAGCACGTGGACCGCAATTTCGTGGACCTGATGCATCACTGCCTCGGGCAGGTCACCAGCCCTTCCGTGCTGCGCAATTTCAAGCTCTTCTTCGAGGCCTTCATGGGCTTCTACAAGGTGGAACGCCCGAGCGGCTGACGAGAAAAGGAGAACGAAGCCATGCAGCTCACCCACATCGGCGAGATCCGGGGCCAGATCGAGTTGATCTCCGGTCTGCACATCGGCAGCGGCAACACCGAGATGCACATCGGTGGCACCGACAACCCGGTGATCAAGAACCCGTTCACCCACGAACCCTACATTCCCGGCTCCAGCCTGAAGGGCAAGATGCGCAGCCTGCTGGAATGGCGTGCCGGCGTGGTGGAGGCAACCCAGGGCAAGCCGCTCGGGTTCAGGCACCTGCAGGCGCTGCCGGAACAGGCGGCAGAGGCGGGGCGCAGCATCCTGAAACTCTTCGGCGGCGCACCCGAGGGCTCGGGTCAGAACGAAGAACTGATCGCGTCGATCGGGCCGACCCGACTCGCTTTCTGGGACTGCGACCTCGACCCGGCCTGGGTGAGCGAAATGGGCAGCAAGAACCTGCTGCTCACCGAGACCAAGTTCGAAAACATGATCGACCGCATCAAGGGCGTCGCGGACAACCCCCGGAACACCGAGCGCGTGCCGGCCGGCGCCCGCTTCGATTTCCGGCTGACCCTGAAGGTGATCGACGGCGAAGACCTGATGCCCGACATCCTGCGCGGGCTGCGCCTGCTCGAACTCACCGGAATCGGCGGATCCGGCTCGCGCGGTTACGGCAAGCTGCGCTTCAACGCGCTGACCTGGGACGGGCAAACGCTGCAGGATCGCCTGGCCTCCGTCGCGGTCTGACGCGATGCCCGCCATGGAAACATTGCGCCTCACGCTGCGCCCCCGGTCCGCCTTCGGGGGACCGTTGCGGGGAGACACCCTGTTCGGACAGTTGTGCTGGGCCGTGCGCAACCGCCGAGGCGAGGAACACCTGCGGGAATTGCTCGATGGATACACGCAGGGACGCCCGTTCGCGGTGTGCTCCGATGCCTTCCCGGCAGGATTCCTGCCCCGGCCGGCGCTGCCCCTGTATCGCTTTCGGCCGATCCCGGACAGCGACCGCAAGGCGGTCAAAAAGCGGCGCTGGCTACCGCTTCAGGCACTGGCCCGTCCGGTGGAGGACTGGCTGCACGAGGCGATGGACGACGCGGCCGTGGTTCGGCAACAGGCCGGGACATCGGCACCGGCGCGGCTTGCGAGCCACCGCGCCCAGCCGCACAACAGCATCGACCGGCGCAGCGGCACTACCGGCCCCGGCGCGTTCGCGCCCTATACCCAGGCGCAGTACTGGTATGCGCAGGGAACGCAACTCGATCTGTATCTGTTGCTGGATCCGGAACGGATCGGCCGCGACGAGGCGATTACGCTGCTCGACGATATCGGGCGCACCGGCTACGGTCGCGACGCCAGCATCGGGCTGGGCAAGTTCGACGTGACCGCAGCGGACCCCGCCACCCTGGTAGCGGCCCCCGACGCCAACGCCTGTTTCACCCTGGCACCGTGTGCGCCGCAAGGCCTCGGCCTGCGCCCGGACCGCGCGTTCTACGAAGTGTTCACGCGCTTCGGCCGGCACGGCGACCGTGCGGTCTACGGGCGGGGCGGGCCGTTCAAAACACCGGTACTGCTCGCGGGTACCGGAGGCTTGTTCGCGATGGACTCGCCGCCGCGCGCCGGCTTTCTGGGGCAGGGGCTTGGCGGCGCCGGCCGAATGTCCAAGACCATCCCGGAAACGGTGCAGCAGGGCTACGCGCCCTGCGCCGCGGTGCGGCTGAACTGGGAGGCAGCATGAGCGTGATGGAACACTGGGAGCTCGCGGTCACGCCGCTTTCGCCCGTGCATCTGGGCACGGGGCGGGACTACACGCCCACCGAATACGTGATCGAGGGCGGTACGCTGCACGAGTTCGACGCACTGGCGGCCTTACAAGCACTGCCGGAGGCCGAGCGCAGGCGCCTGGACGCGATTCTGGCCGGTCGGCCCGACGACCGCATGCTGCGCTCGGTGCAGGCGTTCTTTCACGACAATCGGCGTCGGCTGATCGCCGTTTCCCGGCATCAGGTGCGGGTAAACGCCACGGTCGAGGCGTTCTATCAGGAACGGGTCGGCCAGGTCGCGCAGCACGAGGCCACGGGCCGCGCGGTGCAGAACCGGCTGGAGATCGAACGCACCGCCTGGTCGGCGGCCACGGGCTCCGCCATCTTGCCCGGCAGCGGGATGAAGGGCGCAATCCGCACCGCGCTGCTCGACCAGGTCAACGAGGGGCGTCCGATTCCAGACGACTGGAAACGGGACCGGCAAGGAAACCGGCGGCTGCAGGAATCCCTGTTCGAGGGATCGTTCGAGCGGGATCCGTTGCGGATGCTCAGGATCAGCGACGCCGCAGTCGTCCGGCCCGGCCGGTTTGCCACCGATGTGCGCTTCGCGCTGAACCGCAAGAAAAGGCCGGTGCTGCGGGGTGGCCAGCAGCTGCAGTCCCGCGCGGAACAGCAGGGGCTTTATCAGCTTCTTGAATGTTTGCCGCCGTTTGCGGATCGGGCGTTCCGCGGTTCGCTCTCCATCCAGGACATCGCCGGAGTCGAGAGCCCGAACTGGCCGGCCCGTGTGTTTACGTTTTCCGAGATCGCGGCCGCATGCAACCGCTTCTACCGCGCGCATTTCGAGCGCGAAATGGCCCTGATGAAGAACATGGGCTACGTCGATCGCGACTGGGAACGCCGGCTCGAAACCCTGTTCGCCAGCCCGGTGGGCAAGGCCCTGGACGCCAATCGCGCGTTCCTGCTGCGAGTGGGCCGCCACAGCGGTGCGGAATCCGTGACGCTGAACGGCGTCCGGCATATCAAAATCCTCAAGGGTAAGGGCGACGCGCCCGATTTTATGGACGAGGCCAAGACACTCTGGCTGGCCGGAGACGAGCGCCAGACCCAGCAAGGCCTGCTGCCGTTTGGCTGGATGCTCGTGGAGTCGTTTCGCGATCCCGGGGAACTGGCCGATTGGCCGCCGCAACTGCGCGCCGACGACATGCAATCCTGGCGCGAACGGATCGCCAGCCACCGCCAGAAGCTGGCCGCCGAACTCGAAACCGAGCGGCAACGCGAAATCGAGCGCACGCGCGCCGAGCAGGAAGCCGAACGCAAAGAACGCGAGCGCGCGCAGCGGCTGGCCTCGATGAGCGAAGACGAACGTCAGATCGACGCGCTGCTGAGCACTCTGGCGCAGGAACAGGCTGCCGGCACGCTCGCCCCGAGCAGCCAAGTCGCCAGTGCCCGGGTCGATCTACTCAGAACGGCGTTGGACTGGGGTTCCGAGGAACTGCGCCGGCAAGCAGCGGACGCAATACAGCAAACGGTACGCGCGCTGCCGTGGAGCAAGAAATCCCGGGCCGAACGCCAGAACGACCTCGCACGCCTGCGCCAGCCGAAGGATGGCTGACCAAGCTGGGCTCGGTGCCCGTGACAGACACAGGAGAAGCTGTACCTCCGTGCGGGCCCCGGGCCGCGGATGCAGCCCCGCGCGCGGTAGGCTACCATCGTGCACGAGGCCCGGATTCAGACGCTCGCAAAGGCATCAGTCCCCGGCACCCAGTGAAACCCGCGAACCCCCTTTGCAAGCCGTTGAATTCATATGTGTTTTCGAGGCATGCAGTCAGAACGACTTCCCTGATGAAGAAGGGATTAAGACGTTCGGCGCGCAGTTCCTCGACCCTTGCAGAAAGTCAGAACGACTTCCCTGATGAAGAAGGGATTAAGACCGCCGCCGTGGTATCCCCGCGCCGTGGGATCTTCGTCAGAACGACTTCCCTGATGAAGAAGGGATTAAGACCTCGAGTCCGCGCTGGCTGTTGCCAGTGGCGAGGGTCAGAACGACTTCCCTGATGAAGAAGGGATTAAGACGCCTCGATCGCGTCCTGGCGAGACCATTGGGACGTCAGAACGACTTCCCTGATGAAGAAGGGATTAAGACCCAGCGCCCGAAATACGCGCGCGTGCAACAACTGTCAGAACGACTTCCCTGATGAAGAAGGGATTAAGACGAGATTCTGGCTGAGCGCGCAACCTTTCAACCAGGTCAGAACGACTTCCCTGATGAAGAAGGGATTAAGACGATCGTTTGCGAATGCTTCGGCGCGCGCCTTGTTGTCAGAACGACTTCCCTGATGAAGAAGGGATTAAGACCCTTCCTGGCCATCCCATTGAATCATCCCTGCCGTCAGAACGACTTCCCTGATGAAGAAGGGATTAAGACTTCTCGCCTTCCGGCTCGTTGTCCTCGTCGGACAGTCAGAACGACTTCCCTGATGAAGAAGGGATTAAGACGCATTGTCGGCCAGCGACTGCACAAGTTCTACATGTCAGAACGACTTCCCTGATGAAGAAGGGATTAAGACACCGGCAGGAGCCAATTCGTTCGTCGGACACGGTCAGAACGACTTCCCTGATGAAGAAGGGATTAAGACGTTGATCCAGTATTCGAAGTTCGTCATGGCTGCGTCAGAACGACTTCGGTGTTTGTCAACGTAGTTGTCCGCTTTTTCATGCCGCCTGAGCGACCATCAGGGCTGGCGTTTGGGCATGTTCCTTCGGTGGGTTGAGCCAGACGTGATCGATCGGTGTCCAGTTGCGCGTGTGCCGCGACCAGCGTGTCGGGTTGGCGCGTTGGGCGTCTTGGTACACCCGGTGCCGGTGCGCCAGGATCGCGATGTCCTCCCCGCGATGACGCTGGCCGGGGGTGACGAAGCGGATCTTGCTGTGGCGATGTTCCTCGTTGTACCAGTGGACGAAGCGCGCGACCCAAGCGCGGGCGTCGGCGAGGCTGGCAAACGGCTGAGGCGGAAAGGCCGGCGTGTATTTCAAGGTCCGGAACAGGCTTTCCGCGTAGGGGTTGTCGTCGCTCACCGAGGGGCGACTGAAGGACGGGACGACACCCAGGCGCTGCAAGGTGCTGAGCATGGTGGCACCCTTCATGGGGCTGCCATTATCCGAGTGCAGCACCAGGCCCGGGCGATGGACGCCCTCGGCGAGACAGGCGCGTTCGATCAGGCGACTGGCGTGTTCGGCGCTTTCCTCGGTGTGCACCTCCCAGCCGACGACCTTGCGGCTGAAGACGTCCTCGATCAGGTACAGGCGGTAGAACTGCCCCCGGATCGAAGAGGCCAGGAAGGTGATGTCCCACGCCCAGCAAACATTGGGCGCAGTCGCGCAGACCCCCTCCGGTTTGGGCACCTGCCGTGGGGCCGCCGCCCGGCCCCGGCGCTGTACCTGGTCATGGGCCCGCAGCACGCGGTAGAAGCTCGCCTCGGACGCGATGTACACGCCCTGGTCGGCCAGGCGCGGCACGATCTGGGTCGGTGGCAGGCTACGGTACTCCGGCGCGTTACAGACCGTCAGGATCGTCTCCTGCTCTTCGGCACTCAGGCGGTTGGCCGGCACCCGCGGGGTGCAGGTGCGCCGGTCCACCAGCCCGGTGTCGCTGCCGGCGAGGGCGCGCCAGCGGCGCAGCGTGCGCGGCGTCAGGCCGAGGACCGCACAGGCCGGGGTGAGCCGGGCACCGGCGGCGACCGCCTCGTCGATCAGGTCCAGCGCCAAGGCACGGGTCTCGGGCGTGATCATGCGTCCTCGTCGTCCCCCCAGATCGCCTGGGCTTTTTTTTCAACACCAGCAAGGCGGCTGCCTCGGCCAGGGCTTTCTCTTTCCGGCGCAGCTCGCGCTCCAGGTCGCGCACGCGCTTCTTCTCCTGCTGCCAGGCGGCACGCTCGTCCCGGGTCAGCCGCTGGGGATCGGCGCTGCCGGCCATGGCCGCTTCCTTCCAGCGCTCGATCTGCTCGGGATACAGACCCTTGCACCGGCAGTACTCCGAGAGCGCCTGCTCATTCAGCGCGGCGGTTTCGATCACCACCGCGAGCTTGTCCCGGCCACTCCAGGATTCCGGGTTCGCCGGATCCGCCGGCACCGCATGCCCCCGGTCCTGGAACTCCCGGCGCCAGGCATACAGGGTGGGTTCCGACACCCCCGTCTCCCGGTGCACGTCGGCCACCGCCCGGGCATTGGGCGGCATCATCTTCTCGACCACCTTGGCTTTGAACTCTTCGCTGTACCGTGGCATTCCATCCGCTCTCTCCGCCCCCTCGAGGGTTAAGTTTACTGCGTCCAATCCAGCGGACTTCTATGCTGACAGAGGGGGACTTCCCTGATGAAGAAGGGATTAAGACGATCCGCGCGGCCAGCCCGAGCGGGGAATACGTCAGAACGACTTCCCTGATGAAGAAGGGATTAAGACTTCGCTTTCTGTCGATGCTGGCCGACTCGACGTGTCAGAACGACTTCCCTGATGAAGAAGGGATTAAGACAAGTTCGCGGGGTCATCCTCACCCTCATAGAAGTCAGAACGACTTCCCTGATGAAGAAGGGATTAAGACCTACGAACTCGTGGGTTTGCGCGTCGTAGTAGCGTCAGAACGACTTCCCTGATGAAGAAGGGATTAAGACGATCCAGGCCGCGATCCAGTACTCGACCCCGGTCAGAACGACTTCCCTGATGAAGAAGGGATTAAGACCGCCAGTTTGAGCATGTACGTCCGCCGGGTTTGTCAGAACGACTTCCCTGATGAAGAAGGGATTAAGACCGATCTCGGCGACTTGCGCTTCATTGCCGGCCGTCAGAACGACTTCCCTGATGAAGAAGGGATTAAGACCTACCCGACTCGGGCATATAATAGGTGGCGGATGTCAGAACGACTTCCCTGATGAAGAAGGGATTAAGACCCAGTTGATGCCAGCATAGGCGTTGAGGCTGCGACGTCAGAACGACTTCCCTGATGAAGAAGGGATTAAGACCGCTCGATGACGTGCATCAGCGCGGTCGACTGATGTCAGAACGACTTCCCTGATGAAGAAGGGATTAAGACTCTATACCTCTTTCTGGTTGAACTTCGCCAGCAGTCAGAACGACTTCCCTGATGAAGAAGGGATTAAGACCATTCGCGTCCAGCTTGTGATCGAACAGGTCACGTCAGAACGACTTCCCTGATGAAGAAGGGATTAAGACACGTTGGGCTATCTGGCCGTCCTACGAGATCGAGTCAGAACGACTTCCCTGATGAAGAAGGGATTAAGACCTTTACCATCCAGTCTGCCGTGCGCTCGGCATCGTCAGAACGACTTCCCTGATGAAGAAGGGATTAAGACGGAAGGTCAGGATGTCCCTGACCCAGCTTTTGGGTCAGAACGACTTCCCTGATGAAGAAGGGATTAAGACTGGTAAGGTGGTCTACACCGGCCCACTGCCCAAGGTCAGAACGACTTCCCTGATGAAGAAGGGATTAAGACGCTTGGAATTCCGCCTTGTGCTGGTGTTGCCCAGTCAGAACGACTTCCCTGATGAAGAAGGGATTAAGACTCATCTAATGGCTCCAGTTCTTCGTATCTAAAGGTCAGAACGACTTCCCTGATGAAGAAGGGATTAAGACCGCCTTGGCGCGCTGGCCCGGCGTCATCTTGGCCAGTCAGAACGACTTCCCTGATGAAGAAGGGATTTAGACTTCGCAGTATTCGCATACATAGCCGCGTTCAATCGTCAGAACGACTTCCCTGATGAAGAAGGGATGAAGACGGTACTCAGGAATTCTCTTGCCCTGCTTCCCGTGCCACTCGCCTGGGTGAATCGCGCCGAAGCGTGGCAAGCTTGCCAAGTGGGTCAGTATCGGACCCGTGTCGTTACATTCGTCGCCAACAGAACCAAGGGTTCCGCCCGCAACGGCAGAGCCTGGCTCACGCGAGGTAACGACAGATGTTGGATCCAGGGGAGAACCCTCAGAACGTTGATTGGACCGACCAGTTCGACGACTACGATTCCGAGTTCTGGGAAGAACACCTAGGTGGCCCTGACGATCACCAGCTCGAGCCGGACTACGGATACCTGGAGCCCGACTACGCGCACGTGGAAGAGGAAGCGGGGCCGGAACCATCGGAGCTCGAGGCGGACGAGTCGTACTGGGAGCAACAGGATCTTGGTAGAGCGGGGGAGACCGCTCCGGACGCTAACCCCAGGCCCGCGCCAACCCAGGAACCCGCCCGCGACCCGGGCGGCCGGCGCGAGGCAATCGTGCAGTGGCTGGCAGAATCGCGGGTGTCGCGGCCGCTGCGCAACGGGGATGGGTTCTATGTGCTCCGGGGCAAGTACGGTCGCCTGACCGATGGTGCTGTGGTCGAGATGCTCGCGTGGCTGGGCGAAGAAGGGATCGTGGCCGGCACCCTCGTGGGTGGCTACAGCGTGGCGTACACGCCTCCCGGCGGCCCGTATCTGGAGAAGCTCACCTTCTTCCGTATCATCGAGCGGGTACCGTTCAGCCGCCTCGCGCCGAGCCAGCCGGCAGTGGCTGATCCGGATCTGCCGTTCTGAACTTCGGCCAGGGACTACCGGACACGGCCTCGGCCTTTCCGGCGGCCCCGGGCCGAATCCGCAGTTGGCACGAGAATGACCCGTAGACGCCTGTATCTTGCAGCCTACGATGTGAGCGACCCGGGGCGTCTGAGGCAGGCCCACCGGGTGCTCCGGGACTATGCCACGGGTGGCCAGAAGTCAGTGTTCGAGTGTTTTCTTACCGACACTGAGTGCGAGGAACTGCTACGCCGGGTGCGGGCCGTGATCGACGAGCAAACGGACCGCTTCTTCGTTCTGAACCTGGATCGGCGAGCACCCGTACGCACCCTGGGAATCGGTGCGCCACCAGTCGACCCACCCGTCTTCTTTATCACGTGACCCTTGTGACGATTACTTGCTACGCCGAGCTCCGACAAGGTTGCGAGGCCTACGATTCCGTTCGACGGGATGGTTTCATCACTGTCATGGATGCGAACCCTCCCAGGGAGTTGCGTGGGCTGCCCCCCGCTTGCGAGGCACAGCCGCCGCGGCCGCTGATTCTGGATCCGAAAACGCCCGGCCTCCGGGTGGAGCTGGATGGACCGGCGCTGCGTGTGGTGGGCGAAGGGCAGGCAGATCGCTACTTCCCGTTGCGACGGGTATCCCGAATCGTTGCTGATGCCTCGGTGGAATTCTCCACCGAGGCCATTCTGGCCTGCGCAGTGAGGGGCATCACCATCGTGCTGCATGACCCCTCTGGGCAGGCCATCGCACGTGTGGTCGGCCATGCCGGCCAGCGCTCGGAACTGCGCCAGCGGGTGATCGATCTCCTGGCACAGCCAGAGTGGCGCCCTCGCTACCAGGTATGGCTGGAGCGTACCGAACAGCGAATCGCTGCCATGGTAGTGAAGCATCTGGGTGCCCCGCGCGAACTCGCACTCGATCCCCAACGCCTGCGGCAATGGATCGGTCAGACGGGGACGTTCTTCGTGGGTGATTCGACCGAAGAGGCCACCCGAAGCCGATTCCGCGAACTTGCCACTGCATGGATGGCTGACCATTTGCAGAACTTGGGTTTTGGTGCCGACAGCGAAGGCTGGCAGTCCGGAGAATTCGATCTAGGCGCGGACCTATCGCGCCTGTTCGCGCTGCGAGTGGAGCCCTACCGGTTGGAATGGCTACAGCGCCGCCACATCTGGACCGTGGCGACCCGCCGCGAGGCACGGCCCGTTCGCCCCGAGATGCCGGCGTTGATCTGGCAACAGGCGGAACCGGCTGTTTCTCGGGCTGGCAGGGCTCTCACGCATGCGTTGCATCGGTGGTTGGTGCCCCTTGGCTGAGCGCTGGCCACGGCGGTGGAAAGCGCGGCGAAGCCGCACCGGTGGAGGGCGTCGAGGCGCGGACTCCTCGAGTCTGCAGCGGGGCTATCTCCTCTGCTACGACATTGCCGATCCCGTGCGTCTGCGCCGCGTGCATAGGGTGGTAAAGGAACATGGCCTGCGCATTCAGTACTCGGTGTACCTGCTTGAGGTCAACGGGTCCGGGCTTGACCGGATTCTCTCGGAGCTATCCAGCCACATTCATTCCGTCAAGGACGATGTGCGTGTGTACCCAATCCCGCGCCGGTGCCGGGCTCAGGTGCTCGGCCGGCGCATCTTCGATATCGGCGTGACGCTTGCCGGCACTCAGCTTCCCGGCGGATTCACGTAGTACGAAATTGGCCGGAAGGGAGCTATGGGAGCCCGTGCCATGTGATGGCCACCGGAGCTGCGCCGGATTGCCGCAAGTGAGAAGCAATGGAGGGGGGCGACGGCAGCGGTAAGCTTGCGGGGTTGGCCTTTCGGGTACAGGACGGGCAATCTTGGCTGCGGGTGGAGCGAGGAAGCAGCGGACTCGGGCAGCCACGGAGTTGCAGGGACGCGGCGCTCCACCCACCACGATGACCGATGCGAAGGGATCTGCTGATGGAACCGGAAGAATTCTCGCGGCGCGTGCTGCTGGCCGTAACGGGCCTGTCGCCGCAGGTGGTGACGGAAACGCTTTATGGCCTTGCGCGCCAGCGGCGCGATCGCGTTCCCACGGAAGTGCATGTGATCACCACCGAAGAAGGGGCCGAGCGCGTGCGGCTGGCTTTGCTGAGCCGTGAGCCCGGATGGTTTCGCCGACTGTGCGAAGACCTGGAGTTGACGGGCCTGCGTTTTGGCAACGATTCCATCCATGTGCTGCGCGACGTCAGCGGTACCCCGCTGGCCGATATCCGAACGCCCGAGGACAACGAGCGTGCCGCGGATTTCATTACCGAGAAGGTACGGGAGTTCACCGCTGACCCGGAAAGCGCATTGCATGTGTCGATCGCCGGCGGGCGCAAGACCATGGGCTACTACGCCGGCTATGCGCTTTCGCTGTTTGGTCGACCGCAGGACCGGTTGTCGCACGTGCTGGTCAGCGAGCCGTTCGAATCGAGCTGGGATTTCTTTTACCCGACGCCCTACAGCCGGGTGATTACCACCCGCAACGACAAACTCGCGGACACGGCGGATGCCAGCGTCACGTTGGCCGAAATCCCGTTCGTGAGTCTGCGCGATGGCCTGCCGACCCGCTTGGTCGAGGGCGGCGCGCAGCTGAGCGAGACGGTGGCTGCCGCGCGCCGCGCGCTGGAGCCGCCGGAACTGGTGATCGACCTGGCCGGCCGCTGTCTCGAGGCCAGCGGCGAGCGGCTGCCGATGGCTCCGGCGGAACTTGCGTTCTACGCGCTGTTCGCGCGCAAGCGCCAAGTCAGCGGCCATGCGCTGCGCCGCAGCGACCCGGAACTCTCGGGGCCCTTCCTGGCGGAATACCAGCGCATCGTCGGTCCGATGTCGGGCGATCTGGAGCGAGCGGAAGAGGCCTTGCAGAACGGGATGGATGCCGACTATTTCGACCAGCGAAAGGCCCGTACCAACGCCACGCTCAGGCAGCATCTCGGTCCCCAACTCGCACGCCTGTACGCGATTCACGCCGACGGCAAACGCGACGGCCGCTTCAGCCTGCGGCTGGAACCGGAAGCGATTCGGTTCGACGCGGTGCAAGACCCCGGGAAGTAGCGGAGTGGCGCTGGATGGGGCAGATGCCTGGCGCGCACCGCCGCCTGGTTCGACGAACTCGGCGTGGTCCACGAACGGTGCAGTGTACCGCCACGCCGGGAGCGATTCCCCCCGAGGTACCTGCTTGATTCACGCCGATACGTTCAGGGCGCACCTTCCAGATCCAGGATGGAGACAAAACAATGCGTAAACCCACACACGAGAACGACCCGGAGCAATTGGCCCGGATCTGGCGCGACGCATGCGGCGCTGCGCCAAGCAATGAACGAGTGTTCGTCAGCCGGACGATCACACCGTTGTACGGGGGCGGTGTCGAGGCGGGGAAGGTGGATGGCGAGCTGCCGATCCGCCCCAGCGGACTGCGCGGTCAGTGGCGGTTCTGGTGGCGCTTGCTGAACCGGCAAGGGCGCAGCCCCGCCGAACTCTTCGCTGTTGAAAGGGCGCTCTGGGGCGGCATCGGCGCGAAGGCGGCCAGCGCCAGCCAGGTGTCCGTACGCGTATCCGACGTCTCGAACGCGCAGTTGCTACCGGCCTTCCAGTTCAAGAAGAAGCATGATGGCAAGTATCGGGGTGTTCCCGATCCCGTCGGGGACGTGAATGCCTATGCGCTGTTTCCGGCGCAGGGGAAGCTCGCCCCGGGCGGGCACGCCATCGAAGAGCGCCCAAGGGAGGTCGCGAAACCGGGGCTGGGGTTCCGGTTGCGGATCGCCTGCGGGGACGAACAGTGGCCCGGGGTCCAGCAGGCGTTGCGCTGGTGGGCCAGCTTCGGAGGGGTGGGCGCGCGGACCCGGCGCGGTCTGGGCGCGGTGCGGGTCGATGGTCTGGAGCCCGTGACCGTGGACGAGGTCGCGGCGGCGGGTGGCCGGCTGGTGCTGGGCAAGCGGGGCGAAGATGCGGCGAGTGCCTGGAACGCGGCGGTCGATTGTCTCGGAGACTTCCGTCAGGGCCTCGGCGTGGGGCGTCGAGGCAACGACCGGAAAGACCCGGGCCGCAGCTATTGGCCCGAGGCCGATGCGATCCGGCGGCTGGCGAACACGCATTCCGCCGGTCATGCGCCAGAGCACCCGGTGTTGGGATGCTATCCGCGCGCCGCGTTCGGGTTGCCGATCGTGTTTCAATTCAAGGACAAGAATAAAGGGGATCCGCAGAATTCGACGCTGGAACCCGACGGCGACTTCGACCGCATGGCCAGCCCGCTGATCCTGCGCCCCTATTGGGATGGCGAGGGCTACCGGCCCGCCGCGTTGTTGCTCCCCGGCTGGGAGCAGGCGCTGCGCGGCAGCCTGAAGTTCAAGGGTTCAGGCCATCGAGGGCTGGCGACCTGGCCTGTCGATACCCGGGAACAGGCCGCGACCGCGGAGCGTATTCACCCGATGCAGGGGCACGGCGACGATCCGCTGACCGCCTTTCTGGCGTTCTTTCGCAAGGGGGTGAGTTGATGCCCCGGTATCTCGTCACGGTCTCGCTCGGTCCCGTGCAAGGCCTGATCGGAGCTGCGCGCCGGACGCGCGATCTCTGGTGCGGCTCCTGGCTGCTGTCGGAGGCTGCGCGGGCCGCTGCGCGGGCGCTGCATCGGGCACACCCCGGCTGCCTGATCTTCCCGGCACCCGTCGATCCCGAACGGGATCTCGAACCGCTCGATGCCCCCGGCGACGAGGCGAACATTGCCAATGTGCTGCGTGCCGAGGTCACGTTCGCAGGCGCTGCGCCGGGCGAGGCCGCCGACGAGGCGCGGCTGCGGGCGCTCTGTGCCGAGGCCCGAGACGCCGCCGTCCAGCGCCTGGTCGAACTGGGAGTGACCGCGCGGGCCAAGGTGCGCAACGCTGGCCCGCTTCGGGACGACGTTTGGCAGGCACAGATTCGGGACGTGCTGGAAGTATTCGCGGCTTGGGTGCCCGGGGACACCGGCGCCGCTAAGGACTATGCCCAGATGAATCAGCGCCTGGGTGCGGTGTTCGCCGCACGCAAGGCCACCCGCGATTTCGGGCCGAGCCGGCTCGAGGAGAAAGGCGCCGGTTTGCCGAAGTGCTCGCTGGACGGCGGCTTCGAGACGGTGCTGCCCGAGCCGCCCGTGCCGGCACTGGTACGGCGGTTGGCGCTGTCACGTGGCGAGCAGCTCGATGCGCTCGGCGTGATCAAGCGCCTGGCCGGGGATCCGGAACAGTTCACGGCCTACGCGCGGATCGCGGCCGATCCATGGCTCCGGCAATTGACCGGCGACCAACTGCAACGCCTGCGGGCCGCGTACGAACCGCTGGTTGCTGCAGGTCTGGCGACGCGGGTGCGCGGCAACGCCGGCTGCTACGGTGATTTCCCGTTCGACGCGCAATTGCTCTACGGCTTCCGGCTGCGCAATGCGCTTGCGCAGGAGGCCCAGGAGCCGGCAGAACGGGAAGCTTTGCTGCTACTTCGCCGTGAACTTGCGGCGATCGGCCGGGAGGTCGGACGCGCAGGCCGCCGCTGCGGCGAACCGGTGCCCTATGCCGCGATTCTCCAGGCCGATGGCGACCGGATGGGAAAGCTGCTGGCGCGGGCACAGAGCCCGGACCAGTCGCGGAAGGTCTCCCGAGCGCTGCACGGTTTCGCTTCCGAGGTGCGCGGGCTGGTGCGCGAACACCATGGGCATGCGATCTACTCGGGCGGGGACGACGTGCTGGCGCTGGTGCCGCTCGAGAGTGCCGTCGCCTGTGCCCAGGCGCTGGCCGATCGTTTTTCCGCAGCGCTAGGGCCGGTCGCGGAAGCCCTGGGGCTGCCCGCTGGCGAGCGACCGACGCTGTCGGTGGGGTTGGGCGTCGGCCACCTGATGGAGCCTTTGGGCAGCCTGCGCGCCCGCGCGCTGCGGGCCGAGCAACTGGCCAAGGGGGATGCCTTAGGCGCTGAGGACCAGCGCAACGCCCTGGGGATCGTGCTGGGCATTCGTTCGGGTGGAGAGATCGAGTGGCGTGCGCGATGGAATGACTCGGCGGCGTTACGCGAACTCCAGGATTTCACCGCAGACTATCGCGCTGCGCGCCTGCCGTCGCGCGTCGCCTACGACCTGCGGGCGATCGACCGACGGCTGTGCTGGCTGCCGCTCGCGGCCAGTGACGCAAGCCCCGAGGACCGGGCGATGGCCCGGGGCATGCGTGCAGCAGAGGTCCAGCGGATGCTGGATCGGGCGCGCAGGGCCGGTGGGGCCGAGAAGATCTCGCCCGAGCTGCAGGATCGAATCGCGCTTCGGGCCGGCGTGGTGCCGCTAGCGCAGTTGGCCGACACCCTGATCGTTGCCCGATGGCTCGCTGCCCGCACCCGGGCCGATGTGGAGACACGCTGATGGCGAAGAAACACAGAAAAGGTCCGCCGCGTTACTCGCGGAAGCCGCAGGAAAAACCGGCGCAGCCCGTTGGAGTGCGTCGCAGCGCTGTGCCGCAATCCGGGGGGGCTGGCGCAGCGGCTGATGTTGCCGGCGCGGCCAGGCCCAGCCGCACGCTGAGTCTGACGCCGCTGGCACCGATCATCGTACGCTCGGGCCGGCCCTTCGACGGCTGGACCGGGGTCGACCCGGCCCGGTTTCCGCCGCCCTCGACCCTGGCGGGTTGCCTGCGAACGGCTTGGGCGCGCGCCCAGGGCGTAGGGTTTCCGCTGGCACCGGACGCCGAATCCGCGGCTGCTTCCGCCGCCCGCCTGACCGGGCTTGCGCTGGCGGGGCCGCTGCTGCTGCGTGGATCCACCGTGCTCCTGCCCAAGCCGGCGGATGCGCTCTACTTCGGGCATGGCCGGCAGGCGCGTTGCGTTCGGGCCGAGCCGCGGCCGTTCGACACGGGTTGCGGAGCGGACCTGCCCGAGGGTCTGCTGCCGGTGCAACTGTCGCGCCCGGTGGAAGGCAAGCCGGGACCGGGGCCGAGTTGGTGGGCATGGCAGGACTGGCTCGATTTCCGGCGTGGAGGAGAGGTCGCGCATGCCGATCTGCAGCAGCGCGGCTGGTCGCCGCCAGCCGGGGACCGGCGCACCCATGTCGCGATCGATCGGGACCGCCAGGCCGCGGTGGAAGGCAGGCTGTTCCAGACCGAAGGCCTGGAATTCGCGTCGGATCCGAGCGACGCCGCCGCAGGTACATTCGGCGACGAACCGCTGCGCCTGCTCGCGCGCTGTGCCGAGCCGCTCGGCGCGGCACTGGTGACGTTGGGCGGCGAGCGCCGGCTGGCGGCCATGACGCCGGAGCCGGAGAGTGCCTGGCCGCAACCCCCGGACGGCTGGTTCGAGGATATCGTGCGGGCAGGGGGTCTCAGCCTCACCCTGGTCACGCCGGCAGTGTTCGCCGCCGGGTATCTCCCGGGATGGCTGGATGCGGATCGCGCGCCTCCGGACAGCGTGTTCGACGCAACCAGCCCGTCGAGGCCCCGCTTGCATCTGCGCGCCGCTGCCGTGGACCGCTGGCAGCCGCACTCCGGATGGGATCTGGCCCGGCAGCAGCCCCGGCCCACGCGCAAGCTGGTGCCGGCTGGCGCGACCTATTGGTTCGCACTGGCAGGCGATGCCGAGCTCGAGGCCCTGCGCGGGTTGTGGCTCGCCAGCGTTTGTGACGACGAGCAAGACCGGCGCGACGGCTTCGGTCTGGCGCTGCCGGCACCCTGGACCCCGGTCGCGGATTCGAACTGACGGAACAACCGAATACAAGGACACCATCACCATGCAACCGCGAATCTTTCATCTCCATGCTCTGTCCGCGCTGCATTGCGGCGTGGGGCAGGCCGCCGACGTGGTCGACCTGCCGATCGCGCGTGCTCGCGCCACCCACCTGCCGATCGTGCCTGGCTCCTCGCTGCGCGGTGTGCTGCGCGCCCAGATGGAGGGCGACCCACAGCGCGAGCCGGATGTGCCGGCGTTGTTCGGGCCTCGCGAGATCGGTGGGGCGGCCGACGCCTTTGCCGGCGCCCTCGCGGTAGGGGATGCCCACTTGCTGCTGTTGCCGGTGCGGTCGCTGGCCGGCATCGTCTGTTACGCCACTTCCCCCTTCATCCTGCGCCGTTATCGGCAGGATCTGGTCCGCGCCGGGCAGGCGGCGCCACCGCTTCCGAACGAGCCCAGGGAGGGGCAGGCACGGGTCGTCCCCGACTCCGTGAATCGGCAGGATGGGGTGTTGTTCCTTGAAGACCTCGATCTTCCCGCGCAGGAGGATGCGGCACTGCGTGCCTGGGCTGCCTGGATCGGGCAGGCCGTGCATCCGACCGATGCTGACGCGCAGACGGACCTCGTTACCCGCTTCGCGCTGCTTCCCGACGACATCATGAAGTACCTCGCTGAGACCGCGACCGAGATTCGTACCCGGATCGCGATCGATCCGGCTACTGGAACCGTGAAACGCGGCGCGCTGTGGTACGAGGAGAACCTGCCCGCGGAATCCGTGCTCTGGGGTGTGCAGGCGCTGTCCCGCTCGAACCGGCAAGGCGACGATCGCGATGCCGGGGCGCTGGCCGCCTGCCTGCCGGATGAGGAATTGCTCCAGTTGGGCGGCAAGGCTGGCGTCGGGCGCGGGCTGGTGCGTCTGTTGCGGCGGGAGGTGTCGGCGTGAGTGCGGGGAACCCACGGTCGTTGGACCTGCGCAGCCATCGCGTGGCCCGCGCCGCCTATGCGCGTGTGGAAGCCCGGAGGGCCGATGAACAGCGCAAGAAATACGGGGCGCTGGTGCACAAGCTGCCGGGGATGATTCTGCAGAACGGACTGGCTCAAACCACCGGCTTCCTGCTCGCAAAGGCGCAAAAAGAACCACATGCTTACGCGGCGCTGGAAGATTTGGTGGATGTCTTGACCCGCAGCGGATCTTCGACGATTCAAGGGGGTGCAACCGGTCTGCACGAGCGCGTGATCGACGCCGATCTGAACGAGACGTTGCTGCTGACCCGCCGCGCGCTGGAGGCGGCTGGTTGGATGAAGCGCTACGTGCAAGGCGTGCTGCGGATCGATGCTACCGGCACGGCCGAAGGAGACGATGCGGCATGATCGCCCTGATACGCACGGTGCTGCGCGAGCCGTTCCAGAATGCACGCAATGCCCATCCCGGGCTGCTGTTGCAGCGCGGCTACCCGGAGCACGAATCCGGCGCTACCGCGACAAAAACGGAGTATGTGGAACGGATCTGCCGGATCCCCGCGGGCGAGCTGTACCGGCGAGCTTATGAACGCTGGCAGCGCTGCACTGCGGATCCGCAGCGCTTCGCAGGTGCCATCCTGCGGCTGGACAGCCGTCTTTTCATCGGCCTGTCGGCGGGCGGCATGCTGGAGACCGGCTGTGCGATCCACCACAGCTACGGCGTGCCCTATATCCCCGGTTCCAGCATCAAGGGGGTCGTGTCCGGTTTCGCCCGCGCGCAATCGGGGTTCAGCCCCGCGGCCTGCAACGAACTCTTTGGTGCCGCGGCACAGGCGGGATCGCCAAATCCGGACGGACTCTCCGGCGTGATCGGATTCCACGATGCCTGGTGGGTACCGGACTCCGCAACGACACCCCTGGTGCAGGAAGTCGTGACCAGTCATCACCTCGAGTATTACGGTAGCGAGGGTGGCAGCGACGCGACCGATCTGGATAGCCCCGTTCCGAATGCCCAGGTCGCGGTCCGGGGCAGCTTCCTGTTCGTGATCGAAGGACCGGGGGCGGCCTGGCTCGATCTGGCGCGGGACATGCTGCAGGCGGCGCTTCAAGAGCATGGAATCGGTGCCAAGACGCGGGCGGGCTACGGCTACTTTTCCGAGGACACCGAACGTGCAGCCAGCTACCAACGTATGCTGCAGGATCTTCGGGAGAGCGAAGCGCGTGAGCGCGAGGAGGCCGAGGCGCGGGCCGCGTTCGACGCGCTATCGGATGAGGGGAAGGCGCTTTATCGCACGGAGGAAAAGCTGACTGGCCATCTTGCCCTCAGCGAAGCGGAACGGCGCATGCAGCGTTCGGTACTCGTGGCGGCCCTCAACCAGCTGACGGACGCCGCCAAATCGTGGCCGCCGGCGGATCGACGACGCGCTGCCGAGCTGCTGGAGCGTGCCTACGATGCGATCGGCTGGTTCGACCCGGGCAAGGACAAGAAAAAGCGCGAGAAACAGGAAGCCAAGCGGCGCGCCGCGATTCAGGATCTGCGCGGCTGAGATGCCGGCGGTGGATCGCCTCGCTTTTCGCAGTGGCGTTCGAATGCTGCGGCAACCTTGGCCAGCGGGTCCACTGTGCGCGTAGTGGATGGAGCGGCGAGGGCCGTGGGCGCGCCGCCCCGGACGGACATGAACGGCGGTTGTCGGGACAGGGAGGATTGATGGAAATCCAGGTTGCGATCGTTTCCGATCAGGTGCTTGCCAATCTGATTCCGGCGCTGATGGACCGCCCGGAGCGGGTGGTGCTCGTGTGTTCGGAATCCATGCGCCAGCGAGAGCAGGGCAAACGGCAGAAATCGGTTCTGGCAAGACACGGCGTGTCGGCGCATGTTTGGAATCGCGATATCCCAGAAGGGCCTCTGGATGCGATCCGCAGATTCGCCTGGGATCTGGCCGAGACGCTGCAGGACCAGCATCCGGAGGCAGCGATCACGCTCAACGCCACCGGCGGCACCAAGCTGATGATGCTCGGGATGGTCGAGGCGTTCCGCAACGTCTCGAAGCGCATCATCTACACGAACACCGCGCAGGCTCGGCTGGAAGTGGTGCACGACGAATCCTCGGACGAGAACCCCCCGCCAATGCCGATGGCCGATGTCCTCGATGTGCAGCAGTATCTGGCGGCGCAGGGATTTCGCTTGCAGACAACGGATGATCAGGGGCCGTCGTGGGCGGCGGGTGCCGAGGCACGGAAGCCTGCGACCAAGTTTCTCGGGCGTAACGCCTCGAAGCTCGAAGAATTGATCGGGGTTCTCAACGCGCTGGCCGCCAGCGTGTTTCTCCCGGATCAGCGTCGCGAGTCCGCTGATGCAATGCGGGACGCGCATCCGGTGCAGCACTTTCGCCGTAGCCCGCGGGGGATCTGGCGCGACGCCCTGCAGCAGCTTTGCACGGTCGGGCTATTGCGCTGGGATGGCGACTGCGAAATCGAGTTCCTCAACCGGGAGGCCGTCCGTTTCGTCAACGGCGGCTGGCTGGAAGAGTATGCGTGGCACATCGTGCGCGATGCCGGGGTGGCCGATTGTCGGGCCGGCGTACGCGGAGTCTGGGACGGCGCCGAGCAGGCGCGCAACGAGTTCGACGTGATGGCCTGCCACCGCAACCAGCTCCTGTTCATCGAATGCAAGACGCTCAAGTTCGACTCCGGACAGAACGACAACGAAATCGCCTACAAGGTCGAGAGCCTGGGCCGCGACACCCGCGGACTGTTCGGCCAGACCTGGCTGGTGACTGCGCGCACTCCCAGCGATGTGTTACGGGATCGCGCCCGGCAGGCCCGATTCGAGGTCATTGGCCCGTTGGAGCTGCCGAAACTGCAGCAACGCGTCAAGCAATGGATGGGTCATTTGCAAGGGGGTTGCGCGTGATGGGATACCTCATGCTCGGGTTCCGGTTCCTTCGCCGGACAGCGTTTGGCCAGCCCTCGCCGGACGATGTCGCGTTCCCGTGTGCCGATGGGGATCCGCCCACCGGGCCGAGCGGTGGCTGGATACGAGTGGCGGCACGGCCGGTGTCCGGGGCGCCGCGGCCTGCGCCGGGGAGTGAGTCATGACGCGTCGGCTGGTTTCGTTCCTTGGGACGGGTGACTACGCACCCACCCGATACGCATGGCCGGAGTTCGGGAGCCTCGAGACCGCGTACGTCGCCGAGGCGCTCGCGGTGCTCGGCAACGTCGACGAGGTGTCGCTGCTCGCCACGGACGACGCATGGCGGCGGCATGGGAGGCCTCTCGAGCGTTCCCTGGACGCGCATGGTAAAGCGGTCTGCCGAAGAGCTCTCCCGGACGGTCGCACCGAGGAGGATCTCTGGGAGCAGTTTCGGGTGTTGCGCGACGTTTGTGCAATGCGGGCGGAAGATGCCCTCTTGTTGGATATTACCCATGGCTTTCGCACCCAGCCGTTCTTTGCCGGCGCCGTCTTGTCGGTCTTGCGCGCCTCGGGCCAGCAGGGGCCCGACATCCGCCTGCTGTACGGCGAATACCGAAAGGATGAGCCGGAATCCCCTGTCTGGGACATGACCCTGTTCCTGGAACTGCTCGACTGGTCGCAGGCGTTGGGCTTGTTCCTGCAGACCGGTGTTGCGGATCCCGTCGTCGCGCTATCACGCCGGCAGGAGGGGCGCCAGCGCGCGCGTCAGCGGGCGGCCGGCAAGCGCGATTGGCCGAGGTTCGGCAAGCTGGCCACGGCCTTGAAGGCATTCGCGGACGACCTCGCGGCCGTTCGGGTGGCCAGCCTGATTACGGGCTACGAGCAGGACACGAGGAGGAAGGGCAAGGCGCGGGGCACTGCGGACCAACTCATGGCCGCGGTGGATCAGATGCGGGCGGAGGTCGATCGCAACCTTCCGCCGTTGTCGGGGATCCTCGACCAGATCGTCGAACTGGCTCGCCCACTTGCTGCGCCCAGGCTAGCGTCGGAGCAGGGGCAGCAGGCGATGACCGCGCTGGCACGGCAGTACTTGGCGTTCGGCCGCCTCCCGGAAGCGGCCGCAGTGGTCCGCGAGGCTGCGGTGTGCCGATACGCGGGCGACCCATCGGCTGTCGAGGTCAATTCCCCGAGCTTCTCGCAGGCGGCTCGCCTCGAGCTGGATAACAGTTGGACCAAGGCGGACCCGGACGCGAAGTCCATTGCTGAAGTCCGCAACGACATCGAACACTGTGGGTTTCGAACGCAGCCATTGTCGGCCGAAGTGCTGAAGGAGAGTGTCACCCGGCTGGTGCAACAGACAAAGGACGCCGGCGATGCCCCGTCAAAGCCAGGGCACGAAGGACGCACCTACTTTGTGACACGGCACCCGGGCGCCGCGGAATGGGCCGAGCAGGAGAGCATTCCCGTCGATGAGTTTGTGCACCATCTGGACACCGCCCGGATACAGTGGGGGGATACCGTGATCGGAACGTTACCGGTCCAACTGATCGCCCAGGTCTGCGAGCGCGGCGGCCGCTACCGCCATCTGACATTGGATCTTCCTGCCGAATTCCGCGGGCGCGAACTCACGGCGGACGAGCTCCGCGCCTGCCGCGCCCGACTGGAAACGTTCACCGCGCGGTGCGTGGACTAACGGGGGCCGCGAGCCGGCTGGCATGTTGCACGTCGATCCCCGCCAACACACCGGTTTCGGCACGGCGCGGCCCATGCCCGAAGGCGTCGCGTGTCAGCTGGCCAGCAACAGCCGCTCCCAGCATTCCCTTGGTGAGACGATCGGCATGCCCCCCAGATTCTTCAGGTCCAGCAACAGCTGGTCGCCAGTGACGAACAGTTCCGCTTCGGCTACCAGCGTGGAGCCGACGATCGGCCGGTCATCCGGATCTCCGATCGAAGGGAAAGCTTCGGTGCCATCGGGAACAATCCTCAACCGTCGCAGTACTTCAAGGGAAAATTCCAAACTTGCCGGAGTTGCGCCGAACTTGGACTGCGCGATGCGCAGGTACTCCCGGACCACCGACTCCCCGATCAATATTTCGTATCGGCTGCGGAGCAGTCGTGCCAGCGGAACCACGGCAACGCGAGCAGCGCCGAACCCGGAAAACACGAAAGGATGCGCGATGACACCGAGTGCTGAACCCCATCTCCCTCTCGCCCGCTACCGCCTGCACTTTCGCGCCGGCGGCGAGGTTCGGCTTCCTTACTTTGCCGGCTCGACCTGGCGCGGTGCGCTGGGCCATGCGCTGAAGCGTCTGGTCTGCGTCACCCAGTTGCCGCGCTGCGCAGCCTGCGCGCTGGTGCATGTCTGTGCGCATGCCTACCTGTTCGAGACCCCGCCACCCCAGAACGCGGAGAAGATGCGCAAGTACCCTTCGGTGCCGCATCCGTTCGTGCTGAATCCAGCGGTCGGGGTGGAACGGGTGGGCTTGGGCGAGTCGTATGTCCTCGATCTGACCCTGATCGGGCACGGCAATCGTCACCTGCCGTACCTGCTGCACGCGTTCGAGCGTGCCGGGCTGGCGGGCATCGGCAAGGGCCGCACGCGCATGGAACTGGAGGGCGCGGAACGGGAAGTCCGGCCGGGCGCGGACACCTGGCAACGCGTCTACGAGCCCGGGCAGCCGGTCGAACTCCTTCCGGTAGACGCTTTGCCGATCCCGCCGTCGACCGGTGACCGGCTGAGGGTCGAGTTGCGGACACCCTTGCGCCTGCGCCGGGAGGGCCGGCCGGTGCGGCCGGACACCTTCCGCTTCTCGGACCTGTTCTCCAGCCTGCTGCGCCGAGTGTCGATGCTCACCTATTTTCATGCCGACCATCCGCTGGAGACCGATTTCGCGGGCCTGACGACCGCGGCGCGGGCGGTGCCGCTGCTGGATTCCCAACTCACATGGCGCAGCTGGAACCGGTTCTCGTCGCGGCAGAAAACGGAAGTGGCGATGGATGGCCTGCTGGGCACGATCGAACTCCCGACCGAGCGGATCGCGCCGTTCTGGCCCTATCTGTGGCTGGGGCAGTTTGTACATGCCGGTGCCGGCACCAGCATGGGGCAGGGCCGCCTGCAGCGCATCCCGTCCTGATCCGTTCGTTCTTCCGCAAGCTTGCCGGCCGCGCTCGGTGGCCGCCGCCGCGCGATACTGGCGCTCAGTCAGCAACGTGGGGCCGCCATGAGCGAGCGCGACTTCTTCCTTGCCGCCTACGATGTTTCCCGGCCGAGCCGTCTCGCGGCAGCGCTGAAGCTGGTGCGCGCGTACGCGACCGGTGGCCAGAAATCCGTGCACGAGGTGTTCCTGACCCCGGCCGAGCGCGGCGATCTGCTGCACGACATGGCGATGATCCTCGACGAGGAGGAAGACCGGTTTCTGCTGTTGCGCCTGGATCCGCGAGCGCGGGTGTACACCCTCGGCAAGGCCCAGGCACCCTCCGACCCCGATCTCTTCTATCTGGGCTGACCGCGATGGCAACTCTGTTTCTCGACCGCGCGCAACTGGAACTGCGTACCGACGGCAACGCCCTGGCGGTGTACGAGGGCGGCCGGCGCCGGGGCACCGTGCCCCTGAGTCTGCTCGAGCGCGTGGTGGTGCAGGGGCGCCAGACCCGGTTCGAATCGGGTGTGCTGCTCAAGCTCGCCGAGTCGGGCACCGCCACCGTGTTCATGGGCGCAAGAAGCAGCCGCCAGGTTGCGCTGATGCTCGGGCCTCGGCACAACGATGCGGCGGTGCGCATCGCCCAGACCCTGCGCATCCGCGACGCGGACTACTGCGCCCGCTGGGCCCGCGACCTGGTGGCCGCGAAGCTGCGCCGCCAGTACAGGCTGCTGATCCAATGCGAACGGCAGCGCCCGGATGCGCGCAAGGCGCTGTTCGATGCGCGCGAGACGCTGGCCCGCATTCGTGCCCAGCTCACCGACGGCAGCCGCGACATCGGCCGGCTGCGCGGCCTGGAAGGTGCGGCGGCGAGAGCCTATTTCGCCGGCCTCGGAGCGGTGTTTCCGCCCGCGGTGGGTTTCCGCGGTCGCAACCGGCGGCCTCCGCGCGACCCGGCGAACGCCTGCCTGTCGCTGGGCTACACGCTGCTGCATTTCGATGCGGTGCGCGCGGCCCATGCCGCCGGGCTCGACCCGCTGATCGGGTTCTACCATCGCCCGAGCTTCGGCCGAGAGTCGCTCGCCAGTGACTTGATCGAGCCGCTTCGTCCCGTGGTCGACGCGTGGGTCTGGGATCTCTTCCGAGCCGAAGTGCTCCGTGCGCACGACTTCAACTGGGACCACGAAGCCTGTTTGCTGAACAAGGCCGGTCGGGCGCGCTTCTACGGCCGCTGGGAGCCCTTCGCGCGCACGCACCGGCGCTGGTTGCGCCTGCGCTGCGGGCAACTGGCGCGGGATTTCCGGGAGCAGGGCGAGACGTTTCTGGATCCGGACGGGGACGACGAGGCGGGCGAGACATGAGAACTGCGACCTGCGGCCAGCCGGCTCGTCAGATGCCTGCGCGACGCTCGGAAGTCCCGCCCAAGCCCTTGTATCTGCTGGACGGCGAATCGCGGGAAATCGGTGTCCGGGGCGAAAGCCTGCGCATTGTCGGGTCGCATCGAGCCGTCCGCGTGCTGCCGCTACGGCGCGTGCAACGCATCGTGTGCGGGGACAAGACCCGCTGGGATGGCGGCGCGCTGTGTGCCTGCCTCGCACGGGGCATTCCCGTGACCTGGGTCGACTCCCGCGGCGCGGCGGCTGGCAACGCTTTCCCCAGCCAGATGGTGACCGGGCCGATTCACGATGCGCTGCTCCTGTATGTGCAGTTGCCGAGCTGGCGTCGGCGCTACCGCAACTGGCTGCGCAGCCGCCGCATGAACGTGCTCGCGCACTGGGCGGGCAGCATCGGCCCCGGGCTGCGGGTTCCGGTTCGCCTGTTCAACGATCTCAAGCGGCAGTTCGTATACCAGGGCAGGCTTGCCGATCATTTCGTGCCGGAGGCCCGGGCCTGGTGCGCCAGCGTGACTGTTCAGCGCCTGCTGGCCGAGGGCGTCGATATCCAGTACTGGGGGTTCGACGGAACCTCGATGGATCTCGCGGACGACATCGCCGGCCTGTTCTGGGCCGACCTCAACCTGCACTGTGGCACCCTGGCCGAGCAGGTCGAAACGGGGGCCGCGTCGCTGCTGTTCTTCGAGAACTGGGCGCAGCGAAACCAGAACCGACTGCTGCAGCATCTCGGCGACTTGAAGCGCCACCTGCGCACGGAGCTTGGATCGTGGCACTGAACGCACCGCGCGCGTGGCTTATCTGCTACGACATCGCCGACCCGCGGCGGCTGATCCGGCTGCATCGCTTCCTGAAGCGGTTTGCCCAGCCGGTGCAATACTCGGTGTTCTACTACGAGGGCAGCAGCGCCCAGCTCGCGCGCTGTTTGCACGACATCGCGGGTCGCATCGACCACCGCGAAGACGACGTGCGGGCCTATCCGATTCCAAACCCCGCCCAGGTCGACACGCTCGGCCGCGGCGCGCTTCCGGACGGCGCGTTGCTTCACTCCCACGAGAACCCGGGCCTGGTCACCTTGCTGCAGGCGCTGGCCGAGTGAGCTAAGATTGCCCGGAACGTGCCCGAATCGCCGTCAAGAAATGCATCAGTCTGCCACCGCCCCCGAAACCCGCGAACCCCATCTGCAAGTGGTTGTTCTAAAAGGTGTTTTCAGGCCATGCAGTCAGAACGACTTCCCTGATGAAGAAGGGATTAAGACCTTGGCGCTGGTCGCCTTGGCGCTGGTCGCCTTGTCAGAACGACTTCCCTGATGAAGAAGGGATTAAGACACCGCAAGGGCCGCAAGGGTGTAGGACCGCTTGTGTCAGAACGACTTCCCTGATGAAGAAGGGATTAAGACTTCAGTGGTTGTCATGCCACACCTCCCAAATGGTCAGAACGACTTCCCTGATGAAGAAGGGATTAAGACACTAGCCCCACTCCTCATTCGCGATCATCTGAGGTCAGAACGACTTCCCTGATGAAGAAGGGATTAAGACATGTCGGGTGCGAGCAGGTTTTCCAGGCGCTCGAGTCAGAACGACTTCCCTGATGAAGAAGGGATTAAGACCCTTCGAGCCATCGCGTACCGCGTCCACCTGAGTCAGAACGACTTCCCTGATGAAGAAGGGATTAAGACTTTGTTATCGCAGGCCGCTTTGCTGTCATCCCAGGTCAGAACGACTTCCCTGATGAAGAAGGGATTAAGACTCCATTAGTGCCACCGGTGGGTCGGTCGCACGCGTCAGAACGACTTCCCTGATGAAGAAGGGATTAAGACGACTGAATCCGATGGTGTACTCGGTGCCGTTGAGTCAGAACGACTTCCCTGATGAAGAAGGGATTAAGACCTAGGAGTACTCAGGCATGAGCTCCCAGACCGTTGTCAGAACGACTTCCCTGATGAAGAAGGGATTAAGACTCCCGCAGCCGTGGCGGCTTTCTCGGCACCGACGTCAGAACGACTTCCCTGATGAAGAAGGGATTAAGACCTTGGCAATCCATTCCTTCGTGCGCCGCCAATGTCAGAACGACTTCCCTGATGAAGAAGGGATTAAGACGGCGTCGCGGACGACGAAAGCGCGGAGGCTGCTGGTCAGAACGACTTCCCTGATGAAGAAGGGATTAAGACGTTGTGGCATGGGTAGTGTGCGGGGGCACCGCGTCAGAACGACCTCCCTGATGAAGTAGCCCGTAGGGTGGAAGAGCGCAGCGTCATCCGCCGTGCGGCGTTCGTGCTGCCCGGGCGCTGGCGGCGGCCTCAGCGCTGGATGGCGGATGACGGCCTTCGGCCTTTTCCGCCCCGCGTCCCTCTCATCATCGGGGTGACCGCCTCCGGTGAGATCCCCTTGCTTCCGGGCGAACGACGCTGGCGAGGTGGGGAATCACACGGCTTGACGGGGTGTCGCGTCGGTCGGAACATGGGCGCGTAGAAGAGATTTCGGATCCCCGGAACCGACAGGGAGTGTTTGATGAAGCCCATGATCCGGATGGACGACGCTGGTACCGCGGGCCGTGTCGGAATGACGCTGGCCACGATCGCGTACAAGCCCCTGGATCGTGTCGCGGACGCGCTGGCAAACCCGGATCTGGCGACGCAGGGGCGTTGGGCGCTCGAATGGCGGGTCTGGGGCGATGGATGCCAGATGTTCGTTGCGCGCGACGATCTGACGGGGCAGATCGCGATCTCGATTCGGGGCTCGGCGGCCAGCCCGCAGACCGAAGAGTTCTGGATCGACTGGTTCGAGCAAGACCTGAACACCCTGGGGCTGTCCCCATGGCTCTACGGCGATGGGCCGCGCGGGGCCTACGTGTCCTGGGGTTCGCTCGATGGCTTGACCAGCCTGTTGAGCCTGGTGGACGAACGAACAACCCCTGAAACCACGCTGGTCGAGTACCTGGCTGCGCAGCAGCCGTTTCCCGGGGTGGTTCCGGTGGTCGGGCACGGCGTTGGCGGGACGCTGGCGTATATGCTGGCCGGCTATTTGCAGCAGCACATCGGGGATAGATCGCTGCAGTTTTGGCCGGTGACCTTTGGGGCCCCCACCGCGGGCAATCCGGCGTTCGCGAAGTGGATGGAGGACGAGTTCGCGGCTAGTGCCGGGCGATTCTATAACACGATCGATCTAGTGCCGCATGCCTGGCAGACGTTTGCGCGGATCGAGGATTCGTTCCCGGGGGCGCCGAAGCTGCCCGCTGGTCTGCGTCCGCTGGTCGTCGCGATGCGTGAACTGCTGACGGTACTCGGGGATCGGTACCTGCAGCCGGGGCAGGGAATCGCACTCGAGGGCAGGGTTCGCAACCGTGATAGCTGGTTCGACGAGGCCGGACTGCAGCATGCGCCCGCCACCTACCTGCAGCTGCTCGGTGCGCCGCCGGTGCCGTAGCGGCCGCGCAAGCACAACCGCGGGCGCCTTTCGAGTGCGCCGCCGCAATGGTGAACCGCGCGGCATTTTGCAGCCGGTCGACGGCTCGAGGCTCCGCCCGCGGCGTCGGAATCAGGGGGATACTGCGCAGGCGTTCGCCGGAGATCGAGAAAGGTCTGCCAGCAGCTCGTCCAGGAGCCGCTCCTCGTGGAGTGCGGTGCCGCGGGCGGCGAGCGTGGGGGCGAGGTCGGGGTCCCACGGAGCGGCCGCGGCCGGCCCCTCCAGGGGCGGGCCGGGAACCTCCGCGTGGCGCTGCAGCGTCGCGGCATCCATGCGCCAGGGGCGCGCCTCGAAGCGCGCGAGCACACTGTTCATGATCGACAATCCCGCCCAGTCGAAATCGGCGCGGTACTGCAGGCGCGCGCCGGCGTCGCGCAATTGTTCCAGCAGCAGCCACACCGCGGCACCGGGTCGGCCGCCGGTGCTGATCAGCGGGGCGCATTCGGTGCCCAGGCGTTCCGCCGCTTCCGCGACCACGGTGGGGTTCTCGCAGACGAACACGTCGCGGTCCGCGCAATCCCAGCGCGGCGGGTGCCGCAGCAGCTGGCGCAGCGTGAGGTAGGCCGGCTCGCCGACCTGATTCTGAATCCGCAGCATCCGCGAGCCGGGGGTGTCGCCCTGCACCGGCAGTTGGTAGACCAGCACGGTGCTGGTGATGTCGCCGCCGACCAGGATGCCGGCATGCGCCCAGATCGTGCGCTCGTCGGGCCGGTCGTCGCCGATGCCGCCGCGCCAGTGGCGGTGCAGCGCCCGGCGTACCAGTGCGGCGGCGGGCTGGCCCGGGTCGAGACCATGCGCGTCGCCGAGACAGCGGGCGGCGAGGGTACTGCGGTTCAGGCCCGGATCGGGGAGCGCTTCGAGTACCGTGAGACTCTGGTCGAGCAGCGCGGCGGCGCGCGCCGGATCCCGTCGCGCCAGCCGCTTCAGCAGTCCGCGCGCCGCGAGTTCGTCGAGCCAGGCTTCCAGCCCGAGAGGCGCGGCGCGCTCGCGCACCGCTTCGAACAGTGCCTGCCAGCGCCGGGTTTCGGCCTGCTGTTCCGCCTGCTGGTCGCGGATCGGGCCGTCGAGCGCCTCCAGCGCCGCGCGCAGGCCGGGCGCGATTCCGGCGCGTGCCAGCGTCGCGTCGATTTCCGGCAGCGACACGCGCAGGCTGCTGCCGCTGCGTGGCGCACGGCCGAGCAGCCGCTCGACCGCCGCGCGTTCTTCCGGGGTGCTGCGGGTGAGCGTCAGCGTGTCGCCGCCGCCGCGCCCGAGGCGTTCGCGCAGACGCCGGCGGAGGCGTTCGGTACCAGGGCCGCCCAGGAGCCGCTGCAGGCGCTCGCGGTCGAGGCTCAAAACAGCTCCTCGGTGGCGGGCCCCTCCGCGGCCTTCTCCGGTCCGGCGGTGGCTTCCATCGGCGTCTGCGGGTCGGATTCGCGGATCCGGTGGGCGCCGTCCCAGCGCCAGCGCGAAACGTAGACCGCGTCGATGCCCTCGCGCCGGATCAGTTGCGCGATCGCAAGCCCGGGCACCTCGGGGTAGCAGCCCCACTCGCGTTCGGAGGTCATCATCGCGTCGAGATCGAACTGCGCGAGCAGGCCCATGCTCTTGGCGCGCGCGTCGTCGTCGACGCCGGCAAAGACCTCGTCGAGCATGATCAGCCGCGGGGCGGCAGGCTGGGCGCTCTCGTAATGGCTGGCGGCGGCGGCAAACAGGGGCAGGGTGATCACCAGCGCGCGTTCGCCACCGGAGGCCGGGCCGTAGGCGGGTCGCCAGCGGCCGTTCTGCCAGCGTTCGACGACGAAGCGATGCCAGTGCCGATAGTCCAGCGCGCGTTCCAGCACGTCCGTGAGGGCGCCGGCGCTATCGGTTTCGCGTGCCTCGCGGATCCGGCCCTGGATGAACTCGCCCACTGCGCGTCGGTCGTCGGCGGACCAGGCGTCCATGCTCTGGCGCAGCAGCCGGTTGCGGGTGATGTCGAGCCCGGCCGGTGCGGTCAGGCCCGCGGCCTGCTGGCCTTCGGCGAGCGGTTGCCACTGGATGCGCAGGCGCATGCCGGTGCTGGTCGGGCGTTCGGCGAGTTCGTCGTTGATCTGCCGGACCTGCCGTTCGGTTTCCATCAGCCGCAGCTGCAGATGGCTCGCGACTTCGTCGAGCAGGTAGTTCTCGACCAGTTCGCGCTCGCGCGCGGTCAGCAGCTCGCGGCGGCGTTCGATCTCGCGTGCCAGTTGCGCGGCGAGCGCGTCCGGGCCGTGGTGGCGGCCCTGGAAGATGATGCGCACCAGCAGCAGGTCGTCCTGTTGCTCGATGTGCGCATCGTGGCCGTGACGGCCGAGCGCGCCCTGGAGCACCGCGAAATGCTGGTGCAGGCCCTTTTGGTGGCGTTGCCATGCGGTGTCGCTTTCGTCGACCTCGGCCAGTGCCTGTTCCATGCGCCGGCTGAGCAGCACCGCCGGTTCCGGCGCCCACGACAGTTCCGGGTCGACGGTTACCCGGTCGGCGGTGGCCATTGGCACCAGCCCGGCATCGGCGAGTTCGCGCAGGCGCGTGATTGCCACCGCGCGTTGGTCGCCGATCGCCACCAGTTGCTGCTCGCCGTTCGAGATGTCGGCCTCGAGGCGGCCGATCTCGCGGGCGATCCGAGTGCGCTCCTGGCCGAGTGACTGGCGTTCCGACTTCAACGCGGCCTGGCGCCGTTCGACCTCGGCGAGCCGCTGCTCGAGTTCCGCGACATCGGCGCCGATGGTCTCGCGCAGCGTATCGCGCTGGGTTTCCGCATTGCGGGCGTTGCTCTCGGCGGTGGCGGCGTCGGCGGTGGCCTGTTGCGCTTCGGCCCGGGCTTGTTCCAGGTCCTGCAGCATGCGTTCGAGCCGGAGTTGTTCCCGGCGCTGGTCGCGCAGCGCCCGGGTCAGTTCGCGAATGCCCGCGCCATAGGTTTCGACCGCCCGGGCTACCGCGGCGAGTGGCTCGTCGGCGCTCGGAAGCGCCAGGTCGGCGGCCAGTTCGTCGCGCTGCTGGCGCTGCTCGGCGGCTTCGTGGCTGCGCGCCTCGAGCGCCCTGCGCGCTGCCTCGGTGCGTTCGGTCTGGCTCTCCAGCGTGCGCAGCGCAGAGGCTTCCTCGGCATAGGCGGTGCGCAGCGGGCCGTCCTCGGGCTGTGTCCGCCATTCCTCGCGGAGCCGGCGCTCGCGCTGGTCCAGGCGTTGCAGCGCTTGCATTGCGGCGTCGATCGCGTCGCGACAGGCCTGCGCTTCGCTGGCGATCTGCCGGAGCCGCGCCTGGCGTGCCGCTTCGCGGGCGGCGTGGCCGATGTACTGCGCTTCGCCCTTGCCCCAGGCGCCGCGCGCCGGTCCGAGCCGCCAGCGCCCGTCCTCGCCGATCCAGTGCGCCTGATCGGGCTGCTCGCCGAGGCCGATCCGGGCGAGAATCGCCGCGACCTCGGCAGCCCCGACCGGCTGTTGCGCCGGATCCTGCCAGTCGACCGCGGGGTGCAGGATGCGGTCGAGGGATTGCTCCGGGATGGGGAGGTCGGCGGCGAGCCAGGTGTCCCAGGTGTAGGGATCGAGCAACTGGCCATCGGGCAGGATCCAGGCGTCCAGCAGGCCGGCGGATTCCAGCGCGGCCTCGATCCCGGCGCGGGTCTCGTCGGGCACTTCGGCGTGGAAATCGACGAGCTTCCAGAGCGGCGCGCCGGCCCGGGATATGCGCAGCGCGTCGTCGCGCACATGCGGCACGGGCGGCGCGATCTCGGCGCCGGTTTCAAGGTGCAGGCGTTCGGCCTCCAGTGCGTCCAGCGCCTGCTGCATCGTGTCGTGCTGATGCCGGCTGCGCTCGGCGGCGATCTCGCGAACGCGCTGGTCACGGCGCGCTTCCAGTTGCTGCTGGGCGGGATTCGCGCCCTCGAGGCCGCGCAGCCAGGCGGCGAGATCGGCGAGCGTCTCTTCGGTGTCGTCGAGGCGCAGTTCGCGCAGGCCGGCGAGGCAGTCGCGCCAGGCGTCGAGCAGGCGCTCGGCCGCAGCTTCGGCGGCCGAGCGGGCGTCCTGGTGCCGCAGGGTCAGGCGGTCGTGTTCGTCGACCTGGTGCTGCCAGTGCTCGCGGGCCGAGTCGACGCGCCGTTCGGCGTCGGCGAGTTCGCGGTTGTGCTGCTGTAGCAGCCGGATCGAGTCCCGGCGCCGGTCGTGCAGGTTCTGCAATTGCCGCTCGACCTGATCCAGCGGCACGTCGCGGGAATCCGGCAGGCCGAGCCGGGCGAGTGCGGCGCCATGCGGCTCGGCGATGCCGCCGACCTCTGCCGCGGTGGCCAGCCCCTGCAGCGTGGTCGCGGCTTCGTGCGCCGTTTCCGCCGCCGCGGCTTCCTGCTCCTGCGCCTGTTGTTCGAGCCGCTGGCGGGTCTGTTCGGTCTGTGCCTGCAGCGTGGCCCGCGACTGGGCGAACGCGCGGCGCTCGCGGGCGGTGTCCTCGGCCGCGTGCAGGGCCTGGGCGGAACGCATCGCCGGGCTGTCGCGCAATGTCTGGCGTTGTTGCTCGGCTTCCTGCACCGCGCGTTCGTTCCGCGTTTCGCGTTCCTCCAGCGCTTCGTCGCGCTCCCGGGCTGCGTCCAGGGTCTTGCGCTGGTGGCCGACCCGGGCGCGCGTGTCCTCGTACTCGCGATGGCGGCGGCGCACTTCGCCGGCGCGGCGCCGGGCCGCGATGCCGGCGTAGCGGCGGTAGTGGTGCAGGAATTCGGTGACTGCGTGATGGGCTTCTTCCAGCCCGCGGGTTTCGTCCGCCTCGGCCTCCAGGTTGCGGTAGGCCTCGGCGACGTCGGCGATCACCGCGGAGTCCAGAGGCGGCAGCGCTTCGGTCAGCGCGTTCGACAGCCGCGACTCGTCCGGGCGCTTGGACAGTTGCGGTTGGCGCAGCTGCAGCAAGAGGTCGAGCAGCGCTTCGTAGCGCTCGGTGCCGAGTTGAAACAACTGCTGGTCGACCGCCGAGCGGTAGGCGGTGGCCTGGTCGTAGGGGCGGCCGCTGGATCCGAGCGCCTGGATCAGCCGGTCCCGACTGAGCGTGCGGCCATCCTCGACCAGGAACAGCGAGTCGCCGACACGCTGCGGCGTGATGAAGAACCAGGAACGCACGCCGCGCTGGGCGACCGCCTTCAGACCGCAGCCGAGGGTCAGGAACTCGGGGCCGTTGTCGCCCTGGCGGCCGAACTCGATCCAGGCGTAGCCCTGGCGCTCGCCGGTTTCGCCCATCAGCAGGTTCCACTCCATGCGCTTGCTGCCGTCGCCGTCGGGTTCGACCCGGGAGGGGCTCAGTCGGCCGTCGAGCAGGAACGGCAGCGTCAGCGCCATCACCTTGGACTTGCCGGTGCCGTTGTTGCCGCGCAGCAACAGGCGCCCGTCGTGGAAGCGGAACTCCTCGTGGTCGTAGTAGAAGAGTTCGATCAGCCCCGCGCGCAGTGGTTGCCAGCGCGTCTTGCCCGGTTGCGGGAGATCGCTCATCGCGGGAGGCCTGCGGGGCAGGGGGGCGATGCCGATGCCGGGGTGCGTTCCTTCGCCCGGGAATGGCGGATGACGGCCTTCGGCCTCTTCCGCCCTACCTGGGCGGGATGCGTTGTCGGGCGGAAGCGCGCGGCGTCAGCTTGCATCGGCGGCCTCGGCGAGGGGCTTGCCCTGCGGGCTGCGCGCGGGCTCGACCGCGAAGCGGGCGAGTGCGGGCAGGGGGTGGATCTGCTCGTCGGCTCCGAGCGCGACCAGGCGCAGACGGCGGAGCTGTTCGACCGCCTGCCGAGCCAGTGCCCGCTCGGAGCCGGCGGCGAGTGCCGAGCGGCGCCAGTAGCCGCGGTATTGCGGGCGCCAGCGGGCGACCCGCTCGGCGAGCGCGTCGAGCGTAAAACGGCTGCCCTCCGGCGCCTCCGCCAGATGGGCCGCGATCAGCAGCGTTACGTGGCCTTCGGTCCCCTCGCTGGGCAGCGACTGGTCGCTCAGGTTCTGGGCCGGGTCGACCATCGCGACGCCCTCGGCACGAATTTCCGGGACCAGGTCGGTGGCGTCGGCGATGCGCCGGGTGATCGCCGCGCGCTGGCTGGTGAGGTACTGGCGGGCGTCGTCCGGCAGTTCGTCCCAGTACACCACCGGGTCGTCGAGCAGGCGCGCGGTCAGTGCGTGGCGCAGCGCGCGGTTGCGCCCTTCCTGGGTGTCCGGCACAAAGGATTCGGTCAGGGCCTGCAGGCGCTTTTCGAGATCGCTCGTCGGCCCCTCCATCTCGACCAGCGAGGGGCCGCGCACGCTGACCAGCAGCGCGGCCAGCATGCGGCGGTTGATGTCGTAGAGCGCGTCGCTGCCGGTCTGGTCGCGCACGAAGGCCTCCTCGTCGCCGGCGACGCGGGCCAGTACGCCGTAGTCCAGCAACAGGCGCACCGTCGCGACCAGGTCGCGGCGCTCGTCCTGATGGTCCAGCCGAAAACGCAGGCCGGCGGCTTCCAGCGCCGGGTCGGCGGCGGCCTGAATCAGGCCGGTGCCCAGGCGCGCCAGCGTGATCTGCTGATCGCCGCGTTCGAGATCGGCCAGGATCAGGCACAGGAGCGCGTAACGCCGGCGGCTGAACGGCGTGGTCTGGGTTCCGCTGCCGAGGGCCGCACCGCGGGTCGCGTCGCGCAGCTCCGCGGGCCTCTTGTACAGGCGGGCGAACTCGGACTCGACCTGCAGGTGCCAGCCGGTTTCGGCGGCGAGCCATTCGCGCAGCGGCGCCTGGTGCCGGCGCACCAGCGCGAACGCCGGATGGCGGGCGTCCATCAGTGGCTGCATCAGCAACGCACGCAATGCCCGCTGGCGCTCTTCGGCTCGGGCGCGTTCGAGCACATCGGGCAGCGGCTGGGGCAGGGCGGGCATCAGGGCGCCGCCTCGAGTTCGGTGATCCGAATCCGGTAATCGCGGCCCGACAGCGTACCCGCTTCGGTGCGGATCGCCGCCTCGGTGTCGGCCCCCAGAGGCTCCATCTCGATGCGCAGGCTGCCGTCGCCGGTGGTCGCGGCGACCGCATGGTCGGGGTGCGCGGCGTGGCTCAGCGCGTCGCCGAGCAGTTGCAGCAGCAGGGAGAACGCGCCGGGGTCGAGCCGGTCGAGTTCGGACAGGCGCAGCATCTCGCCGGTTGCGAGCGCGGCCCGGGCTGCGCGCGTTTCGGCGGCCTCGCGGGACATCTGCTGGGCGAGAAACGCCCGCTCGCGGTCGCGCCGCTGCAGCCGGGGCATCGCACCGCGCTTCTGGTAGCTGCCGGTCGCGCGCAGCCGGGGGCTGATCCGCAGCGGCGGGGCATCGCGCCAGGGCTGGCTCGCCGGGACCGGGTCGGCGCGCCACTGGGCCAGCGTTTCCGCATCGACGCCCAGGTGCCGCGCCGGGCCGAGGCCGAACGCGGCCCGCCAGAGCCGGTGCGCCTGGTCGTCGTTCTCGCATTCGAGGAACCAGCGCGCCAGCGCGCGGAAGTCGGCGGAGCGGTCGCTGCGACCGAGCCGGCGTTCGTTCAGCCGCTGCACGGCCTCGAGCATCTGCGAGATCGAGCGCCGGGCCTGGGCACGCAGCAGGCTGGCCTGAGAGCGTCGCTCGGGCCGGTCCAGGAACCATGCCTTCAGTCCTTCCCAGTGGCCTTCCCAGTGCGCGTTCACGCGCCGGCGCTCTGCGTCCCGGGCCGCGTCGATGTCGAGCGGATCGGCCAGGTCGGGGGCGAGGTCGTCGAGTTCGCGTTCGACCGCCAGCCGCAGCAGCGGGGTGATCGGGCGGCGACCGTCGTCGTCGCGGTCGAGTGCGCGGATGGTGCCGGCGATTTCGGCGGAACTGGTCACCAGGTCGCCGATGAAGCGCTCGATGTATCCGATCAGGCGCTCCTTGTACGCGATCAGCGCCTGCTGGTCGTCGCCGCGCAGTTCCAGGGTTCGCGACAGCCCACTCATGAAGGCGCGGGCGTTTTCGGCGAGGTCCGAGAATACGTGGGTCAGGTCGCGCAGCAGTAACTGCGTCTGGGTCGCGTCGGGATGCGCCTGCCTCGAGAGTTCGAGCAGCGATTGCAGGCGCAGGCGGATGTCGTCGAGCGCGACCGCCTGCAGCGCGCCGCGGCGGCCCAGCTCGCGGTCGAACACCTGCAGCGCCTGCTCGGCCGCCTCGCCGGCGCGCGTGAGTTGGTAGAGGAAGCGGGCACGGTAGAACTCCTCGACGCTGGTCACGCGCGAGGTGTCCGGGTCGGCCTCCAGGTTGCCCCAGGCGACCAGTTGTGCCAGCGCCGCCTGCACGTCCTCGAGCGTGTCGATGCCGGTGCGCTCGCGCACGTCTTCCGGGCGCAGGTGCACGGTGAAGTGCGCCTTGGCGTCGACAAAGGCGGCCATGATGCGCCGGTACAACGCGGCTTTGTCGGCGACCAGGTGACTGAAGGTGCTGTAGGACATGCGCTTTCGGGCTTGGAATCCGGGCCGCCATCATAGCGATTGCGCCGTCGCGGAGGGAAACGGACCGCGCCCGGCCGAAGTGGTCTGCTGGGGCTCAGTAGGCCATTGCTGTCAAACCGGAACCCGTCTTGCCAGTCGTTTCGATTATCCGCTGCGTTGCCATCACGGTCACATGGAACCACCATGCGCCCGTGATAGCGTCTTGGCTACGAGCGATCGTCCGGCGCAATCCGGTATTCGGTTTTCCGGCATTGGCCTCAGAGAACGATGTCGTGCAGGAGCAGGGTGTCGGGTTGCTTCAGGAAGTTGCCCTGGATCAGGTCCGGGTGCTGCTGCCAGAGGATTGCAAGGCTGCCGGCATCCTCGACATACGCAGCGATGGTTTTCACGCCCAGCGATCGTGCCTGTTGCACGATGTGGTCGAGGGCACGCACCCGTTCGGGCTGCGCGTGCAGCTCCTGCGTGAAACTGCGGTCCAGCTTCACGAAATCGGGCCGGAGGTCGCGCAGCAGCCGGATGGAATCCGCGCGCGTGCCGAAATGCTCGATCACGATCGGGATGTGCAGCTGGCGCAGGTGGCGGATCAGCAGCCGTACGGCTTCGTGGTAGGTTCGTGCATCGGCCTCGCGGATCTGCAGCACGAGACTGCCTGGGCGGGGCGGGCATCCCTGCAGCGTTTCGCCGATCCAGGGACCGAATCCGGGGTCGAGGATCGAACCGGCGCTGACCTTCATGAAGACCATTGCCTCGGGATGCGCTTCCTGGTGCTGGGCCAGCATCGCCGCGGCGCCGGCGAGTACCCAACGGTCGATCAAACGGATCAGGCCAAGGCGCTCGGCCATGCCGACGAATTGCCCCGGCAGCAGGATTTGCCCTGAAGGGTCGCGCATGCGCAGCAGCGCCTCGAAGCGTTCGGCGGAGTCTGCGGGTACGAGGCTTGCGACCGGCTGATAAACGAGGAACAGCCGCTTGTCGCTGACCGCGCCGTGGATGATCCGGGTCCATTGGGTACGCTGCTCCGGTTCGATCGCGGGCATCCCCAACTCGCTTGCCAGCAGGATACCGGTCCCGTTCTGGTTGCGCGCGCGGCTGGCGAGTTCGATGGCATCGTTGATCAGCGCCTGCGCGTTGCTCCCCTGTAGTGGCACCACACCGACGCCGGCAGTGACTGCGGGGCTCTCGTCGAGGTCACCGGGCGTGGGGCAGGCCAGGGCTTGTCGCACCGCAGCGGCGAGGATTTCGATCTGCCCGGCATCGGATCGTCGTGCCAGGATGGCCAGGCCCGTGGCACTGTACCGACCGACGATGTCCTCCGGGCCCAGGATTTTCCACAGCCGCTTTACCAGTTCCCGCGGTAACGCAGCGGGGTGTGGAACAGCCCCTCTGCCGGCGCCCGCCGGTTGCTCGAAAGCGGCATCCAGGTCGGCGAAAAGCAGCGCAGGGATTTCGGAGCCGCTGTCCTCCGCCAACAGCCATTGCCCGAGCAGCGCTTCGAAGTAGTGGCGGCTGTACCAGCCTGTGGGGTGATCGATTTTCGAGATCGATTGCAGTCTCGCTGCATCCCGCCGATACCGGCGTGCCTGGTCGCATACGCGCCGAAGGACCCATTCCGGAGACTCGCCGTCGACCAGGAGCTCCAGCCCTTCGGCATGGATGCGATCGTGGTCGAGCGCGATGGCCCGCGAGTCTCCGCGCAGAAGAATCGGGGGCCGCAGACTCGGGTCTGCCTGCTGCAGCAGGCGGCTCAGCTCGATTCCGTCCATGCCAGGGAAGCGCATCGCTGACACGATGGCCTCGGGCCGCTCGATGGCCGCGAACTCCAGCGCCTGGAACGGGTCCGCAGTGCATCGGAATTCCAACGGCGCGTCGTCACAAACGGTGCTGAAGAGCGTGATGGCTTCGGCGGGATCCGGGTCGATCACAAGCACCTTGTAGGGTTCCGGCCGGTGTCCATGGATCAGGTCGACCAGTCGGTCCACAACGTCCGGAGCGGGCATTTGGCGCGAGAAGCATGCGTCGGCACCACCTCGAACAGCTTCCAGACGAGCCCGGGGGTCGTCGCAGTCGAGAAGCCATGCCCAGGGCGTATCCGGGTGCGCGGAATGCCGCAGCGTTTGGATTGCGGCGATCGGGCCCGCCGGCGTGCCGTCGCCCGGAACGTGCACCAGTACACCGGCAGGGATCCGCTCCGATAGCGCGGTGCGCAGCTGATCGACATGCCGTAGGCTCTGGACACAGAGGCCGCGGGATTCGATTTGGGGCACGAGCTGTTCGGAGTGGGAAGGCTCGGGGCGGAGGAAGTAGAGCAGTCGGTCGTCGCGCGCCTCATCGTTGTACGTCGTGTGCCGGACCTCGCCGGGTTCGAGGCCCTGAGACAGCTGTCGCCGCTCCAGCAACTCCTGCTCCATGGTACTGCGCAGGTTCGAGAACAGACCGCCAATGGTTTCCTGCTCGTGGCGCTGGGGCTGCGCGCCGCTGTTCAGGAAGAAGCCCAGGCGCTCGTCGATCCGGCGGGCAAGCGTGAACAGGCGGGTCAGGTCGCTTCCCGTCAGGTTTCCGATCAGAACCTTGGTCAGGCCGCGCAGCTCTTTCAGATCGGGCAGTGGGCACGACCGCGAACGCGTGAGGTGCCAGTGCTCGATCAATTCGTCGAGTTGCAGCGGCAGCACCGACTGGAATCGGGAACCAGGTTCGTCGCGCCCGGGCGGGCGATTGCGGCGGTGTGGCGGGTGTCCATGGGAATCCTGCATCGGTGTCTCCTCCCTGGGAATGCGGCACGGCCATGGCCGTGGTCACAGGCTGGGGCATCCGCAACGGTCCCGCGCCGGCTCCAAGTGCCGCAGTCTATCGGACGCGAGGTCCGATGGCAGCCTCCAGGCACAGGCCGTTGGCGGGTTTCCCGATCGCCGCGGCGACCGTAGCTGGCGGTGCAACGCAACGGTACCGGCAATGCCGTGCGTTATCCCTATTTTAGACCCGCATCCCTATTTTAGACCCGCATCCCTATTTTAGGCCCGCGCGGTGCAATTCGGTCCGAAGGTCGTCGATCTCTTCGAGCAGGTCGGCCACCAGCGCCGCCAGTTCGGGTTCGGCGTCGAACACGCGCTCCATCTCGCGCATGCGCCGGGCGCGACGCAGATGGCCGCTGGAAAAGCGCCAGGTGCCGGCCACCGACTCCGCGTGCGGGAACAGGCCTTCCTCGATATGCCGCAGCAGCCACTGGGGCTCGACCGTGCAGGCGCCCGCGACCTGTTCCAGCGTCAGCCAGCTGTCTTCGATCAGGCTGCCGATGAGGATGTCGTCGTCGTGCATGGCTACGTCCTCGGTTCGCGGCGCGGGTCGAAGGCGAGATCGCGCGCCATGGTCTGGTAGATCCTTTGCGCGGCCGGGCTGTCCGCGGGCGGCAGCACGACCTGCAGTTCCAACAGCAGGTCGCCGGGCGGGGTGGCCGGGATGCCCTTGCCGCGCACCCGAAGCTGGCGCCCGCTCTGGGCTCCGGCGGGAATGCGGACCTTCACCTCGCCGCCGGGCAGATCGACCGGAATCACCGCGCCCAGTGCCGCCTCCCAGGGGGCGACCGGAAGGACCAGGTGGAGATCCTTGCCGACGGCCCGGATGCGCGGATGCGGCCGGAAGTGGACCTCCAGCAGCAGATCGCCGGTGGGCCCGCCGCCGATCCCGGGGGCACCCTGTCCGGCCAGGCGGATGATCTGGCCTTCGTGCACGCCCTTGGGGATGCGCAGGTTCAGCGTGCGCGTGTCGAGCGCCACCCGGCCCTGCGCGTCCAGTTTCGGTACGCGTAGCGAGATCTGCCGGGTCGCGCCAGTGAACGCGTCTTCGAGATCGAGCAGCACCTTCGCATGGTGGTCTTCGCCACGCGCCCGGAACGACCCGCGCTCGGTGTGGAAGCCGCCACGGCCGGCACCCATATGCCCGAAGAGTTCGGAGAAGAAGTCGCTGAACGCCGCTTCCTCGGACGGCGAGAAGCCCCGGCCGGAAAACTCGAAACCGGCGTCCCAGTCGGGCGGTGGGCGGAATTCCTCGCCGGGTTGGTAGCCGCGGCCGAGCTGGTCGTATGCGGCGCGCTTCTCGGGATCCGAAAGTACCGCATAGGCTTCGTTCACCTCCTGCATCCGCGCTTCGGCGTCGGTTTCCTTGGACACATCGGGGTGGTACTTGCGGGCAAGCTTGCGATAGGCCTTCTTGATGTCTGAAACCGTGGCATCACGGGCGACACCGAGGATTTTGTAGTAATCCTTGAATTCCATTCGGCCTCCTTTGCTTGGGCAGCGCGACCGGATTCCTCCTGACACGAGATGGCTGCATCCATCGCGATTTCAACCCATTGAACCGCGTTCTGGAACCCCCATACTGGATCTCGGGGGCACCGTGGAAGGACGCCCGAACCGAGCCAATGGAGGAACTCATTATGTACCGTTCGCTGTTTCCACACGACATGTTCGCGGAGCTCGACCGTTTGCAGCGGGAGATGAACCGGGCCTTCGATCTTTCGCCGAGCATTCGGGGGCTGAGTCGGGGCGGGTTTCCCGCGATGAACGTCGGCAACACGCCGCGCTCGGTCGAGATCTATGCGTTCGCGCCCGGGATCGATCCCGCGTCGATCGACGTACAGCTGGAGCAAGGCGTGCTGATCGTCGCCGGTGAGCGGGCCTCCGACCTGCCCGGCGAGGACACGAAAGCCACCGTGCATATCGACGAGCGCTTCGCCGGCCGTTTCCGACGGGTCGTGAGCCTGCCCGACGACGTGGACCCGGACAAGGTCACGGCCCGGTACCGTGACGGGGTTCTGCACATCAGTATCCAGCGGCGCGAAGCGGCGATGCCGCGCCGGATCAATGTTCAGTAAGCGAGGAGGGCAGAGCGATGAATGAACGTACCCGGGTTGCGCAGCAACAGGAAAGGCAGGCCGCGCGTTCCGATACTCCGGAAGGGACGCTGATGCCGCCGGTGGACGTGTTCGAGGAGGGCACCGGCATCACCATGTACGCGGATCTGCCTGGCGTGTCGAAGGAGGGGCTGCACCTGCACGTCGAGGCCGATACGCTGACCATCGAGGGCGAGGTGGCGCTGAATATCCCCGAGGACATGGAGGCCACGCATGCCGAGGTCAGCATGCCGCGCTACCGGCGCGTGTTCACGCTGTCGCGGGAACTCGACACCGACAAGGTGAGCGCCGAGTTGCGCAACGGCGTGCTCAAGCTGCACATTCCCAAGGTGGAACACGCCCAGCCGCGGCGCATCGACGTGCAGGTGGCCTGATCGGCCCGACCGCCCCGTCGCGCGGCTGCGGCTGACGGGGCGGGGGGCGGGGAGGCGCGCACTTCGACGAGGTCGTGCGCGCATCTCGCCCCCTTTTGCCTGCGCGAGAGGGGGAACGCCTCAGACAGGCAAGCGGCGGCCTTACGAGGCCAGCCGCTTGTACTTCACGCGGTGCGGCTGGTCGGCCGCGGCGCCGAGGCGGTCGTGCCGATCGTCCTCGTATTCCTGGAAGTTGCCGTCGAAGAACACGACGTTGCCGTCTTCCTCGAAGGCGAGGATATGGGTCGCGATGCGGTCGAGGAACCAGCGGTCGTGCGAGATCACGATCGCGGAACCGGGGAAGTCGAGCAGGGCCTCTTCCAGCGCCCGCAGCGTCTCGACGTCGAGGTCGTTGGTCGGTTCGTCGAGCAACAGCAGGTTGCCGCCGCGCATCAGCACCTTGGCCAGGTGCACCCGGTTGCGTTCGCCCCCGGAGAGTTCCTTCATCCGTTTTTGCTGGTCCGAACCCTTGAAGTTGAAACGCCCGACGTAGGCGCGCGAAGGCATCTGGAAACTGCCGACCTGAACCACGTCCTGGCCGTTCGAGATCTCCTCCCAGACCGTTTTCTCGTCCTGGAGCGCGTCGCGGCTCTGGTCCACGTAGGCGATTTCCACGGTCTCACCGAGGCTGATGCTGCCCTGGTCGGGCTGTTCCTTGCCGGTGATCATTCGGAACAGCGTCGTCTTCCCGACGCCGTTCGGACCGATCACGCCGACGATCGCGCCGCGCGGAACCGAGAACGACAGCCCCTGGTAGAGCAGCCGGTCGCCATACGCCTTGCCCAGGGTCTCGGCGTCGAGCACCTTCTCGCCGAGCCGCGGGCCGGGCGGGATGTAGAGTTCCTTGGTTTCCGAACGCCGCTGGTAGTCGCTCGAGGCGATCTCCTCGAAGCGCTTCAGCCGCGCCTTGCTCTTCGCGGTGCGCCCCTTCGGGTTGCTGCGCACCCATTCGAGCTCCGACTCCATCGCCTTGATGCGCGCCTGCTCGGCCTTTTCTTCCTGCGCGAGCCGTTTCTCCTTCTGTTCCAGCCACGACGAGTAGTTGCCTTCCCAGGGAATGCCGTGGCCGCGGTCGAGTTCCAGGATCCAGCCGGCGACGTTGTCGAGGAAGTAGCGGTCGTGGGTGACCGCAACGACCGTTCCCGGGAATTCCTGCAGGAACCGCTCCAGCCAGGCGACGCTCTCGGCATCCAGGTGGTTGGTCGGCTCGTCCAGGATCAGCATGTCCGGGCTCGACAGCAAGAGCCGGCACAGCGCGACGCGGCGGCGCTCGCCGCCGGAGAGGGTTTGCACGTCGGCGTCCCAGGGCGGCAGGCGCAGCGCGTCGGCCGCGACTTCGAGCCGGCGCTCGAGGTTGTGACCATCGCTGGCCTGGATCAGTGCCTCGAGTTCGCCCTGTTCCGCGGCGAGCTTGTCGAAGTCGGCGTCGGGCTCGGCATAGGCCGCGTAGACCTGGTCCAGGCGCGCGAGCGCGTCCTTGATCGGCTGCACGCCTTCCTCGACATTGCCGCGCACGTCCTTGCTGCCGTCGAGTTGCGGCTCCTGCGGCAGGTAGCCGATGCGGATGCCAGGCTGCGGACGCGCCTCGCCGACGATGTCCTTGTCCACCCCGGCCATGATCCGCAACAGGGTGGATTTGCCCGAGCCGTTGTAGCCGAGCACCCCGATCTTGGCGCCGGGGAAGAAATTCAGGTAGATGTCCTTCAGGATCTGCTTCTTCGGCGGGACGATCTTGCCCACGCCGTTCATGGTGAAAATGTACTGCGCCATAAGGTCTCTTCCGGTTGCGATACCGGCTGGTAAAGGCTGGGTCGCAGACTCTATCACGACTCGGCCGGGAAATTATCGGGTCACGCCTGCGTCTATAAGGGCATCCCCACCACCGACCCGAGGAGGTCTCGATGTCTGGTTTGCGCAAGCCCTTGCATGCCGTTTGGCTGGCCCTGATCCTGTGGTTGCCGCTCGCGGCAGCGGCCGCCGAACGCGTTACCCTGGAGCACGATGGATTGACCCTGGTCGGTCACCTGCAGGCCCCGGCCGACCCCGGCGACGGCGTGGTGCTGATGCTGCACGGCACGCTCGCCCACGGGCGCATGGAGACGATGGCCACGGTGCAGGATCTGCTGGCCGAGCGTGGCGTCAATTCCCTGTCGGTGAATCTCAGCTACGGGATCGACGGGCGCGAAGGCATGTTCGAATGCGACCGGCCGGTGACCCACGGGCTGGACGCGCATTTCTCGGAATTGCAGGCCTGGCGCACTTGGCTTGCGGAGCAGGGCTACGGCCCGGTGTCGCTCCTGGGTCACTCGCGCGGCGGCAATCAGATCGCGCGGTTCTACCAGGAGTACGGCCCGAGCGACGTGCCCGCACTGGTGCTGATCGCGCCGTCGACCTATGACGCCGACCGCGCGGCGGCCGACTACGAGGTGCAGAGCGGCATGCCGCTGGCCACTCCGCTCGAACAGGCAGAGGAGCTGCTGCGCATGGAGCAGCCCGATACGCGGCTCGAGGGCGTGCGCTTCCTCTACTGTGAGGAACTCGATGTCGCGCCGGCTGCGTTCCTCGGCTATTACCGGCCCGAGGCGGCGCACGACACGCCCAGCGTGATCGACGGGGTGGACGTGCCGACGCTGGTGATCATCGGTTCCGAGGACGATGTGGTGGCAGACCTGCCGGAACGCATGGCGGGCCTTGCCGATGCCGCGAACGTGACCACCGCGACCATCGACGGCGCGGATCACTTCTTCCGCGATTTCTTCGCCGACGACGTCGCGGACGCGGTCGTGGAGTTCCTCGACTGAGGCGGCCCGCCTCGATGCCGTCCGGCACGACCTGCGCGGGCGGGTGTCGGAGTCGCCGGGCTCCGGTGCCGCCCGCAAGTGGTGCCGACACCGGACGGTGCCACCCGGATCGGTTTCGAAGGAATTTGTATTTCAGTGGTATGTGTTGAGAAACTCGTGCGCTTTCTCAACCATGTTGCGCGATCCGACGTAGAACGGCACCCGCTGGTGCAGGCCTTCCGGGGTGAGCTGAAGGGTGCGGATCCTGCCGTTCGTCGCCGAGCCACCGGCCTGCTCGGCGACGAACGCGACCGGGTTGCATTCGTAGATCAGCCGCAGCTTGCCCTTGGGGGCGCTCTGCGTCTCGGGGTAGATGAAGATGCCGCCCTGCAGCAGGTTGCGGTGAAAATCGGACACCAGCGATCCGATGTAGCGCGAGGTATAGGGGCGCCCGCTTGCCGGGTCGATCTCCTGGCAGTACTTGATGTACTGCTTCACGCCCATCGGAAAATGAACGTAGTTGCCTTCGTTGATGCTGTAGATGCGCCCCGCATCGGGCGTCCGGATTCCCGGGTGTGACAGGCAGAACTCGCCGATTCCCGGATCCAGCGTGAATCCGTCGACGCCGTTGCCGGTGGTGTACACGAGCATGGTCGACGAACCGTAGATCACATAACCGGCCGCGACCTGCTGTGTCCCGGGCTGCAGGAAATCGCTCAGCGCCGCCGGCTCGCCCTCCGGGCTCAGGCGCCGGTAGATCGAGAAGATGGTGCCGACGGATACATTCACCTCGATGTTGGACGAGCCGTCCAGCGGGTCCATGCAGAACACATAGTGGCCGTCGCGCGACAGGCCTTCGTCGAAGGTGACGATTTCCTGGTTCTCCTCGGAGGCAATCGCACAGACTTCGCCCGACGCCTGCAGTGCGGCGGTGAAATGGTCGTTGGCGAAGACATCGAGTTTCTGAACATCCTCGCCCTGCACGTTGATTCCGCCGGCTTCGCCGAGGATGTCCACCAGGCCGGCCTTGTTGATCTTCTTGTTGACGATCTTCGCGGCGACGCCGATGTGGTGCAGCAAGCGGGAGAGATCGCCCCGCGCCTCCGGGTGTTCCGCCTGCCGGTTGATGATGAACTCGTTCAGGGTGACGATCGGATACCCTGCACTGGCCTTCATTTCCGAACCTCGCATGCGCCGCTACTCGCGCCCAGTATACGCCCGGTCCGTCGCCGTGCGCCGGCCGGAGGCGTCGCCTGCGGGTGTTGTCATCGCCCGGCCATGCTGGGACCATACCGCCGCGCCCAGCCCCCCATCCCCACCGAGGAGTGCTCCATGATGGACTTTCGTGTAGGCCGAACCTTGCAGCTGATGGGCAAGACCCTTCCGTTCATCCTGCTGCGGCTTGTGGTGTTCTTCGGGATCACGCTCGCCTACGTGATCGCCACCGGTGGCGGTGCGGGGATCGGGTACCTGGTCGGCCGCGTGGGCGACGAGCCGGCCGGGTACGCGTTCTTCGGCGGCTTCGTTGGGTTCGCGGTCGTCTCGGGGGTCATCTACTTCCTGCGCGAGTACCTGCTGTACCTGGTCAAGGCCGGCCATATCGCGGTGCTGGTGCACGCGATCGACGGCAAGCCGCTGCCCGAGGGCAAGGGGCAGATCGCCTACGCAACCGGCGAGGTGCGCAGCCGCTTCGTCGAGGCTTCGGTGCTGTTCGCGGTGGATCAATTGATCAAGGGCGTGCTGAAGGTGATCAACCGGCTGCTGATGACGATCGGCAATCTCCTGCCGATTCCGGCGTTGCAAGGCGTGATGAAGTTCCTGACCACGGTGATCAACCTGTCGCTGACCTACGTCGACGAGGTGATCCTGGCCCACAATATCCGGACGCAGTCGACCAACCCCTGGGCGAGCAGTCGCGAGGCGCTGGTGCTGTACGCGCAGAACTACGGGAAGATGCTCAAGAACGCGCTGTTCCTGGCGGTGATCGTATGGGTGCTGACGCTGCTGATCTTCCTGGTCACCCTGGCGCCGTTCCTTGCGCTGGTCAGCTTCTTCCCGGAAGGGGCGGGGTTCTGGACCGTGGTGGTCGCGTTCGTGTTCGCGATCTCGCTGAAGGCCGCGATCATCGATCCGTTCGCGATGGCTGCGCTGATCCAGGCCTATTTCAAGATCACCGACGGCCAACAGCCGCGCGAGGACTGGGTGGCGCGGCTCGAGGGCGCGAGCAGCAAGTTCCGGGAGCTTGGCGAGAAGGCGACGGGCCACGTCCCCGGGCTCGGCGCCAGCGCCAAGCCCGGCGAATCGACGCCGCCGGCGGGGTAAGACGCGACGCCTGGTTACCGTGGCGGCCGGCGCAGCGGGGCGGTGGGCTTCGGCGTGCCGGCGCAGCGGCCAGCGGCGGCGGTCGCGTGGGCCGCTGTGCGTCGTGGCACCGGTGACGCGACGGGGCCGATTACTACGGGGGCGGCTTGTCGGAGCGGCGGTCGAGGCGCCGGCGGGCGAGGGCGCCGAGCAACAGCAATGCGGTCAGCGCGAACAGTGGCAGGACGGTCCCGAGTTGTAGCGGTTCTCCGGTCTCGATCGCCTCGACGGCACCGTACACGGCGCTCGAGTACACGCCCCACTTGACCGCAAGGCCGACCAGCGCGGCCAGCAGGAAGCTGCCCAGCGGAAGGCGGAGGATGCCGCCTGCGAAATTCACCACCGAGTGCGGAAAGCCCGGAAGGATGCGCAGCGCGGTCTGGGTCAGCAGATCTCCGCGGCGCTGCAGCAGTTCAAGCAGGCGTTCGCCACCGCGTGGCGCGTGCTGGCGGCCGAGGCGACGCGACAGGAAATAGGCACCAAGGGCGCCGGGCAGGCTGCCGGCGAGCAGCATGGCCACCGATACCAGCGGCGGGTGAAACGGGGCGATCAGCCAGAACGCGAGGCTTCCGGGCAGCGCGAAGCTGAACAACACGGCCATCAGCACCACCACGCCGACCATGGCCCAGGGCTGATCCGCGATCCGGTCGCCCCATTCCAGAAAAACGGCGAGGTCGCGCGAGTACCAAGACGCCAGGACCAGTCCGGTGACTACCAGCGCCAGCAGCACGAGTCCGCGCCAGTGTCGGCCGAGCCTGCGGATCATGCGCGTGACCAAGGGGCTGCTCATCGCCTGCCACTCCGTTGCACCCGGCGGCACGGGCGGCCGACTCGGGGGTGCCCTGGCGCCGGCAGGCCCTCCGTCGGCCGCTGTCCCGGCCTTCTTGCTGGCTCCCTTCATCGCAGAATCGCGCGCGAAGCGCAAGGCAGCGAACGGCGGAGCGCCTGGGCCCGGTCGCCATCCCTCGGGGTCTCGCCGGTAAAACCCGCCCGATACCCCGGGGGAAAGGTTCTCTGCGCGCAGCTTGCGGGAGGCGCGCGCGGGCCGGGGATCGCGCGTACACTGGTTCCTGCCTTGCAGGTATCTGCCCCACCCCAGCACAGGGATCGCTCATGTACCGGTTGATTCGCCCGCTGCTGTTCGCGATGTCTCCCGAAACCGCGCACCGGGTGAGCTTTGCGGCTCTGGATGTTGCGGCCCGGCTGCATCTGGTGCCGGGTGGCGTCCTCAACGCGAATCCCGTGCAGGTGATGGGCCTGGAGTTTCCGAACCGGGTGGGGCTGGCTGCGGGGCTGGACAAGAACGGCGAGCATATCCGCGGGTTGGCCAGATTCGGATTCGGGCACCTCGAACTGGGTACCGTGACCCCGCGTGCGCAGCCCGGCAATCCGCGCCCGCGGCTCTACCGCCTGCCGCAGGCGCAGGCGCTGATCAACCGCATGGGGTTCAATAACGAGGGTGCCGAACGGCTGGTCGAGAACGTTCGCGCGGCTGGGACGCACTACCCGGGCATTCTCGGCATCAACATCGGCAAGAACAAGACGACCCCGAACGAACGGGCGGCAGACGACTATCGGTCTGCGTTCGACACCGTCTATCCCTGGGCCGGCTACGTCGCTGTGAACATCTCGTCGCCCAACACCGAGAGCCTGCGGGAACTGCAGCAGGACGCGGCCCTGGATGGGTTGCTCGGCGCACTGAAGACGCAGCAGGCGCGACTGTCCGACCGCCATGGCCGTTATGTGCCGCTGGCGTTGAAGATCGCCCCGGACCTGGACGAGGGCGCGATCGAGGCGATCGCCCGGCTGTTGGTCCGGCATGGCATTGACGGCGTGATCGCGACCAACACCACCACCGATCGTTCGGCCGTCGCCGGGTTGCCGCATGCGGACGAAGCCGGCGGCCTCTCGGGCGCCCCGGTGGCTGCGCCGTCGCTACGGGTGATCCGGACCTTGAGCAGGACCCTCGACGGAGCCGTGCCGATCATCGGCGTCGGCGGCATTCTGTCGGGACAGGATGCGGTCGACAAGATCCGCGCCGGGGCGAGCCTGGTGCAGATCTACACCGGCCTGATCTACCGCGGCCCGGGGCTGGTGCGCGAATGCGTGCAGGCGCTGGCCGGAGAGGTCAACTGACCTGCGCGCCGGCCCAACCCCCGATGATGAAAGAGGCGTAGGGCGGAAAAGGCCGAAGGCCGTCATCCGCCAGCTGGCGCCCGGATTGCCGCGGGCGCCTGGGCATTGCGAACGCCGTACGGCGGATGACGGCTGCGCTTTTCCGCCCTACGGGTCTGGCCGCAGAGGTCGGCTGACCTGCGCGGCGGCCCAACAACGGCGCGCGTGCGTCCCGGTGGCGGCTGCGCTGATCCAGCGGCGCACGACCGCCTGACGCGCGTTCGCAGCGCTTGCCCGACTAGCCGGTGGCGCCGGCCAGAGCGCCCCGGTCGAAGCGGTTTTCGTACAGCCGCAGCAGTGCCGGGATCACCAGCAGCACCAGCAGCGTCGCGACACCGAGGCCGAACACGATCGAGATCGCCATCGGAATCAGGAACTGCGCCTGGAGCGAGCGCTCGAACAGCAGCGGCGTGAGACCGGCAATGGTCGTGGCGGAGGTCAGGATCACTGCCCGCAGCCGCTGGCACGAAGCCTCGATGATGGCCTCGCGCAGCGCCAGGCCCTGGTCGCGCAGTCCCTGGTAGAAACTCACCAGGATGATCGAGTTGTTGACGACGATGCCGGTCAGCCCGAAGAGGCCGAAAATCGACAGAATGGTCAGCTCGACTCCCATCATCCAGTGCCCGAGCATCGCGCCGAGGATCCCGAACGGGATGATCGACATCACGATCAGCGGCCAGCCCCAGGACGCGAACACCCACGCCAGCGTCAGATACATCAGCCCCAGCGCCAGCACCAGTCCCAAGCGCATGTCGGCGAAGGTATCGGCCTGGTCCGCCGCACGCCCCTCGAACGAGTAGTTCACGCCATAGCGCTGGGCCAGTTCGTCGAGCGGGCCGGCTTCGAGCGCGGCGCGGATTCGAGCGGCGTTGTTCACGGCGCGGTCGACTTCCGCGGAGACGTGGATCGCCAGCCGCGTGTCGGCATGCCGCAGGGTTTCGAAACCCTGCCGGGATTCCAGCTCGACGACGGTATCCAGCGGCACGAGCGCCCCGGAAGGGAGGTGGATCGACAGGCGTTCGAGGGTCTCGGTGTGGTGGCGCTCGCGGTCCGGCAGGCGCACACGGACTTCGACCTCCTCCAGGCCGTCCTGGAAGATCTGGGCCAGGCGTCCGTCGAACGCGTCGCGCAGCTGGGTGCCCACACTCTCGGTGGTCAGGCCTGCCGCGAGTCCCTCGGGCCGGATCGAGTAGATCAGCTGTTCGCGGCCAAACGGGGTGTCGTCGTTGATGGCATAGGTTCCGGGGATGTCCGCGAAGGTTTCGGCCAGCGCCAGCGCCGCGTCCTTGAGCCGCTCCGGGTCGTCTCCGGTCAGGCGGATGTCGAGGTCGCGTCCCGGTGGCCCGCCCTGGCGCTCGCTGATGTTGAAGTTTTCCACGCCCGGGGTGAGCCGCACGCGCTCCTGCCAGGCCCGGATGATCTCGCGGTTCAGCACGTTGCGGGCCTCGGGGGAAACGAGCTCGACCTGGATGTTGCCGAACTGTTCGCCCTGGGGAGCATTGCCGTCGCCCGGGTCGATGCCCAGTCCGCGCCGGACCACCGTGGCGCGGACCAGTCCGCCACCCAGCGCACGCTCGGCTTCGTACAGGGCCTCCTCGGTGGCGACGAGGAACGCGGTGACGCGTTCCGGCGGGGTGCCGGCGACGAAGTTTACGCCGGCGTTCAGCACGGTCCCTTCGGGTGCAGGAAAGAACGTGAAGCCGATGCGCCCGCTGGCCGCGAGGCCGATGGCCAGGATCAGCGCGGCGACGGCCAGCGCCAGCGTTACCCCGGCATGATCGACCGCCTGCGATACCAGGCGGCGGAAGGGGCCGTTGCGCAGGCGCTCGAAGCCGGCGTCGAACCGGGCCCGCAGACTGCCGGCAGGCGGCGGCTGCAGGCGAGTCAGCACGCCCTTCAGGTGCGCCGGCAGGATCAGGAACGCAATCGCCAGCGTCGCGGCGATCACGCAGATCACGACCAATGGAATGTCGAACAGGATGTTGCCGATGATCCCGCCGATCAGCATCAGCGGCAGGAAGGCCGCGATCGTCGTCAGCGAGGCCGAGATCACAGGGGCCAGCATGCGCTGGGCGCCGTTGCCGGCGGCCTCGGCCGGCTCCTGGCCCTGCTGGTGCAGCGTGTACGCGTGCTCGGAGACGACGATGGCGTTGTCGACGATGATCCCCAGCGACATGATGAAGCCGAACAGCGAGATCATGTTGATCGACCCGCCGACCAGCCAAAGCACGATCAGCGCCGCGGTGAATGCGATCGGGATGCCCAGCGCCACGCGCAGCGCGACGTGGCGATTCAGGAACAGGAACAGGATGGCGAGCACCAGGACGAGCCCGCCGGCGCCGTTTTTCAGCAGCAGCAGGATGCGTTCGAGCAGCAACTCCCAGAAGGCGTCGATCGCCTCCACCTGGACGCCGGGCGGCAGGATCGGGCGCGTTTCGGCCAGCCACTCCTCGAGGATGCGGGCGGCCTGCAGCGAGTCCCCGGTCTCGGTGCGCATCAATTGCATTTCCAGCGCCGGGCGGCCTTCGACGCTCACGCTGACCTGGCCGTCGCGGGGTACGCGTTCGATTTCGGCGATCTGCCCGAGCTTGAGCAGCCCGAGTTCCGGGTCGGCCCGCAATGGCAGATCTTCGAACGCGATGATATCCCGGCGCTGGTCGAGGCTGCGGATCTGGCGCGCGGTGTCCGCACGGCCCGCGCTGCCCGCGGGGATGTCGCGGCTCAGGCTCGTGATCCGCTGAGCGATATCCCCCAGGGTGAGATCGGTATTGTAGAGCTGGATCGCCGGCACCTGGATCGCCATCTCGTCTTCCGGGAGGCCGGTGAATTCCACTCGGGCGATCCCGCGATCCAGCAGTTCGCGTTCGAATTGCCGGCCCAGAGTGCGCAGGTCGTAGATGTCGTCGAGACCGCTGACGAGCAGCCGCGCGACCGGCTCATACCGCACGATACGCGTGACGATCGGGGTCTCGGCCTCGTCCGGCAGGTTGCGCTGTTGGTCCACCCGGTCCTTGACCTGTTCCAGCGCCAGGGTCATGTCGGTGCCGGCCTCGAATTCCAGCGTAATCGCGGCGACGCCCAGCGCCGACGTGGACGTCAGGTTCCGCAGCCCGTCGACAGTGCGCAGATCCTGTTCCAGCGGGTCGGTGATCCCGCGTTCCACGTCCTCGGCGCTGGCCCCGGTCCAGACCACTCGCACTGAAACGAAGTCCAGCTCGAAGTTCGGGAAGAACTGGGTATTGAGCTTCAGCAGTGCAAAAGCACCGCCGAGAATCATCAGGGCGATCAGCAGGTTCGCCGCTAGCCGGTGACGAAGAAAAAGCTGAATCAGTCCGCGGCCCCCCGGAATCCCCGTGCCCGTCGCCGCGGGGGGTGCGCCGTTCGGGGTCACTGGTCGGCACCTTCGCTGTCCAATGTCACGTCCACGGGCAGGCCGTCGACCGCGTTGGGAAGGCGCGTGACCACGAGCACATCGCCGGATCGCAGTTCGGGATGCCGGATCAGCGCCAGGGTGCGCCCGTCGTGGTCCACCTGCTCGCCCAGGCGTTCGACCCGCAGGCCCTGCATGCGCTCGTCGACCACGCGGTAGACCCGATCGCGGCCGTACAGCGCCTCGAACGGGACGGGCACGCTGTCCGCCTCCGAGGGAAGCTCGAGCCGAAGATTCACGAAGCGGTTCAGCGGCAGTGCACCGCCGCCCTCGGTGACCCGGAACACCGCCCCGATTCCCGCCTCGCCTGGCCGGGTCTCGCCCTCGATGCGGACCAACTCCGCCCGGATCGGAGCCCCGCCGACCCGGGCGCGTGCGGGCAACGGATCCTGCTGTTCCAGCAGCCTGGTGATCGTCGCGACCATCGCATCGGGCAGGCTTACGCGGATTTCGACATCGTCGGTTGCGTACAGCCGCAGCAGTGGGTCACCGACCCGGACCCGTTCCCCGGCGCTCACCTGCAGTTCCACCAGGCGGGCAGGAACCGTGGCGGCGATTTCGGTACGGGACAGGTCGAGCGCGGCCCGATCCCGGGCGGCACGGGCGCGTTCCTCGCGGGCTGCTGCCTGGTCCAGACGGGCTGGCGCGTCGGCCACCGCCTGCTCGCGGGCGATGACCGCCAGCCTTGCCTGCTCCAGCAGCCGCTGTGCCTCGTCCACGTCTGCGTCCGAGCCGAGGTTGCGGGTGCGCAGATCCTGAGCGCGGTCGAGACCGCGCTGGCTGATCTGCAGCAGCTGCCGTTCCCGCCTCAGCGTGCGCTCGTCGGTTTCGGCACGCAACCGTTCGCTGGAGAGCATCGCCTGCGCTTCGCGCAGCTCCGCCTCGCGTTGGGCGAGCGTCAGCCGTGCCTCGGAGGGGTCGATTTGCACCAGCACGTCGCCGGGTCCGACGACTTGGCCCGCGCGAACGGGCACATGGTCGACGACGCCTTCGATGGCGGCACGCAGCGTGGCCGTCTGCGGTGACTGCACGCGCCCGTAAAGTTCGGTACTCGGGTGGTATACCCCGGGCTCGACCGCCATGCCGCGGACCGGCCAGGTCCTCTCGCTGGTCGCCGGCGCGGGCGCGGAAGGCCCTGTCATTCGCAGGGCGATGAATCCGGCGCCGGCTGCGGCGACGATCAGGAGCGGCAGCAGCTTTCTGGCGATCCTCATCACGGATGTGGCCTCGATGCAACGAAGGTGGGGGTTGGCTTTGCTGCCAGTCGGATGAGGGTACCGGCAGTACCCCGTGCGCTGGAAGGACAGGCCATGATACCGGATCCGGCGCTCGTCTCGTGAGCACGTATGGAACCGAGCGGGGCGACGGATGAGGGCGGTTTGTTATCCTTGGGGGATTCGCTGCTAAGCTCAACAGACGTGCGGCCCGCTGGCCGCGGCAACGGAGGAACTCCACTATGCAGTATCGGTATGGACTACAGGCTATGGCCGTTTTGGCGGTCACCGTTTTTGCACTCGTGTTCTCGGGTGCGGCGCTGGGCCAGCAACAGCCCGGTCCGCTGGAACGGGAATACGTGGAACTCCAGCAGCGGCTGGCGCAGGCGCAGCATGCAGCGATGGAGAACAATCCGGAACTCCTGGACCAGGCGGAGGCGATGGAGGAACTCGTCACGCAGAAAATGCGCGACGCGGGCTATGACCCGGGCGGCATCATGGAAACCCTGCTCGCAGCCCAGGGCCGCCTGCAGGACGAGCATTTGACGGATGCGCAGCGCCGCGAGATCGTGGAATCGCCGGAAGTGATGGAGGCGCAGCGGGAACTGCGCGCAGCGCAGGAGGCCGTGGCCCAGGATCCCGAGGTGGTTGCTGCGCAGCAGGCGTACGAGGACGATCTGCTCGAGGCGATGCGGCGCGAGGAACCCGAAGTCGACCGGATCATCGAGCGCCTGCAGCAAATCCAGCAGGAGGCCCAGCGCGGAGGCCGTTGAGCCGTAGGTTCCCCCTCGGTAATCCGAAGGGGGATTCAGGCGGCTGGTGTGTGCCCGATGGCTGCGGGCACACCGGCGCCTGTGCACTCAGCGCAGTGCGGTGACCAGGCCCTCGAGGGAGATGTGCTGCCCGGTCGTACGGCCCGCTTCAGGCCCCAGCAGGTACAGGTAGGGTCCGACGATCTGGTCCGGAGTCGGCAGCGATTCGGGGTTTTCGCCCGGGTAGTGCAATGCCCGAAAACGCGTCCGGACCGGGCCGGTATCGACCCCGTTCACGCGAATGAAGCCCTGTTCCCCGGAGTGTTCGCGGGACAGGATATCGATCAGGGCATCCTGGCCCGCCTTGGCCACTCCGAACGCTCCCCAGAACGCCTTGCGTGCGTTCTGCGCGGACACCACGATTGCACCGTCGCCGCTGGCCTCGAGCATGGGTAGGACCGCCTGGGTCAGCAGCACGGGGCCGTTCAGATTGGTCTGGATCACCTGGGCCCAGAGTTCGGGATCGTAGTACTTCAGTGGAGTCAGGGTGCCGGCCCAGCCGGCGTTCAGGACCAGTCCGTCCAGCCTGCCAAGGGACCCCAGCAGGTTCTCCGCCAGGTCGGCGTAGTCCTTGATGGTGGCCCCCTCCAGATTGAGCGGGTAGATCGCAGGCTGAGGACTGCCCGCCGACTCGATCGCGTCGTAGGTTTTCTCGAGGCGCTTGATGTCCCGGTCGAGCAGCACCACCGTGGCCCCGGCGGCAGCCGCGGCCAGGCTTACCGCCCGGCCGATGCCGTCGGCGGCACCGGTGACGAGGATCACGCGCCCGGCCAGGGTTTCCGGGGCGGGCTGGTAGGCGAGCAGGGCATGGACGTCCAGGTCGGGCAAGGCGCGATCTCCGGCGAAAACTGCGCCTATTCTAGGCCAGATTGCTGCGCTGCTTCGAGTAGGCCAGTTCGCTGTACTGCTTCGAGGCATGCGCCGCAAACGAGCAGCCGGTGGCGCCGGCGGCGCTTGTTTCCAATGGCGTTTCTGACTAGTGTCAGCTGGTAGTGGCACGGAATTCGGCGCGATCGATGGTAGCCTCCGGGCTCCCGGGAGCCGGGCACGGCATGACCGGCGTCTATTGGCGGCTGAAAACCCTGATAGGAATCAAGGGGGATGCATGGCGGAACCGACCGGGATCGGTACAGGCAGGGATGGAGCGGATCCCGGCGTGCAATCGGTGCAGCAGGCACTGTCGCTATTGTTCGACCAGGCTCCGATGGGCTACATGGCCCTGAAGGAAGACGGTCGGGTGCTGGAGATCAACGACGCGGCGGCAACGCTGTTCGCCGTTGCGCGCGAGCGGCTGCTGGGCCAGCCCTTGACCAAGCACGTGGCGCCGTGGCATCAGGATCGCTTGCGCAGCTACCTGCGCGATGTCTGCGCCATCATCGATCGCAGCGAGTGGCTGCGACATGTGCTGGATCTGCGCCCCGAAGGACCCGATGCGCCGCCCCGGCGTGTGCGGCTGTATTCCAGACCCTACCCGTCGGCGGTCCACGGCTGGTGTCTGACGGTGCTGGTCGATTCGAGCGCCGAGGCGCGTGCCGAATCGGCGCGCCGCGAAAGCGAACTGCTGCAGCAGGCGGTGCTGGACGCGTTGTCCGCAATGATTGCGGTGATCGATCCGGCCGGCCGCATCACTGCGGTCAACGAGGCGTGGCGGCGGTTCGCGCGCGAAAACGGCGGATCTTTGGAGCTCGAGGCCGGCGTCGGCCTGGACTACCTTCAAACTTGCCGCGACGCACTTGTGACCGATGCCGACGAGCTGGCGGATCGGGCGCGCGAGGGTATCGGTGCGGTGCTGGCGGGGGAACGCTCGGAGTTCGTGCTGGAGTACCCCTGTCACTCTGCCAACCGGCAACGCTGGTTTCTGATGACCGTCACGCCGTTGGGATCCGGTCGCGTCGGGGCCGTCGTCGCGCACGTCGATATCAGCGAACGGGTCCGCATGGAGCAGGAGGCCCGCGTCCATCGCGAGGAGGCGGCACATGCGGCCCGGCTGAGCTCGGTGACCGTGCTCGCCGCATCTTTGGTGCACGAATTGTCACAGCCGCTCGCGGCGGTGAATCTGTTCGGCGAGTCGGTGGCCACACTGGCCCGTAGCGACCCGCTGGATCGGCCGCGCCTGCTTGCTGCCGCAGATGAACTCCGGGAACAGGTGGCGCGGGCGGTCGGGATTCTCGATGGTCTCCGCCGCTTCATGCGGCGGGGCGAACTGCAGACCGAGCCCTGCGCTCTGGAGGAACGGATCGAGCAGGCGATGGGCCTGGTCGGTCCGCTTGCGCGGCGCAAGCGTGTCCGGATATCGCTGGAACACGGTGATGAGTCGATCCCCGTGAAAGTGAACCCGCTGCAGATCGAGCAGGTGCTGGTGAACTTGCTCTGCAACGCCATCGAGGCGATCGATCGTGGCGACTGCAAGACGCGGAGGGTCCACATTCGGGCCGAGATCCTGGACGGAGAGGCGCGGGTCACGGTGACCGATACCGGCCCCGGATTTTCGCCCGAGTGGCTTGCCAGGGTCTTCGATGTGTTTGAAACCGAGAAGGAGAGCGGGATGGGGATGGGGCTTGCAGTCAGCCGCACGATTGTCGAAGCGCACGGCGGACGCCTTTGGGCCGAGTCCGGGCCGGAAGGAGGGGCACTGCTCACCTTCACGCTGCCTGTGCACCGGCCGGAGGGCGAGCGTTGACCGGCACAGGGACGGTGGTTCTGGTCGACGACGATCCCGCAGTGCGCCGCTCGCTGTCGCTGGCGCTGAATCTGGCGGGCTACGAGGTAAAGGCGTTCGCTTGCGGCGGGGACTTGCTGCGGGATCTGGATATGGAACAGGTGGGCTGCCTGCTGCTGGATCTGCGCATGCCCGACATGAGCGGCCTCGAACTGCAGCAGGAACTGTCGGAACGTGGCTGCGCGCTGCCGGTGATCTTCATGTCGGCCTTCGGCGATATTCCGACGACCGTGCGCGCGCTGAAAGGCGGAGCGCTCGATTTCCTGGAAAAGCCGTTCTCCACCGAGTCCCTGATCACCCGGGTCGAGGAGGCCTTGGCAACGGATTCGGCGATGCGTGCCGAACGGGACTGGCGCTCGCGCATCGCAGAACGCGCCCGCCAGCTCACCGGGCGGGAACGCGAGGTGATGGCCCTGGTCACCGACGGGCTGAGCAACAAGGAAATCGCGCGGCGTTTCGAAATCAGCCCGCGCACGGTCGAGAAATATCGAGCGAGAGTCATGGAAAAGATGCAGGCTGCCAATCTGGCCGACCTCTGCCAGATGGTCGCGGCGGTTCCGGCCGCGCTCGACGGCACCAGCGTTGCGCGGCGCGCCGAGTCAGGCACTGGGTAGTAGTTCAGGCATCCGACGCGAGCGCGGCCCGCGCGGCCTGGAGCCCGCCGCGTACCGCGGCCTCCAGCGTGGCCGGAAGCCCCGGAACCAGGTAATCCCCGGCGAGATGGAGTCCCGGACGGCCGCTGTCCGGGCCGGGGCGCAGCGGGTCGATTCCCGGGCGGGCGTCGAACGTCGCGGCGCGTTCGCAGATGCTGTATCCGCGTTCGGGCAGACCCAAGCCGGGAAACGTGGCCGCCAGTTCCTGTCCGACCTGGTGCCAACGCCTCCCGGGCTCGGCTTCCGGAAAGTCCCCGGCGGACGAGATGACCACCGCGGCCCAGTGCGGCTCGCCGCTGACCCCGCGCGGCAGCAGCCACTGGCCGTGCTGTCCCAGCAGCCCGGTCAGCGCGGGCAGCCGGCCGAGCGGCTCCGGATAGCGCAGATACACGGTGCAAATGGCGCGTTCGCCGAGTGCACAGAGTGCAGACCGGACCGGATCCGGCCCGGGCGCGTCGGGCAGCAGGCGCTGGGCCGCGCGCGGGGGCGTGGCAAGGATGACCTGGGTGCAGTGCAGGGTCTCGCCGCCGCGCAGCCGCAGTCGGAAATCGCGGTCGCCGCGGGACTCGATCGCGGTGACCCGGGTGGACATGCGCAGCTCGGCGCCGAGGCTGCGCAGCCGCGCGACGGCCGGTTCGGGAAACAGCGCTCCGAGAGGCAGCCGCGGAATCATCAGCCGGGCATCCCGATGGCCATGGAGCAGGGTCAGGCGCAGCGTGTTCCGGAAGATCGCGGCGGAAGCGGCATGCGGGGGCGCGTTCATCACCGCCAGGCAAAGCGGTTCCCACAGCATGCGGATGAGTGCCTCGGACTGACGATGGCGCTGCAGCCAGCGGAGCACATCGACATCCCGGCGCAACGGCGCATACAGCATCGCGGCGGCGCCGGCGACGGTCGCCAGGCGCTGGTTCCGTGCCTGGGGAGCCAGCGCGCGGTACAGCGCGGCTGCCAGCGACCAGGGCGTCGCCGCGTTCGGTGCGAGGTGGAACCGGTGTCCGGCGGTTGCATCGGACGAGGACTGCAGCGTCAGCTGGAACGGGAGGGTCAGCAGCGCCCGGTCGGGGTCGACGCCGACACCGCGCAGCTGGGCCAGCACTTCGTGGCAGGCCCCGACCAGGATGTGCTGGCCGTTGTCGAGCAGGGCATCGCCAAGCCGGAGCGTGCGCGCACGGCCCCCGGGGATGGCCGCCGCCTCCAGCAGCGTTACGCGCCGGCCGGCCTGCGCCAGCACCAGGGCCGCGCTGAGCCCGGCCCAGCCGGCGCCCACCACGGCCACCGGCGCGGCGTTCACGGACGTTTGCCGGCTGCGCGGGCCGTGCGCCAGGCGATCCAGAGCTTGCGCAGCGGCGTGAGGCGGACACGGTGCTCGAGCACGCGGAAACCGTCGCGTTCGATTTCCTCCAGCAGCGCACGGTAGATCGCACCCATGATCAGACCGGGGCGCTGGGCGTGGCGGTCGGCCGCCGGCAGCTGCTCCTCGGCCCTTGCGTAGAAGCTGCGCGCCCGCTGCGCCTGATGGGCGAACAGCGCCCGGTGCGAATCGCGGGTGATGTTGTCGCGAAACTCGCGGGGATCGACGCCGAAACGCTCGAGTTCGTCCAGTGGAAGGTATACCCGACCGCGGACCGCGTCTTCGTGCACGTCGCGCAGGATGTTCGTCAATTGCAGCGCCATCCCGAGATCGTGGGCGTATTTCAGGGTCCGCCGGTCCGAGTAGCCGAAAATCTCCGCTGACAGCAGGCCCACCACGCTGGCGACCCGGTAGCAGTAGAGCGACAGCGTGGCGAAGTCCGGGTAGGCGTCGTAGTCGAGATCCATCTGCATGCCGTCGATGATCTCGTCGAAGTATTCGCGGGCGAGGTTGCGCGTCTCGAGATGAGGCTGGAGGGCGCGCGTGATCGGGTGTCGCGGCTCACCGCGGAACAGGGCATCGAGTTCGTCGCGCCACCAGTCGAGTTTCGCGTGGGCGACGGCTGGCTCGCGGCAGTCGTCGACGATATCGTCGACCTCGCGACAGAAGGCATACAGCGCGATGATCGCACGTCGTCGTTCGGGCTCGAGAAAGCGGAACGCGTAATAGAAGCTGGAACCGCTGCGGGCCGCCTTCTGCTGGCAGTATTCGTCGGGTGACATGGGCGCTGGGGCGGGCTGGATTTCGGCAGGCAACATACCACAGGCCCGCGCCCGGGAGGCTCGAGGGTCGTGCCTGCCCAGGTCAACGAGGCGTCGTGCGGCGGCGCGGAGGAAACAGGCTGTGGCGCAGGATCGCCCACTGGTCGCGACGGCGCAGGCGCGGTCTCGAGAAGACGTCGTCCTGCTGCTCGAGCCGCCAGAGCACGCGCGCGCCCGCGTTGATGATCGCGCGGATCTCCAGGCCCAGGCGCCCGCGTAATGCCTGCCCGAGCGGTGCGCCCGAGCGCAGCAGGCGGTCGGCACGGCGGTATTGCCGCTGCATCAGTCGGCGCATCCGGACATCGCTGATGCCTGCCCGCAAGTGGTCCTCGGTCACGCCGTATTCGGCCATTTCGTCGGCCGGCAGGTAGATGCGGCCGTGCTCGGCGAAGTCCTGGCGCAGATCCTGGCAGAAGTTGATCAGCTGCAGCGCCGAGCAGACCGCGTCCGAGTGGGCCAGATTAGTCGGGGTCGCCGCGCCGGCCAGGTGCAGCAGCAGTCGGCCCACCGGGTTCGCGGAGCGCCGGCAATAGGCCATGATCTCGCCGAAGTCCGCATAGCGGGTTTTCTCGAGATCCTGCAGAAAGGCGTCTGCGAGGTCGAGGAATGGCTGGCGCGGCAGGTCGAAACGCTGCACGGTGTCGGCCAGGGCACGCCACTGCGGTTCGGTCTCGCTCTCGGGTGCGGCCAGCGTCCGGATGCGCTGCTGCAATGCCTGCAGCGCCTGCCGGCGTTGCCCGACGGAGCGCGGGTCCTCGTCGGCGAGGTCGTCGGCATCGCGGGCGAAACAGTAGATCGCCGCGATTGGGCCGCGCAGCCGGCGCGGCAGCAAGCGCGACGCGACCGGAAAATTCTCGTAGTGCGCGGCCGCCCGCTGCAGGCAGTGCCGGTAGGCCGCATCGGTGAGCGGGTCAACGCCCATCGGGAAGGCCTGGCCCTGGCGGATCGGATTGCGCTGACGCATCGCGGTCGACATTGCGCAGCGGCGTATCGACACGCTCCGGCGGCTCGGGCCGCTTGCGGGCCCGGATGCCGAGTTCCTCGAAGCGGCGTGCGCTCGGCATCACCTGGCGCTCCAGGTTGCCCACGGTGGCGTTGAAGGCCTCGGCACCCTGTTCGAGTGCCCGGCCGAGACGCGTCAGGTGCTCGGTGAAGCTGCCGAGGCGCGTGGTGAGTTCGGTGCCCAGGTCGCGGATCTCCAGCGCATGCGCGGTCAGGCGCGCCTGTTGCCAGCCGTATTCGACCGCGCGCAGCAACGCGATCAGCGTACTTGGGGTCGCCAGCAGGATCTGCCGTTCCAGTGCCTGCTCGAGCAGACCGGGTTCCTGTTCGAGCGCGCTGGCCAGAAACTGATCGCCGGGCAGGAACAGCACGCTGAACTCCGGCGTGTGCTCCAGTCCCGCCCAGTAGCGCTTGCCCGAGAGCTCGACGATGCGGGCGCGCAGTTGCTGGGCGTGGCGTTTCAGCGCGGCGCTTCGCGCCTCGGGTTCGCTGGCATCGACGGCCGCCAGATACGCGTCCAGCGGCGTCTTTGCGTCGACCACCAGCGCGCGCTGCCCGGGCATGTGTACGATCATGTCGGGCCGCTGCCGGCCCTGTTCGCCGGTCAGCGCCGCCTGTTCGGTGAAGTCGCAGTGGGCACTCATGCCGGCCAGTTCGACCGCGCGGCGCAGCGTCAGCTCGCCCCAGCGCCCGCGCACGCCCGGACGCGACAGGGCCTGCACCAGCGCCCGGGTCTCCTTCTGCAGTTCGCCGTGGTCGCTGCTCAGCCGGCGCAGTTGTTCGTTCAGCGCGGAAAAGGCCGATTCGCGCGTCTTTTCCATCGTCTGCAGTTCCGCCTCGGTCTTCGCGAGCGTTTCCTGGATCGGCCGGACCAGATCCTCGAAGCGGGTTTCGCTGCGGCTGAGTTCGTGCTGGCCGCGCAGGAGCTGCTGGTTCATCACCGACTGGGCGAGGCGCAGGAACTGCGTGTTGTTCGCGCGCAATGCGTTGTTCGCCAGCGCCGAGAAGGCGTTGCCGAGCTGTTCGCGCGCGGTATCGAAGCTGGCATGCAGGTCTTCGCGCCGCAGTTCCGCATAATCGCGTTCCGCTTCGAGGCGCGCGTTCTCGGCCATCAGTACCTGCACACGCGCGTTCAGCCGGCTGGTGGCCCAGGCGTGCCCGATCCCGATCCCGAGTACGAACAGTGCGGCCGCAAAGGCCCAGAACAGACCGGGCAGGGTGTTCAGCTCGCCAGCCATTCGCGCCCGGTTGCCAGCGCGTCCGCCCAGACCCAGAAATCCGCGGGTGCCGCCAGGCTGCCGTCGGCCTGCCAGCTCTCCGGATCCTCGGACGGGTCGATGTAGCCCCAGCCCGCGATCAGGGTATGCATGCCGGCGGCGCGGCCGGCCGCGATGTCGCGTTCGGCGTCGCCGATGTAGACCATCTCGCCGGGTTCGGCGCCACTTTGGCGCGCGGCCAGCCACATCGGTTCCGGGGCCGGCTTGCGTTGCGGCAGGGTATCGCCGCTGACGATGCTGGCCAGTCGTGCGGACAGACCCAGCGCGTCGAGCAGCGGTTCGGTCAGCCAGGCCGGTTTGTTGGTGACCACGCCGACGCGCAGGCCGAGCCGCTCGAGTTCGTCGAGCACTTCGGCCATTCCCGGGAACAGCGCGGTATGCCGGCAGAGGTCTTCGGCGTAGATCTCGAGATAGCGTTGCTTGAGCCGCTCGCGGGTCGCGCCGTTGGCACCGGGAAACCCGAGTTCGACCAGGGCCTTCGAGCCGTGCGAGACATGATTGCGCACGGCCGGAAACGGCAGCGGCGGACGGCGTTCTTCCTGCAGCAGCCGATCCAGTGCGGCATGCATGTCCGGGGCGGTGTCGAGCAGGGTGCCATCCAGGTCGAACAGCACCCCGCGCAGCAAATGCTTCATCAGGCGGTGCCTCCGCGATCCGGGCGCTGCGCATGGAGCAGGTAGTTCACCGTAACCGACGGGGTGAGACGGTATTCGCGCGTGATCGGCGAGTAGGTGAGGCCGGTCAGGGCGCGGACCTCAAGGCCGTCGGCGCGCAGTGGGGCCGCGAGTTCCGAGGGCCGGATGAAACGCGCGTATTCGTGCGTCCCGGCCGGAAGCAGCCGCAGCAGGTATTCGGCGCCGACGATGGCTTCGACAAAGGCGCGTGGCGTGCGGTTGATCGTCGACAGAAACAGGTGCCCGCCCGGCGCCACCAGCCGGACCAGCGCGGCGAGGGCCGATTCCGGTTCGGGTACGTGCTCCAGCATTTCCATGCAGGTGACCACTGCGAAGCGGCCCGCATGGTGCTCGGCAAAGGCCTCCGCAGTGGTGTGGTGGTAGGCGATCTCGAGTTCGCTTTCGACCGCGTGGGCGCGGGCGACCTCGAGGTGTTCGGCACCGGCGTCGATGCCGGTGACCCGAGCGCCGCGCAGCGCCATCGCCTCGGCCAGGATTCCGGCGCCGCAGCCGACGTCCAGCACCTCCCGGCCGTGCAGACCGGCCCGCTCGTCGATCCAGTTCAGGCGCAGCGGATTGATCGCGTGCAGCGTGGCGAAGGGGCCGGTGGGGTCCCACCAGTCGTCCGCACGCGACGTGAACTTGGCCAGTTCGGCCGGATCGACGTTGTGTGGCTCGCGCGGGGCTTCGGAGGAGGTCATCGGCTTCGGGCTCCTTGTCAGTGTGCAGCCTGCACGCGTTCCTGCCAGATCCGGGTCATCGCGCCCAGTTCGTCCAGGTCCAGCGTGCGCAGTTCGCGACCCCGCAGCAGCGGCTGGCCCGCGACGAACACGTCGCTGACGGCGTCGCGGGTGGCAGCATAGACGATCTGCGCATGAGGGTCGTGGGCCGGCTGGAACTCGAGCCCGCCGAGATCGATCGCGATCAGGTCCGCGTATTTGCCTGGTTCCAGCGATCCGATCTGCGCCTCCAGGCCCAGCGCGCGGGCGCCGTTCAGCGTCGCCATTTCGAGCGCCTGGCTGGCGGAGACGGCCGTCGCATCGCCCGAAACCCCCTTGGCCAGCAGCGCCGCGGTACGCATCTCGCCCAGCATGTCGAGGTCGTTGTTCGAGGCGACGCCATCGGTGCCGAGCGCGACGTTGACGCCGTTGCCCAGCAGACGCGCCACCGGGCAGAACCCGGAGGCCAGCTTGAGATTGGATTCGGGGCAGTGCACGACGGATGTCAGCGATTCGGGGAGACGTTCATGCTCGTGCTCATCGAGCTGGGTCATGTGCACCGCCGCCAGCGGTTGTTCCAGCAGACCCAGCCGGGCCAGGCGCTGCAACGGGCGCTCGCCGTGCTCGGCCAGCGCGGAACTGACTTCGTGGGCCGTTTCGTGCACATGCATGTGCACGGCCACGCCGAGCGCTTCCGCCCGGGCGCGAATCTTTCGCAGGCTGTCGTCGCCCACGGTGTACGGCGCATGCGGCGCGACGGTGAAGCCGATCCGCGGGTGCCCCTGCCAGGCCGAGACCAGCGCCGCACCCTTGTCGAAGTACTCTCCAGGCGTGCGCGCCCAGGGGGTCGGGAAATCGATCACCGTCAGGCCCAGCGCCGCGCGGATGCCGGAGGCATCCACCACCCGGGCGGTTTCCTCGGGAAACAGGTACATGTCGCTGAAACAGGTGGTGCCGCCCCGGATCATCTCGGCCACCGCAAGCCGGCTCCCCGCATCGACGAATTCGGCCGACAGCAGACGCGCCTCCGCCGGCCAGACGTGCTGCTCCAGCCATTCCATCAGCGGGAGATCGCCGCCCACCCCGCGCAACAGGGTCATCGCGGCGTGCGTATGCGCGTTCACGAAACCGGGCAGCAGCGCATGCGACGGGAATTCCAGCCATTCCGCGCCCGGATGGCGAACGCGGGCCTGCGCATCGGGGAGGATTTCCACGATGCGTTCTCCACGCACGACGACGCAGTGGTCTTCCAGCACGGTGCCCCGGGGAACGACCGGGAGCACCCAGCGTGCACTCAGGATCCGTGTTTCGGCCATCGCATTCCCCGGGTTCGTGATTCCCGGACGCCGCGTACGCCGGGATGACTACGCGGCGAATTCTACCCGCGAACCCCGGAAGCACGAAACGCCAGGCGCCGGGGCAGCGCGGCGCAGCACGGTCGGGCCGGTGGCTCGGCTCCGCCCCGGGTGCAAACGGGGCGGGGCCGCACGCGTCAGCGACCGTTGATGCTGAAACGTCCCGGTCCGCTCAGCGCGATCGCGATGCTCGCCAGCAGGAACATCCCCTGCAGCTCGAGCTGCCAGCCGCCCTGTGCGGTGAGATCGAAGAGTTCGTGCGAATGCGCGAGATGGAACGCGAAGGCCATCGTGATCCCGGTCAGGACCGCTCCGATGCGCGCATGCCAGCCGATGATGATCAGGATGGGCGCCAGCACCTCGCCCACGAACACCCCGTAGGCGAGCTCCGCCGGCAGGCCGGCTTCCACGACCATCATTTCGATGCCGTCGATGCCATGCATCACCTTGTGAATGCCATGCATCAGGAACAGCACGCCGAATCCGAGGCGTAGGATCAGTTTGCCGGCATCGTCTAGAATGGGGGAATTCATTCAGAAGGTCTCCCTGTTGGTCTGTACGGTAAGGACAAGCCCGGGGTGCCAGTGTGCCGGGAAGCGGCGGCTGCCGCCAGCCGGCAGGTCGGCTGAATGGAACGAGTTGCGCGGCGTTTCTCAAGCAGCGTCGCCACCGATCCGCGGCGCTCAGCCACGAGCGTAGGTGCCGACCAGGCGGTTCATGCCGATCACCCTGGGCTCGATACGCGCAAGCAACTCCCAGAGGCTCAGGCCCGACGGAAGCTCGGCGGCGTCGTTCAGCGCCAGCACCCAGAAATAATAGCGATGGCTGCCGTGTCCCGGAGGCGGCATCGGCCCGCCGTAGCCCGTGTTCCCGAAATCGTTGCGGCCGGCTGTGTGTTCGCGTGTGCCTTCCGCTAGCCCGGCCACGGACGCCGGGATGTTGTACAGCACCCAGTGCACGAAGCCATAGGTGCCCTGGGACGTCACCAGCGGGGCGTCGGGATCGTGGCAGACGACCGCAAGGGCGCGGGTGCCGTCGGGCACGCGCGTCCAGGACAGCTCCGGCGAGAGATCCTCGCCTTCGCCGGTATGGCGTTTCGGAATCGCCCCGCCGTCCCGGAACGCGGCACTCGCAAGCTGCATGTCGGATAACGCAAAACCCATTCCCGCCTCCTCGACCGTTGCACAATGCTCTTGAGTCTAGTCAATCGCTGTGGCATTGGTGCAGCCACCGAACGGGCCCCGCAGATTGGAGGTTGCAGTAGCATGGGTGCGTCCGGAGGATACGCATGATGAAGACTGATCCCGATCCGAGAGCATTGTCGACCCCAACCGAGGCACCGTCGCGAAGCCTAGTTCGCGCTGCCGTCCTCGAACAGTTGCGGCGTTTCAAGCAGGCGCGGGGAGCGGAGTTTCGGGTCAGCCGGCTGGGCGTTTTCGGGTCCGTGGCGCGCGACGAGGCCGGGGCCGAGAGTGACGTCGATGTGGTGTTCGAGACCGACGACCCGAACCTGTTCCGCACGGCCCACCTGCGCCAGGAACTGGAGGAGTGGCTCGGGTGCCCGGTCGACATCGTTCGGCTGCGCCCGACGATGAACGCATCCCTCCGCGAGCGCATCCTGCGTGAAGCCAGGTATGTCTGATCCTCAGCCCTCACCTGATCGACTGCGATCGGGCTTCGGGCCAGTGTCGGGGTATTCGTGCGTCCTGATAGTGGTCGCAGGGTAGGGAACGGCACCAAGCCTTCGCGTCCCGCCCGGGGATAAGGGGTAGCTTCGTGCCTACCGCTTTCAGGTGGCGGGGTTCTTGGATGGGTACATGAAAAAGGCACAATTAAGTGCCTGTGTTCAAGAAATTATTGGCGGAGAGGGTGGGATTCGAACCCACGGTACGCTCGCGCGTACAACGGTTTTCGAGACCGCCCCGTTCGACCACTCCGGCACCTCTCCATGGGTCGATGCTGGCGCTGCGCGCTGGGTCGCGCCACGACAGGAGCCGGATGATAGCAGAAGCGCCGCGCCCAAGGTACACGATCGTTCGTGATCGGCTTCAGGGCATCAGCCGGGTGATCGTCCAGCCGTCGGCGCCGCGGGTGTACTGGAAACGGTCGTGGAGCCGGTTTTCGCGGCCCTGCCAGAACTCGAACAGGTCGGGTTCCAGGCGGTAGCCGATCCAGCTGGGGGGGCGGGGCACGTCGCCGTCTGGGTGGCGCGCGCGGATTTCGGCCAGGCGGCGCTCGAGTTCTTCGCGACTGTCGATCGGTTGGCTCTGGTGGGAGGTGGCCGCGGCGTAGCGGCTGCCCTCCGGACGGCTGGCGAAGTATTCCTCTGCGAATTCCGGTGGCAGCGTTGTGACCCGCCCGTTCACGCGCACCTGGCGTTCGAGCTCCGGCCAGAAGAACAGCACCGAGGCGCGCGGGTTGGCGGCAAGCTGCTGGCCTTTCAGGCTGCGAGAATCGGTGTACCAGCTGAGTCCCGTGTCGTCCAAATGCTTCAGCAGCACCGCGCGGACCGAAGGCTGGCCGTCGGCTCCGACGGTGGCGAGGACCATCGCGGTCGGGTCCGGGTGGTCGACGCCCTGCGCATCGGCGATCCAGGCCGCGAGTTGTGCGACCGGGTCGGCCGCGAGATCGCGGCGGTCGAGCGTGCCCTTGCGGTAGTCGCGCCGGGTATCGCGGTGATCGGTCCGGGCCATCGGCGGGGTCTCCTGAGTTTGCGCTGACGGTGAGATTACTCCACTTTTGCCGGTTGCAGGACGGATATTCCGGGAATCCAATCGACAGGCGAGGAGGCATCGATGGCAAAGCCGATCGTGGCGGCAAACGAACCCAAGGCGGTCCAACTGGAGCAGGGCAGGGAGTATTACTTCTGCAGGTGCGGGCGCTCCCGCGAACAGCCGTTCTGCGACGGCTCGCACGAGGGCACCGGGATCGAACCGCTGGCATTCAAGGCGCGCGAGGACGGCGAGGCCTGGTTGTGTCAGTGCAAGCAGTCGAAGGATTTTCCGTACTGCGATGGCAGCCACGGGCAGGTGCCGGACAGCGCGGTCGGGCAGGTATTCGAGCCCGAATCGGCCGTGACCGAAGGGGCGGCTGAAGGGGACGGGGCGGCAGCGGCGCCCCCCGAGCCGCGGAATACGGAGACCGAGCCCCATCTGGAATTCGTCCATGCGCTGGCGCGGGGCGGACTGGACGAGGTTGGGCATTTCGGCCCCACTGTGGCGATGGGTGTGCCCCGGGCGCGGCTGCCGTCCTGGGACGATATCCAGATTCTGACTGCGCAGCTTGCGCGCCGTCCGCTGGCCGGCGACGTGCCGGTGGACACGGGGTTGGTGATCGGACCGGAGGCGCGGCGACCGTTGCGTCTGGAAACGCCGTTGCTGATCACCGACATGAGTTTCGGTGCGCTGTCGCGCGAGGCGAAGGTGGCGTTGGCCCGCGGCGCGGAGCGCGCGGGGACCGGAATCTGTTCCGGAGAAGGCGGGATGCTGCCCGAGGAACAGGCGGAAAATTCCCGCTACCTGTTCGAACTGGGGCCGGCACGATTCGGGTACCACGACGAGATCCTGGACCGGGTGCAGGCGTTCCATTTCAAGGGCGGGCAGGCGGCGAAGACCGGGGTGGGCGGAGTCCTTCCGGGCGCCAAGGTCACCGAGGGGATCGCGCGGGTCCGGGGAATCGAGCCTGGACAGGATGCGATCTCGCCGCCGGCGATCGCGGGCCTGGAATCGCCGGAAGACTTCCGCCGTTTTGCCGACGAGGTGCGCGAGCGCACCGGCGGGATCCCGATCGGTTTCAAGCTCTCCGCGAACCACATCGAGCAGGATCTCGGTTTTGCGTTGGAGGCCGGGGCGGATTACGTGATCCTCGACGGTCGTGGCGGCGGCACCGGCGCGTCTCCGGCGTTGCTGCGCGACCATATCAGCGTGCCGACGATCCCGGCACTCGCAAGGGCGCGGCACTACCTCGATCTGCGAGGAAGCAGCGGCCGGGTGACGCTGATCGTGACCGGCGGCCTGCGTACCCCGGCGGACTTCGTGAAGGCGCTGGCGCTGGGTGCGGACGGGATTGCGCTTGGGAACAGCGCGATCCAGGCGGTCGGCTGCGTGGGTGCGCGCATCTGTCATACCAACCGCTGTCCCAGCGGTGTTGCGACCCAGGATCCGGATCTGAGGCAGCGGCTGGACCCCGAACAGGGTGCGGAGCGGCTGGAACGCTTCCTGACCGGGTCGCTGGACTTGATGACGGCGCTGGCGCGCGCAATCGGCCGGGCCCGGCTGGCGGATCTGAGTCGCGATGACCTGATCACCTTCGACCGGGATCTGGTGCAGCTTGCGAACCTGCCGTTTGCCGGCGTACACAACCGCGATCCGGGCTAACCTCCATGGCCTATGTGGCGACCCCCGATGATGAAAGAGGCGTAGGGCGGAAAAGGCCGAAGGCCGTCATCCGCCATTCCCACGCCGGGGTTGCCGCAGGCCGCGCGGGGCGATCCGAACGCCATGTGGCGGATGACGCTGCGCTTTTCCGCCCTACGGGTCGCCAGGGACACGAGACAGGCCGTGACTTTCACGCTAGCTCCGGGCCGGGGTCGCGGACGTCGCGCGTTGCGGGGTAGAGGTCCGCGGGGTCTTTTGAAAAACCCCGGGGTCCGGCGTGTAATGGTCGAAACCTTCGAGGCCCTGTCAGTGGATACCCCCAAGCCCCTGTTTTCCTATCGCAAGTACTGGGCCCAGCGTTTCGGTGTTGCGCCATTTCTGCCGATGACCCGCGAGGAGATGGATGCGCTGGGCTGGGATCGCTGCGACGTGATTTTGGTCACCGGCGATGCCTACGTGGACCACCCGAGCTTCGGGATGGCGATCATCGGGCGGCTGCTGGAGGCGCAGGGATTTCGGGTCGGGATTATCAGCCAGCCGGACTGGCGCTCGGCCGATCCTTTCCGGACGCTCGGCCGGCCGAACCTGTTCTTCGGCATCACCGCCGGAAACATGGATTCCATGGTGAATCGCTACACGGCCGATCGGAGGATCCGCCGCAACGACGCCTACACGCCGAACGACGAGGGCGGGCGCCGTCCCGATCGCGCGGTCATCGTCTACGCGCAGCGGGTGCGCGAGGCCTGGCCCGAGGTGCCGATGGTGATCGGCGGGATCGAGGCCAGCCTGCGCCGGATCGCGCACTACGACTACTGGTCGGACAAGGTGCGCCGCTCCGTGCTGCTGGATTCCCGCGCCGACCTGCTGCTGTTCGGCAACGCCGAACGCGCGCTGGTCGAAGTCGCGCATCGGGTCGCGGCAGGCGAACACCCCCGGGAGATCCGGGACGTGCGCGGCACCGCCTGGATCTGCGACGGCGCACCGGCCGACTGGGTGGTGCTGGATTCCACCGATGTCGATGCTCCCGGGCCGGTCGACGCGCACCCGGATCCCTATGCCGTGGCCCGCGCCGGGGAATGCGCGCAGGACGTCGCGGCGGGCGCCCGGGTGGTGCAACTGCAGCGCGAGATCCCGCGCGGGCACGCGCGCGAACGCACCGTGATCCGGTTGCCGGCGTTCGAACACGTGCGTGCCGACCCGGTGTTGTATGCGCATGCCTCGCGGGTGCTGCACCTGGAAACGAACCCGGGCAACGCCCGCGCGTTGGTGCAGCGCCACGGGGACAAGGATGTCTGGCTGAATCCGCCGCCGATCCCGTTGACCACGCCCGAGATGGACGCGCTGTTCGATCTCCCCTACGCGCGGGCTCCGCACCCCTCCTACGGCGGCGCGCGCATCCCCGCCTGGGAGATGATCCGTTTCTCGGTCAACATCATGCGCGGCTGCTTCGGCGGCTGCACCTTCTGCTCGATTACCGAGCATGAAGGCCGGATCATCCAGAGCCGATCCGAGGAATCGATCCTGCGCGAGGTCGAGGAGATCCGCGACAAGGTGGAGGGGTTTACCGGCGTGGTCTCGGACCTCGGCGGGCCTACCGCCAACATGTACCGCATGGCCTGCAAGGATCCGGAAATCGAGCGCAATTGCCGGCGCCTGTCCTGCGTATACCCGGGCATCTGCAAGAACCTGAACACGGATCACTCGGCGCTGATCGGCCTGTACCGCAAGGCGCGGGCGTTGCCGGGGGTGCGCAAGGTGCTGATCGCCTCCGGTCTGCGCTACGACCTGGCGGTCGAATCCCCCGAATACGTGCGCGAACTGGTCACGCATCATGTGGGGGGTTACCTGAAGATTGCGCCAGAACATACGGAAACCGGGCCGTTATCGAAAATGATGAAGCCCGGGATGGGTACCTATGACCGGTTCAAGGCGATGTTCGATCGTTTCTCGAAGGAAGCGGGCAAGGAGCAGTACCTGATCCCGTACTTCATCGCCGCGCATCCGGGGACGACCGACGAGGACATGCTGCAACTCGCGCTATGGCTGAAGCGCAACGGTTTTCGAGCCGACCAGGTTCAGGCTTTTCTACCCGGTCCGATGGCGCTCGCCACTGCGATGTGGCACACCGGGCGCAACCCACTGCGCGGCATCCGCCGCAACGGGGGCGAACGCGTGCATGCTGCACGAGGCCTGCGGGCGCGGCGCCTGCACAAGGCGTTCCTGCGCTACCACGATCCGGAAAACTGGCCGCTATTGCGCGACGCGCTGCAGCGGATGGGGCGCGCCGACCTGATCGGCAATGGCAAGCGGCATCTGGTGCCGCGGTATCAGCCCGCGGGCACGGGGCGGGGCGGCCCGACGGGTACCCGCCCGGCGGGACGCATTCGGACCCAGCACACCGGGTTGAAAGCGGCCGGTCCAGGCGGGCGCAAGGCACGGCGGTCAGGACCGAAGCGTCCGGGCTGAATCACACGGCTTGCCCTTTGGGTGACGGCGCTGGCCGGAAGAGGGCCCAAACCGTCATTCGCCGTCCTGATTATCACGGAAGCTCCGCAAGCTGGACTGGGCCATCTTCGAAACCAGCGTCATCGCGAGGAGCGAAGCGACGTGGCGATCCAGAGGGCGATGGTCCCCCCGCGCCGCCTGGATTACTCGCTGCGCTCGCCCTTCGGGCCAGCCTGCGGCTGTTCAATGCGCTATGCGCATTAGTGCCGCGCTTCGCTCGCAATGACGACCGACGCGGAGAGGTATCGCACTGGCTGAGGAGGTTTCGTGATAATCAGGTTCGCCGTTGCGGTATTGGATCCTGGGGTCGGGCGCCGTGATGCACTAGCTTTGGTTCCGTGCCGGCGGAGCCGCCGGCTTTTCGGCGAATCGGTCGGGCGCGAACAGGCGGCTCAGGAATGCAGGCAGGGGTTCCGGAAGCCCGCAGATCCGGTCCGCCAGGAGGGTGCCGCACAGCGGTGCATACAGCAGCCCGCGCGAACCGTAGCCGACGTTGATCGCGACCGGCGCATGTTCGCCGCCGGTGTTCGACAATATGCCGACCGCTGGCAGCCGATCCGGGAATACCGCGCGGGCGCCGAACCAGGCGCCGCTGACGGGCACGCGCTCGGGGTCTGAAAGCGCGGCATCCACCCAGGCCAGTCGAGCCAGATTCTCCCGGTTGTCTTCGTCGCGCACGCCGGCGATCTCACCTCCATGCCGGTAGGTCGCGCCGAGCCAGTGTTGTCCCTCGTCTGCCGGAAGGCAGTAGCCTTGCCCGCTGAGAGCCGACTCGCGGACGCCCGCCAGCCGCGTCGCGATGCGAGTCATCTGGCCGCCGACCACGGCCGGCACGGGCTGCCCCGGGCAGCAGATGCCGCGCACCGCGCCGGTCGCGATGATCGCGGCGTCGAAGCGGCGTGTTTCGTGCCCAACGTGCAGCTGCACGTCCCCGGGTCGGCATTCGACCGCACCCACCGGCAACGGGCGCAGGTCGAGATCCGCTGCCAGATGGCGGCACAGCAAACCGAGATCGAGCGCGAGGCCACCGGGGTAGTCCACGACCGGCCGCTCCGGCGCCTGCGATCGGATGCGGTAGAGATGCCCCAGGGTCGCCGGGTCGAGCGCCACCAGTCTGCCGAGACGGCGCGCCGCGTGCCGGGTCACGCCATGGTGTTCGACGCCGCGCGCCAGGATCAGCCCGGGAACGGCGTCGCCCCCCAGGTCGTCCAGCAACGCATGCGTGGCACGAACCCCCGCCAGCGCGATGGCATTGCGCTCCGGTTCCGCCGCGCTCAGGTGTGGCGTGAGCAGTGCGGCCGGGTTGCCCGAGGCACGCCCTCCTGGCCCCATCGGGTCGAACACGGTGACTTCGATGCCGCGTTGCCGCAGGGCCCGGGCGGCACTCAGACCGGCGATGCCGGCACCGACCACCGCGACGCGGCGCGGAGGCGCTGCCGCCGGTGCCGAGTTCGGCTGGAACGCGCCGAAACAGCGCTCCCGCTTGCCGGCGAATCCCGGGGCCTTCTGTACCGCGAAGCCCACTTCGGCGAGATCGCGCCGCACCTGTCCGGCCGCGGTGAAGGTGCCGAAGGTGGTGCCGCGATGGGAAAGCCGTGCAACCTGCCGGAAGACCGCGACGTTCCACAGGGCAGGGTTGCGCGCAGGGGCGAATCCGTCGAGGAACCAGGCGTCGACGTGTCCCTGGATCTGCGCCAGCGACGGGGCTGCGTCGCCCTGGACGAGGGTGAGCACCACACGGTCGTTGGGGAAGCGGATCCGGTAGACGCCCGACAGTGGCGGTGGATATTGCCGGGAGAGCGGTTCGATGTCCGCTTCGGGGATGCCCTGGGCGCGCAATGCGCGCAGGAGATCCGCGAGCAGGAGCGGGTGCGCCTCGGTGCTCAGGTAGCTCAGGAAGCCGTCGGGCAACGCATGTTCACGCCAGGTCTGCAGGGTCAGGAAGAAATTCAGACCGGTACCGAAGCCGGTCTCGCCGATCGCGAACCGCCGGGTTCTGCGAAAGCGACCGGGCAGGCCGTTGGCCTCGATGAAGACCGCACGCACCTCGCCACAGGGATTCCGTTCGCTAAAGTACACGTCGTCGTAGGTCAGCGCGCGCGGCTGGCCGTTCTCCCAGCCGATACGGGCTGGGGCGAGCGGGTCGAGCAGGGAAGGCGGTGGGGACACGACGCAAGCGCCGGTACCGGCCCGATGGCCGGAGCTACGGGCCGAGCTCGGCGAAGGGCCGCATCGCGATCTGTCGCATGGGTGCCGCGTCCCGCAGTTCGGCGATCATCGGCGCGGCCATGCGCTGGAACTGTTCGAGTTCGTGGTCGGCCAGCGTCTCGTTGCTTGGCAGTTCGGCTCGAAGCACATCCACCGGGCGACCGTCGACGTGCAATTCGTAATGCAGATGAGGCCCGGTGGTGCGGCCCGAGTTGCCCGAGAGTGCAATGCGTTCGCCACGCCGGACCTCGTCGCCCTTGGCCACCAGCGCGCGCTGCAGATGCAGGTAGCGGGTACTGTAGCCCTGGCCGTGTTCGATCTCGACATAGCGCCCGGCGTACGGATGGAAGTCGACGCGCGTGACCGTGCCGTCCGCCGGCGCGAGGATCGGAGTGCCGATCGGCATCGCGAAATCGGTTCCGGGATGCGGCGCGGTTCGTCCGGTTACTGGATGGCGGCGCCGCAGGTTGAAACCCGAACTCACCGGGTGCTTCCCGGCAAAGGGCTTGCGGTCGAAGGGGGGCAGCAGGCTTTCGCCGTCGAGGGTGTAGAAGCGCCCGTCGGTGTAGCGGGCGGCGCTGATATCGACCTCCTTGCCGCGATACTCGAACGCCAGCAGGCGGATTTCGTATGGCGTGTCGTCGCCCACGAGCATTTCCTGCTCTAGCAGCAGCGTGAAGCGGTCCCCGGTCCGGGCCTGCTTGCGCACGGGCAGGTGCCGATCGAGCAGCACGCCGAGTGCCTCGGCGGCATCCGGCGATAGCTCGTTGCGTGCGGCCAGCGAGGCCTCGATATTGCCACGGACCTCCGCGCTGAGCACGAGATGCGTGATTTCCCGAATGTTGCGCACCTCGCCCCGCGCGAAGCTGCCATCGTCGTCGCGGACCCATTCATGCCCGAGGGCCTCGTCGGTCCACAGGCGCAGATGCAGCAGTTCGCCGTTGTCGTCGACCCGCCACTCGACCTCCTGGCCGGGATGCACCAGATTCAGGATGCGGGCGCTGTCGGAATCGGCCAGCATGCCGTAAAGCGTCGTGAGCTGCAGATCCCAGGCGCTGTTCCAGAGCGCGCCGAGGCTCTCGCCCGCGCGCAGCGTGTGCCGGAACCACTGTGTGCGCTGCGCAGGAGGGGGATCCAGATCCAGCTCGACCGGTTCGTAGGAGGTCGCGGCACCCGGCTGCTCCACGCTCCAGGCTTCGAACGCGGCCGCGTGATCGGACCAGTCGAGCGGCTCCCAGGCATGTGCATCGTCGAGAAGTTCGCCGATGCCAAGGCGGACGCCGGCCGCGTGCTTGAGCGCCTCAGCAAGGTCCCCGCTGCTGGCGTCAGCGCCGCCCCGTGCCGATGCAGAGTCCCGAGCACGCGCATAGGCGGGGTCGGCCGAGCGCGCGAATCCCGGGGATGCGGCACCCGGTGTCCCGGTGATGCCCAGTTGATCTTCCGGCAGGAAGCTGGAGGCCGTGATGGCCGTGATACCCAGACCGCCGAAAATAACCCATGAAATGATCGCTTTGGTCGAGGGCATGTATGCCTGCCGCGGTCAACGATGCGGATTTATAGCATCATTCGTGCGCAATTGAAAACGCGCCCCCGGTCGGCGGGGGTCAGGTCCGGATGCCGACCCCGCGGTTCAGCATGGCCAGTGCGAACAGGTAGAGCGCAACGATGAAGCCGATGATGATCGCGTAGGAGAGCGTCAGCGATAGGTCGCTCGTGCCCAGAAGGCCGTAGCGGAACGCGTTCACCATGTACAGGATCGGGTTGAGCAGCGACACGTCCTGCCAGAAACCGGGCAGCAGCGAAACCGAGTAGAACACCCCGCCGAGGTAGGTCAGTGGGGTCAGCACGAAGGTGGGCACGATCGAGATGTCGTCGAAGGTGCGCGCGAACACGCCGTTGATCAGGCCCGCCAGCGAGAACAGGATCGAGGTCAGCACGACGATCGAGAGCGCGACGGCCAGGTTGTGCACGCTTGGCGGGCTGAAGAACAGCGACACCGCGGTCACCCCGACCCCCACGGTCAGACCGCGCGCGACGCCGCCGCCGATGAATCCGAGGATGATCAGGCTGTTGGGTACCGGCGAGACCAGAAGTTCTTCGATGTGGCGCTGGAACTTGGAGCTGAAGAAGGAGGACACGACGTTGGCATAGCTGTTCGTGATTACCGCCAGCATGATCAGTCCCGGCACGATGAAATCCATGTACCGGTAGCCGTCCATCTCTCCGATACGGGTACCGATCAGCCCGCCGAAGATCACGAAATAGAGTGCGGTGGTGATCATCGGGGGCAACACGGTTTGCACCCAGATGCGGCTGAAGCGCAGCACCTCCTTGATCGCGATCGTGCGCAGCGCGGTCCACTGTTCGTGCAGGTGCAGCGGCTTCATCGAGTACTCCCGCCGAGGTCCCGGAGCTGGCCGTTTCCAGCCTGCGTCATGCGAATGAACAATTCCTCGAGGCGGTTGGACTTGTTGCGCATGCTTTGCACCTGGATTCCTTCTTGGTCAAGCAATTGGAATAGATTATTCAGGCTTTCTCCGCGATGGATGTCGGCCTCCAGCGTCAAGGCGTCGATCGCGCGCAGCACAATCCCCGAATGCTTGGGCAGACGCTCGGCGGGGGCTTGCAGATCGAGAATCACGGTCTCGGTATCCAGTTGTGCAAGCAGCGCCTTCATGGTCGTGTTCTCGACGATGCGTCCATGGTCGATGATCGCGATGCTGCGGCACAGGCGTTCCGCCTCTTCCAGGTAATGGGTCGTCAGGATGATGCTGCGCCCGTCACGGTTCACGTCCTGCAGAAACTCCCACATCGAACGCCGCAGTTCGATGTCGACACCCGCCGTCGGCTCGTCCAGGATCAGCAGCCGGGGTTCGTGTACCAGCGCGCGCGCGATCATCAGCCGCCGCTTCATTCCCCCGGATAACGTCCGCGCCATGTCGCGGCGCTTGTCCCAGAGGCCGAGTTCGCCCAGGTAGTGCTGCGCCCGCCGCCAGGCCTCGCCGCGGGCGATCCCGTAGTACCCGGCCTGGTTCACCACGATCTCGCCCACTGGCTCGAAGGTGTTGAAATTGAACTCCTGTGGCACCACGCCGATGCTGCGCTTGACCTCCTGCAATTCGCGGTCGAGGTCGTGACCGAAGACCCGGACCGCACCGGCCGTCTTGTTGATCAGCGACGTGATGATGCCGATCGTCGTGGATTTGCCCGCGCCGTTCGGCCCCAGCAGCGCGAAGAAGCTCCCGGGCGCAACGGTCAGGTCGATGCCTTTCAGGGCCTCGAAGCCGTTGCGATAGGTCTTGTGCAGGCCCCGGATCTCCAGTGCTGCGGTCATTGGTGTTCGCCCTCGTCGCTCGTTGTGGTGGCGCCCCGGCAATCGGACGTGACAGTATCATGACGCGTGCGGTGCCGGGTGCAGGGGGACGCGGCGCCGCGCCGAATCCTTCCCCAAGAGGCGAGTACAGACCGTGGAACCCATCTTCTTGTCCACCGCGAAAGATACCGGCGGCGCCGTCCCGCTGATCCCCGTCACCACGGAGGAACTTCCGGATCTGCTCGCCCGGAATCCCGAACTCTGGCGCAACTGGGCGGAGCAGAACGATTTCCGGGCCGAGTCGGGCAGCTTGCTGCGGATTCCGGCTACCGACGGGACCACCGCCGCGGTGTTACTGGGGCACGAACCGGCAAGCCCCCACTGGGTGCTCGCGCAAGCATTGGAACAGCTGTCGCCGGGCGTGTACCGGGTAGCATCGGCGGCCGTCGACGCGGACGCGCTGGAGCGGATGCTCGTGGGCTGGGGGTTGGCCAGCTATCGTTTCGAGCGCTACCGGAAAGCGGGGAAACCGCCGCCCCAGCTCGTCTGGCCGGATGGCGTCGACCGGACCCGGGTCGAGGCCCTGGTGGCCGCGCAACGGCTGGTGCGCGACCTGATCAATACGCCGCCTGCCGACATGATGCCGGTACACCTCGCCGACGCGGCCCGGGAGCTTGCCGAGGAGTTCCAGGCAGGGCTGCGCGTGATCAGCGACGACGCGGCACTGGAGCAGGGCTTTTCCTGCATTCGCGCGGTCGGTGCGGCCAGCGCGTTCAGCCCGCGCGTGATCGAACTGGCCTGGGGCCGGCCCGATGCGCCGCATGTGGTGCTGGTGGGCAAGGGCGTCTGTTTCGATTCCGGCGGCCTGAATCTGAAGCCGGGCAACCACATGCGCCTGATGAAAAAGGACATGGGGGGAGCGGCGATCGTGCTGGGATTGGCCCGGGCGATCATGGCACTGGCGCTCCCGGTCCGCGTCACCGCGCTGGTAGGCGCGGTCGAAAACGCGGTGGGGTCGCGTTCGTTCCGCCCCGGTGACGTGCTGAAGGCGCGCAACGGCAAGACCGTCGAGATCGACAACACCGACGCCGAGGGCCGGCTGGTGCTGGCCGACCTGCTGGTGCGGGCGGGCGAGTGCGATCCCGACCTGGTGATCGATTTCGCTACGCTGACCGGTGCGGCGAGGGTCGCGGTGGGGACCGAGATCGCAGCGTTTTTCTGCGACGATGAGGTCCTTGCCGCCGATCTGCAGGCCCCGGCAGGGTACTGGGACGACCCGGTCTGGCGCCTGCCGCTGCACGAACCGTATCGCCATCTGCTCGACAGCCGGGTGGCGGATTTCGTCAACAGCAGCTCCGGCGGTTATGCGGGCGCGATCACCGCGGCCCTGTTCCTGAAAGAGTTCGCGCCCGCCGGCGTGCCCTGGCTGCACTTCGACGTGATGGCCTGGAACACGCGTGCCCGGCCGGGACGCCCGAAGGGCGGGGAGGCGATGGGGCTGCGTGCGGTGCTCGGGCTGCTCGAGGCCCGGTACGGGCAGGGCGCGTCCGGACCGGCGTAATCGGCAAGGATGCGGCGCCATGGGCCGTCCGTGGCACCGCGGCAGGACCCAGAACTCGAAGGGTTGCTTAGCGTGAAAGTCACGGCCTGTCTCGTGTCCCGGGCGACCCGTAGGGCGGAAAAGCGCAGCGTCATCCGCCGTACGGCGTTCGCAGTGCCCAGGCGCCCGCGGCAATCCGGGCGCCAGCTGGCGGATGACGGCCTTCGGCCTCTGCCGCCCTACGCCTATGCCTCTTTCATCATCGGGGGTGGCCGCTGGCCATGACAGTTAGCGTGAAAGAACGGCCTGTCTCGTGTCCCGGGCGACCCGTAGGGCGGAAAAGCGCAGCGTCATCCGCCACATGGCGTTCGGATCGCCCCGCGCGGCCTGCGGCAACCCCGGCGTGGGAATGGCGGATGACGGCCTTCGGCCTTTTCCGCCCTACGCGTCTTTCATCATCGGGGGTGGCCGCTGGCCATGAAAGTTAGGCGGAGCCGTGAATGGCGGTCTCGGCCCGCGCGTGACCAGCGACGGGGAACCCGATGCGTTCAGACCACGCCCAGGTCCATGCGCGCACGCATGATCTTGCGCAGCGCGATCAGATAGGCCGCGGTGCGGTAGTCGAGTGCTTCGGAGTTGCCCTCGATCTCGCGGGTTTCGAAGATCTCCTGAAACGCCAGGCGCATGGTGTCGTCCAGTGCCGAGCGGACCAGGTCGATCTCGTTGGTGCCCCGGGTCAGGGAGTCGTGCAGCCAGTCGGGCGCCGAGCGGTTCGTCAGCATCTCGATCGCGGAAATCACATGCTGCCCGCGGATCGCGTCGTGCCTGCGCTGGAGCCGCCCCAACCGGATATGGCCGATATTTCGAATCCACTCGAAGTAGGAGACGACGACGCCGCCGGCATTCACGAACAGGTCGGGAAGGATGGTCACGCCGCGCGCGCGCAGGATCTGGTCCGCCTGCCAGGTGCAGGGGCCGTTTGCGGCCTCGACGATGAGCCGCGCCTGAATGCGCTCGGCGTTGCCCCGGTGGATCACCGCCTCGCGCGCGGCCGGAATCAGAATGTCGCAGTCCGCCTCCAGCAGCTGCGCGCCGTCGCGTTCGAATCGGACGCCCGGAAAGCCTTCGACCCCGCCGGTGCGCTGCATGTACTGTTTCACCGTAGCGACGTCGAGCCCCTTTTCGTCGAGCAACGCCCCGTCGCGTTCGATGATCGCGATGATCGGGGCCTTGTCCTTCTTCTGCAGGAACAGGCCGAGGTGATGACCGACATTGCCCAGCCCCTGCAGCACGATGCGCTGGTCCGACAGGCCACCGTGTAGCCCGGCTCCGCGCACCGCGTCCGGATTTCTGAAGAACGCCTCCAGTGCATAATGCGCGCCGCGCCCGGTCGCCTCGAGACGGCCCGGAACGCCACCGAGTTCCACCGGCTTGCCGGTGACGCAGGCGATGTGGTTCAGATCCTCGGGGTGGAGGTCGCGGTAGGTGTCTAGGATCCAGGCCATCTCGCGCTGCGTGGTTCCCATGTCCGGCGCCGGGACGTTCTCCGCGGGGCTGATGTATCCGCGCCGGATGAGTTCGCGGGCGAAGCTGCGCGTGATCTTTTCCAGGCAGGGTTCGTCGTAGTGCCTGGGATCGAGGCGCAGCCCCCCCTTCGACCCACCGAAGGGCACGTCGACGACCGCGCACTTGTAGCTCATCAGCGCCGCGAGGGCTTCGGCGTGATCCTGGTTCATGTCGGGCGAGTAGCGCAGGCCCCCCTTGACCGGCAGACGATGGGCGGAATGCACCGCGCGCCAACCGGTGAAGACCTCGACGCGCTCGCGAAAACGCACCGGGAAGCTGACCTGGATTACCGATGCGCAGGCCTTCAGCGCGTCCGCGGTGCCTTCGGGCAGCTGCAAGCGCGACAGCGCCTGGTCGACCATGCGCGCAACGCTGGCCGCAAATCCCTCCGGAACGTGTTCTTCGGTCATCGTCGGGTCTCCATCGCTGCTGCCGGGATCCCGCTGAGCCCGGCGTGGTGGGCATTCAGGGCCTTGCGATGCCACAGTGCAGGGCTGCGGCATCGCGGATCATCGGCCGGCGCGACCATGCGGCGCCGCCCGCTACCCCCCGAGGCCGGTGATCGCGGCGTGCATCTGAAAATAGGCAAGCATGAACTCGAACATCATGCGCCAGGCCAGTTCGGCGAGCAGAAAGGCGACGACCGCATACCCGGCCGTCCATGCCACGGGGGTGCGCAGACGCCCGGGCAACACGCCTTCCGCGGTCAGTCGGGCCTGTACGCGCCTCCGAAAACGCCGCGCAAGGTCGAACACGACGACCGGAATCAGCAGGGCGCCGGTGTAATAGGCCGCGAACAGCACTCCCGGTGTCACGAATTCCCGAAAGAACAGAAAGTCCCGTATCCAGAGGACGGCAGCCGTATCGGTCATGAGGGTCCATGTGCTGGATTCCGGGCAGAGGATAGCCGCCCGGACCGGCCTGCAGCCAGCCCCGGGCGCTGGGTACCGGGCCCGAAATCCCTATGTATTGTCTGGAGAAAGATGGCCGGGCCGGCGGTGCCCATAGACTCGGCGGCGCCTTTTTCCGGTTTCCGGCGGTTATCGACAATCGAGATCTCATCGCGATGGGCAAGACACACCAAGACGACCATGCGTTGTTGCAAAGCCTGGTGGAGGCACATCCGGAGCCCTTTGCACTGATCGACGAGCACTACACGATCGTCGCGTGCAACAGGAAGTACGCGGATGCCTATACCGACCTGACTCCAGACGACATCGTCGGGATGAAATGCCACGAGGTTTCGCACAAGAGCACCGACCGTTGTGACCTGAACGGAGAGGAATGCCCACTGGAGCGGGTATTCGAGTCCCGCCATCCGGTGCAGGTCGTGCACCAGCATTTCGATCGGGATCGGGCCCCGTACTACGTGAACGTGCATGGAAGCCCGATTCGGGCGCAGAGCGGGGGCGTGCGCTATTTTGGCGAGGCCATGGCTCCGATCAGCCGGGTGGACGATCTGGACTTCGACGAGGAGCGGCTGATCGGCTGCTGCCCGTCGTTCATGAACATGCTCGACAACCTGAGCCTGGTGGCGCAGACCGATCTGCCGGTGCTGATCCATGGCGAAACCGGGACCGGCAAGGAATTGGCGGCGCTGTTCCTGCATCGCAAGTCTCGGCGCGCCGAGCGGGAATTCGTGACCATCGATTGCACCACCCTGTCCGACGAGATGTTCGTCGCTGAACTGTTCGGGCACGAGGCCGGTGCGTTCACCGGTGCGGCGGCGGCACGCAAGGGCTTGGTCGAGGTCGCGGACGGCGGCACGCTGTTCCTGGACGAGTTCGGCGAAATCTCCCCCGAGATCCAGACGAAGCTGCTGCGGGTACTCGACCGGGGGACCTTCCGGCGGCTGGGCAACAACCGCGAGCGCAAGGCCAATTTCCGGCTGATCTGCGCGACCAACCGCAATCTCGCGCAGCGCGTGGAGGCCGGCGCGTTCCGGGCCGACCTGTTCTACCGAGTCAACAGCATGCAGATCACGCTGCCCGCGCTGCGCCACCGGAAGGAGGACATCCCGCAGCTGGTCGATTTCTTCCTGCGCAAACTGATGCCGGCGAACCTCGCCCCGCTGATCAGCGACGGGGCGCTGGAGGCTCTGCTGCGCTACGACTTCCCGGGCAATGTCCGCGAGCTGAAGAACACTCTGGAACGTGCGGTCGTGGTCGCGCGTGGCGGCACGCTGGAGCCGCAGCATCTGCCGGCCGAGCTGCGGCATCCCCAGCCCTCGGCGAAATGCGACGACGGCACGGACTGCGGCTACCACGATGGCTGTACTGCCGACGACCCGGGAATCGTCCGCGCCGCCCTGGCGCGCTTCGGCGGCAACCGCCGCAAGACGGCCGCCTTTCTGAAGATCAGCGAGCGCACGCTCTACCGACGGCTGAAGGCCCTCGGCCTGACCTGACCCCGTTCTGCCATCCTCGGCGGTGGCAGAAACCTGGCAGAACTCTGGCAGAGATCTGGCAGAATCCGCGGCGTTTCCCGTGGCGGGCTCATGGTGTTAATTCCCCCTGCAAATCAAACACCTGTTTCCTGATTCCCCTGTTGGCACTGTAGATGCTTGCGACCTGGATGCGGCTCGCGGCGATGCGCCGCGTCGCCAACGGAAGCATTCAAAAAATAACACCAGCAGGAGGAGTGAGATGAACGCTGCGAAACGCAGGGTGGGGTCATGGTTAGGCTTTGGTTTGGTTTGGGTACTGCTTTCCGGGGGGCTTCTGTCGGCGGCTCCGGCACACGCGGTCGAGGAGGGAGTGACGTTTCCCTTCTACCCGAGCTTCCTGCAAATCGAGGATGGGAAGACCACCTCGCTGGAAGACTGGTCCGATCCGATGGTGTGCGGGAGCTGCCATCCGCGGCAGTACGAGGGGTGGAAGAGTTCGATGCATGCGAACGCCTTCATCGACCCGGTGTTCCAGGCCGAATGGGCCAAGGGCTACCAGGAGACGGATGGGGAGGTGCTGAACCTCTGCGGCGGCTGCCATACGCCGATCGGTGTGATGACCGGCACCGTGAAGTACGATCCGGACGTCGGCAAGTACGGTGGTTTCACGGCACCGGGCGTGGCGGCAATGGGGGTGTCGTGTGACGTTTGCCACAGTGTGGCCGACACCAACGCTCGGCACACGACAACCGGTAACCCGGGCAACGCGTCGCTGGTACTGGCCCCCGGCGATGTCAAGAGGGCGACGCTGAAGGACGCGGTTTCGCCGTTCCATGCCACCGAGTACTCGGAACTCCACGGCCGGGCCGAGCTGTGCGCGAATTGCCACAACATCTTCCACCCCAACAACAACTTCCCGATCGAACACACCTACGACGAGTGGAAGATGTCGGCCTACGCGCAAAACGACATCCAGTGTCAGGACTGCCACATGGTTCCGGTGGAAACGGCGATCCGTGTCGCCGACACGATGACTCGGGCACGCGATCTTCCCGATCACGGCCTGGGCGGAATGGCCGGCGTGGGTGCTGCCGGTCCGCGGGAGATCGTGCACGATCACGGCTTCGTCGGAGGCAACACCGTAATCGCCGGGGTGCTGGGTGTTCCCGGTGCCGAGGATAACCGGGCCGAAGCGATCAAGCGCCTGCAGAACGTTGCCGATCTCGATATCGAGATCATTCCGGGCATGCAGGGTGCCAACCTGCTACGCGTGAAGGTCACCAATGCCCGGGCCGGGCATCATCTGCCGACCAGCCTGACCTTCATCCGCCAGGTCTGGCTCGAAGTCGAGGTCCGCGACGACCAGGGCCGGTTGCTGCTGTCGTCCGGGGCACTGGAAGACAACCGCGTGCCCGAGGATGCGGTGATGTTCACCAACAAGTCGGTCGACCAGGACGGCAACCTGACCGTCGACCCGTGGCGGATCGCCGGCTTCGTGCACATGAACACGATCCCGCCCAAGGGGTATCGCTACGGTACCTACTCGTTCCGGCTGCCCGAAGATGCCTCGAGCTTCACCGTCGACGCCAAGCTCAATTACCAGTCCTATCACCAGGATCTGGCGGACAAGCTGCTTGGCGAAGGGGCCCTCGAGGTCCCGGTGGTGACGATGCGCGAACTGACTCGCCGCTACAACGCCGCCGACCTGGGGCAGGCCGACGCCGATCGGGATTCCGCGGTCGCCCACCGCTGATACGACCTGGGTCGGGCCCCGCAACAGCGGGGTTCGGCCCGGCCGTGCCCGTTGCAGGCGTACGCAGGCACTCCTGCCCGGGCATTCGTTCCGCGCCACCGGCCGGTGGCGCGGAGTTGTGCAAACCATCGACTTATCAACGCATGAGAGGAGTCCAGAACGAATGAAGCCACTACTGATGAGCATCGTGACCGGAGTAATCCTGACGGCTGGCATGACCGCGGCACAGGCCGCCGACGTGGAGGCCGGCCAGGCGAAGTACATGGCCTGTCAGGGGTGCCATGGTCCCCAAGGGCAGGGCCAGGCGATGTTTCCGCCGGTCGCCGGCAAGGATGCCGAGTACCTGGCAGACGTGATGAAAAAGTACCGCGCCGGGGAACAGGTGGGTCCGAACAGCATGATGATGATGCCCCACATGGTGAACCTGAGCGACGAGGACATTGCCAATCTCGCGGCCTATATGGCCTCGCTGTAATCGACCAGGCGCCCGGGGACGATTCCCGTCTTCGGGTGCGCCGATGCGCGGTGATGCTGGCATCGCGGCGTCCGGCTGGGCAACGAGCGATCAGCTGTTCACGTTGACAGGGTCTGGAGGGAGAGCAAGCAATGTCGGAGCAAAACTCCGGGACGGTTCCCGGCAGGCCTGCGGTTTCGGCGGCCCGACTGAGCGGGTTGGCGGTACTAGTGATCGTGATGGCACTGGCCTTCGCCGGCATGGGGCTGTTCATGTTCAACATGGGCCGCGACATGAGCACGATGACCCGGGCGGTCACGCAGATGGGCCTGGACGTCTCGGCGATGGCCGACGACATGACGTTCATGAGCGGGCGCATGGCGGTGATGGCCGACAGCATGGTCGAGGGTCAGGCGGGGATGTCGCAGGATCTGACCGGGGTTCGGTCCGGAATGGAGCTGATGGCGCGCGATGTGCGCAGCATGGCGGAAAACATGGACGACCTGGCAAGCAATATCCGCGGCATGGCCGGGAATATCGGAACCATGAACCGTTCGATGTCGCAGATGAACCAGTCGATGGGGCAGATGACCGGCACGATGGGCCGGATGTCGGTGGATATCAACAAGTTTACCCGGCCCGAGAGTCTCGCGCCGATGTCACCGTTTCGGTGATTCCAGAAACTCGCCTGTCGCGGGATTCGCATGCAACCGGTTCGGTCCGGGGCGTACGCATTCGCGCATAGGGGCGGGGCAGGACCACGGCATCGTTCCCGCGCGGACGGAGCCGCAACAACCAAATAGATAGGAGGAGTACATGATGAAACCCGTGTTTCGAATCGCAGCAGGGGGCGCGATGGTGCTGGCGTGCGGCCTCGCAGGGTCGCAGGCGATGGCCGACACCGGCCGGGAGGCGCTGCTCACCACATCCTGCTTTACCTGCCACAGCATCGATGCGACCGGCAACATGCCGAATCTGGTGGGGTACCCGCGCGACCTGATGATTTCCCAGATGCAGATGTTCAGCAATGGGTCGCGTCCTTCCACCATCATGGACCGGATCGCAAGGGGGTACAGCGAGGCGGACTACGTCGTGATGGCCGACTACTTTGCGACCATCGAACAATAAGCCACAGGGGGGTGACAACATGACGGATCTGACTCGTCGCAGTTTCTTGAAGGCCGCCGGCATCGGCGGCATGACACTGGCGGCCGGGTGGACGACCGCCGCCCATTCGTCGGAAAAGGCGCATGTCGTGGTCGTGGGTGGCGGTTCGGGCGGCGCCACTGCGGCCAAGTACGTAAAACGCTTCGCGCCCGAAATGCAGGTGACGCTGATCGAGCCGAAAGCCAAGTATCACACCTGCTACGGCAGCAACTGGGTGCTCGGCGGCCATGCCTCGATGGACGACATCGAGCAGACCTACGGCGCGCTGAAGGATCGCCACGGCGTGAACGTGGTGCAGGACACGGTGACCGAAGTCGACCCCGAGCGCCGGACCGTGACGACCGCGGGCGGCGCGACGATGAACTACGACCGCCTGATCATGTCGCCGGGGATCGACTTCCGATACGGCGCGGTGCCGGGCATTACCGAGGCCGATGCGGAGCGGGTTCCACATGCCTGGAAGGCCGGCGAGCAGACGGTATTGCTGCGCCGCCAGCTCGAGGCAATGGACGACGGCGGCGTGTTCGTGATCGTGGCGCCCGGCAACCCGTTCCGCTGCCCGCCGGGGCCGTACGAGCGGGCGTCGATGGCCGCATACTATTTCAAGCAGGCGAAGCCGCGCTCGAAGATCATCATCCTCGACAACAAGGAGAACTTCTCCAAGCAAGGGCTGTTCATGTCCGGATGGGACGAGCACTACGGCGACATGATCGAGTGGCTGCCAAGCTCCCAGGGTGGCCAGGTCGAGGAGATCGACGTGGCCACCCTGACCGCGTACTCCGACGGCGGATTCGGCGAGTTCAAGGCCGACGTGCTGAACTACATCCCGCCCCAGCAGGCAGGCCGAATCGCCCAGCAATCGGGCCTGACCGGCGACGGCTTGTGGTGCCCGGTCGATGGCAAGACCTTCGAGTCGACCATTCATCCCGGCATCTATGTGATCGGCGATTCCTGCGTGGCTGGGGCGATGCCCAAATCGGGGCATTCGGCCAACAACCAGGGCAAGGTCGCCGCCGTCGCGGTGATCCGCGATCTTGCGGGGCTCGAGCCCGAGACGGCTTCGACCGCGAACACCTGCTATAGCCTGATCACGCCCGATCATGCGATCAGCGTGGCGGGCGTCTACGCTTACCAGGACGGGAACATCGTCTCGGTCGAAGGGGCAGGGGGCGTCAGTCCCGCGCACGCACCGGCACCGATTCGGAGAATGGAAGCCATCTACACCAAGGGTTGGTACACCGGCATCGTCGGCGACATCTGGGGCTGAGGCCCCGCCCGACGATAGCTGTCTGGCGCCCCGGATCCGTCCGGGGCGCCTTCCTTTTCGCCGGGGTTCGCCATGCCAGGGATGCCTGCGGTACCCTGGCTTTGGAGGTCCGACGATGATACAGCAGCGAAAACCCGGTCTGGCGACCCTGATCGCACTGGCCGCACTGACGACCGCCGCGGCGAGCGCGGACGACTTCGATACCCTGGAGGTGGGGATCACCCCGGAACTGGACTTCTTTGCGGTCCAGCACCAGGGTGAGACAGTCTGGGTGCAGCGCAACCAGGATACCGGCAACACCGTCGATCCCGAATATGCGCTGACTTCGCGACCCTGCCCGCCGTTGTGCATACAACCGATGCAGCTTGCGCCTGGGGTCGAAACCCTGGGTGAGCTCGAGTTCATCGCGTATCTGGAACGCGTCGGACGCGATTCGGATGTGCTGGTCATCGATTCCCGCACTGCCGACGAGTTCGCGGCCGGGGCCATCCCCGGCGCCGTGAACGTGCCGTGGAACGACCTGGTCGGAACCGCTGGTGCGGTCGACTTCGTCGTCGAGATGCGCATGGAGGAGTTCGGCGTCCGGCGTGACGGCGACGGTTGGGACTTCTCCGATGCGCGCACGCTGGTGCTCTACTGCAACGGCCCATGGTGTGGCCAGACCCCGTCAAACATCCGGACCCTGCTGGATTTCGGCTACCCGCCCGAACGGCTGAAATGGTATCGCGGCGGCATGCAGGCCTGGCACAGTCTGGGCTTCACCGTGGTGGACTGACCCCCCCGCATGGACCAGGCAACGCGCGGCTCGAGGCCTTCGCATCGCTTCTGCGTGGCGCCGATGATGGACTGGACCGACCGCTGGTGTCGGCGCTTTCATCGGCTGCTCACCCGGCGGGCGTTGCTGTACACCGAGATGCTGCATGCGAATGCGGTCGTTCACGGCGATCGCGAGCATCTGCTGGGTTTCGATCCTGCGGAACGGCCGCTGGCGGTGCAGTTGGGCGGCTCCGACCCCGCGGTGCTGGCGGAGGCGGCGCGGATTTGTGCCGACCTGGGCTACGGCGAGATCAACCTGAACGTCGGCTGCCCCTCCGACCGCGTTCAGTCCGGAGCCTTCGGGGCCTGCCTGATGGCGACGCCGGGAACGGTGGCGGCCTGTGTCGCGGCGATGGCGCGCGCGGTTGCGGTGCCAGTGACGGTCAAGCATCGGATCGGGATCGACGAGCAGGATTCGGAGGCGGATTTGCAGCGCTTCGTCCAACAGGTCGCCGACGCGGGCTGCCGAAGCTTCGTCGTGCACGCGCGCAAGGCCTGGCTGCAGGGCCTGAGTCCGGCCGAGAACCGGGACGTGCCCCCGCTCGATTACCCGCGAGTGTACCGCCTGAAACAACAGTTTCCGGCGCTGGAAATCGTGGTGAACGGCGGGATCGACGGACCCGAGCAGGGCCTGCCGCATCTCGCGCACGTGGATGGCGTGATGGTCGGTCGTGCGGCCTACCACCGGCCGTTCGAGCTGGCCCGCGTCGACCGGCTGTATTATGGGGTGGGTCGCGACCCCACGATTGCCGAGGTGGTCGACGGCCTGGTGGCGTTGGCCGACGAGATGTGCACTCGGGGGGTTCCGCTGGTGCGGCTGACTCGGCACGTGCTGGGTCTGTTCCACGGGGCTCCGGGCGCCCGGCAGTGGCGGCGCATATTGACCGAGGAGGCGCGGGGCGAGCACGCCGGCCCCGAGCTGATCGCCCGTGCCGCGGGGCCGTGCCTGGGCCATGGGGGCGCGGCGGGGCTGTCGGCCAGCGGATGACACCGTACTTGGAGCTGTCGGGGCGAGTGGGGCGCCGATGGCACGCGGGAGACGATGAAACGCGAAGGCATCACCAGCATCGAGCAGGAGGAACAGCGCTTTCGCGCGGTGAAGCGGCGTGTCTACCGCATCGCGCTCGTCGTGAGCGCGCTGATCCTGTTGTTGAGCTGGGTTCTTCGCGCGCCGGACGATGCGTTCATTGCCCATGCCTATCTGCCGCTGGCACTGGTTCTTGCCGGCCTCGGGATCGTAGCCGGCACTCGCGCCGGGCCGCTGGAGAAAGTCGAGTCGGCGATGTTCTTCGTTATCACGGCTCTGGTGTTGGCACGGCTGTTCTGGCACTTTCATTTGGCCGGACCGCTGGCCGATCAGATCATGCCACTGGCGGCAGGCCACTACTGGGCCGTGGCCGCTCTGCTGGTCGGCTGCTTCGTGTTGTTCGACCGTTATCGGGGCCTGGCCGCGGCGCTGGCGGTGCTGGCGGTCGCTGTGTTGATCGCGTTTTCCGGGATCGCGCGGGATCTCACTGGCGGCGCGGTGCCGGCCGAGGTGCTGGGGTATCTGTTGCGCGTGCACTTGTTCTTGATCGTGCTCGTCGCGCTCGCGAGTGCGGCGACGGTGCTGCGCGACCATCATCGCCGGCTCCTGATCCGGGCGGAAGTGCTGGACCAGTGGGCCAACACCGATGCGCTCACAGGGCTGCCCAACCGCCGCGCAGCAGAGCGGGTTCTGCGCCGGCGCTGGTTGGAGGCGCAGCGCCACGAACGGCCCATGTCGGTGATTCTGCTGGATCTCGATCATTTCAAGAACGTGAACGACACCTACGGACACGCGACCGGGGACCGGGTGCTGGAGGGTCTTGGACAGCGTCTGACCGCCTTGCTGCGTGAATCCGATTTCCTGGCCCGCTGGGGTGGCGAGGAGTTCCTGATCGTGGCCCCGGAAACCGGGGTGCGGGAGGCGGCCCATCTCGCAGAACGCTGCCGGGCCGAGATTACGAACGAACCCATCGCGGGGGTCGACCTCACGGCCACGTTCGGTGTGGCCGAGGTGGGATCCGGCGACGACGTCGACACCTTGCTTGCCCGCGCCGACGCAATGCTTTACGCGGGCAAGGAGGGCGGGCGTAACCGGGTGGTCACGGCCGAAGAGGCCTCTGAGCCGTCCCGGGTAGCAGGCTGATCACCCGCTCGACCGTGCAATACAAGCTGGCGCGTTCCCGTCGCCATCTGCAGACCCGCGGCGGTCGGGGGAATTATGAAGGGGGGAGATTTGCGTCCGGTTCAATCGGCACCGGGCAGACAGCCGGCGATGTCGGCGGCATTGACCGGTTGCACCAGAACCGCGTGCAACGGGTAGCGCTCGGCCAGTCGGTCCGCATGCTGGCGCTCCTGGCGCTCGACCATCACGATCACGCGCGCATCGGGGGCGTATTTCTGCAGGCTGGCCAGGAAGACGTCGAGGTTGCCCAGGTTCGCGCCGGCGTAGTTATTCCCGTACCCATAGAAGAACTCGGCGACGACGTAATCGGGGCATTGGTGCTGCAGTGCCTGGATGGCCTTGCGTATCGACCGCAGACGGACTTCGCGGATTCCGCGGCGTTGGTAGACATCGCCGAAGTCGGGGTGGCCGGGCGATTCGACGATCGAGAACAGCAGGGTTTCGGACACGGCGGTGCGGGCCTCATCGGGTGGCAGAGACTGGGCGCTGAAGCGGGGCGGCAAGCGCCTGCAGGTCAGGCGCGCTTCGTCGCTGTCGTGCGGGGCGGGGCGGGCATCGGAATGCCGCCACCGCCACGGAGCGCAGCGAGACGTCAGCGGGGCAGGTCGGAGCCCCCCATCAGCCATTCGTCGACCGCGCGGGCGCACTGGCGGCCTTCGCGGATCGCCCAGACCACCAGCGACTGGCCGCGGCGCATGTCGCCGGCGGCGAACAGGCCGTCCACGTTGGTGGAATACGCCTTCGGCCCCTCGGTCGCGCCCTGCACGTTGCCGCGCGCGTCGAGTTCGAGCCCGGAGGAGCTCTTCAGCTCGTCGAGCATGCCTTCGTGCACCGGGTGCACGAAGCCCATCGCGAGCAACACGAGGTCGGCCCGGAGTTCGCCTTCGCTGCCGGGAACCTCGGACATTTGCCAGCGGCCGTCGGCGTCCCGGTCCCAGCGCACCAGCACATAGCGCAATGCGCGCAGGTTGCCGTTGCCATCGTCGACGAAGCCCTTGGTGGCGACGTTCCACATGCGTTCGCAGCCTTCTTCCTGGGAGCTGGAAGTGCGCAGGCGATTGGGCCAGTCGGGCCAGGTCAGGCCCTTGTCCTCCTGCGCCGGGGGCTTTTCGAGGATCTCGATCTGGGTGACCGAACGCGCGCCATGGCGGTTCGAGGTGCCGATGCAGTCGGAGCCGGTGTCGCCGCCGCCGATCACGATCACATGCTTGCCCTGGGCGCTGATGAACTCCTCGTCGGGGACGAACACGCCCTGTACGCGCCGACTATTGCGGGTCAGGAAGTCCATCGCGAAATGGATGCCGTTCAGTTCGCGCCCGGGCACCGGCAGATCGCGTGGCTGCTCGGCGCCCCCGGCCAGCACCACCGCGTCGTATTCCTCGCGCAACCGCGCGATCGGGATGTCGACACCGATATGGGAATTGGTGTGGAACTCGACGCCCTCGGTGCGCATCTGCGCCATGCGCCGGTCGATCAGCTTCTTGCTGAGCTTGAAGTCGGGGATGCCGTAGCGGAGCAGGCCGCCGATGCGGTCGGCTTTTTCGAAGATCGCGACCTGGTGACCGGCGCGCGCGAGCTGCTGAGCGCAGGCCAGCCCGGCCGGCCCTGAGCCGATGATCGCCACGCGCCGGCCGGTGCGGCGCTGTGCGACCTGCGGCTTGATCCAGCCTTCGGCCCAGGCCTTGTCGACGATCGTGCATTCGATGGTCTTGATCGTCACGGGCACGTCGTCGATGTTCAGCGTGCACGACGCTTCGCACGGCGCCGGGCAGATGCGCCCGGTGAACTCGGGGAAATTGTTGGTCGAGTGCAGGGTGTCGATCGCCTGGCGCCAATCGCCGTGGTAGACGAGGTCGTTCCAGTCCGGGATCAGGTTATCGACCGGGCAGCCCTGGTGGCAGTAGGGGATGCCGCAGTCCATGCAGCGTGCGCCCTGTTCCGAGACCTCCGCATCGGACAGCGGGATCACGAATTCGCGGTAATGGACAACCCGGTCCGCGACGGGCTCGTAGCGCCGGTCGCGGCGCGCGTACTCCATGAATCCGGTCGGCTTACCCATGGGCGACGGTCTCCTTCAGAACCTGGCTGGCGACCAGCGGCGGTTCGGTGACGGGGGGGCGGCTCTGCTGCGCCTGCATCTTTTCCAGTGCCTTTCGGTAGTCCACTGGCATCACCTTCACGAATTGGTTCGCGTAGCGATCCCAGTCCGCCAGGATGCGCTGCGCCACCTCGGAACCGGTGTAGTGCAGGTGCCGCTCGATCAGCACGCGCAGGCGCGCGCGGTCGTGCCGGGTCATGTCGCGGCGGATGTCGACCAGTCCGTGCGCCTCCATGTCACCGCCCTGGTGATCCAATGCCTCGAGCGCGTCGTCCTCGTCCGCGATCGGTTGCAGTTCGACCATCGCCAGGTTGCAGCGCTGTTCGAAGTCGCCTTCCTCGTCGAGCACGTAGGCGATGCCGCCGGACATGCCGGCGGCGAAGTTCCGCCCGGTCGGGCCCAGGCAGACCATGATGCCGCCGGTCATGTACTCGCAACCGTGGTCGCCGACACCCTCGACCACCGCGATCGCGCCGGAGTTGCGCACGCAGAAGCGTTCGCCGGCCACTCCGCGAAAGAAGCACTCGCCGCTGATCGCACCGTACAGCACGGTGTTGCCGACGATGATGTTGTCCTCGGCCCGAGCGATGCCCGAATTCTTCGGCGGGTAGATGATCAGGCGGCCGCCCGACAGTCCCTTGCCGACATAGTCGTTGCCTTCGCCTTCGAGCTCGATGGTCACGCCCTTCGCGAGCCAGGCGCCGAGCGACTGGCCGCCGGTGCCGCGGGCGCGGATGTGGATGGTGTCGTCCGGCAACCCGCCGTGCCCGTAGCGCTCGGCGATGCGGCCAGAGAGCATGGTGCCGACGGTACGGTTGTAGTTGCGGATCACGGTCTCGATCTGCACCGGCTCGCCGCGTTCCAGTGCCGGTTGCGCCTGGCGGATCAGTTCGTGGTCCAGCGCCTTGTCCAGGCCGTGATCCTGCGCCTCGGCGTTGTAGCGGGCGACCTCGGCAGGCACATCCGGCGTCGCGAGCAGCCGGGAGAAATCGAGCCCATGCGCTTTCCAGTGCTCGATCGCCCGGCGCATCTCGAGGCGGTCGGACTGCCCGATCATCTCGTTCACTGTGCGGAAACCCAGCCGCGCCATCAGCTGGCGCACTTCCTCGGCGACGAAGAAGAAGTAGTTGATCACATGCTCGGGCTTGCCGGTGAAGCGCTTGCGCAGTTCCGGATCCTGTGTCGCGACGCCGACCGGGCAGGTGTTCAGATGGCATTTGCGCATCATGATGCAGCCCTCGACGATCAGCGGCGCGGTCGCGAAGCCGAATTCGTCGGCACCGAGCAGCGCGCCGATCACCACGTCGCGGCCGGTACGCATGCCGCCGTCGACTTGCACCGCGATGCGCCCGCGCAGCCGGTTCAGCACCAGCGTCTGGTGGGTTTCGGCAAGGCCGATTTCCCAGGGGCTGCCGGCGTGCTTGATCGAGGTCAGCGGACTGGCGCCGGTGCCGCCTTCGTAGCCGGAGATGGTCACGTGGTCGGCATGCGCCTTCGCGACTCCGGCCGCGACGGTGCCGACGCCGATCTCGGAGACGAGTTTCACCGAGATCCGCGCGCGCGGGTTCGCGTTCTTCAGGTCGTGGATCAGCTGCGCGAGATCCTCGATCGAATAGATGTCGTGGTGCGGGGGCGGCGAGATCAGGCCCACGCCTGGCGTCGAGTGGCGCACCCGCGCGATCTGAGCGTTGACCTTGTGACCCGGCAGCTGGCCGCCTTCGCCGGGCTTGGCGCCCTGCGCGATCTTGATCTGGATGTCGTCGGCGTTGACCAAGTACTCGGTGGTCACGCCGAAACGCCCGGAGGCGACCTGCTTGATCGCCGAGCGCTCGGGGTTCCGGGAGCCATCGGACAGTGGCAGAAAACGTTCGGCTTCCTCGCCACCCTCGCCGGTGTTGGACTTGCCGCCGATCGCATTCATCGCCTTCGCAAGCGTCGAGTGCGCTTCGTAGGAGATCGACCCGAACGACATCGCGCCGGTCGCAAAGCGCTTCACGATCTCGGAAGCCGGCTCGACCTCGTCGAGCGGGATGGGGTTCTCGGCGAAGCGGAATTCGAGCAGGCCGCGGAAGGTCAGCAGGCGCTCGTTCTGCTCATTCATCAGGCGCGAGTACTCGGCGAAGGTCTTCGCGTCGTTCGCGCGTGTTGCATGCTGCAGCGTGGAGATCGTCTCCGGCGTCCAGGCGTGATCCTCGCCGCGCAGGCGGTAGGCATAGTCGCCGCCGACGTCGAGCTGGCGCTGGTAGATATGCCCGCCGCCGTAGGCGATGCCGTGCCAGCGCACGGCTTCCTGCGCGACCTCGGGCAGGCCGATGCCCTCGACCCGGCTCTGGGTGCCGGTGAAATATTGCTTCAGGAAGCCGCTGTTCAGCCCCACCGCGTCGAAGATCTGTGCGCCGCAGTACGACTCCAAGGTCGAGATGCCCATCTTCGACATCACCTTCAGCAGGCCCTTGCCGACCGCCTTGATGTAGCGCTTCTGCGCTTCCTCGAAGCTCAGCCGCTCGGGCAGGCGCGGCAGCATCGACTGGATGGTGTCGAAGGCGAGGTAGGGGTTGATCGCCTCCGCGCCGTAGCCCGACAGCGTCGCGAAGTGGTGGACTTCCAGCGCTTGCCCGGTTTCGACGACGATCCCCGAGCTGGTGCGCAGGCCCTGGCGGATCAGGTGATGGTGTACCGCCGACGTCGCGAGCAGCATCGGGATCGGGATGTGGTCGCGGTTGGTGTTGCGGTCGGACAGGATCAGGATGTTGTAGCCATCGAGCACGGCTCGTTCCGCATCCGCGCAGAGGCGGTCGAGCGCGGCCGGCATGCCCTCGGCGCCTTCTACGCTCGCGTATACCGTATCCAGCGTCCGGGTGCGGAACGCGCCGGCCGAGTTGTACTCGATGTTGCGGATACGCTCGAGGTCCTGATTGGTGAGGACCGGCTGCGGCGTCTCCAGCCGCCAGTGCTTGCCCGCCTCGTTGATGCCGAGCAGGTTCGGGCGCGGGCCGATGATGCAGACCAGCGACATCACCAGTTCCTCGCGGATCGGGTCGATCGGCGGATTGGTGACCTGCGCGAAATTCTGCTTGAAATAGCTGGACAGGTGCTTCGGGCGGCCGGACAGTACCGACACCGGATTGTCCGCGCCCATCGAGCCGACCGCCTCCTGGCCGGTCACCGCCATCGGTGTCAGCAGGAACTTCAGGTCCTCTTGCGTGTAGCCGAAGGCCTGCTGCAGGTCGAGCAAGGTGGCATCGTCCGGGGCCATCGGCCCGACGTTGGTCGGCAGCTCTTCCAGGCGGATCTGGGTCTTCTTCAGCCACTCGCCGTAGGGCTTCGCCTCGGCGAGCTCGGTCTTGACCTCGTCATCGCTGATGATCCGCGCCTGTTCGAGGTCGATCAGCAGCATGCGTCCGGGTTGCAGGCGCCATTTCTTGACGATGCGCTCCTCGGGGATGTCGAGCACGCCCATCTCCGAGGCCATGATCACCATGTCGTCGCTGGTGACCAGGTAGCGGGCTGGGCGCAGGCCGTTGCGATCCAGGGTCGCGCCGATCTGGCGGCCGTCGGTAAAGGCCATTGCCGCCGGTCCGTCCCAGGGTTCCATCATCGCCATGTGGTATTCGTAGAACGCGCGGCGCTTCTCGTCCATCAGCGGGTTGTCGGCCCAGGCCTCGGGAATCAGGATCATCATTGCGTGGGCGAGCGAGTAGCCGCCCATCACCAGCAGTTCCAGCGCGTTGTCGAAGCAGGCGGAGTCCGACTGCCCCTCCGGGATCAGTGGCCAGATGGTCGCAAGGTCGTCGCCGAGCACTTCCGAGCGCATCGTGTGCCGGCGCGCGGCCATCCAGTTCAGGTTGCCGCGCAGGGTGTTGATCTCGCCATTGTGGCAGACCATCCGGAACGGCTGGGCCAGATCCCAGGTGGGGAAGGTGTTGGTCGAGAAGCGCTGGTGCACCAGCGCGAGTGCACTGACGAAGCGCTCGTCGCGCAGGTCGAGATAGTAGTTGCCGACCTGGTGGGCGAGCAGCATCCCCTTGTAGTTCAGCGTGCGCGATGACATCGAGCAGACGTAGTACGCGGTGTTGTCGAACCCAGCGGCGCGGATCTCGTTGTCCATGCGCTTGCGGATCACGAACAGCTTGCGTTCGAAACTGTCCTGATCCGGGCAGTTTTCGCCGCGGCCGATGAAGATCTGGCGCACGACGGGTTCCGAGGGCAGCACGCTCTCGCCGAGGTCGCTGTTGTCGACCGGAACGTCGCGCCAGCCGAGGACTGTCTGGCCGCCTTCCTCGACATGGCGGGCGATGATCGCCTCCATCTCCTGCCGTGGCGCGTCGTCACGCGGCAGGAACACCATGCCGACGGCGTAGCGCCCGATGGCGGGCAACTCGAAGTTCACGCTGGCGCGCAGGAATTCGTCGGGCATCTGGACCAGGATGCCTGCACCGTCACCGGCCTTCGGGTCTGCGCCGACCGCGCCGCGATGATGCAGGCGTTCGAGGATTTCGAGGCCCTGCGCGACGATGCGGTGGCTCTTCTCGTTCCGGATATGGCAGACGAACCCGACACCGCAGGAGTCTCGCTCGAGTTCAGGGTCGTACATGCCCTGCGCGGGGGGTAAGGCGCGGATGCTCATCGGTGGACCTCTTGGCTGCCAGGTTGTTCGGAACGCAGGCGGCTGCCGGCGCTACTGCGCGCGCAGCCGAACGCCTCCCTCGGGGATGCAAGAGTATGCAACACGCAGCTATCGTGCCATTTCCGCGGCGCGCACTGAGGCGAACACACACCGGTTGTCGTGCCTGGGCTGCACGCGATTGGTGCAGTGCGGTGGCGGCGTGCACCGAAACCGTGATTCAGGCGCGGCAGTGGCGGTGGAAAGGGCTCGGAAACCACCAGCCCCCAAGGGGGCAAAAAACTAACTCGCCCGGGGGATGCGGTCAAGCAGTTCGAGAACGGTGATGCGGCTGGGGGAAGCGAGGGGGACGGTGCAGCCCCTGGCCGCTGCGTCATTCGATCCCGGCGGCGCGCTGCTGTTGGCGGATCCAGGCGATGATGTGCGCAGCGTCCTCGCCGGAGACTGCCGGCACCGGGGGCATGTCGCCGAACTCCCAGTGGTGCTGGTGCACGCCTAGCGCGATGGCACGGTAGAACGCGAGATCCGAGTGGTGGGAGGGTTCGTAGATCCGATGAATCAGCGGCGGACCCTGGTCGGTCCCCAGCGCCTCGGTGCCGTGACACGCCGCGCAGTGGGCGACGAACAATGCCTGACCCTCGGCGGTGTCGGTTTCGAAGTCCTCGGCCGGGATTCGGAACTCCGTGCGTGGGGTCGGCGGCGGCTCGGTCTGTGCACGAGGTTCCGCTGTCGGCGGCGTGTCGGTATCGATCGCAGGATCGCTGCAGCCGGTCAGCCAGAGTACGCCGACCAGTGCCCCGAGGGCCGTGGGAACGATGGTGCGCGTGGTCATGGTGGTGTCCTCGTGTGTTCAGAAGGTGAAAGAGGGCGGTTTGCGCTCGGCAGGTCGACCGAGAAAATCGTGATGCCGTCGGCCGACTCGGCGTGCACGTGTCCCCCGTGGGCCTCGGCGATCGAGCGGGTGATCGCAAGGCCGAGTCCCGCACCCTCGCCGTGGCCGGCCCGGCGTGCATCGATGCGGTGAAAGCGGTCGAACAGCAGCGGGAGCCGATCCGGCGGAATGGTGGGCCCGGCATTCCGCACGGAGAGCCGGATCCTGTCCCCGGTCTCCGCGATCCGGATCTGCACGGCTTCGCCAGCCGGGGTATGGCGCAGGGCGTTCGAGAGCAGGTTCGACAGCGCACGGCGCAGCATCAGGCGGTCGCCGACGACGGTGCCGGTTCCGGTGAGTTCAAGCCTGACGCGCTTTTCCTCGGCCAGCGCCTCGTAGAATTCGATCAACGCGCGGGCTTCCACTTCCAGCGCGATGGTCTCGACCGGTCGGGGCAACATCCCGTTGTCGGCTTTCGCGAGAAACAGCATGTCCCCGATCATGCGCGCGAGACGTTCGAACTCCTCCAGGTTGGAATGCAGCGTCTCGCGGTAGTCTTCGGCACTGCGGGCCCGCGAGAGCGCGACCTGCGTCTCGGTCATCAGGTTGGAAACCGGGGTTCGCAGTTCATGGGCGATATCGGCGGAGAAGTCACTCAGGCGTCGGAACGATCCTTCCAGGCGGTCGAGCATGCCGTTGAAGGCCCGTAGCAGCTCCAGGATCTCGGGCGGTGCATCCCGTTCCGGCAGCCGTTCGCCCAAGCGCTCGGCCGAGAGTCCGCGAGCCGCCCGCGTTACCCGGTTCAGCGGCGCAAGCCCCTTGCGGGCCGCCAGCCAGCCGAGGCCGCCAGCGAGCAATCCCGCGAGCAGGATCGCCAGCCAGAGCTGATGGCGGATCTGCGCAAGAAACTGCACGTGGTGCGAGATGTCGATGGCCACCAGCACATGCAGCTCCTCGGGCTGCGGGAGTGATGCCCTGAAGGTTTGCCGACGGGCGATGTACCGGATGCCTGCGTGCTCGCGTACCTGCTCCCCGGTCGTCGGAAACTCCCGGATATCCCAATCCCGAAGCGCGGCTCCCGGTGTCATGTACAGGACGCGACCCAGGCTGTCGGCCACGTACACATCGAGCAGCTCGTGTCCGATCAGGACATCACCGAGCCGTTGGGGCAGGTTGGCGAGTGCCTGTTCGGAGGTCGTGCGGTCGATCACGTTGCCGATCACGGCCAGTTTGGATGCCAGCTCGTGCTGGTCGATCTCGTCGAAGTGCCGGGCGACCGAGCGTTCCACCACCAATCCGACCAGAAGCAGCAGCGCCGCGGAGAACAGCGCGAAGAGCAGCGCCACGCGGGCGGTCAGCGACAGCCTCCACCCGACGGATGGGGTCATGCGGCGGGGTCCGCGTCCAGCACGTAGCCCATGCCGCGAACCGTCCGGATCAGCTTCGGCTCGAAGGGATCGTCCACCTTGGCCCGCAGGCGACGGACCGCAACCTCGATCACGTTGGTGTCGCTGTCGAAGTTCATGTCCCAGACCTGGGACGCGATCAGCGATCGGGGCAATACCTCGCCACTGCGTCGAAGCAGCAGTTCGAGCAGCGCGAACTCCTTGGCGGTGAGATCGATCCGCACCCCGGCACGCGTCGCCCGGCGACGCATCAGGTCGAGTTCCAGATCCGCCGCGGTCAATACCTCCGGCTCCTTGGTCTTGCCCCGGCGCAGGAGGCTGCGCACACGGGCGAGCAGCTCGGAAAATGCAAAGGGCTTGACGAGATAGTCGTCGGCGCCGAGCTCCAGTCCACGGACGCGGTCCTCGACCTGGTCGCGCGCGGTCAGGAACAGCACGGGCATCTCGCGCCCGGCCAGGCGCAGGGCCTGCAGCACGGCCCAGCCGTCCATCGTCGGCAGCATCACGTCCAGGATCAGCAGGTCGTGGTCGCCGGTGGTGGCCAGGTGCAGACCGTCCAGGCCATCGCGCGCGAGATCGACCACGAAGCCGGCCTCGGTCAGCCCCTGGCGCAGATAGTCACCGGTCTTGGGTTCGTCCTCGACGATCAGAATCTTCACGTGCCGGCTCCGGACGGCGTTTGTCGAGACTCGCAGTGTGCCATCGGTGCAGGAAAAAGTCGGAAACATGACCGATTTGTAATGCCGCGGTCAGGTTGGTGTCGGGTCCGCGGGGGCATGCTGGCTGCGTGGCGGAACCGGCGTGCCGGGATTTCGCCGCACTTCAGAAACCCAAACCTTCCGGGAGTACACGATGAAAACCGCGATCACCCTGGCGGCAGCCCTGTTCCTGGCCGTACCGGCGATGGCCGTGGAGGACGAGCACGCGGGTCACCATCCGGATCCGGATGTGGCCACAGCACCGCCATCGGATCAGCGCATGCAGGAGATGCAGGCGCGCATGCAGGAGATCCGCGAGGCCACCGATCCGGAGGATCGGGAGCAGCTGATGGACGAACAAATGGCCGCGATGGAATCCATGCTCGAGCACATGCAGGGAATGGGTGGTGCAAGAGAGGGCGCCGGCATGGGCGCGATGGGCAAGCATGGGATGGGGCACGGCATGATGCAGCGGGATCCGGGCGCTGGCATGGGCCCCGGGATGATGCAGCGGGGTCCGGGCGGCGGCATGGGCCCCGGAACGATGCAGCGGGGTCCGAATGGCGGCATGGATCCTGGCATGATGCAGCAGCGCCACGAGATGATGCAGCAGAGGCAGGCGATGATGCAGCAACGCCACGAGATGATGCAGCGGTGCATGGAGATGATGCAGCGCGATATGGTGCCGCCCAGCAGATCCGGTGACCACGAAGGCCACTGACCGCTCGTGGCATGGGTGGCGGAACGTAACGCAGATCACAGATCGACCAACAGGAGGAGCAGAACGATGAGCTATACCACTTCAATCCTGGCTGCCACGGCGGCTATTCTTGTCCTGGGTGCCGGCGGAGCATCGCTGGCGTCCGACCACGGTCACGGGCATGACCACACGCACGAACAGCACCATGCGCCTGCCGCTGCTGCTGCCGCCGACGAGCCGGCCTCGACCCGTGCGTTTCGCGAGGTGAACGACCGGATGCATGCGGAAATGAACATCGACTTCACCGGCGATGCCGACGTCGACTTCGTGAAAGGCATGATTCCCCATCACGTGGGTGCGATCGAGATGGCGCGTGTGGTGATCGAATACGGTGCCGACTCCGAGATCCGGGCGCTGGCGGAAGAAATCATCTCCGCGCAGGAAGCGGAGATCGAGCAGATGCGCGCCTGGCTGGCCGAGCGCGGGCACAGCCAGTAGCGACAACAGACACAGGGCCCCGGTATCTTTGACGCGCGGCACTGCGAGCGGTGCCGCGCTTCGCCCGCAATGACAGGGCCCTGTGTTCAGCGCTTTGCTAGCAGCCCAAGTCCGACTGGCTGCCAGAGCCGGGTTCCGTCGTTTGCTTCGGCGAGTCTGACGAGAGGAGGAGGTCGATGGCAAAGGCAAGGCGCAAATCCAAGGGTTCGTCACAGATGCCCAAGGGTGGGGCAACGGTTGCAACAGGCCGGAGAGAACCCGACTGGCTGGTTGCGGGCCTGGCACTGGTTGGCGTGGCGATCACGGGATACCTGACCGCAGGAGCCTGGCTCAGCGCGGCGCCCGCCTTCTGTGCGGAAGGCTCTGGCTGCGACCTGATCCAGCAGAGTGAGTGGTCCATCCTGCTGGGTATGCCCATTGCGCTATGGGGGCTGCTGTTGTATGCGCTGATCGGGTTGATCGCATGGCGCATGCCGTCCCGGCTGAAGCGCTGGCGTCGCCTCTGGTTCCTGGCCTTTATCGGGGTCTCGATCAGTCTCTACCTGACCGCCGTCGGCTGGTGGTTCCTGGACGCCTTCTGTCCCTGGTGCCTTCTTTCCCTGGCCACCATCAGCGCGCTGTTGATCGTGGTCTTCCTGCGGCGACCCGCCACTGCACCGGGTATGGCCTGGGGGCCGTGGCTGCTGCGCAGCGGCGGTGCCGGCCTCGCCGTCGTCGTTGCCTTGCATCTCTACTCCAGCGATCTTCTCTCGCTGCCCGAGAACCCCCGGTTGGCGGCGCTGGCAACGCATCTGGAAGAGTCCGGGGCGCAGTACTACGGTGCATTCTGGTGCCCGAGTTGCCAGCGGCAGAAGCGCCTATTCGGAGCCGCCAAGGATCGCCTTCCCTACGTGGAATGTAGCCCTGGTGGGCGCGGAACGCCGAGGGCGCAAGTGTGCGTGGCGGCTGGCATCGCCACCTACCCGACCTGGATCATCCACGGGCGTCGCTTCGAGGAAGTGCTGCAGCCGCGCGAACTCGCGCAGCTTACGGGCTTCGACTGGGACGGCCACGGGCGCTGAGCGACTCTTGTTCCGGCAATGGTCCAAGAGGCAGAGAGACCCTGGTAACCGCATGCGCGATGGGCGGGGGACTCAGGGCCCCGTCATGCCAATCGCCCCGGAACGCTTCGGGTCAACGCGACGGCTTCAGCCGCCACTGCAAACGATCTCCGGGCCAAAATGGTAACCACGGGACGGCGCGGTCGCCGCATCACGTCGTGCGGGGCAATTCGACTCGAACCCGCAGGCCACCAAGAACCGGGTCCTGGTCCAGAGCAAGCTGGCCCTGATAGAACGCGACGATGTCCTGCACGATTGCCAACCCAAGTCCGTGACCAGCCGCATCCTCATCGAGCCGCCGACCACACGACAACAGCGACGGCCGTTCAGCCTCCGGGACCCCGGGACCGTCATCGGCGACCACAATCCGCAACCCGCCGGGCGCGGTCGATTCAACACCTACGGTGATTTGTTCACGCGCCCATTTGCAGGCGTTATCGAGCAGGTTTCCCAAGAGTTCAAGCATATCCTCGCGATCGGCGGCGAGGCCCGTGCCGGTATTCACGTTCGTGCGGACATCGAGGTTTCGGTCGCGGTAGATCGCGCGTACTGTCGCGACGAGATCCTTCAAGTCACGTTCGGGATCGAAGCGCGTGCCCGGCGCCGCCCCACCCATCACGCGCGCACGGCCCAGTTCGCGCGCAATGCGCCCGTTCATCACTGCAAGCCGGCCCTCCATCTCCTGACGGCGTCGATCACCAGCGGGCATTTCCTCGACCAGTCCCTGCAAGGCCGCGAGCGGCGTCTTCAGGGCATGGGCAAGATCGCCCGCAGCACGCCGTGAGCGCCGCAATCGTTCCTCCAGCACCTCCAACAGACGATTGATAGCCAACACCAGAGGCCGTGCCTCGTCGGGGGCTACCGTGGAAAGTCTCGGTCGGTCACCCTGACCAAGTTCTTCCAGTTCGTCGGCGATGCGCGCCATCGGCCGGAAGCCGCGTGCGAGCAGCCAGGCCTGCAATGCCAGCACGAGCAGCAGGCCGACTGCCGTGATCGCGCCAAAGCCCATCTGCCAACGGCGCACCGCTTCGGCCGCCGGTCCCCAGTCCTCGGCGACCGCGATCACCAGAGGTGGCCCGCGGCCGTCGAAAGCGTGGACTCGTACGAACAGAGGCTGCTCCGCCGGCCCAGTGGTTCTCAGCGTGATGGCTTCGCCGGCGGATAGCGCCGGCAGCGGCAGATCTTGGTTTCCGAGCGACGGCGAGCGCAGGTCTGATGCAGTGGTCTGGATCCGGTAATAGCGCCCGGAATGTTCTCGACCGAATACCGGGTCGATGCGGTGCGGCATCACCCGGATTCGACCATCCGGAAGTGTCCGCAGCGCCATGGTCAGGCGCTGTGCATCATGGTCGAGCCGAGTCGTGAGATAGGCCTCCACCGCGTGGCGGATGGCCAGGCTCGACCCCACGCCGATGGCCACCAGCACGAGCGCCAGGGATACGGCCAGTCCGCTCGCCAACCGCGCGCGGATCGAGGTCACGCCGATGGATCCCGGAGCCGGTAGCCCTGGCCGCGAACGGTCTCGATCCGATCCACCCCAATCTTCCGCCGCAGACGCTTGATGTGGGCTTCGATGACGTTGCTTTCGTGCTCGGCGCTGTCATCGTAGACATGCTCGGCGATCCGTGCCTTCGACAAAACCCGGCCCGGGCCCGACAGGAACACTCGTAGCAAGCGATACTCGATGCGACTGAGGTCGCATGGCGGGCCGCCGTCGACCGTCACGGATCGGCGTTCCTCGTCCAGCGACAGCCCGCCCCACTCAAGCACCGTCCCCTCCTGACCGCCACCCCGACGCACCAGCGCGCGCAAGCGCGCCACGAGTTCTTCGATATGGAAAGGCTTGGCGAGATAATCGTCCGCACCGGCCTTGAACCCCTCGACCTTCTCGAACCACGCGTCGCGCGCGGTGAGCACCAGCACCGGCAGCCGGCGGCCGCGCGAACGCCAGCCAGCGAGCACGCTCAGGCCATCGCGCCCGGGAAGGCCCAGATCGAGCACGACCACGTCATAGTCGATCTCGCTGCCCAGGAATTCCGCGTCGATCCCGTTGTCAGCGTGGTCCACTGCGAATCCAGCCGCTTCCAATTGCACGGCGACACGCCGACGCAAAGCCGCGTCGTCTTCGACCAGCAGCAGGCGCACGTCTAGCGCCGCTCCAATGGGGCAGGTCTGTTCGTCCGCTTGATGACCAATCCTCCGGGACCCGGGAAGAACGATCCGCCCGCCTCCCGGGTCCATGCTTTACTGCCTTACCGGGCCCAGTACGGTCCTGGCCCCGGCCCCGCGCCGGGATCATAGCCGGGACCGTAACCCGGGCCGTAGCCACGCCCTGCACCCATTCCCGGATGGGCGCCGGGCCCCATGCCTCGTCCCATGCGCGGAGGCGTGCCGCGTTCCATCTGTGGGCCCAGGCCCCGGCCCATGCCGCGTGGGGGTTGATCCATCCACTGGCCCCGACCCTCGGGCAGGGTGAATCCCTGCTCGGCTGCCCGGGCGCGCATCGACTCCCGATGGGCCTCACGATACTGCCGCAGTTCGTCGCCCTCCAGGCCACGCATCACTTCCCGATGCTGGGCAAACTCCTCTGGGCTCATCAGGCTCCACCCGGGACGCACCTCCGACGCGCCCACGGGGTTGACCGCACCCAGCACGAGAGCCCCACTCAACAGTGTCCACACCACCATCTGGCGATTCCAATTGCGCTTCTTCATGTCTCGAGTCCTCGACCATTTTCCATGGAACCCGGACCCACTCCAGGTTCCATGGCTCCATCCTAATGCTCCCTCCTGAAACCACGCTGAAATCTGGCACAGGCCACGCCAAAGCGAGTCTCGGATCCGTTGGTGGCTCGAAGCCTGGACCACGCTCCAGCGTCCCCGCATCTCGAGTCGGCTGCCTGCTGCAAATGAAGGCGCAACCAGGGCCTTGGGTTCCCCCGAAAGCAGGCAGCGTGCAGCGCTGCCCTGAGCCTGCCATTCATGCCAGACCTCTCCTCATTTCGTGGCCCACCACCGGGAGCACGCCCGGCGCCAGCCTTGCTTGCCCCAAGGTTGCATAGTTGTAATGTTACCGACAGATCCCCGTCAGATGCCCGCCGGTATCCTTGAATCATAACCACCCATGGCTGCGCCCAACCGCGTCATGGGTACGCCATGACGGCAGGTTCCACGACCAGGCCAGCGATGGCCGGGAGAGCGGGAGATGCGAACACTGCACGGCTCGATCTGGATTCACCCATTCTTCGTCCGTAATGGATCCTGTGGAACACGGCAGCTCGGCAGGCGCTTGTCCCTGTTCGCATTGGTGTGGTTGTTTCCCTTTGCACTCCTGGCCGAGACACCGGTCGCGCTTCCCGAGCTCGCGGCCGATTCACACTCGGAGGAGGTGCTACGGCAGTATCCGCTGGGCACGGTCAGTTTGCAGTCGGCGCTGTCAGCGCACGGGGCACCCGATCGCATGAAGGTGTTTCCGAACCGGCTTGTTGGCTGGGCGTATTCCTACGAGGAAGGAAATGCGGGTGCTGTCCCGATCATCTATACGCTGGTATTCGACACCCATGGGCAAGTGGTCGACGTGCTGTATCGACGCGACGCTGACACGATGAGTGCGCTACGCCTTCGTGGGGCCCGTGAGGCAGCCCCTGATCAGGCTGAACGGGGGTGGAGATGGCATCACATGCAGGGCTACGGTTACGGTCCGCATTGGGGATGGGGGCACGGAACGACCGGACTATGGTGGCTGGCGTCAGGCATCGCGTTGGTGGTGTTCCTCGGTGCGGTGCTGGTGCTGCTGTCACGCCTTGCCCGCCGTGCTCGGCCGCGGAAAGATGCAGCCCTGGTCATTCTCAATGAACGCTATGCTCGGGGCGAACTGGATCGCGAGGATTTCGAGCAGCGCAGAAGGGCTCTGCGGAGTTGACGGCTCACAGCGATGCCTGATGGGAGCCTGGTAAATGACATTCACACCGGTCTGAGCAGACAGGGGTATTCCTATGATGGACGGTTACGGATTCGGCCACGGCTTTGGAATCCTCTCCTGGGTCCTTATTTTTTTGGTGGTGGTCGTGGTGGCAGTATTTCTGTCGCGCGCCTTTGGTGATGGGAACACCTACGACAGGGTGGTCCCGCATGACAAGAGCCCTCTCGACATTCTCAAGGAGCGATATGCCAGGGGCGAAATCGATCACGACGAGTTCGAGAAGCGCAAACGGGACCTGCAAGGCAGGGGTTCGGGCCCTTGAGTAGGTGTCAATACCCGCGGGTGGACCAACCGGTTACCTGACTCGAATAGTCAACGCTCCGGCGAGAGAAACCCGGGGGCTACACAGGCTGTGGCAGCCAGCCGCAGTCCATTCACACGACGACAGCATGATGGGCACACGGCCCACGAGGAGACCGCATATGAACACTCGCAAGCGCACGCTCGCCCTGATTCTCGGCCTGGCTGTGGCACTTGGTGCCGGCAGTGCCAATCTCGCTCTTGCTCAGGGCATGCCAGGTGACCAGATGGGTGGTGATCAGGAAGGCATGGGCATGATGGGCGGCAAAGGCATGGGCATGGGCATGGGCATGGGCATGATGGGCGGCAGAGGCCAAGGCATGGGCATGGGCATGATGGGCGGCAAAGGCATGGGCATGATGGAAGGAATGGAGATGGACATGATGGAGGAGATGCTCACCGCCGAGCAGCGCACCGAGATGCGCAAGCTGATGCACGAACACCGGCCTGCCCAGTTCGAGCGTATGGGCCAATTGATGAATCTGCGTGACGACCTGAAGGCTGAAATGCAGTTGCCTCGCCCGGACCCGGATGCCGTGAGGGAACGGCACGGCCGCATGGCTGAGGCCCACGGCGAGATCATGGCCGAACGGATCCGCCTGCGTAACGCCATGCACGACCTGCTGACGGACGAGCAGCGCGAGCAGCTCCGGAAGAAGGCCTCGCCGCCTGACGACAACGACGCTGCTGAGGACCACGATGCCCACCATTGAGCACGAGCTCAGGTAGCGGACGAGCGTGACCGGATTGGATGTCCCGCCGGTCACGTTCTTTGAGGGGCCCGGTCAGCGGTACGCGGCCGAACCATGCGAATGGGCCGCTTCGGTGTGGTCCAATTCGGATCCATGGGAGAAGGCAGGCCATGCCCCACCAACAACACGGCACCCTGACCCGTCAATCGGGGAATGCTGCTAGCGCGCACCCAAGCAGGGCCGAGGTGTCAAGGCCACCTAGCGACGGTAATGCAGATCATGCGCCGACCAAGGGGTGGTGTAGCAGGCGCTGCACCACACCACCTTGGTAAAACGCACGGCATCGGGGTCGACGCGCGACTGATCCGGAGAAATAGCCGCCGGGAATGAGGAATGCGTCGTACTGCGCCACCTCGGCGTCCTTCTCCGCCTGATCGATGGTGACCTCCGCGCCCCGGCGTTTGCCCTTCGCCATCTTTCCTGCCTCCTGCCCCATATGGGCCAGTTCATCACTCTGCTTCCGGAACTCATCGGCGCATCCGTAATTCCACATCTTCAAAGTCGTCTGTAATCAACACCGCCATTTTCGACATCTGCCTGCTCCTGTCCGGTGTGGATTGGCTGAAGGGCCGCCGCAATCCGCATCAGCAACGCGGTGCAGCAGTTGCTTCAGCTGCGTCTCTGGTGTGCAGATCGACACGGATTGTGGCCGTCGTCGACGAACCCCGGTTCTGCGGGAACTCGGCCTGGCGGACGAATTCTCGGGACCATGAGTCAGCGGCGCTGACACGCTGGGGACTTAGCGCTTTGGCTGGCTGCGGGGCTGGAATGCTGAGTCTCAGGCGCTGGGGGTGGGCGGTGATTGCCCCGGCGATCTCCCAGGGGTCCAGGCGTCCTGCGAACGCCCGCCCCCCACGCCCCATGCCCGGCCCCTGGGCCACCGGACCCACCGTCTACTAGTGTGACCTGGTTCGGCGCAAGCAGGGGTTTGGCCAGGAACGAGGTCAACAGAACCAGGAACCCAATAACGCACGTTCAGCACGGTCTTCGGGACAATGGCGCTCTACAGCGCGGTCAAGCCAGCCGCCTGGGTCGGTGAGACGGATCGACTTGTAAGGTTTCCTCGGCAGGCCTACAAGGGCTTGCCGGGGGGAGGGCTGGGTAAGGGGAGCCAGCCCTCGGGCCGAAAGTCATTCGATGCCGGCTGCGCGCTGCTCCTGTCGAATCCACGCGATGATGTGCGCGGCATCCTCGCCGTCGACAGCCGGTATCGGCGGCATGTCGCCGAAATCCCAGTGATGCTGGTGCACGCCCCGCGCGATGGCGAAATAGAAGGCGAGATCGGAGTGATGCGAGGGCTCGTAGATCCGGTGGATCAGCGGCGGGCCCTGGTCGGTGCCGCGCGGGTGCGGCCCCGACACTGGCCATGATGCCGGCGGTGGCCCGACAGGAGCCTGACGCCGGCATTACATTCGCGTCATCTTGCCGCACCGCGCCCCGCGTGTTGTCAAAGCAGATAGGTATCGGGTGAGGATCACGCACCGGGAAGGCAGGTTCGATCCGGATATCAATCAACCGCAACCATGAGCCTCCGCGCGGAAGCCGATGCGATATTCGAGATGAAAGCGTCCATCAACACGACCTCCGATGCGGCTCAGGCGGCCGAGCGCCCGGCACGGATCGAACTGACCGTGCCCAGCATGGGCTCGGACCATTGCGCCTCCCTGGTGTCGGGGAGAAGCGACGCCCAGGCATTGAAACAGGCCAACATGGGGATCGCCATCGGCGCCGGAGCCGCCGTGGCCATCGAGGCGGCGGATGGGACGCTGGTGTTCGGGGAACGCACCAAGGTGGTGGAGGCCATCCGGCTCTCACGGCTGACGTTTCGCAAGATCGTGCAGAACAGGTTCTGGGCCTGGTTCTACAACGGCGCAGCCATTCCCACCGCCGCCGTGGGCCTGCTGCACCCCATGATCGGCGTGATGGCCATGACCGCCAGTTCGCTTTCGGTGATCGGCAACTCGATGCTGCTCAAGCGCCCGAGGCTGTCGACAGGGTAATAGCCATGCCTTCGATGCATACCGTCAATAGGGCCGTCTGTCTTGTGCTGATGCCCGGTGCCGCCGGTCTGGTCGTATGGTGGTGGGGTTGGTCGATGTGGAACCTGCTCCTGTTCACTGTGATGCTCTCATGCCCGGCGGCACTCCTGTACCTGTGGTACGTGTCGCGTCGTTCTGACACCGTCGTGCGCTCGGCCGTCAGTTCCCTGCGCGATGCAGAAGCCCCGGACAAGCGAACTGGTCCCGGGGAATCGAGGAGGACGTCATGACTCATCGACCTACCTTGTTCAACATCATGGCCCTGTTCTGCGGGATTGTACTGCTGGCGAGCAATGCGGCGGCCGCGGATTCCCCCTACCGGCAGGTCGCGGACGGGGTTGTCGTGTACCTGGGTGTGCTCCCGGCCGCGATGGTTGAGGGCCGCCACGAGGGCGACCCTGAAGCCGTGATGCATGACGGCATCCCGCGCGGCGGGCACGCCTTTCATGTGACAGTGTCCGTGTTCGATCCCGGCAGCGGAAACCAGATCAAGGATGCGCAAGTCACGGCGCGGGTCGCACCTTTGGGTCTGGCCGGAGTGACCCGCCCGCTCGAAACCATGCGTATCGACGACACCGTCAGCTACGGCAACTACTTCACCCTGCGCGGCGAAGCCCGTTACGACATCGAGATCACGATCGCGAGACCTGGTGCCGAAACACCGGTGACCGTCTGGTTTACCTATGCTCGTCCCCCGAGATGAGCAACCTGATTGCCGGAGGCGGCGCCGCCAACGTTCCCTGACAACAATGGCGGCAGGATGGTCAAAAGGCTGATGAGTAACCGGACGGTAGCAGAGTCTCTCATGTCGATCTCCTCTTCATTTGGTATGCGTGAACCGGCGATTGGTATGCGTGAACCGGCGATGCGCGGGGACGGTTCAATGGCCACCCGGATGGTCCCGGCGCCGGGCTTACTCCTCCCGGGCGGGCAGCGAGGCGAAGTAGGCGGAGACGGCGGCCATCTCCTCTTCCTCCAGCGCCTTGGCGATGCCCTGCATCAATCCGGCCAACGAGGTCTTGCGGGATCCCTGGGCATACGCCCGTAACTGGCTCATCAGATAGCGTGGCGGATGGCCCGCCAGCGGCGGCAGCGCGGGGCTGCGTTTTTGTCCCTGTTCGCCGTGGCAGGAGGCGCAGGACTGGATATTGCGGTCCGGCAGCCCTTCCAGGGCGATCCCGCGCCCCCTCTCCAGCAGTCCTGCGGGTACCCGGTACGGGCCACCGGCAGGTTCCATCCCGGCGTAGTAGCGGCTGACCGCTTCGATCTCGTCATCCGCTAGATGCTGGGCGACCTGGGCCATGGTCGGGTTTGGGCGCTGACCTTCGCGGTAGGCCTGCATCTGTTCGATCAGATAGGCCTCCGGCAGGCCCGCGAGGCGCGGGAACGGGGGCTGCGCCTGCCCCTGGCCCTGTTCGCCGTGGCACTGGATGCAGGCCGTCGCACCGCGGTCGTTGCCTTCGTGCGCAATGCGAGCGCCGGGGTCGTCCTCTGCGGTGGCGGTTGTACCCAGCAGCCACAGGGCGGCCAGGCCAAGCAGCGGCCCGAAGCGCTTACGGTGGCGAGCGGGTGCGTCTGTCATCGATTCACCATCATTACGGAGCGCCTGTCGGGACAGTAAGGCGGATCCGGAGGTAGTGCAATTGCAGGGCACGCTTCGGAGCGGCCAGAACGCTCGGCCGAATGCCCCCGCAACAGGGCTGGCTGAACTGCGCGGGCGCGGCCCCGACATGGGCCATGATGCCCGTGTCGGCCCGACAGGGAGCTGACGCCCGGATTACATTCGCGTCATCTTGCCGCATCGCACCCCGCGTGGTGTCAAACGGCATAGGGAGCGGGTGAGGACCACGCACCGGGAAGGCGGGTCCAATCCGGACGACCGTCAACCGCAACCCTGAGCCTCCGCGCGGCTGCCGATGCGAGAATCGAGATGAAAACGTCCGACAACATGATCTCCGACACGGCTCACGCGGCCGAAAGCCCGGCACGGGTCGAACTGACCGTGCCCGGCATGGGCTCCGACCACTGTGCCGGCATTGTCTCCGCCTCGCTGCGACGTCTGCCGGGCGTGGCCGACGTGCGCACCAACATCGCCAGTCACCTCGTGCAGGTCGACTTTGATCCGGCCCTCGTCGAAAGTGGCAAGCTGCGCAGGGCGGTGGAGCGGGCCGGCTACGAAGTGGCCTCAGTCTCCGATTCGGGCCGCGCCGCATCCTCCGGCGCAGAAGTCCGGCTGGTCGTGCCCGGGATGGGCTCCGACCACTGCGCGGGCCTGGTCCAGGATTCCCTGCGGCGCCTCCCCGGTGTGGGTGAGATCCGTACCAGTATCTCCAGTCACCAGGTCATCGTGCAGCCGAGCGCCGGCGGCCCCACGCCCGAGGCGCTCAGGGCCGCCGTGGAGCGGGCCGGCTACGAGGTGGTCTCGGTCTCCGCCGAAGCGCCGTCCGAAGACGCGGAGGTGGAGTCGGCCTATCTGGCGCGCGCCTGGCGGCGCTTCGTGATCGCCGCGGTGCCCACGACGCTGATCATGGTGCTGATGATGGTGCACATGTTCGTCGCACCCGTACCTGCCTATCTGGCGGTGATCGCGATTCTGGCCTTCCCGGTCGTTTTCCTCTGCGGCGGCTGGGCCACCCATGTTTCCGCCTGGCGTTCGCTCACGAACCGCACCGCGAACATGGACGTGCTCATTTCCATGGGCAGCCTCCCGCCGTATCTGATCGGGCTGGTGGGCTTCATCTACCCCATGACCTCGTTCATCGAGATGGCCGCGACCATCATGACTTTCCACCTGCTGGGACGGTACCTGGAGAACCGCGCCAAGGGCCGCGCCTCCGAGGCGATCCGGAAGCTGTTGACGCTGGGGGCCAAGACGGCACGCGTGGAGCGCGACGGCGAGGAAGTGGAAGTACCGGTGAAGGCGCTGAGCATCGGCGACGTGATGATCGTGCGCCCGGGCGAGAAGGTCCCCACCGACGGCGAAGTGATCGAGGGCGAGAGTCACCTGGACGAATCGATCGCGACCGGGGAGTCCATTCCGGTTGCCAAGTCGCCCGGCGCCCCGGTGCTGGGCGCGACCATCAACAAGGAGGGCCGCCTGAAGGTGCGCGCCACCCGGATCGGCGCCGACACGTTCCTCTCCCAGGTCATCAAGCTGGTGGAACAGGCCCAGTCGTCGAAGGTGCCGATCCAGGAGTTTGCCGACCGGGTCACGGCCCGGTTCGTGCCGGTGGTGATCGTGATCGCGCTGGGCAGTCTCGCGGCCTGGCTGGTTTTCCCCGAACCACTGCGCCCGATTCTGGACTGGGGTGCGGGCTTCCTGCCGTGGGTCAACCCGGACACCACCCCGGTGATCCTGGCGATCCTCGCCGCGATCGCGGTGCTGGTCATCGCCTGTCCCTGCGCCCTCGGGCTCGCTACACCCACGGCCCTGATGGTCGGCTCGGGGATGGGCGCCGAGCGGGGCGTGCTGATCCGCTCCGGTGAGGCGATCCAGACGCTCAAGGACATCCGCATGGTGGTGCTGGACAAGACCGGCACCATCACCCGGGGCGAGCCGGAGCTCACCGATGTGGTGGCCGCCGACGGCGACGATCCGGCGGTGCTGCGGCTCGCCGCCGCCGTGGAGAATGCCTCCGAGCATCCCCTGGCCCGCGCCGTGGTGGAGGGTGCCAGGGCCCGTGGCGTGGAGGTTCCGCCTGTGCAGGACTTCCAGTCGGTCACGGCCCGCGGTGTCCAGGGCGCGGTGGACGGCCAAAGGATTCTGATCGGCAACCGGCGCCTGCTGGAGGAGTCCGGCATCGACGGGCTGGACGCGCTGGACGATGATCTGACTCGCCTGGAAGCCCGGGGTCGCACCGCGGTGCTGGTGGCCCGGGACGGCCATGCCGTCGGCATCGTGGCGGTGGCCGATGCGATCAAGCCCGATTCGAAGGCGGCGGTCGCGGCCATGCACGCGCTGGGTCTCAAGGTGGCCATGGTCACCGGCGACAACGAGCGTGCGGCGCGAGCGGTGGCCGACGAGGTGGGGATCGACGAGGTCCTCGCCGGGGTGCTGCCGGACGGCAAGGTGCATGAGATCCGCGAGCTGCAGGCCCGGTTTGGTCCCCGCGTGGCGATGGTGGGCGACGGCATCAACGACGCTCCGGCCCTGAAGCAGGCCAACGTGGGCATCGCGATCGGTGCCGGCGCCGACGTGGCCATCGAGGCGGCCGACGTGACACTGGTCTCCGGCGAACTCACGAAAGTGGTGGAGGCCATCCGCCTGTCCCGGGCCACCTTCGGCAAGATCGTGCAGAACCTGTTCTGGGCTTTTCTCTACAACGTTGCAGCCATTCCGATCGCGGCGATCGGGTTGCTGCACCCGATGATCGGTGTGATCGCGATGGTCACGAGTTCGCTCTCGGTCATCGGCAACTCGGTGCTGCTGAAGCGTGCGCGGCTCCGGTAGTCGTCACACACGGGGTGGAGCCCCGAAGAATTCCGAGGAGGTAATGCATGGGAGACGGTTTCGGGCATGGTTTCGGGGGCGGAGGCCTGTGGATGATTCTCGTCTGGCTGATCCCCATTCTGCTGCTGGTCTGGGGTGTTGCGGCCTTCCGGGGCGGCTGGCGAGGCGGGGGTGACGGCGGGAACAGGAGCGCGCGCGAACTCCTCGACGAGGAGTACGCGAAAGGCCGGATCGACCGCGAGGAGTATCTCCGGCGCAAACGCGATCTTTCGGGATAACGGGTAACCGGCTGGAACAATCCACGAATACACGCGATCCACAGGCGCAGGTACGGGGCCAGGAGAAGCGATTCCCGGTGATCCTTCTCCGTATCGACTTCGGCGTGCATGCGCAGGCCGAGGGTGCGCACCACCTTCCTTCATGATAGGTCTTGGACGAGAATCCGGTTATCGCTGTTTTCCGTATGGCGGCGCATGGGGATCCTGGATTTTGCTCTCGGCCGGAGCCTCTGGGGTGGGATGGATGTGTTCGAGTACGCCATTGCGCACCACGACGATCGCCGTGCCGGTTCGTGCGGCGAGCTCCCGTGCGCGCCGCGCCGCGCGTAGCAAGGCCGCGTGCGAGTTGCGAAGGTCGGCGTTGGTAGCGGTCTCGATCGGTTTGGGATCGTTCATCGTTCGCTCCAGTCCAGCAGTTGCGGCAGCTCGCCGGAGTTGTCGTACAGCACCCAGGCGTCAACCGCAGATGAGTAGCGGCGGGTGAAATTCTCCAGTCCAGCATCGAAGCGTCGGCGAATCACGGTTTCGGGGACATCGTGTCCGCCCTGTTTGACGCGCTGCGCCACGCGTGCGACCGCCTCGTCGGCGCTGGCCAGGCGCAGGAAGATCAGTTCGACCCGGTAGCCCGCTGTCTGCCACTGCCGGATGTGGCGCAGATAGCCCTTGCCCGACAGTGTGGTTTCGAAGGCGAAGCTCTGTCCGGTGTCGAAGTGCCGGTTCAGTTCGCGCAGCATCAGTCTGCCGGCTTGCATGGCGGCGATCTCCGGTTCGAACGGAGAAAGCCCGGCGGCGATCAGGTCGGCATTGACGAAGATCGGACAGTCCGCCTCGTTCGGGAGAAACTCCCGGGCGAATGTGGTCTTGCCCGCCCCGTTCGGCCCGGCGATGATGATGACCTTGCGCTCCCGACTCACCCCTATATCTCCAGCGCATCAGGGATCGGTTTGTACAGAGATGCCTTCGCGGGCCGCACGCCCCCTATCCGGCGGGCAGCATAGGCCACCTTACCACGGCTGCGAATAGAATCTTGTCCTCGGAGCTGCGACCGGCTGTGCTGCCGCTGCATTTTCTGCCGAGGTAAGCGGTATTAATCTGGGTCTTCCCGCGCAAGACTCAGGTACCTCTGCCCCAGGATCTGGCGGCGCGCGATCCATACCACCAGCGGCGGCAGAATCAGCCACTGCAACAATGGCGCGAGGCCGGTGCCCAACAGCGGGATCGTCGGCATCCGTTCCGCGTACTGCCAGCGGTCGACGAGCACGGTGGCATGCCATTCCAGTGCAACCGTGATGACTACCCCCACCGCGATGAATCCCGCGATGGCCGCCTTCGGTGGGGCGAGGACCCAGTGTCTGTCCCGATATACCAGGGCAACCAACCAGAATGCGGCGAGCGTGATGACCGCGTCACCCAGGGCCGCACGGGCACAGAACCGGACAGCGTCCCAGTGCGCCATGTCCGGCATGTCGGCAAACAGGGGTACCTGAAGAAACTCCCAGACGAAGTGCAGCAGGAAGGCAATGAATGCGACGTTGGTCGCGCTCGAATCGAGCCATCGCCCGAACCAGGAAGGGTTTCGATGCCGCGTCATGTCATCCGCCCAGGTGAATAGCTACTGTAGGTGGTCGTGGACGCCTCGCCTGCGGTTCCGGGGAAGCCTTTCGCCAACGCCTGTGTTCCCGGCCGGACAGGCGTGGGATCAGGCAGGCGCAAGGCCTTCTGCGGTCGGCGTCGGCCCCGCTGGCCAAGGGGGCGCCTGTCTACTGAGGGACATTGAAGTCGAACAGGCCGGTCCCCTCCGGTAACTCGACATGCAGGCGCCAAAGGCCGGCCATGGGGAGCCGGGATTGCGCGAGATAGGATCCGGCTTCCGCTTGCGCCGCAGTCGGGCGCAGCACCTGCATCGCGTGTTCAGGCATGTCCAGGGCAAGCTGGAGCGGCAGCGTGGCCGGTACGGGCACCCCACCTGCCTGCGTCACATCGATGGCAATCCGGGCCTGGCGCCCGGCATCGATCGTGATCTGCCCCCTGACATCCCAGGAGCCAACCGTTCCGGCGAACGCATGGCCGCCCCGTTCCAGGCCCGGTGCCGGCGCGATCGGTGCCATCGCGTTGAGCCGGGTCTGGTCGGGAATCAGGAAGGGCACGACGAAAAGGGCGCCCACAAAGAGCAGGAACCCTGCGCCGACACCGAGCGCAAGCATTCGGACACCACGGGAAGGCCCCGCACTCGGAGTCGGTTCCGGCGTTTGGGTGGGTGAGTCGAATTCAGTCTTCATCGTCTGGCCCTCGGCAAGGGGAGTCAAAGGCATGGCCCGCACGCAGGCATACGCTCCGCCGATCGCTCGGTGCATACGGGACCCTCGGCGCAGCGTCCCTGCGGCGGCCGTTGCAACCGGATCGCTCGCTGCAGGGTCACGTGCGAGTACCGGCGGCCACGCACAATCTCCGGTACGTGCTGCGGAGCGAGTGGGTACCCCGGTCGCACCGCGGTTCTCGAAGTCCGTGCCACAATGTTCGCGGCCCGAACGCAGGGGAGGGTCCCCGGCCAAGACATTCTGCCATCCGGAACAGGGGCTGGCCGGTAAATGACAAAGATGTAACTCCGCGCTCAGCCCGATGTAATCATCGGCGCTGCACCATGCGATTTCGGATGATTGCGGAGGCTCCGCGGGACGCTCGGAAGTGCCTTCCGTCGCAGGAAACGGGCCTCTCGCCGAGCGGACGCTCGAACATTCATCGGCCAGAGGCTGGGTGCCTGCATCCGTGCCCCTGGAAACACCACGAATTCGGACACCGTTGGAGTTTGCGCGATAATCTGGACGGCGCCTTGCCTCGAACGGCCTCCCTGTACACGAGCCGGGCGACGTGCGGGCAACCCCTTCGCCCGACCTCGAACCCGACACCAACCCGGATTTTCGATGCCCAGTAGCAAAACCCTCCAGCCCCCGCGGTCCGACAACGGTGGCATCGCGGTGCACCCCGCCGGCGGGCAACCACATGCGCCCGCTTCGAAGGTCCGGTGGTGGTGGCTGGCCGTGGTGGGTCTGGCGCTGCTGGCCGGCGCCGGAGCCGCCGCTCAGTTCGGCCCTTCGCTGCTTGGTTGGACGGCCGATTCCCAGGCAGCCCTGCGGCTCTGGGTGGAGGTTTGGCCGCTCGCCGCTGCGGTGATCTACGTGCTGGTGGTGACCGTGGGCAAGGTGACGCCGTTCCCGGGCGGCTTCCTGCTGATGTTCAGCGGCGGTTTTCTGTTCGGCCCGGGGCTCGGTGCGGTGTTGAGTGCGCTGGGCTCGGCGTTCAGCGCGGTGATGATTGCGGCCCTGGGGCGCCGGCTCTTCCACGAACCGATTCACCGGCGCTGGGGCGCGCGGCTCGCCTCCGTGACACCGGGCGTGACCGCGAACGGGTTCCATTTCATTCTCGCCGCCCGGCTGTTCCCGCTGGTGCCGGCCTGGGCTGTGAACATCGTGCCGGTGATCTTTCCCATCCCGCTCAAACGGGTCCTCCTCGCGACCTTCCTCGGTTTGCTGCCGCTGTCCTTCGTGGTGGCGACGCTGGGGCACCAGGTATCCAGCATCGCAGCGGCGGGCGAGTTCGCGCTGAGCGATGTGTTGACCCCGCAACTGCTGCTGGCCCTGGCCGCGCTGGCGGCTCTGGCCCTGCTGGCACCACTGCTGCGGACCCGACGCGCGCGGAGTTGAATCCGGCCGGTAAAGCCGCTCCGCGTATGGAACAGATCATCTTCGATCGCCAAGCCGCCGGCTCACACGAGGACGAGCGTCAGGTATTCCAGTCCTCTACGCGAAGACCCGGCACCCGACCGAACTCCCCCCGGTTGCTGGTGATCACGATCAATCCGCGACTGCGCGCATGACCCGCGATCATCTGGTCAAACGGGCCGATCGGCGTGCCCAGTCGAGCCAGTTCGGCCCTGAGTTGTCCGGAATGCTCCGCCGCACTGCGGTCGTAGTCGAGCACTTCCAGTCTGGCCACGAAGCCTTCGATGACCTCGAGATTCCTGGCCGGTGCCACGGATTTCTCGGACCCGTAGACCAGCTCCATCAGCGTCACCGTGCTGATGCACATCTGGCCGGTATGTTGCTCAAAGCGCTGGCGAACGGTCGGGGGTTTGTTCTTGATGGTGAAGATGCAGAAGTTGGTGTCCAACATGTACTTCAGCATCAAAATGCCTCACGCCGCTGGTCTTGCGGTTGATCCCTGTCGACCAGGAAATCGTCGGTCACGCCTGGACCATCGAACCAGCCATCCCAGGACTCACCCACCGGAGTAAGGATGCGCACCCGGCCGATCGCGATGACATTCACTCGTTTCACATCCTCGGGCAGCGCGACCGACTTGGGCAGCCGGATGGCTTGGCTGCGATTACTCTTGAAGACTGCGGCCTGGTCCATGGTTCCACCTGCGCGGGATATGCCTTGAGTATATCCATCTTAGGCATTGCCTTGGGTCTGTCAATCAGCCGGGGCGACTGGCCACAAGGCGAGCGGGGAGGTCACCTTTCCGGTTGCTGCGACGCGACGGTCGTCACGGAGCCTCGCCGGTGTCTGCAGGCTCGTCAGGCTCGACCTGTCCCGCGGCCAGCAGGTCGCGGAACACCGGAACGAGGCCCGGCACGCGGGTGGCCCATTGCTCGGGGACCACGGTGTCGGCCTGGCAGAGCGATTCCGCCTCGTTGGGCGAAAGACCCGGAGCGGGAACCGCGTGGCCGGCGAGGAACAGCGTCGGGCCGTCGGGACCGTCGATCCAGTAGCGGCGCAGCGAGGGGTCGAAGCGGTAGGCCATGTTCGGATCCCATTCGGGTCGCTCGCTTGCCGCATCGTCCGCCGTTTCCGGTTCGGTGTCGCGGGTTTGCGGGCGCGTCAGGAACTCGCCGAAGAAGCAGTGCAGCGCGTCGGGTTCGGTGCGCAGCCGGGCCAGCAGGCCATCGCGCAGCGCGGCGAGGTCGTCGGCGCCGAGTTCGTGGGCATGGCGGGAGGATTTGCGTGCGGGGTCGGTGACGAGTTCGGGGCCGACGTGGTCCAGGCGGTCTTCGAGGAAGGCGCCGACGAGATCCCGCCAGGCCGGGGCGCGAAAGCCGATCGACCAGGTCATGCAGTCGTCGTCCAGCGCCATGCCCAGGTGCGGGATGCCCGGTGGCAGGTAGAGCATGTCGCCCGGTTCCAGCACCCATTCGGTGGTGGGGGTGAAGCTGCGCAGGATCGCGAGCGGCAGATCCGGAAGGCAGATCGGGGACTTCGGCGGCGGCTCCTGGATCTGCCAGCGGCGCCGGCCCTGTGCCTGGAACAGGAACACGTCGTAGGCGTCGATGTGCGGGCCGACCGAGCCGTCGCGGACCGCGTAGGAGATCATCAAGTCGTCGCGGCGCCAGCGCGGGATGAAGTCGAAGCGCCGCAGCCACTCGGGTCCGGGAGGCCAGTACTGCTCCACTTCCGAGACGAGCAGGGTCCAGGCGGTCGCGGACAGGCTTGCGAAGCGTTCGGGACGGAACGGCCCGTACTCGACCTGCCAGTCGCGCCGGTCGGGATGGCCGATCACCAGGCGCGAGCGCACGTCCTCCTCGCAGGCGAGACCGGCGAGGTCTTCGGCGTCGATCGGGTTCACGAACCCGGGGATGGCCTGGCGGATCCGCAGCGGACGTTGCTGCCAGTAGTCCCGGAGGAATTCCTCCGGGGTCAGGCCGCCGAGCAGCGCGTTGGTGTTCATCGCACTCGCCGGGTCAGTTGTCGGGCGGGCGCTCGGCCAGCTCCCGGGCGAGTCCGATGTAGCTCGCGGGGGTCAGCGCGCGCAGCCGTTCGCGGGCATCGGCCGGGATCTCGAGTCCGTCGATGAATGCGGCGAGGCGCTCGGCGGAGACCCGCTGCCCGCGGGTGAGCTCCTTCAGCTTCTCGTACGGGGCCTCGACGCCGTGGCGGCGCATCACCGTCTGCACCGCTTCGGCGAGCACCTCCCAGTTCGCGTCGAGATCCGCCTGCATCCGCTCGGGATCGGCCTCGAGTTTGCCGAGACCGCGACGGAACGACCGGTAGGCGATCAGCGACCAGGCGAACGCGACGCCGATGTTGCGCAGCACCGTCGAGTCGGTCAGGTCGCGCTGGAAGCGCGAGACCGGCAGCTTGGCCGCGAGGTGCTCGAACAGCGCGTTCGCGAGCCCGAGGTTGCCCTCGGCGTTCTCGAAGTCGATCGGGTTCACCTTGTGCGGCATCGTCGACGAGCCGACCTCGCCAGCGATCACCCGCTGGCGGAAGTAGCCGGCGGAGATGTAGCCCCAGAGGTCGCGGCTGGCGTCGATCAGTACCGTGTTCAGGCGCACCAGGCAGTGGAACAGTTCGGCGAGGAAGTCGTGCGGCTCGATCTGGGTCGTGTAGGGATTGGGCTGCAGGCCCAGATCCTCGATCACCCGCGTTGCCAGCGCCGGCCAGTCGACCTCGGGGTAGGCGACCACGTGCGCGTTGTAGTTGCCGACCGCGCCGTTGATCTTGCCGAGCACGGGCAGCGACTCGAGCTGGCGGCGCTGGCGCTGCAGGCGTGCAACCACGTTCGCAAGCTCCTTGCCCATGGTGGTCGGCGATGCCGGCTGGCCGTGGGTGCGCGAGAGCAGCGGCTGGCCCGCAAGCGTCTTCGCGAGCCCGGTGAGCGGGTCGAGCAGATCGGCCAGCGCGGGCAGCAGCACGCGGTCGCGCGCCTCGCGCACCATCAGCGCATAGGCCAGGTTGTTGATGTCTTCCGAGGTGCAGGCGAAATGCACGAACTCGGTCTGCGCGGCCAGCTCGGGATGCTCGGCCATGCGTTCCTTGATGAAGTACTCGATCGCCTTCACATCGTGGTTGGTCGTGGCCTCGATCGCCTTCACGCGCTCGGCGTCGGCGGTGCCGAAATCCGCAGCGATGCGGCCCAGGTAATCGGCGGCATCCGAGGTCAGCTCTGGAACCTCGGGGATTCCCGGTTCCGCGGCAAGTGCCCGCAGCCAGGCGACCTCGACGCGAACGCGCGCTTGCATCAGCGCCTGTTCGCTGAAATGCGCGCGCAGGGGTTCGGTGTGGCGGGCGTAGCGGCCGTCGACCGGGCCGACCGCGGAGAGCGAGGACAGGGACATGCAGGCTCCCGGGCTTGGAGTTCAGGGCGGGGGATTATAGTACAGCCGGCGTGCGCAACGTGCCGGTGTTGCCGCGTGCTCCCCCGGCAAGTGGGGGGCGCGCGTGCGCTGCGGTCAAGCCGGGGGGGCGAGCGGTTGCCGTGCCTGCGGGCTAGAATGACGGGCCTGACCCTGTCGGAGAGGAACGATGTCGTCACAGCCCGAAACGCGTACCGAGCAGGACAGCATGGGGCAGGTAAAAATCCCGGCCGATGCCCCGTGGGGCGCGCAGACGCAGCGCGCGGTCGATAACTTCCGGATTGCCAGGCGCCCGTTGCCGAAACCCTTCATCCGGGCGCTCGCCCAGATCAAGGCGGCCTGTGCCGAGGTGAACCTGGAACTGTCGCTGCTTGCGCCGGATCAGGCGGCGGCGATCGTCAACGCAGCCGATGCGATCGCATTGGGTCAGCACCCGGATGCGTTCCCGGTAGATGTGTACCAGACGGGATCCGGAACCAGCACCAACATGAACATGAACGAGGTGATCGCCCACCTCGCGGCTGCTGCCGGCACGTCCGTGCATCCGAACGACCAGGTGAATCGGGGCCAGAGTTCGAACGACGTGATCCCGACCGCGATCCACGTCGCCGCGGCGCTGGAGATCGAGCACCGGCTGCGCCCGGCACTGCGGCACCTGATCGCGACGATCGCGAAACGCGAGCGTGAACTCGCCGGCGTGGTGAAGACCGGGCGTACCCACCTGATGGATGCGATGCCGCTGCGCATGGAGCAGGAGCTGTCCGGATGGCGTACCCAGCTCGAGCTCGCAGAAGCGCGGGTGCAGGATGCCGAACGGCGGGTGTGCCGCCTGGCGATCGGCGCGACCGCGGTCGGCACCGGTATCAATGCGCCGGAGAATTTCGGGGAACAGGTCGCGAAACGTCTCGCCCAGCGTCTTGAGTTGCCGTTCGTACGCCAGCCCAACGGGTTTGCCGCGCTGTCGAGCCAGGACACCGCAGCCGAGTTGTCCGGCCAGTTGCGGGGTCTGGCCACCACGCTGCTGAAGATCGCGAACGACCTGCGCTGGATGAATTCGGGGCCGCTGGCGGGCCTCGGCGAGATCGCGCTGCCGGCGTTGCAGCCGGGCAGCTCGATCATGCCGGGCAAGGTCAACCCGGTGATTCCGGAGGCGGTGATGATGGCCTGCGTGCAGGTGACCGGCCTCGATGCCGCAGTCAGTCTCGCCGCGCAGTCCGGCAATTTTCAGCTGAACGTGATGCTGCCGTTGATTGCCGACAACCTGCTCACGCAGATCGAATTGCTCGCAGACGCGATGGAGCATCTCGCGGACCGCGCGATCGCCGGGTTCACCGTGAACCGGGAACGCCTCGAACAGGCGTTGGCACGCAACCCGATCCTGGTCACCGCGCTGAACGCCGAGATCGGCTACGAGGCCGGGGCGCGCATTGCGAAAATGGCCTATGCCAGCGGGCGTCCGATCCTGGACGTCGCCGCCGAGGAAACCGGAATCGACCGCGATCGGCTCGCCCGTTTGCTCGATCCTGTGGTCCTGACCGGCGCGCGCTGAGTGCTGCCTGCCGCCGTGCAATGGGGCCGCACGGTGGTCTGCGCAGCCGGACAAAATCAGGGGGTTTCGACCGCCTGGCGCGCCCGTTCGCGCTCCTCGATCCGTTCTGCGATGAGCCGGAAGGCAAAGTAGTACTTCGCGATATTGCTGACATAGGTCACGGTTTCCCGGCCGATCAGCTTGGCCGCGGCGAGTTCGGCATGCCCGAACCAGCGGTTGGGATCGAGGTCCATTTCTGCGGCGCGGTTCCGTATGCGATTGAGGTTGCCAGGACCTGCGTTGTACGCGGCAAAGGCAAGCAGCGTCCGGTTGAGATCATCGAGCTCGGGATCCGCGAGATACTGGTCGACCAGCACCCTCAGGTACCGGGTGCCAGCATGAATGTTGCTCTCCTCGGTGCTGATGTCCGGGATTCCCACCGCCGGATCGGCCGCAGTAGACGGCAGCAGCTGCATGATGCCGATGGCGCCGGCCGGGCTGCGCGCGGTCTGGTCGATGCGCGACTCCTGGTAGGCCTGGGCGGCGACGAGCAGCCAGTCGAAGCCGTAACGTCCAGCATATTCCTGGAACAAGTGCATCACCGCCTCGAAACGCTTTCGGTCCACGGTCGCGCCCGGGTTGCGCACCCACGGGTTGTCGCGCAGATAACGCTTCAGCAGGATGTTGCCGGTCAGGCTGCCGGCCTTCACGTCCGGGACGAATCGGTCGACCAGCGCTTGGAGTTCGGAAGTGTTCTTGCGCAGCGCCCAGGCGATGGCCGCACCTTCACGCAATGCGAGATCCTCCCTCAGAGTGAGCCCGTCGATCACGTCCGCCCAGAACCGGGCCTTGTGTTCATCGACGATCGCGTAGGGCAGGATTCCGGCAGCGACCATCTCCAGCAGGTCTTCATCTTCCAGATGCGCATCCACGGCGAAGCGAAGGACCGGAGCAAGCCCGCGCTCCACCAGTGACCGGTTCAGCGCTTCGACGCTCAACCAGTAGCTGCTGGACTCGCGCAAATAGGCGGTGGTACCCGCCAGGTCGTCGAGAGAGGCGAGGGCAGGCGACTCCGGCCCGAGCACGACGACTTCTGCGGTGCCGACACCGAACGGTGCCGCGAATGCGACGGTTTCGCTGCGTTCAGGGGTGATCGTCAGGTTGGCGGCGACGATGTCCAGGTGTCCCGCCGCAAGGGCCGGGAGAAGCCGGTCGCGGGGCATCGGTACGATCAGGATGCGGACCGGCAGCGCCTTGGGTGTCTCCAGCTCCCGGTTCAGGAATTCCTCGAACTGCTGAAGGAGATCGTAGGTAAGGCCCCGCTGGGTCAAGCCGTCGAGGAAATAATGGGTCCGGGAAAACGCGGTGCCGACACGGATCAGACGCCGCTCGCGCATGCCGTCGAGATCGCCGTGCCAGGCGGACGGCAGTGAAAAGCTTGGCGCCTGGAGTTCCGGCAGCGAGCCGTCGTCCGCGCCTGCGGCCAGTGTCCACGAAGCGAACAGGAGCGCGAGGCACAGCGTCAGCCAGGTCACGGGACTTCGATCCGAAAAATCAGGCATGTGCGTTTCCCCAAGGTAGGCGGCCGACGAAGACCGCGTGCTCAGGAACCCTTGGCGTCCACGGCAACCCCTGTGCCTCGGGTGCCGTGGAACTTCTCGCGCAGCCACTGGAACGCGACATAGAGCATCGGGATCAGGAACACGCCGATCAGGACGGCGGCAAGCATGCCGCCGAACACGGCGGTACCCACACCACGCTGGCTGGCCTGGCCGGCACCGACCGCGGTCACCAGCGGCACCAGGCCCATGATGAAGGCGAAACTGGTCATCATCACTGCCCGGATGCGCATCCGGGCACCGTTGGTCGCCGCCTCCAGCAGCGGGGCGCCCGATTTGCGTTCCTGCATCGAGAACTCGACGATCAGGATCGCGTTCTTGGCCGCGAGCCCGATCAGTACGACGATACCGATCTGGGCGTACAGATCGTTCGCGAGGCCCGTGACCCACAGTGCGATCATCGCGCCCAGAACCGCGACGACGACCGAGAGCAGGACGGCTGCAGGCATCGACCAACTCTCGTAGAGCGCGACGAGGAACAGGTAGGCGAACAGCACGGCCAGCGCGAGCACGATCACCGTCTGCCCTCCGGCCTCCTTCTCCTGCAGCGAGGTGCCGGTCCATTCGAAGCCGAACCCTGTCGGCAGAGTTTCGTCCGAGAGCGTTTCCATCGCGTCCAGCGCGTCTCCGGAACTGCGTCCGGGGGCCGGGGTTCCGCTGATGCTCACGCTGCGGTAGTTGTTGTAGCGTTGCAGCAATTGCGGCCCCAGGATCAACTCGGGCTCCGCAAGCGCGCGCAGCGAAACCATCTCGCCCTGGTCGTTGCGGACGTGGATTCGAAACACGTCGTCAAACTGTGCGCGGTCCATCTCGTCGCCCTGCACATTGACCTGCCAGACCCGCCCGAAACGGTTGAAGTCGTTGACGTAGGCACCGCCCAGCGTCGTTTGAAGCGCGGCAAAGATGTCGCCGATCTGCACACCCAGGGCCTGTGCCTTGTCACGGTCGATGTCCAGGAACACCTGCGGATTGTCAGTCGCCCAGGTCGAGTACACCGCCTGCAGGTCCGGGTGCTGGTTGGCCGCGAACACGAGGCCACGCATCGCGGCCGCGAGTTCGTCGGGTGAACGTCCGAGCAGATCCTGGAGCTGATAGTCGAACCCGCCGCCGGTTCCGAGACCGACGATCGGCGGCAGGTTGAACGGCATCACGCGGGCTCCGGGGATCGCGTTCGCATCGGCCGCCAGTCGCGCGATCACTGCCTCCACGCCCAGATCCGCGGTCCTGCGCTCCTCGAAGGGTTTCAGACGACCGATCAGGAACGCGCTGTTGGGTTGTACCGCGCCATCCAGGATGCTGAATCCGGCGACGGACAGCACATCCTGCACCGCGGGATCGGCGCCCGCGATCTGCTCGACCTGCTTCACAACCTCCAACGTGCGGTTGACCGACGCCCCCTGCGGCAACTGGATCTCGGCCATGTACGCGCCCTGGTCTTCCTGCGGCAGGAATCCCCCGGGGGTGGCCTTGAACAGGCCCAAGGTTCCGAAACCGAGCACGAGCACGACGACTGCGGCCACCGCCGAGATGCGCACCAGACGGGCCACCAGGTAGGCGTAGCCGTCACGCACGCGGTCGATGCCCCCCAGGACATAGCGCATCGGGCCGCGGCGATGCCCGGCAGGTTTCAGCAGCAACGCGCACAGTGCCGGCGACAGGGTCAGCGCGTTCACCGCGGAGATCAGCATCGCGAACGCGATCACCGCGGCGAACTGCTGGAACATCTGGCCGGTGATGCCGGGGATGAATGCGACCGGCACGAACACCGACAGCAACACCAGCGTGATCGCCAGAATCGGCCCGGTGATCTGGGTCATGGCCTTGCGCGCGGCTTCGCGTGCCGTGAGCCCTTCCTCCTCCATGATCCGCTCGACGTTCTCCACCACGACGATCGCATCGTCGACCACGATTCCGATCGCCAGAACGACCGCCAGCAGCGAAATGGTGTTGACCGAGAATCCGAGCAGCAGCAGGAAGGCAAATGCGCCCACCAGCGCCACCGGTACCGCGATCATCGGGATCAGCGTCGCGCGCAGACTGCCGAGAAACAGGAACACCACCAGCACGACCAGCACGAAGGCCTCGATCAGGGTATGCACGACCTGTTCGAGGCTTGCACTGACAAACTCGGAAGAGTCGTGCACGACGTCGTAGTCAAGATCGTCCGGAAAGCGCTGTGCCAATTCCTCCATCGCTTTCCGGACACCTTTGGCGACCGCCAGCGCGTTGGCACCCGGCGCCTGGTAGATTGCGATCGCGGCCGTATCGCCGCCGTTCAGGCGTGCCTGGGCATCGAGGCTCTTCGCGCCCATCTCGACGCGGCCGACGTCCTTCACGCGGACGGTCGAACCATCCGGATTGGCCCGGATCACGACCTGTTCGAATTCCTCGACCTCGGATAACCGGCCACGGGTCTGCAACGTGATCTGAAACGCGTGGTCGGCCGACATCGGTTGGGCCCCGATACGGCCGACCGCCGCTTGCACGTTCTGGCTGCGGATGGCCTGAACGACGTCGGTGGGGGTCAACCCCAACGCCGTCAGGCGTTCGGAACTGAGCCAGACGCGCATGCTGTAGTCCTGCCCGCCCAGCAGCGACACTTCGCCGACACCGGGAACCCGGGCCAGCGTGTCGATCAGGTTGATGGTCGCGTAGTTGCTGATGAACAGGCCGTCGTAGCTGCGGTTCGGGGAATACAGCGCGACTACCTGCAACAGCGCGGACGACTTCTTCCGGACGGTCAGTCCCAGGCGCTTGACCTCCTCGGGCAGCTGCGCCTCGGCAAGTGCCACGCGGTTCTGCACGTTGACCGCGTTGATGTCCGGATCGCTGCCCAGCTCGAACGTGACGTTCAGCGAATAGGCGCCGCTGTTGGTGGACGTGGACTTCATGTACAGCATGTCGTCCACACCGTTGACCTTACCCTCCACCGGCTGGGCGATCGCCGCCTCCACCACTTCGGCGCTGGCGCCGGGGTAGTAGGCGGTGACCTGCACCTGCGGCGGCACGATGTCCGGGAACTGGGCCACCGGCAGGCGAGTGAGCGCGATCAACCCCGCGAGGGTGATCACCACGGAGATCACGATGGCCAGGCGCGGCCGGTCGATGAAGATCGCGGAAAACATCGAGCCCTAGTCCCGAACCGGCGGCTGCCAGGGTGTGGCCGTGACCGCCTGTCCCGGACGAACCTTTTGCACACCCTCGACCACCACTCGGTCACCGGGGGCGAGCCCGGCCTTGATGACCGCGCGCCCCCCGAGCATCGGCCCGGTCTCGACTCGCCGGACCTGGACGCGATCTTCGTCATCGAGCACGAGCACGAAGAAGCCCGTCTGGTCGACCTGTAGCGACGACTGCGGTACCAGCACGCCGGTCTCCGGTTCGCCGCTCTCGACCAGGACACCGACGTACTGCCCCGCGACCAGCAGTCCGTCCGGGTTCTCGAACCGGGAGCGGATCAGCACGGTGTCGGTGCCAGGATCTACCGTCACGTCGATGAAATCGACGCGGCCCGAGTGTTCATAGCGCGTGCCATCGGCCAGTCGCAGGTGCACGACCGCGGCGCTGGCGTCGCCGCCGCTCTCCCGGACCAGAGTGCGGTGTGCCAGCAGGTCGTGCTGAGTCAGCGGAAACCGCACGTAGATCGGATCCTGCTGCACCAACGTGGCGAGCACGCCGGACTCGGGGCCGACCAAGTTTCCGACCGTGTAGCGGGCGAGGCCGACGCGCCCGGCGATCGGTGCACGAATCTCGGTATAGTCGAGGTTCAGCCGCGCAGCCTTCAGGGCTGCCTCGGCCTGCGCGATGCCGGCCTCGGCGACGGCTTCGGCTGCACGCAGTTCGTCGACCCGGGCGCGAGGAATGTCGTTGTTGCGCAACAACTCCTCCCCGCGGCGCAGCTGTGCCTGGGAATTGGTGTGCTCGGCTTGCGCCCGATGCAGGTCGGCCTCGCGCTGGGCCACGATGGCCTGGTAGGGATCCGGCTCGATGCGGAACAGCGCGTCGCCCGCCGAGACGGTTTGCCCTTCGGTGAAGCTTCGTTCCTGCAGGAATCCCTGCACTCGGGCCCGCAGTTCGACGCGTTCAGCCGCCGCCACACGGCCGACGAACTCCTGTTTTTCGGTCACGGGTTCGGCCGCAAGCCGAACTACCGTCACCGAGGGTGGCGGGGCATCCGCCGCCTCCGGGTCCGGGCCGCCGCTTCCGCAACCCCCGAGAAGAGCAGTCCCGGCACTGGCCAGGAACAGCGCGACCGAACCCCACCGCTGCCACCGCATGATGTCCCCTTTGGTCTAACGGCGTCGCGGAGCCTGCGGCGACGCTGTCGGCACAGGGGGATCATAGCCGTCGCCGGCGCGAGTTGGAATGGCGGTGGTGCCGGCCCCGTGCCGCGGCACGGGCGGTTCGGCCCGTGCCGCGACGACCGGCGGGATCAGGCCGCGAGCTGACGCAACACGTAGGGGAGGATGCCGCCGTGGCGGAAGTAGTCGACCTCCTGCGGAGTATCGATCCGGACCCGTGCCTGGAAGCGGTGTTCGGAGCCATCGTCGCGCCGGGCGCGGACGGTGACCTCGGCGGCTCGGCCTTCGTCGAGCCCCTCGATGCTGTAGGTCTCGCGACCGGTCAGGCCGAGCGATTCCGCATTCTCGCCAGGCAGGAATTGCAGCGGCAGCACGCCCATTCCAATCAGGTTCGAGCGGTGAATGCGCTCGAAGCTCTCGACGATCACCGCCCTGACCCCGAGCAGCATCGTGCCCTTGGCCGCCCAGTCGCGCGAGGAACCGGTGCCGTATTCCTTGCCCGCGATCACGATCAGCGGCACGTTCTCCTGCTGGTAGCGAATCGCTGCGTCGTAGATCGGCATTTGCTCGCCAGCGGGCAGATGCAGCGTGACTCCGCCCTCGGTGCCCGGGGCGAGCAGGTTGCGCAGGCGCACGTTGGCGAAGGTGCCGCGCATCATCACTTCGTGGTTGCCGCGCCGGGATCCGTAGGAATTGAAGTCGGCGGTCTTCACGCCCTGGCTGGCGAGGTATTTTCCAGCGGGACTGTCCGGCCGGATCGCGCCGGCCGGGGAGATGTGGTCGGTGGTCACCGAATCGCCGAGCAACGCGAGCACGCGGGCATCGCGGATTTCGGTCAACGGGGCGGGCGTCATCGTCATGCCGGTGAAGTAGGGCGGGTTGCGGACATAGGTGGAGTCCTCCGTCCACTCGAAGCGCTCACCCTCGGGCGCCGCCAGGCGCATCCAGCGGTCCTCGCCGCGGTAGACGTCGCGGTAGGCTTCGGTAAAGCTCTTCGCGGTGACGCTCGCGGTCACCATCGCCTGAATCTCGGCGTTGCTCGGCCAGACGTCCTTCAGGTAAACCGGCTGCCCTTGTTCGTCCTGGCCGATCGGGTCGTTCAGCAGGTCGGTTGCCATCGTGCCCGCAAGCGCGTACGCGACCACCAGCGGTGGCGACGCGAGGAAGTTCATCCGCACCTCGGAGTGGATGCGCCCCTCGAAGTTGCGGTTGCCCGAGAGGACCGAACTGACGATCAGGTCGTCCTTCAGCACGGCCTCGCTGATCGGATCCGGCAGCGGCCCCGAGTTGCCGATGCAGGTCGTGCAGCCGTAGCCGACGACATGGAAGCCGAGGGCCTCGAGGTCGTCCAGCAGCCCGGAGTGCTGCAGATACTCGGTCACGACCTTGGAGCCGGGAGCCAGCGATGTCTTCACCCAGGGTTTGACCTTCAGCCCGCGCTCGCGCGCCTTGCGGGCGACCAGCCCGGCGCCGAGCATCACCGAGGGGTTCGAGGTGTTGGTGCAGGAGGTGATGGCCGCGATCACGATGTCGCCGTGATCGAGCACGAATTCCTCACCGTTCATGGTGACGTTACTGCGCTTCGGCGTGGCTTCCGCCTGGTGTTCCACGCCCACGGCCGTATGGCCGCCTTCGGCCTCGAAGCGTTCCGCTTCAGCGGGTTCCGAAAAAGTACTCTCACGTTCCTTTAGCATCGAACCGATGAACTCGCCGACGCGCTTGCCGGCCTCGCCCAAGCGCAGGCGGTCCTGTGGGCGGCGCGGGCCGGCGAGGCTGGGTTCGACCGTGCCGAGGTCGAGTTCGAGCACGTCGGTATAGCGCGCGGGTGGCGCGCTGTCGTCGCGCCACAGGCCCTGCGCGCGGGCATAGGCCTCGATGAGTTCGACGTGCCCGGGATCGCGCCCGGTCAGGCGCAGGTATTCGAGGGTCTCGCCGTCGATCGGGAAGATGCCGCAGGTCGCGCCGTATTCCGGCGCCATGTTCGCGATCGTGGCCCGGTCCGCCAGCGGCAGCTGCGCCAGCCCCTCGCCGAAGAACTCGACGAACTTCCCGACCACGCCGTGCCGGCGCAGCATTTCGACGATCACCAGGACCAGGTCGGTGGCGGTCGCGCCTTCGGACAGCCGCCCGGTCAACCGGAAGCCGACGACCTGCGGGATCAGCATCGAGATCGGCTGGCCGAGCATCGCGGCCTCGGCCTCGATGCCGCCGACCCCCCAGCCGAGCACGCCGAGGCCGTTGACCATCGTGGTGTGCGAATCGGTTCCCACCAGGGTATCGGGGTATGCCCGGCAACGGCCGTCGGGGCCGTCGTCGAGGAACACGGTGCGCGCCAGGAACTCGAGGTTGACCTGGTGCACGATTCCGGTGTCGGGCGGGACGACCTTGAAGTTGTGGAATGCCTGCTGGCCCCATTTCAGAAAGCTGTAGCGCTCGCGATTGCGCGAATACTCGAGCTCCGCGTTCAGGTTCAGCGCGTTCACGTTGCCGTGGGCATCGACTTGCACCGAATGATCGATCACGAGCTCGGCCGGCTGCATCGGGTTGATTTTCGCGGGATCGCCGCCCAGCGCTTCCATCGCGTCGCGCATCGCTGCGAGGTCGACCACCGCGGGCACGCCGGTGAAGTCCTGCAGCAATACCCGCGCCGGGCGGAACGCGATTTCCTGTGCCGGTTCGGCCTGCGGATTCCAGTCCAGCAACGCCTCGATGTCGCTGCGGCGCACGGTGCGGCCGTCCTCGAAGCGCAGCAGGTTCTCGAGCAGGATCTTCAGCGAATAGGGCAGGCTCGCTGCACGGGCATCGTCGGTGATCGGGACGATCGCGCACTCGCGGCCGCCGGCCTTCAGGGTTTGGGTGAAGTGGTCGGTAGGTGCAGTCATCAGGCGGGTTCCGTATCAGGAGTTGAGTCGGTGCAGCAGGTCGCGGGCCTCGGAGATCAGCCGGTTGCGGCCGAACAGCAGCTTCCAGCGGGAGCCCCCTGCCTGGCGCCAGAGGACCGCGGCCCGGATGCCCGCGAGCAGGAGCGCGCGGATGCGCGCGGCGGTCCCCGGGTTGGAAAGGTGGGTCTGCTCACCCTGCACGATGATCCGGGGTCCGAGTGGCGAGATGGTTTCCTGGTACACCTCGGCGAGCCGCGCGATCACGCTCTCGTGGGACAGGTTGAAGTACTCCACCTGGCGCTCCGCGCCCTTCAGTCCGTCGCCGAGCGCCTGCAGCATCTCGGGCCGGGCTTGCAGCTTGCGTTCCAGGAAGATCAGGCCGATCGCATAGCGGGTGATTTCCATATCCGGCGGCTTGCCGCCGGATTTCAGCTGGACCTCGATGCGTTCGAGCCCGTTGCGCAGGTTGGCCTCGCCGCGGTAGACGGCGGCGGGGGTCTCGGCGTCGAACGCGAACAGGCTGCCGACGAGCACCTCGAACTCGTGCTCGTCGCAGTGCCCGCGCCAGGCGAGATCCTTGACCAGGGCGGCGGTCTGGAAGATCGCCGCCAGCGCCAGGGTTCGGTTGTAGTCGCTGCGCTCCAAGGGTGACCGTTCTCGCTTTGCGTGGAAACCGGGCGCTACTATACCGGATCCGGACCCTCGGCCTCGCCCGCGGCGGCGCTGATCACGGCTCCGCCGAGGCATTCCCGGTCACGGTAGAACACGATCGACTGCCCCGGCGTGACCGCCCGCTGCGGGGTTTCGAAGCGTACCTGCAGTCCGGCTGCGTCGATTCGGGTGATCCGCGCGCGCTGCAGCGGCTGGCGGTGGCGGATGCGAATGCTCAACGGCTCGCCCGCGCTCGGTGCGCCGAGGATCCAGTGGGGATCCGTGGCAGTCAGGCCGGTGCTCAGCAGCAGCGGGTGGTCGGCGCCCTGCGCGACGATCAGGCGGTTGCGCCCGGTATCCTTCGCGACCACGTACCAGGGGGCATCGCCAGCGCCTTCCACGCCGCCGATGCCCAGCCCCTGACGTTGGCCCAGCGTGAAATACATCAGGCCGGGATGCTGCCCGAGCACTCGCCCTTCGGGGGTGCAGATCTCGCCGGGGGGCGCACTCAGGTACTGCGACAGAAAGTCCCGGAAGCGCTTTTCGCCGATGAAGCAGATGCCGGTGCTGTCCTTGCGCGCATGGTTGGGCAGGCCCAGCGCGCGGGCCTCGGCGCGGACCTCGGATTTCCACATCTCGCCCAGCGGGAACAGCGTGGGGCGCAACTGGTGCTGCTCCAGTCCGTACAGGAAATAGGTCTGGTCCTTGCCCTCGTCCCTGGCGCGGAGCAGGCGGCTTCCGCGGTCCGTATGCTCCACCGTCGCATAGTGGCCGCTGGCGACGCGGGTTGCCCCCAGGCGCCGGGCGTGATCGAGCAGGGCCGGAAACTTGATCTCGCGATTGCAGAGAATGTCGGGGTTCGGCGTGCGGCCGGCCCGGTATTCGTCGAGAAAATGTGCGAACACCCGGTGCCAGTAGTCGGCCGCGTAATTCGCCTTGTGCAGCGGGATCTCCAGAATCGCGGCGACCTCGCGGGCCATCTCCAGGTCGGCCTCCGCCGCGCAGTAGCCCGGTTCGTCGTCCTCCTCCCAGTTCTTCATGAACAGGCCCTCGACGGCGTACCCAGCCTGCAGCAGCCGCGCCGCGGCCAACGCCGAGTCGACCCCGCCCGAGAGCCCGACGATCACCTTTTCGTGCCTCGTGTTCATGCTGTTGCGCCGGCGCGCGTGGCTACCGATGGGCGCGCTCATGGAGCCCGGGACAGCGCGCCGACGGTGTCCAGCGGCAGCCGTACCCCTTGCGCGAAGCGCTCGAGCGAACGCTGGACCAGAGGGCTGCGCAACGGCCAACCCCGGGCCTCGTCCGGAGTCAGCCAGTGCGTCGCGAGGATCGCCGGGTCGCGGGGTGCGGTGCCCGGCAACGGGAAGGCCCGCCCGGTGAAAGCGACCCGCAACGTGACGGCGCCGGAGGGCAGGGCCAGCAGGTCGCAGCCGAGCCAGGCTTCGGGCCGGAAATCCAGGCCGGTCTCCTCGCGGACCTCGCGGATCACCGCGCTGCGCAGATCCTCTCCCGCCTCGAGGTGCCCGGCCGGTTGATTCAGCACCCGCCGGCCGCCGGCCGCCTCTTCGACGAACAGGAACCGCCCGGCATCCGCGATCACCGCGGCTACGGTGACGTGGCAGCGCAGGCGGTCGGTCATGAATCGGTCCGGTTTCGGAAGGGCGACATCATCCGGCGCATGATAACGCGCAGGGCCTACCTCTGCCGTAAAGGGCTTGGACGTTGCTAGTATAGGTGCCCCCGACCCACCCGTTTGCGAGCACTGGAGCAGCCATGGCCTACGAACACATCAAGATTCCCGCCGGCGCCGAGCCGATTTCCGTCGATGCCGACGGCGTGCTGCAGGTTCCGGACAACCCCATCGTCCCATTCATCGAGGGTGACGGCATCGGGGTCGACATCACTCCGGTGATGCGGCGTGTCGTCGACGCCGCGGTCGACCAGGCCTACGGTGGCAAGCGCCGGATCGCCTGGATGGAGGTCTATGCCGGGGAAAAGGCGAACGACGTGTACGGCGCGAACACCTGGCTGCCGGCGGAAACCCTGGACGCCGTCCGCGACTACGTGGTCTCGATCAAGGGGCCGCTGACGACGCCGGTCGGTGGCGGCATCCGTTCGTTGAATGTGGCACTGCGCCAGCAGTTGGATCTCTATGTCTGCCTGCGTCCGGTTCGCTACTACGCGGGCACGCCGAGCCCGCTGAAGGAGCCGGAGAAGACCGACATGGTGATCTTTCGCGAGAACTCGGAGGACATCTACGCCGGGATCGAGTACGAGTCCGGCAGCGCGGAGGCGCGCAAGGTCATCGACTTCCTGCAGAACGAGATGGGAGTGACCAAGATCCGCTTTCCGGACACCGCGGGCATCGGGATCAAGCCGGTTTCGAGCGAAGGCACGAAGCGCCTGGTGCGCAAGGCGATCCAGTACGCGATCGACAACGACCGCCGGTCGGTGACGCTGGTACACAAGGGCAATATCATGAAGTTCACCGAGGGCGCGTTCAAGAACTGGGGCTACGAATTGGCCCGCGAGGAGTTCGGGGCCGAGGAGATCGACGGAGGCCCATGGTGCAGCCTGCGCAACCCCAAGACCGGGTCGGAGATCGTCGTGAAGGACGTGATCGCCGACGCGTTCCTGCAGCAGATCCTGCTGCGCCCTGAGGAGTACGATGTGATCGCGACGCTGAACCTGAACGGCGACTACATTTCCGATGCGCTGGCGGCACAGGTCGGCGGCATCGGCATCGCGCCGGGAGCCAACCTGTCGGATACCGTCGCGATGTTCGAGGCGACGCACGGGACGGCCCCGAAGTACGCCGGTCAGGACAAGGTGAACCCCGGGTCGCTGATCCTGTCCGCAGAGATGATGCTACGGCACATGGGCTGGATCGAGGCCGCCGACCGGATCGTGCACGGCATGGGTGGAGCGATCAGCGCTCGGGAGGTCACCTACGACTTCGCGCGACTGATTCCGGGTGTCGAACCCGCATCCTGCTCCGGATTCGGCGCCGCGGTGATCGCACGGATGGATTCGGGCCACGCATCCGGTAGTCAATAGTTCACCGAAGGGGGATAGAGTTTGCGGTCTATTTGTCTATCTCGGAAGACTGCCCGAAGATGCAGTGGCGGCACCGAGGGGAAGCCAGTAACAAGCCTGAATCGCCCATGACGGATCCCAAGCACAGAACTGGCGTCGACGAGTCGATCGCCGTCGACGAATCCCGGCCGGAGCTGAAGCCGCCCCGGAATTTCAAGGTCGTGCTGATCAACGATGACTACACGCCGATGGAGTTCGTCGTCGAAGTGCTCGAGACCTTCTTTGCGATGGACCGGGAGAAGGCCACGCGGGTGATGCTGCATGTGCACACCCGCGGCAAGGGCGTCTGCGGGGTCTTTTCCCGCGACATCGCCGAGACGAAGGTCGCGCAGGTCAACGACTACGCTCGCCACCACCAGCACCCGCTGCTATGTTCGATGGAGGAGGCTTGACCCCGATGCTCGACCGCGAACTCGAATTCAGTCTGAACATGGTCTTCAAGGACGCCCGGGAGAAGCGGCACGAGTTCGTGACCGTGGAACACCTGCTGCTGGCGCTGATCTCGAACCCAAGCGCTGCCACGGTGCTGCGCGCCTGCGGCGCCGACCTCGAACGGATCCGGGGCGAACTGGAGACCTGGCTCGACGCCAACACCCCTCGCATACCGCCGCGGGATGGACGCGAGACCCAGCCCACTCTGGGTTTCCAGCGCGTGCTCCAGCGAGCGGTTTTTCATGTGCAGTCCAGCGGCCGCAAGGAAGTCAGCGGGGCGAACGTGCTCGTGGCGCTGTTCGGCGAACAGGATTCGCACGCACTGCACCTGCTCGCACGCCAGGACATCCAGCGGCTGGACGTGGTCAATTTCCTGTCGCACGGCATCTCGAAGGTGCCCGATGAGGATGGTGGCCAGATCCAGCCCGGCGGTCCCGAAGGCGGCGGGGCAGCGGAAAGCGGTCCCGACGAAGGCGCGGAAAAGCAGAACGCGCTGACGCTCTACGCGACGAACCTGAACGCGAAGGCGGCGAAGGACGAGATCGACCCGCTGATCGGCCGGGAGCACGAGGTCGAGCGCACCATCCAGATCCTCTGCCGGCGGCGCAAGAACAACCCGCTGCTGGTCGGCGAGGCCGGCGTCGGCAAGACCGCGATCGCCGAGGGCCTGGCGCGCCGGATCGTCGACCATGAGGTGCCCGAAGCGATCTCGAAGGCCACCGTGTATTCGCTCGATCTGGGCGCGCTTGTGGCCGGCACCAAGTACCGGGGCGATTTCGAGAAGCGCCTGAAGGGTGTGCTCGCACAACTGCAGCGCCAGCCCGGCGCGGTGCTGTTCATCGACGAGATCCACACCATCATTGGCGCCGGCGCGGCTTCTGGCGGCGTGATGGATGCCTCCAACCTGATCAAACCGATGCTGGCCAGCGGCGAACTGAAATGCATCGGTTCGACCACCTACAACGAGTACCGCGGCATCTTCGAGAAGGACCGCGCGCTGGCCCGGCGCTTCCAGAAGATCGATGTGCCGGAACCGTCGGTCGAGGAGACCTTCCAGATCCTGGCCGGGCTGAAGTCCCGTTTCGAGACGCACCACAACGTGCGGTTCACCCGGCCGGCGCTGCGCGCGGCGGCGGAACTCGCCGACCGCTACATCACCGACCGTTTCCTGCCCGACAAGGCGATCGATCTGATCGACGAGGCCGGCGCAAGCCGGCAGCTGCAGCCCTCGAGCCAGCGTCGCAAGACGATCGGTGTCCACGACATCGAGGCGATCGTCGCGAAGATCGCGCGCATTCCGCCGAAATCGGTTTCCAGCAGCGACGTCGAGATCCTGCGCAACCTCGAACGCGACCTGAAGATGGTCGTGTTCGGTCAGGATCCCGCGATCGACAGCCTCAGCACCGCGATCAAGATGGCGCGTTCGGGGCTGGCGGACCAGGACAAGCCGATCGGCTCGTTCCTGTTCACCGGTCCGACCGGGGTCGGCAAGACCGAGGTCACCAAACAGCTGGCGCGGATCCTGGGCATCGAACTGCTGCGCTTCGACATGTCCGAGTACATGGAGCGGCACACGGTGTCGCGTCTGATCGGTGCGCCACCGGGCTATGTCGGCTACGACGAGGGCGGACTGCTGACCGACGCGATCCTGAAGCATCCGCACGCGGTGCTGCTGCTCGACGAGGTCGAGAAGGCCCACCCCGACGTGTTCAACCTGCTGTTGCAGGTGATGGACCACGGCACGCTGACCGACACCAACGGGCGCAAGGTCGATTTCCGCAACGTGATCGTGGTGATGACCAGCAACGTCGGCGCGGAGATGGCTAGTCGCCCGTCGATGGGGTTCACGCAGCAGGACCACTCGAGCGATGCGATGGAAGTGCTGAAGCGGACCTTCAGCCCGGAATTTCGCAATCGCCTGGATGCGATCATCCAGTTCGGGGCGCTCGACGAGGTGACCATCCTCGGGGTGGTCGACAAGTTCCTGGTGCAGCTGCAGGCCCAGCTCGACGAGAAGAAAGTGGTGCTGACCGTCACTCCTGAAGGCCGGGCGTGGCTGGCCGAGCACGGCTACGACGCGAAGATGGGCGCGCGTCCGATGGCGCGTACCGTGCAGGAGCACATCAAGAAGCCGCTGGCCGAGGAAATCCTGTTCGGGCGGCTGTCGAAGGGTGGCGGGGAAGTCGTCGTGCGGCTCGGCGATGCCGGGCTGGAACTCGAAATCCTGGAGCCCGCCGTCAGCTGACGCGGCGCTCCTCGCCCGGTTACTTGTTGCGGTAGACGATGCGGCCCTTGCTGAGATCGTAGGGGGTCATCTGCACGATGACCTTGTCGCCGCGCAGGATGCGGATGTAGTGCTTGCGCATCTTGCCGGAGATGTGTGCGGTGATCACGTGCCCGTTCTCGAGTTCCACGCGGAACATCGTGTTGGGCAGGGTTTCGACCACAGTCCCCTCGAGTTCGATCTCGTCTTCCTTCGCCATGCAAGTCCTCGCTGATGTAATCCGGGAGGCGACATTATGCGGATGCGCGGCGGGAACTCAAGCTGGCGCGCGATTTCTGTTCCCGATCCGGGGTTGCGGGCCGACATCGCGACACGCCGGCCGGCGCGCCCCGGCTGCGCCGGCTCCGGTTCGCCGGCCACGGGTTTGCCGCCCCGGATTTGATGGGCATACACTACGGCCACCTTGAGCAGCGCCAGGTCAGCAATGGATACACAGTGGGCAGTGGTGTTCCCGGGCCAGGGGTCGCAGTCGGTTGGCATGCTCGGCGAACTGGGCCGCGAACGGTCCGTGGTCCGCGATACCTTTGGCGAAGCGTCCGACGTGCTGGGGGCGGATCTCTGGTATCTGGTCCAGAACGGTCCCGCCGAACGGTTGAACCGCACCGAGAACACCCAGCCCGCGATGCTGGCCGCCGGAGTCGCCGTGTGGCGCGTGCTGGCCGCGGAGGTTCCGGTTCCGCCAACGGTCGCCGCAGGGCACAGCCTGGGTGAGTACAGTGCGCTGGTCGCCGCGGATGCATTGGATTTCGCGGACGCGGTGCGCGTTGTGCGCGAACGCGCGCTGGCGATGCAGGACGCGGTTCCGGAAGCTGCGGGCGCGATGGCGGCGATCCTCGGGATGGACGACGACGCGGTGCGCGAACTGTGCGCTGCCCAGGCGGGCAGCGAGGTGCTCGAGCCGGTCAACTTCAACTCGCCGGGTCAGGTGGTGATCGCGGGTAGTGCCGCGGCGGTCGACCGCGCGCTGGCCGCCGCACCGGCCGCCGGCGCCCGGAAGGCGGTGCGCCTGTCGGTTTCGGTCCCCTCGCACTGTGCGCTGATGCGCCCGGCAGCGGAACGCCTGCGCAGTGCGCTACAGGATGTGGAGCTGCGTCTGCCGCGCATCCCCGTGCTGCACAACGCCAGCGCCGCTCCCGTCGACAGCGTGGACGCGCTGCGCGCGATTTTGGCCGAACAGCTTTATCGGCCCGTGCGGTGGGTCGAGACCGTGCAGGCGATGCGCGGCCGGGGCGTGCAAACGCTGGTCGAGGCGGGCCCGGGTCGGGTGCTGACGGGGCTGGCCAAGCGCATCGACCGCGAGCTTGCACTGCTGGAAGTCAGCAATGCGGAGAGTCTAGCCAAGAGCCTGGCGGCACTGCGGGCCTGACCGAGCCGAGCGCGTCGGATCCCACGAGCATCGAGCAGAGGAAACCAGCGATGACCGAAACGAAAGGTGCGGCTTTGATCACCGGCGCGAGCCGGGGGATCGGGGCCGCGATTGCAAGACGCATGGCCGAGGATGGCTGGCCGGTGATCGGCACCGCGACATCGGCACCCGGCGCCGACCGGATCTCGTCGGCGCTGGCCGATGTCGGAGGCCGCGGCCTGGTGCTGGACGTCACCGACGTCGCGTCCGTGCAGGCGGCGCTGAACGACATCCAGGCACGGGAGGGCAGCATCGAGGTGCTGGTGAACAACGCCGGCATCACCCGCGACAACCTGCTGATGCGCATGAAGGACGCCGAGTGGGACAGCATCATCGACACCAACCTCACCGCGGCGGTGCGCCTGACGCAGAAGGTGCTGAAACCGATGATGAAGGCACGGAGCGGCCGCATCATCCTGATCGGTTCGGTCGTCGGATCGAGCGGAAACGCAGGGCAGACCAACTATGCCGCGGCAAAGGCAGGGCTGGCGGGCTTCGCCCGCGCGCTGGCCCGCGAGGTCGGCAGTCGCAACATTACCGTGAACACGGTGGCCCCGGGGTTCATCGACACCGACATGACGCGCGAACTCGGTGACGAGACCCGGGCCAAGCTGCTCGAGGGGATCCCGCTCGGCCGTCTTGGCGCCGCCGAAGAAGTGGCCGCGGCGGTCGCTTTTCTCGCATCCCGCGACGCGGGGTATATCACCGGCGAGACGCTGCATGTGAACGGCGGCATGTTCATGCATTGACCAGTGGTTTCCGGTTGCCCGGGCCACCGAGACCACGGGGCCACAACCGGGTGGATCGTGCCCCAGCACAGGCGGCACCGTGCTGGATTGCACGGGGGCTTTTCACTAGAATGGCGCTCGAAAATTGACCGCCTTACACCCAAAGGGGATGTCGTAGATGAGCAGCATTGAAGAACGTGTCAAGAAGATCGTGGTTGAGCAATTGGGCGCGAAGGAAGAGGACGTGACCGATTCCGCCTCGTTCGTCGAGGACCTGGGTGCCGATTCGCTCGACACCGTGGAACTGGTGATGGCGCTCGAGGAGGAATTCGAGACGGAAATCCCGGACGAACAGGCCGAGAAGATCACGACCGTGCAGCAGGCGATCGACTACATCAAGGCGCACATGAAAGACTGATCCAGGCCGGTTTGCGGCTTTTCCGATGGATACCGAAGCAAGGGCCGCTCGCGGAGCCTCGGGGCGGCCCTTGCTTCATCCATTTCTGAGGGAGAATTCAATTGGCTAAGCGTCGTGTGGTGGTTACAGGTCTCGGGATCGTCTCTCCGGTGGGTTCCACGGTGGAAACGGCCTGGGCAAACATTGTCGCCGGCAAGAGCGGGATCACGCCGATTGATGTTTTCGACGCATCGGAAATGCCAGTCCGGATCTCGGGAGCGGTGCGGGACTTCAATGCCGACGAGTACGTTCCCAAGAAGGACCAGAAGAAAATGGACACCTTCGTGCTCTACGGTCTCGCCGCAGGCCTGCAGGCGCTGGAGGACTCCGGTCTGGCCGTGACCGAGGCGAACGCCGAGCGCATCGGGGTCGCGATCGGGTCCGGTATCGGCGGTCTGCCGTATATCGAGCGCTCATACGCAGCCTACCTGAAGGGCGGGGCGCGGAAGATCTCGCCGTTCTTCGTTCCCAGCGCGATCATCAACATGGTCGCCGGAAACCTGTCGATCATGAAGGGCCTGAAAGGCCCGAACATCTCCATCGTCTCGGCCTGCGCCACCGGCACCCACAACATCGGCGATGCCGCGCGCATGATCGCCTATGGCGACGTCGACGCGATGTTGGCCGGCGGGGCGGAAATGGCCACCACGCCACTGGGAATCGGCGGCTTCGCCGCCGCCCGCGCCCTGTCGACCCGCAACGACGATCCGGCGCGGGCCTCGCGTCCCTGGGACCGCGATCGCGACGGGTTCGTGCTCAGCGACGGGGCCGGCGTGCTGATGCTGGAAGAGTATGAACACGCCAGGGCGCGTGGTGCGCGCATCTATTGTGAACTCGCGGGTTTTGCCTGGAACTCGGACGCCTATCACATGACCCAGCCGTCCCAGGGCGGCGAGGGCGCGGCCGACTGCATGCTGAAGGCGCTGAAGGATGCCGGCGCGAACACCGACGAGGTCGGATACATCAATGCCCACGGGACCTCGACGCCGGCCGGCGATCTCGCCGAGACACTGGCGGTGAAGCGCGCGCTGGGCGACCATGCGCAGCGAGTGCTGGTGAATTCGACCAAGTCGATGACCGGTCACCTGCTCGGGGCCGCAGGCGGCATCGAGGCATTGTTTTCCGCGCTGACGCTCTATCACAAGGTGTCGCCCCCGACGATCAACCTGGACCATCCGGGCGACGGTTGCGATCTCGACTACGTGGCCCACGAGGCGCGGGACGTCGATGCGCGGGTCGCGTTGTCGAACTCGTTCGGCTTCGGCGGGACGAACGGCTCGCTGGTGTTCCGCACCCTGTAGTCGGGTCCGTGTCCGTCCGGCCGCTCGCGACGGGCGCGGATCTCTGGGCGCTGGCCCGCAGTCACCCCCAGCGTTATCCGCATCTGCTCGATACCGCGCTGATCGGGCAGGCGCCCGCGCGTTTCTCGATTCTGTTCGCATTTCCCGGCGCGCAGTTGACCGGCGATGCGGTACTCGACGGCCTCGCAGGGATCGGGCCGTTCGACGCGATGCGGGAGCCGGAGCCCCCCCCGGGGCTGCCGTTCGCCGGCGGCTGGTTCGTCTACCTGGGATACGAACTGGCGTGGTCGATCGAGCCGTCGCTGGGCGCCTGCACGCCCGATCCCTGGTTGCCGAGCGCGGTGCTGACCCGGTTCCCGGCGGCGCTGATCGTGGACCACTGGGAGCGCCGGAGTTACTTCGTCGACGAAGACGACGACCCGCAGCGCTGGGACCAGGTGCGCGCCGATCTCGCGGGCGTGGGCGATGCGGACCCTGCGGAATGGCCCCCGATGCAGCTCGACGAGGACGATCCGGAAGACTATCGGCAGGCGGTGCGGCGTGCGCTGCGCTACATTCGGGACGGTGACTGCTTTCAGGCCAATCTGTCTCGCGAATGGCGGATCCGCTCGTCCCGACCCTGGGATACCGCAGACGTGTACGCGCGGCTGCGGCGTGCGAACCCGGCACCCTTCGCCGCCTGGCTGCGCCTTCCCGGGGGCGAGGTGCTCAGCTCGTCTCCCGAGCGCCTGGTCGCGGTCAGGCACGGTGTGGCGGAGACCCGCCCGATCGCCGGGACCCGTCGCAGGGATGCCGATGCGATGAAGGACCACGCGCTGTCCAGCGATCTGAAGGTCAATCGCAAGGAAATCGCCGAACACGTGATGCTGGTGGACCTCGAGCGGAACGATCTCGGACGGGTTGCGGTTCCGGGCAGTGTCTGCGTTCCCGAGTTCATGACGATCGAGAGTTATCGTCGGGTTCACCATATCGTGTCGTCGGTTCAGGCGCGGCTGCGGCCCGGCGCGACTCCCGCCGATCTGCTGCGGGCCTGCTTTCCCGGGGGCACCATCACCGGCTGCCCGAAAATTCGCAGCATGCAGATCATTCGGGAGCTCGAGCAGGGCGCATCGCGCGGCGCGTACACCGGCTCCTGCGGGTACATCAGCCGGGACGGACGGATGGATACCAATATCCTGATCCGCACCTTCGTGGTGCGCGGGCAGGACCTGCGGTTCCGCACCGGAGCCGGGATCGTGGCCGATTCCGACCCCGAGGCGGAACTGCAGGAGACCCGGCACAAGGCCCAGGGGCTGCTGGACGCACTGACATCATGACGATGCTGGTCAACGGCGACGAGGGGGGGCGGGTCGACGCCCGGGACCGGGGGCTGCAGTTCGGCGACGGCGTGTTCGAGACCGTGCGCCTGCACCGGGGCGTCCCCCAGTTATGGAGCCGGCACTGGGAGCGCCTCTGTCTCGGGCTCGACCGGCTCGGAATTCCGCGGGTGTCGGAACGCGACTGTCTGGACGACCTGGCGCGGGTCGCCACGGGCCCACGCAGCATGGCCAAGCTGATCGTCACGCGCGGGGTCGGGCCCCGGGGGTATGCGGTGCCGGCCCGGGTCCACCCGACGCGGATCGCGATCGGAGGGGACACGCTATCCGGCGAAGACGCCCGGGAATGGCTGCGTATCGGCGTTTGCGGAACCCGTGTGGGTCAGAATCCGCTGCCGGGTTGCAAGCACCTGAACCGCATCGAGAATATCCTGGCGCGCATGGAATGGGGCCCGGACTGGGACGAAGGTGTGATGCTGGACCACAACGACCACGTCGTGTCGGGAACCCAGGGCAACCTGCTGCTGCTGGAAGGGCGAACGCTGGTGGTCCCGCCGGTGCAGGAGTTCGGGATCGCCGGAACCCGCCGCGCCTGGGTGATGGAACGGGCCGCGCGCGCGGGTCTGCAGGTGCTCGAAACGCGGGTAGACCTGCGCCGCGCGCGGGATGCCGATGCGGTATTCCTGAGCAACAGCCGGATCGGCCTGCGGCCGGCGCGCTGGGCCGGGGATCATGCTACCCTCGCGGACCCGGCCGATCGGCCGGAATCGATGGCGTTGATGCTCGAAATCGGATATGAATTGAATGAGATGGCTTAGCCTCTTCACGCTTTTTCTGCTGATCGCCGCGACGCTTGCCGGAGCTCATCTGGTCACCTCGTACCAGAAGCAGATGACCGCGCCGCTCGATCTGGGGCAGGCCGAGGTCTTCATGGTGGAGCCCGGCCAGGGCTTTCGTCAGATCGTCGGGGAAATGGAGGAACGTGGCTGGGTCCGCTACCCCTGGATGGTCGAGTTCCATGCCCGTCGGGCTGGCATTGCCGGCCGGCTCCAGGCGGGTGAGTACGAGGTACTCCCAGATCTCACGGTGAGCGCACTGCTCGACCGGATGGCCCGCGGTCAGGTCATGCGGCACCGGCTGACGGTGCCCGAGGGCTGGACTGCGCAGCAGTTCTTCGACGTCGTTCATGGCCACCCGGCGCTGCGGCCCTTGCCGGAGGAGACGGACCTGAATGCACTGATGGCCGAACTGGGTCGGCCCGACCAGCATCCGGAGGGCTGGTTTCTGCCCGATACTTACGTGTTCAGTCGCGGCACGGCTGCCCGGCAGATCCTCAAACAGGCGCACGAGAGCCTGAACCAGGTGCTGGACCAGGCCTGGGACGAGCGCATCGACGATCACCCGGCCGAGTCGCGCTACGAATTGCTGATTCTGGCGTCGATCATCGAGAAGGAGACCGGCCAACCCGAGGAACGTGGCCTCGTCGCCGGTGTGTTCGTGAACCGGCTGCGCCAGGGTATGCGGCTGCAGACCGACCCGACGCTGCTCTATGCGCTGGCACCGGGAGAAACACGGCTGACCCGTGCCGAATTGCGACGGGATCATCCCTACAACACCTACACGCGCGATGGGTTGCCGCCCACGCCGATCGCGCTGCCGGGCCGGGCCTCGATTCTGGCTGCGGCGCAGCCAACCGAGACCGACGCGCTGTTTTTCGTGTCGCGCAATGACGGCACGCATCAGTTCTCGAGAACCTACGCAGAACACCGTGCCGCGGTGATCGAGTACCAGCTGGGCGGTGACGCCAGCCGCTATGGCGGAGCGCGGCGATGAGTCGGCGTTCCGGCGGATTCGTGGTGCTGGAGGGAATCGAGGGCGCGGGCAAGTCGACGCAGCTCGAGCGCCTCGGGCGGCGGCTGGCCGCGACTGGAACCGAGATCGTTCGGACCCGCGAACCCGGCGGCACCGAGGCCGGCGAGCAGATCCGTGGGTTGCTGCTGGATCCGGGTTTCGGTGATGTCGCGCCCGAAACGGAGTTGCTGATGATCTTCGCTGCGCGCGCCGAGCACCTGCACCAGGTGATCCGCCCGGCACTGCAGCGCGGTGCCTGGGTGCTCAGCGACCGCTTCACGGATGCGAGCTTCGCCTATCAGGGGGCGGGTCGCGGGCTCGCCATGGAGCGGATCGAAGCGCTCGAGACCTGGCTTCAGGGGGATTTGCGGCCGGATCTGGTGCTCGTCTTCGACGTTCCCGTAGAGGTCGGGCTGGGGCGGGCGCTCGCGCGCGGCAAGCGGGATCGGATCGAGAGCGAGGACATCGCCTTCTTCGAGCGCGCCCGCGAGGCCTACCGGACGCGCGCGAGGTGCGATCCCGAGCGGTACCGGCTGATCGACGGTACTCCGGATCCGGAAACGGTGGAAGCTGCCGTCGCGCGGGCCTGGAGCGACTGGCTGGAGAACCGGGCCGGCTAGCGCATGATGAGTCTCCAGCGCACCTCCAGCCCAAACGATGCGCCCGGAACGGCGTTTCCGCCTTGGCTCACCGCACCCCTTGGGCATCTCGCTGCGTGGACGCGGGCGGGCCGACTGCCGTCGGGCCTGCTGCTGGTCGGGCCCGAGGGGGTGGGCAAGGGGTTGCTCGCGCGCAGGTTTCTGCAATGGGTCGCGTGTGTCGATTCCGGTGGCACGGACCAGCCCTGCGGAATCTGCAACGGTTGCCGAAGCTATCTGGGCGGGAGCCATCCGGAGATCCTCGAGGTTGCACCGGAGGCACCGGGCAAGGAAATCCTCGTGGACGCCGTGCGGGAGGTGGTCGACTTCCTGTCGCTGAGCCAATCCGGGCCGGCGCGGGTGGTGCTGATCTCCCCGGCGGAAGACATGACCGCGAATGCCGCCAACGCGCTGTTGAAGACGCTCGAGGAACCGCCGGCCGGGGCGGCGCTGTTGCTCACCGCGACCCGTCCGGCACGCCTGCCACCGACGATCCGCAGCCGCTGCCAGCAACTGCGGGTTCCGCACCCCGATCGCAAGCATGTGCTGGAGTGGCTGCAAGCGGGGGGCCGCCCGGCGCTGACGGTCGACGAGGCGCTGGCGGCCTGCCTGGACCAGCCGATGGCGGCCCGCGATCTGCTGCAGGATCCGGAGGCGATCGACCGCTGGCAGCGCGACCGCGGGGCGCTGAATGCGCTGCTGAAAAGCCGGTCGCCGTTCCCGGTGATCGACCGATTCACCGCCTGCGAACCGGGTTCGCTGGTGCCTCGCCTGCAGTGCCTGCTGGTGTCGGCCCAACGCTGGCTGCTGACCGAGGAAGCGGATGCCTTCGGCCGCCTGTTCGACTCGGCGCAGCTGGCCGCGTTCGCGCAGGCACATGGGCCGCGCGGCCTGGCACGCCTGCTGCAGGATTCTCAACGCTGGCGCCGGGAGGTGTCGGCTGCCCTGAATCCGCAGCTGCGCTGCGAGGAGATCGTGCTTGCGCTGCAGCCCGCGTGACCGCGCTCGCTGCATGTGTTGGCGAGCCGGGCCAAATGCGATAATAATGGCCGAGTGTCCTTCCGCTTCGGAGCAAAGGCAAGTGGTGCCAGGGAACTGCACAGCTAGGATCGGGTGGAGTACAGCGGCATGAGCACGCCGACCGGGGGCCGGATCCTGACGCTCGCGATCCGCGACAAGGCGGCGCTGTTTGCCGCCTACATGCCCTTTCTGGTCAACGGTGGGCTGTTCATTCCAACGGACAAGTCGTTCCGGCTCGGTGACGAGATCTTCGTATTGCTGAGTCTGCTGGACGAACCCGAACGGATCCCGGTTCCCTGCCAGGTCGTCTGGATTACCCCAGCGCGCGCACAAGGCAACCGCGTGCGCGGCATCGGCGTGCAGTTCAGCTCCAGCGACAAGGGTGCGGCCCGGCGCCTGATCGAAACGCATCTGGGCGGCATGCTCCAGTCGACCGGGCGCACGCATACGCTCTAGTGGGTCGTGCGGCCGGCCCGACACCGATCCGAACCGCGTCTGCGCGGGCGGGTCAGCGGTGGTCGGCGACCCGAGCCAGTGCCTCCTCGAGCGCTCCAGGAGACAGATAGAAATGCGGCGAGAAGCGGATACCACCGCCCCGCTGCGCGCACAGCACACCCGCGGCCTGCAGGTGCTGGAACAGGGACTCCGGGCTGCCGTGGGCGGGGAAGAACGTCAGAATACCCGCATGCCGATCGACCGGGGTCAGCACCCGGCAACCGAGCGATGTGAGCCCCTCGTGCAGTTGCCGCCAATGCGCGTCGATCTGCCGGGCGATGGTCTCCAGCCCGGTGTCCAGCAGCAGCGACAGGCTGGCGTGCACCGCATGGGTTCCGAGCAGGTTCGGGCTTCCGGGTTCGAAGCGGCGCGCGCCGGCTGCAGGTGTCAGCTCGTAGGTCATGAAATCGCCGGAATCCGCCAGCATGTGCCAGCCGAATTCCTGTAACTGCAGGCGATCCCGGATTTCCGGGCGCACGTAGAACAGCGCGATTCCCTCCGGAGCCAGCAGCCACTTGTGGGCATCGGCCATCACGAAATCCGCGTGTACGGACGCGGCATCGAAGGGCAGGGCTCCCAGGTGCTGGATCGCGTCAACGCAGAACAGGATGTCCCGGCGGCGCAGCTCGGTACCCAGCCGCTCGATGTCCAGGCGCAGACCGCTGGCAAACTGCACCGCGCTGCAGGACAGCAGCGCGGTATTCCGGTCACAGGCGGCCAGCAGCGCCGCCTCGGGATCCGGACCGCGGTCGAGTGCCACCTCGCGCAGCTCGAGCCCGAACCGTTCCGCCGCCATCAGCCAGACGATCCGGTTGGAAGGGAACTCGCCCGCCGGGATCACGATGTTCGCCTGCGGTGGCCAGTCCAGCCCGAGTGCAACCATCGACAAGGCTTCCGACGTATTCTTCACGAACGCGATGTCGTCGGCTGCCGGCGCACCGATCAGCCGCCGCGCCAGCTCCCGGGCCTCGTGCTCGACCTTCAGCCAACGGGCGTACTCGCGCGAACCCTGCACGAGGTTTTCGCGCGCGAACGCAGCGACCGCGTCGGCCGTTCGCCGCGGCCAGGGGCCAACGGCCGCGTGATTCAGGTGAATGATGCCCTGGTGGGGAAATTCGGGATGCATCGGTTTCTCCGCGTGGGTCCGGGCCAAGCCTGTCAGATCTGCGGCGCCCGTCAAGCCCCTCGGGCCAGCAAGCGGGGTTGCCCTTGGCTGCTGCGCTTGTTAGTGTGGTCAGTCTGTTTTCGCAAAAACATTTTGCGACCAACTGCTGTGCCCGCCCGTTCGTGGCCAGGCATGCGGTCCGGACGCCGCCTATGGCGTACGTGTCCCGCCTTCATCACGTCTTTCTGAAGGAGGAACTGAATGAACTCAGTTCTCAAGTTCTTTCGCGACCCCGACCTCGGGACCATCGAGACGCGCGAGTTCAAGGTCTTCAACGAACGCAGCCTCGACCGCATCGACGCGATCCGGCATCTGCCCGAGGACATGCAGTTCGATATGCGCGTGGTCGCGAGCGTGCTTCCGTTCCGGGTGAACGAGTACGTGATCGACGAGCTGATCGACTGGTCCCGGGTTCCGGAAGACCCGCTTTTCCAGCTGACGTTTCCCCAGCGCGAGATGCTGGCTCCCGAGGCATTCGAACGCATGGCCGAACTGCACCGGAAGGGCGCGGACCGCGCGCAGATCTCGGCGCTCGCCTGGCAGCTGCGCGAGGATCTGAACCCGCACCCGGCCGGACAGCTCGAACTCAACCGGCCGCGCGACCTGGAAGGGAGCGTGATCAACGGCCTGCAGCACAAGTATCGTGAGACCGTGCTGTTCTTCCCGAGCCAGGGCCAGACCTGTCACAGCTACTGCACGTTCTGTTTCCGCTGGGCCCAGTTCGTCGGCGACAAGGAACTGCGCATTGCGTCGAGCCAGGTCGACCAGCTGCTCGGATACCTGCGGGCGCACCGCGACGTCTCCGACCTGCTGATCACCGGCGGCGATCCGATGGTGATGAAGACCCGCAACCTTGCCCAGTACCTCGAGCCGCTGCTGGCGCCGGAATACGACCACGTGCAGTCGGTGCGCATTGGCACCAAGGCACTGAGCTTCTGGCCCTACCGGTTCGTGACCGACCAGGACGCCGACGACCTGCTCCGACTCCTCGAACGGATGGTCGATGCGGGCAAGAATGTCGCGATCATGGCGCATTACAACCACTGGCAGGAACTCGATACGCCGATCGCGCACGCCGCGGTCCGACGCCTGCGCGAAACCGGGGCGACCCTGCGTGCGCAGGGACCGCTGCTTGCGCACATCAACGACGATCCGGCCGTCTGGGCGCGTCTATGGCGCGAGCAGGTGAAGCTGGGGATCCACCCGTATTACATGTTCGTGGAACGCGATACCGGGGCTCGCCGGTACTTCGAGGTGCCACTGGCACGGGCCTGGGAAATCTACCGGGATGCGATGCAATCGGTCTCGGGCCTGGCGCGCACCGCGCGCGGGCCGTCGATGAGTGCCGGCCCGGGCAAGGTCGAGGTGCAGGGCGTGACCGAGGTCCATGGCGAGAAGGTCTTCGTTCTGCGTTTCGTGCAGGGACGCAACCCGGACTGGGTGCAACGCCCGTTCTTCGCGAAGTTCGATCCGCAGGCGACCTGGCTGGACCAGCTGCGACCGGCCTTCAACGAGCCCAGGTTCTTCTTCGAAGACGAGTTCGCGTCGATGAAGCCGGCCGCCTGAAGCGAAGGCGGCGTGCACGCGGTGAGCCGGTCGCCTGGCCGCATGCAGCCCGCCGAGCGGTGGCACACGCCGGCCCCAACGGCTGGAAGGAGACGGTCACCATGCCGAAGATCCGCATCCGCGATTTGACCAAGTTCTTCGGGGAGCCCGCGGGGCCGGCGCTGAAGCTGCTGGAACAGGGGCTGGACCGCAAGGAGATTCTTGCGCGCACTGGCCTGACCCTCGGCATCGCGAACGTCTCGTTCGATGTCGACCAGGGCGAAATCGTGGTGGTGATGGGGTTGAGCGGCTGCGGCAAGTCCACGTTGATTCGCTGCATCAACCGGCTGATCGAGCCGACCTCGGGATCGGTGGAGATCGACGGTCGGGACATTGCCCGGCTGAGCGACTCCGAGGTGCGGGCGTTGCGCCGCAGCAAGTTCGGCATGGTCTTCCAGAACTTCGCGCTGTTCCCGCACAAGACGATCGTCGACAACGTCGCGTTCGGCCTGGAGGTGCAGGGTGCAACACCGGCGGACCGCGCCTCCCGTGCCCAGGAATCCTTGCGCCAGGTCGGGCTGGACGGTTGGGAACACGCCTATCCCGACCAGTTGTCCGGCGGCATGCAGCAGCGCGTCGGGCTCGCGCGCGCGCTGGCGGTCGACCCCGACATCCTGCTGATGGACGAGGCGTTCAGCGCGCTCGACCCGCTGATCCGGCGCGACATGCAGCAGGAACTGATCGCATTGCAGGCGCGTGTGCGCAAGACCATCGTGTTCATCACCCACGATCTCGACGAGGCGCTGAAGCTCGGTGACCGGATCGTATTGATGAAGGACGGATACGTGGTCCAGATCGGCACGCCGGAAGAGATCCTCGAGTCCCCGGCGAACCGCTACGTCGAGCGGTTCGTCGAGGATGTCGACAAGTCCCAGGTGCTGACGGCCGCAACGGTGATGCGCGACCCCGGCGTGCTCGCCTTCGTGCACGAAGGGCCCCGCGCGGTCCTGCACAACATGGAGCGCGTCAGCTACTCGAGCCTGCTGGTGCTGAACCGCGACAAGACTCTGGCCGGATACGTGCTCGCGGAAGACGCGGCCAGCGCGATCCAGCGGGGAGACCGGGACATCTCCGGCATCCTGCGCACCGACGCGCCCCACGTAGGGCCCGACGAACCGCTGACGGGCCTGATCGAGCGGTTGGTGGACACGCGTGTTCCGGTGTCCGTGATCGATCCGGAGAACGGCCGCCTGCTGGGAACGGTGGTGCGGAGCAACGTGCTCGCGGCTTTGGCCGACAGCCGGGGCCGCGGCAATGGCCGGGAACCGGAAGCGGGATCCGAAGCAGGCGGAGCCATCGACGAGGCGCCGGCCGCATGAGCCAGGATTTTCCGTTCGTGGACAAGTTCCCGCTGGCCCGTTATATCGATGACGGCCTGGACTGGCTGACCGACCAGTTCGCCTTCGTCACCCGCGCGATCAGTACCGTGCTCGGCAACGGAGTGGAGCTGGTGGTCGGGGCATTGACGCTTCCGCCACCCTGGATCGTGATCGCCGCGTTCGCGGCACTCGCGTGGTGGGTCGCCGGGCGCCGGGTCGGTATCGGCACCGCGGCCGGACTGCTGTTTCTGTGGAACCTCCAGTTGTGGCACGCGACGATGGAGACCCTGACGCTGGTGTTGTTCGCGACCGCGGTCGCGGTGGCCATCGCGATGCCGATCGGGATCCTGGGCGGGCTGTCCGAGCGCTTCCATCGCGCGATCATGCCGGTGCTGGATTTCATGCAGACGATGCCGGCGTTCGTCTACCTGATTCCGGCAATCCCGTTTTTCGGCCTCGGCCAGGTGTCGGCCATGTTCGCCACCGTGATCTTCTCGATGCCGCCGGCGATCCGCCTGACCACGCTTGGCATCCGGCAGGTGCCGCGCGAACTGGTCGAGGCGGCCGACGCCTTCGGCGCGACCCGGCGCCAGAAGCTGTTCAAGGTACAGTTGCCGCTGGCCGTCCCGACCATCATGGCGGGGATCAACCAGACCATCATGCTGGCGCTGTCGATGGTCGTGATCGCGGCGATGATCGGCGCGGGCGGCCTCGGCGGCGAAGTCTGGCGCGCGATCCAGCGCCTGCAGCCGGGTGCCGGATTCGAGGCGGGCATCGCGATCGTGATCGTCGCGATGATCCTGGACCGGGTGACCCAGCGGATCGGGCAGAAACGCAAGACCCACTCATGACCCACACAAGGAGACAAGCGATGCGATTGAACACAACCACGAGCGTGGCGGCCATAGGCGGCCTGACCCTGGCGCTGGCCCTGGGCGCCTGTGCACCGCGCGATCGCGCGGACACCATCGACCTGGTCTACGTCGAGTGGGCCAGCGAGGTCGCGAGCACCAATGTGATCCGGGTCGTGCTGGAGGAGGCCGGCTACGACGTCAACATGACGTCGGTCAGCGCTGCGGCGATGTGGCAGTCCACCGCCTCCGGGGACCAGGACGCCTTCGTCGCCGCATGGCTTCCGACGACCCATGGCCACTACCTCGAGCAGGTGGCCGATCGGGTCGAGGATCTCGGCCCGAACCTCGAGGGCACACGGATCGGCCTGGTCGTGCCCGCGTATGTCGAGATCGATTCGATCGAGCAGCTCAACGAGCACGCCGACCGCTTCGACGGCCGCATCATCGGCATCGATCCCGGCGCCGGGATCATGAGCACCACCGAGACGGCGATCGAGGAGTACGGGCTGGATCTGTCGCTGGTGGAAGGCTCCGATGCCACGATGACCGGAGTGTTGCGCGATGCGATCCGCAACCAGGACTGGGTCGTGGTCACCGGCTGGACGCCGCATTGGAAGGAAGGGCGCTGGGAGCTGAAATACCTCGAGGATCCGAAAGGCATCTACGGTGGCGAAGAAACGATCCATACGATCGTGCGCGCGGGTCTCGGCGACGACCATCCCGAGGCCTACGCGATTCTCGACCGCTTCCATTGGACTCCGACCCAAATGGCGGAATTGATGGTGATGAACGAGGAGGGCGGTGATCCCTACGACAACGCGCGTCAGTGGGTGGAAGCGAACCCGGAAATGCTCGAGCGCTGGCTGAACTGATCGCCATCGGCCGCGGCCCTGCAACGGGGCCGCGGTGCCTGGCCGCGCGCCCGCCGGCGGCCGAGGCCTTGCCGGTATCCCTGCCGGCGCAACCCGCCGCGGCGGCGCGCCGGATTGCTACACTGTGCCCATGAATTCCCGCTCGCTGACACGCCGCGACCTGGCGGCCCTCTGGCACCCCTGCACGCAGATGAAGGATTACGGCGAGGAGGGCAGCCTCCCGCTGCTGGCGATCCGTCGCGGCGAGGGGGTCTGGCTGGAGGACTTCGACGGCAGGCGCTACCTGGATGCGATCAGCTCCTGGTGGGTCAACCTGTTCGGACACGCGAACCCGGTCATCAACGCGGCCATCCGCGACCAGCTCGACGAGCTGGAACACGTGATCCTGGCCGGCTGTACCCACGAACCGGTGGTCCAGCTCTCGGAGCGCCTGATCGAGAAGACTCCGGAACCCCTGACGCGCTGCTTTTTCGCCGACAACGGCAGCGCGGCGGTCGAAGTGGCGCTGAAAATGAGCTTCCATTACTGGAGAAACCGCGGACACCCGGAGAAGCAGCGCTTCATCTGCCTGAGCAACAGCTACCACGGCGAGACGCTGGGTGCGCTGGCCGTGGGCGCGGTGGAACTGTATCGATCGACCTACGCGCCGCTGATGATGCCGGTAATCACCGTACCGGCACCCGACTGCTTCGAGCGGGAAGCGGGCGAAACCTGCGCGGACGTGGCGCGGCGCCAGTTCGCGCAGATGGAACGGGCGTTGGCCGAGCACGCCGACGAGACCTGCGCGGTGATCGTCGAACCGCTGGTGCAGTGCGCGGGCGGCATGCGCATGCACGATCCCGAGTATCTGCGGCTGCTGCGCGCGGCCTGTGACCGCTACGACGTGCACCTGATCGCCGACGAGATCGCGGTCGGCTTCGGGCGCACCGGAACGATGTTCGCCTGCGAACAGGGGCCGATCAGCCCTGATTTCCTGTGCCTGTCCAAGGGATTGACCGGAGGCTACCTGCCCCTCGCGGTGGTGCTGACGACCGACGAGGTCTACGACGCGTTCTACGACGACTACGAGCGGCTCAACGCGTTTCTGCACTCGCATTCCTATACCGGCAACCCGCTTGCCTGCCGCGCGGCGCTGGCGACGCTGGACATCTTCGACCGCGAGCCGGTGCTGGCGCGCAACCGGAATCTCGCCCGGCACATGGGCGAGGCGCTGGCACCGCTGCGCGAGCATCCGCACGTCGCCGAAGTGCGCCAGACCGGCATGATTGCCGCGGTCGAACTGGTGCAGGACAAGGCCTCGCGCACGCCGTTTCCCTGGCAGGAGCGGCGCGGGCTGCACATTTACCGTTACGGACTCACCCGTGGCGCGCTGCTGCGGCCGCTGGGCCATGTCAGCTACCTGATGCCGCCCTATGTGATCACCCCGGAGCAGATCGACTTCCTGGCCGACGTGATGCGCGAGGGCATCGAACGGGCAGTGCGCGCCTGACGCGCGCGGCCTGCTGATCGCGACCCCGCTGACGCTGCGCTTTTCCGCCCTGCGGGTCGCCCGGGACGCGCGCCGCGGGTTCTTTCACGCTAACTTTCGTGGCGCGGGCAGCCACCCCCGATGATGAAAGAGGCGTAGGCGTAGGGCGGAAGAGGCCGAAGGCCGTCATCCGCCATTCCCACGTCGGGGTTGCCGCAGGCCGCGCGGGGCGATCCGAATGCCATGTGGCGGATGACGCTGCGCTTTTCCGCCCTACAGGTCACCCGGGACGCGCGCCGCGGGTTCTTTCACGCGAACTTTCATGGCGCGGGCAGCCACCCCCGATGATGAAAGAATCGTAGGGCGGAAAAGGCCGAAGGCCGTCATCCGCCATCCGGCGCCCGGGTTGCCGCAGGCGCCGGGGAGGTGCGAACGCCGAGCGGCGGATGACGCTGCGCTTTTCCGCCCTACAGGTCACCCCGGACGCGCGCCGCGGGTTCTTTCACGTTAACGCCGGCGCTGCTCGCCTGGGGTGCACGGGCCCGGTCTGGCGCGAAAAAACCGCCCCCTGTAGGTGCAGTGGAAATCACCGGGCGAACCCCGTAGTCTGCGTCGCTGGCTGGCGCCGGCCGCCCTCTCGATTGCAGGCGGGCCGGACGCCTGGCACCGATCACCACTGCCCCGCAGAAATTGCGGTGCGCAGGCAGAGGCGGAACCTGCGCCGGGTCTGCCAGGGCCGGTGCAGCTTACGCGATGCCGGGTTTTCCGCAGCAGGGCGGTTGCCGGCGACGACTACGAGACCGATTGGAGGAGCGATGCGACCCGCGCATTTGCTGCAAGTGCTTGACCGCGAGTTTGCCAGTACCCTCGAGGGACACCACACCCCGGTAATGCTCTGGGGGCCGCCCGGTGTGGGGAAATCGCAAATGATCGCGGAGGTCGCGGCCCGCAATGGAGTGCCGCTGATCGATATCCGCCTCTCGCAGATGGAGCCTTCGGACCTGCGCGGGATCCCGTTCAAGGACGGCGACCTGGTCGAATGGGCGGTGCCGTCGATGCTGCCGGACGCCGACCGGCAAGGCGCGTCGGGCATCCTGTTCCTGGACGAGATCACCTCGGCGCCGCCGAGCGTGTCGGCCGCTGCCTACCAGCTGATCCTGGACCGCCGGCTCGGCGCCTACGAGGTGCCGCCGGGTTGGGCGATCTTCGCCGCCGGCAACCGTCAGGGCGACCGCGGCGTGACCTACACGATGCCGGCACCGCTGGCGAACCGCTTCTCGCATTTCGAGGTCGAGCTGAACGTCGACGACTGGGCGGCCTGGGCCTACGCGCGTGGGATCGACGACCGCGTCATCGCCTTCATCCGCTTCCGCCCGGACCTGCTGTTCGAGTTCGACCCGGCGCACAACCCGGTCGCATTCCCGTCGCCGCGCTCCTGGGAGTTTGCGCACCGGGCACTGCAGAAGTTCGAGACACACCCGGAACTGCTCAGCGGCTCGCTGCAGGCCTGCGTGGGGCAGGCGGCCGGAATCGAACTCAACGCATTCATCGCCCATCTCGACCAGATGCCCGACCTGGACGCGATCGTGCGCGGCGAGTCCGTGGACGCGCCGCGCGAGATCGACCTGCAGTACGCGGTCGCGGCGGCGCTGGTCGGCCGGGCGATCCGCGCGCGGGGAACCGCGTCGTCGGTCGAGGTGCAGGGAAATATCCTGAACTACGCTAGCACGTTCCCGCAGCGCGAGATGGGCATCATGATGGTGACCGACATGCACCGGGCACTGGGCGACGAGCTGTTCTCGGTGCCGCAGTTCGCCGAGTGGTCGGAACGGGTCGCCGACTTGATGCTCTACGAGGCGTGAACGAACAGGACGCGCGGTGGTGCTGAAACTCGACGTCGAGACCAAACTGGCAGCGGCGCGCACGCGGCTGATCATCGACAAGCCGTTTCTGGGCGCACTGGTGCTGCGGCTGCCGCTGCAGCAGGCGCGGCCGGACTGGTGCAAGACCACGGCCACCGATGCCCGGAAGCTGTACTACAACGTCGAGTACATCGAGCACCTGTCACTGGCCGAGACGCAGTTCGTGCTCGCGCAGGAGGCGCTGCACTGCGCGCTGCTGCACTTTGCGCGCCGGGGCCACCGGGTCAAACACCTGTGGGACCTCGCCTGCGACTTCGCGGTGAATCCGATCCTGATCCACGACGGTTTGACCGCCCCGCCGGGCGCGCTGTACAGCCACGCGTACGACGGCATGACCGCCGAGGAGATCTACCCGTTCCTGGTCGACAACGAGAACGACTCGAGCAACGAGGAGACCCTGCACGACAAACCCGAGGAACAGAGCAGCGGCAAGGGCGAGCAGCCGCCCCCGCCGGAACAGCAGCCGGACGACGACCAGGGCAAGGCCCAGCGGCCGCAGACCGAGACCGACGAGCAGGCCCAGCCGCAGGACGGCGTCGACGAGGATCGCGAGGGCGCCCACGAGCCGCCGCCGCTGAGCGCGCAGGAGCGCGAGACGCTCGAGGTCCAGTGGAAGCAGCGCCTGGCCGGGGCTGCACAGCAGGCGATGCAGGCCGGAAAGCTCAGCGGCGATCTGGCAAGGCTGGTCGATTACGTGCTGGAGCCGAGGCTGCCCTGGCGCATGCTGCTTGCGCACTACATGACCGCGCAGGCGCGTGATGACTACAGCTACACGCGACCCTCGTCGCGTCGGGGCGAGCCGGCGATCTTTCCCAGCCTGCGCAGCCACCAGCTCGAGGTGGTGGTCGCCGTCGATTCCAGCGGGTCGATCACCGGCGAGGAAATCGCCGAGTTCGTCTCCGAAATCGACGCGATCAAGGGCCAGATCCGGGCCCGCGTGGTGCTGCAGGCCTGCGACGAGCGCCTGTGCCCGGATGGGCCGTGGACGTTCGAGGCCTGGGAGACACTCGAGGTGCCGACATCGTTCAGGGGCGGCGGCGGCACCGACTTCAAGCCGGTGTTCGAGTGGGCCGATCGGCTCGATCGGGCGCCGGATCTGCTCGTCTATTTCACCGACGCCGAGGGCTCGTTCCCGCGGATGCCGCCACATTACCCAGTGATCTGGCTGGTCAAGGGCAAGGCATCCGTGCCCTGGGGCCAGCGCGTCCAGTTGAACTGAGCCATGCTGACCCCCGAAGACAGTCTGCGCCTGAATGTCCTGCTGAAGCAGGATCTGCGCGCGCTGCGCATCGACGAGGGCAAAATGACGGTGCACGCACTGACCGGGCGCGGCGAGGCGCGCATCGTGCTGAACCCGAATTGCCCGGACGACAAGTACCTGCGCCAGGTACGCGAGGTGATTTCGAGCGCGGTGCTGGGAGTGCCGCACGGCTACCCGGCCTACCTGAAGCGCTGGACGCGCAGGGTAGGGCACGCGCGCGCCGAGAGCCTGGAGGGCCTGCTGAAGCTGGGGGAACCGGAGGCGCTGGCGGCGGTGGTGCACGCGAGCGGGCTGACCGACGAACTCGCCAGCCGCGCGTGGTGGCTGCTGCAGTCGTCGGACCATGCCCGGGCGATGCTCCGGCGCGAGGCGGTTGTCAACGGCAGCATGGCGCGCGTTCTCGCCGAGTTTCTGGTCGAATTTCTCGCCTACGAGGAACAACCGGCGCAGATGGTCGAATCGGTACGTCTGGTGCTCCAGCCGGGGCTGATCGACGAGCCGGTGCGGCTCGATCTATGGAAAAAGGGACAGCGCAAAACCGCCTATCGGGTCGGTTTCCTGAAGACCCTGCCCGATAGGCTGCCGCACGACCGGGCGCCACACCCGCGCCACGGCGATCTCGCGCCGGTGCTCGAGGCCGCGGCCGGGCAGGGGAACGTGTTTGCGGCCCAGTTGCGGCGCAGCCTCGACGCCCCGGGACAGGCGTACCTCGACACGGTGCGCTTCGCGCTGTCGAAATGCTCCGATCAGGGCGTGGTCGTGCATCTGTTCGAGGCGATCGAGGATTATTTCGCTCCGATCCGGCCCAGTGCGGCCGGACACCGCCGCATCGAGCATCTGATCGACGATGCCGCCCGGATGGACGCCTGTGTCGCCGATCCGGAACGCTGCAGGCAGTTCCGCGAGCTGGACGACGCGCTGCCCACCGAGGATCGTTTACTGCTCGAGAGCTTGCTGGTCATGGGGCTGGTCGGCGAGCCGTTGCTGGCGCCGATCTTCGGCAACACCGATGCGGTGGGTTCGGGACTGCGAATGGCACTGGATCCGGTCACCGGTGGCCTGTTTCCGCATCTCGACCGCCTGTGCCCCTGACTGCGAGCGCGCACGGGGCGTTCCGTGCGATCGAGACCGGCACCGGACCGCGGCAGTGGCCAGGCCAGCGGCGCTGCCGACGACATCAAGAGCTAGCCGATACGGGGATCACGCGATGAAGAAGTTCATGGATCTGGTCAACGACTGCTGTCGGGATGTGCCGGAGTTGATGCCGTGGGATCTCGAGGAGAAACTGTCGGCCGATCCCGACACTCTGGTGGTCGATGTCCGCGAGCCCTACGAATTCGACGCGATGCACATCGAGGGATCGATCAACGTGCCGCGCGGGATCCTCGAGTCGGCTTGCGAGTGGGACTACGAGGAGACCGTGCCGGAGTTGGTGCGGGCCCGCAACCGCGATGTCGTGCTCGTCTGCCGTTCGGGCAACCGCAGCCTGCTGGCCGGCGCGAGCCTGAAACTGCTGGGGTACGAACAGATATTCAGCCTGAAGACGGGCCTGCGGGGGTGGAAGGATTACGAGCAGCCGCTGGTCGACCGCGAGGGCAAGCCGGTCGACCTGGACGAAGCCGACGACTATTTCACCCCCCGGTTGCGCCCGGAGCAACAGCGACCGGCCGGTGAGCCCGAACGGTAGGGCAGGGCGCAGACGCCGCCCGGCGCTGGCGTGGTGGCCGGTGCGCGGGCAACCCGTCGCGTCGACCCGAAATTCCCGATTTCCACCCGTGGCCGGTAACGGCCGCCGATTCGTGGTACACCTGTGACCTGGACAGGAGAACGCAGTCGCGATGAATTCCTTCCCTGAGAAACCCGTGCTCTATTACGTGCACGACCCGATGTGCAGCTGGTGCTGGGCGATGGCACCGGTGCTGGGACAACTTCTGCAACGCCTGCCTCCGGAGATCGAGGTCCGCCGGCTGCTTGGAGGGCTGGCACCCGATACCGACGAACCCATGTCCGAGGACCTGCGCGAGATGGTGCAGTCGTCGTGGCGCAGGATCCAGCAGCATGTACCCGACACCGAACTCAACTTCGCGTTTTGGACCGAGTGCGTTCCGCGGCGCGCCACCTATGCCGCCTGCCGCGCGGTGATCGCGGCCCGGTGCCAGGGAGAGCAGTGGGAATACCCGATGAACACCGCGATTCAGCGCGCGTACTACACCCAGGCACGGAATCCGTCGGATCAGGCGACCCTGATTGCGCTGGCCGAAGAACTGGGCCTGGACATCGATCAGTTCCGCGAAGCGCTGCAGTCGGAATCGGTGCAGCAGGAACTGGATGCCGAGATCGCACTGGCGCGGGAGATGGATGTCGAGAGTTTTCCGGCGCTGGTCTTCTGGGACGCGCGCGGGTACCGGCCGATCCCGATCGATTACCGGGATCCCGAGCCGATGCTGCAGGCCATCCGTACCGCCATGGCGTCGGCGGACTCCAAGGGCTAACTGCCATGACCCCTGTGGCCACCCCCGATGATGAAAGAGGCGTAGGGCGGAAAAGGCCGAAGGCCGTCATCCGCCAGCTGGCGCCGGGGTTGCCGCAGGCGCCGCGCAGGCGCGAACGCCGAGCGGCGGATGACGCTGCGCTTTTCCGCCCTACGGGTTGCCCGGGACACGAGACAGGCCGTGACTTTCACGCTAAGGCGATCGATCGAATGGCGTTTCGTTTCACAGAAATCGCCCAGGCACACTGAGGCCGATCGGGGATTCCGCGGCCGCGGTATGCCGGAGCCGATGCAAGGGGACCGCACAGTGCCGCGACCGCGTCGAATTCTCGAAACGGCCTTACTTCTGTTGGTCATTGTTCTGATACAGGGATGTTCTGCGACCCCGGTCCAGCCGCCTCTGCAGGTGGACGATCCGCGGGCGGTGTTCCTGCTGGACCATGGCCGGCATACCAGCCTGGTGGTCGCCACGCCGGCGGGTTCGATGGTTCGCTATGCCTACGGCGACTGGCGCTTCTATGCCGATCAGGACATGAGGATCGGATCGGCGCTGGCTGCGCTGTTCCTGAGGACCCCGGCGACGCTGGCACGTCGGGAGTTAAGGGGGCCTCCGGAGGAGCCGGCATTGCTGGCGCAGCTGCGGGTGGGCGTTCAGGCGGTGTACCCGTTGCGAGTCTCCGGTGCCGATGCCGATCGGCTGCGCGACGAACTCGACGCACTGCACGCGCGCAAGCCCGAACGGCACCGGTACGTGGCGATGTACGATCTCGTGTTTGCACCGCACCCGGAGCCGTATACCTGGCGGAACAACTCGAACACCCGGGTCGCCCAGTGGCTGCGTGCACTCGGAGCGGAGGTGCGCGGGCCGGCACTGCTGTCGCGCTGGCAACTGATCGAGCCGCAGGGCGAGCCAGGGCCGCAGTAGCCTAGGCACTGCCAGCCACAGCCGCGAATCCGACTTCGCATAATGTATATTATGTTAAATTCGATGCGTGCCTGGGCGTTCGGCGGATCCGGGAGACGCACCACTCGCTCTCCCAAGTTCCCAATGACTGAAGCGCACGGTATACGGAGGCTGTGCCCTGGTGCCGGTGGCTAGTTGCCCGCGCCTCTCGATTCCACCGGCCAATTTCCGGCCATGCGTCTGCGTTCCGGCGGAGAGCCTCTCAGAGTCGGGAGATCACTTCCGGCAAGAGCCGCTTCACCCGCGCCATCCCGGTTTCGAGGTTGCGCGCGATGTCGTCCATCGTGATCACGCCTTCCGACCGGCCCGCGGCCCAGTTCGCAACCACCGCGCAACAGGCATAGCGCAGCTCCAGTTCGCGCGCCAGGGCCGTCTCGGGCATACCGGTCATGCCCACCAGGTCGCAGCCGTCGCGCTCCAGTCGATCGATTTCGGCCGCGGTCTCCAGGCGGGGCCCCTGGGTCGCGGCGTAGGTGCCCTGCTCGACCGCCCCGAGACCGAGCTCCCGCGACGCTGCAATCAGCGTCTCCCGGAGTTCCTGGCTGTAGGGATAGGTCATGTCGACGTGGGTCACGCCTTCGTTCCCGTCACCCTCGAAGAAGGTGTGAAAGCGCGACCAGGTATAGTCGATGATCTGGTCGGGTACCGCGATCACACCGGGTGCCATCTCTGCGGTGATCCCGCCGACCGCGGCGATCGCAAGCACGGTGTCGACGCCGGCGTTCCGGAGCGCCCAGAGGTTGGCCCGGTAATTCACCTGGTGCGGTGGAATCGTGTGCTGAGCCCCGTGACGAGGCAGGAAGATGACCTCGTGGCCGTGGTAACGGCCGTAGGTCAGCGGCCCGGAAGGCTCACCGTAGGGGGTGTGCATCACTTCGCGGCGGGTGATTTCGAGATCCTTGAGCCGAGTCAGCCCCGTGCCGCCGATGATCGCCAGACCTGCGTCGCTCATGCGCTTTCCTCATCGGGGCCTGCGCCCCGTTTAATGACCCGGGGCCTGTGCCCCGTCGCCCGTCCAATGACTCGGGGCCGGCACCCCGTAATGAAACGATGCGCAGGGCCGAGGCCGACCACAACGCCCTGGGTTTCGATCGGAATCGCCGGGGTTGGCCTGGAATCCGGGACTCAGGTTCCCCGTACCGCAAACACGCCCGGAGCGTTGCGCAGGTAGTCATGGTAGTCCATGCCGTAGCCGAACAGATACCGGTTGGGCGCCTGCAACGCCGCGTGGTCGGCGGTGATGCGCGGATCGCGCTTCGGGTTCGCCTTGTCCACCAGCACGATGCTGAACACCTGCTCGGCCCCTTGGTCGAGGCAATGCCGGCGGATCGCGTCGAGGGTCACGCCTTCGTCCAGGATGTCGTCGACCAGTACCACCGTACGGTCGGCGATCGGGGTCTGCGGTTGCGCGAGCCAGTGGAGTTGCGGCCCGCCGCGGGTGTCGCCCCGGTAGCGGGTTGCGTGCACGTAGTCGAGGTGCATCGGGAACGACCAGCGCGAGAGCAGGCCTCCCAGCAGCACCACACAGCCGGTCATCACCCCGAGGACCAGGGGATTGCGCTCGGCAAGGACTTCGGCCGTGTTCTGAGCAAGGCGGTCGATTGCGGTCTCGACCGCCTCGCGGCTGTGCAGGCAGTCGGCTTCGCGCAGCACGCGCCTCGCCTCGGCAGGAGAAATCAACGGGATCACGATTCCCCCGGACCTGCGTACCGGGCCGGGG